>NZ_QTND01000011.1:413-634 GCF_003603405.1 Streptococcus sp. AM43-2AT | reverse complement strand
TTGTCTACAACTGTGTCGTAGTCTTTGTCTACTGGTTGAGCTTTTTCATCTGTTACTTTAGGTTTGATTACATTACCTTCAGTATCTTGATAATGTACATAGACATTACCATTCACTTCTTTATAGACGTAAGTGATAGTTGATTTTGGTTTGTCAACTTTACCTTTAACTGGATCAGATGATTCCAAGTGTCCATCTTCGTCAACTTTACCTACTGGGTA
>NZ_QTND01000011.1:0-374 GCF_003603405.1 Streptococcus sp. AM43-2AT | reverse complement strand
GGTACGATCTTATAGGTCTTACCATCTGGTGTCTTGATAGTATTCGGTTTTTCACCTTCCTCAGTAGTGTTATATGGTGTGTCATACGGTGAGTTTGGTGTATCTTGACGAGGTTTTTCGATTTCCTTACCATTTTCATCTACGTAAGTGATGATGACTTCACCCTTCTTAGGTTCAGCTGGGGTTTCCTTCAGTTTGTATACATAAGTGACATTATTATCACCTTCGATCACTTTACCAGTTGTTGGGTCTGTTGACTTCAAGTGACCTTGGTCATCCACTTCACCTACTGTGTAGTTACCTGCTGGAACCAATTCATAGGTCTTGCCTTCGAATTCAATCTCTTGTGGACGGTTGTCTACAACTGTGTCGTA
>NZ_QTND01000010.1:0-1016 GCF_003603405.1 Streptococcus sp. AM43-2AT | reverse complement strand
TTGGTTTGGGACCAAGGTGTCGCAGGTTCGAATCCTGTCTTCCCGATTTATGGCGGTGTAGCTCAGCTGGCTAGAGCGTCCGGTTCATACCCGGGAGGTCGGGGGTTCGATCCCCTTCGCCGCTATACTATTGATCTTGTCGGACCTTTAGCTCAGCTGGTTAGAGCTCTCGGCTCATAACCGAGTGGTCGTAGGTTCAAGTCCTACAAGGTCCATAATTAGCTGGAGGATTACCCAAGTCCGGCTGAAGGGAACGGTCTTGAAAACCGTCAGGCGTGTAAAAGCGTGCGTGGGTTCGAATCCCACATCCTCCTTAATATTAACGCGGGATGGAGCAGCTCGGTAGCTCGTCGGGCTCATAACCCGAAGGTCGTAGGTTCAAATCCTGCTCCCGCAATATTTGGCTCGGTAGCTCAGTTGGTAGAGCAATGGATTGAAGCTCCATGTGTCGGCGGTTCGATTCCGTCTCGCGCCATTTTCTTTTAATACTAAGCGGGTGTAGTTTAGTGGTAAAACTACAGCCTTCCAAGCTGTTGTCGCGAGTTCGATTCTCGTCACCCGCTTTGAACATTCGTTCAATACCAAGTTTTTAACTTGGGCGCGTAGCTCAGGTGGTTAGAGCGCACGCCTGATAAGCGTGAGGTCGGTGGTTCGAGTCCACTCGTGCCCATTTTTAATATTATGGTCCGTTGGTCAAGGGGTTAAGACACCGCCTTTTCACGGCGGTAACACGGGTTCGAATCCCGTACGGACTATATTATATTGGAGGATTACCCAAGTCCGGCTGAAGGGAACGGTCTTGAAAACCGTCAGGCGTGTAAAAGCGTGCGTGGGTTCGAATCCCACATCCTCCTTAATATTAACGCGGGATGGAGCAGCTCGGTAGCTCGTCGGGCTCATAACCCGAAGGTCGTAGGTTCAAATCCTGCTCCCGCAATATTTGGCTCGGTAGCTCAGTTGGTAGAGCAATGGATTGAAGCTCCATGTGTCGGCGGTTCGATTCCGTCTCGCGCCAT
>NZ_QTND01000001.1:354-914798 GCF_003603405.1 Streptococcus sp. AM43-2AT | reverse complement strand
CTGCCTTACAAGCAGAGGGTCAGCGGTTCGATCCCGTTAACTCCCATAGGTCCCGTAGTGTAGCGGTTATCACGTCGCCCTGTCACGGCGAAGATCGCGGGTTCGATTCCCGTCGGGACCGTAGGAACATAGTTTCTAGAAGATAATGATACGACTCGTTAGCTCAGTTGGTAGAGCAATTGACTTTTAATCAATGGGTCACTGGTTCGAGCCCAGTACGGGTCATTATAGCGGGTTTGGCGGAATTGGCAGACGCACCAGATTTAGGATCTGGCGCTTTACGGCGTGGGGGTTCAAGTCCCTTAACCCGCATAAAGGAATAATAATGAGCCGGCTTAGCTCAGTTGGTAGAGCATCTGATTTGTAATCAGAGGGTCGCGTGTTCAAGTCATGTAGCCGGCATTTTTTTATATAAAGAAACAGATGCGAACGTAGTTCAGTGGTAGAACACCACCTTGCCAAGGTGGGGGTCGCGGGTTCGAATCCCGTCGTTCGCTTGAGGAGGCCGGGGTGGCGGAACTGGCAGACGCACAGGACTTAAAATCCTGCGATTGGTAACGATCGTACCGGTTCGATTCCGGTCCTCGGCATAGACTTAGGTTGGAGAAGAAGCACCCTTAGCTCAACTGGATAGAGTACCTGACTACGAATCAGGCGGTTAGAGGTTCGACTCCTCTAGGGTGCATGGTCGCAAGACTATGTAAGAATAGAATAAGAACGAGCACCCTTAGCTCAACTGGATAGAGTACCTGACTACGAATCAGGCGGTTAGAGGTTCGACTCCTCTAGGGTGCATAAAGCGTAAGCTTTAGTTCGGGAAGTAGCTCAGCTTGGTAGAGTACTTGGTTTGGGACCAAGGTGTCGCAGGTTCGAATCCTGTCTTCCCGATATTATTGAAAGGTCATATGACCTTTTTTGTTTTGTAAAGAAAAAAGGCCATTAGGCCTTTTATTTTATAAGAGTTGGTATTCATCAATCAGCATGATGGTTTCTCGTCCTTTGTTATCAACGATTCTGACTTGTCTTGGGTAGTAAGGGTCGAAAGGGATAAGGAAATCTACAGCGATTTCTAAGGGGAAGTCTTTTTGACTGAAGCGCAGGGTTGTTTTCCCTTTTCGATTGATGAGTTCAAATTTTAAAACGGGATTTAAGGGATAGACATGTTTAAGGTAGTTGTCAATGACAAACCAGAAACTATCGATGATATCATCCGGTAAGCTGGTTACGACCCCAAAACTTGCATAGCGGCCTCTTGTATTTGTAAACGCCATAGTGTCTCCCTTCCTGTTTTTATTAAGTACATAGTACTTGTTTTACTTGGATATTGCAAGTATTAAGTTCGAAAAAAAGAGCTTTCGCTCTTTTCAACTTTATTTATTTCGCAGTTCAACATAACGGTTGTACCAAATTTTAATGTATTCCTCAGAGAATGGACCTAACTGGTTGTTAATCCAGTCTACAAGGATTTTGACATTTTCTTTTAGGATAAAGTCAATGTCATCTGAATAGTTCATTTTGCGTTTGTGCTGTTCGTATTCTTCTACGTCCAGCAGTTTCTTATCACCATCTGGAAAGACTTTGACATCAAGATCATAATCAATATACTTTAGTGCCTCTTGGTCCATATAATAAGGACTGGCAAGATTACAATAATAGGATACTTCATTATCTCGGATCATAGCAATGATATTAAACCAGTACTTCTTATGAAAGTAGACGATTGCTGGCTCTCGTGTAATCCATCTTCTACCATCGCTCTCTGTAACGAGAGTATGATCATTGACGCCGATAAGTGCGTTTTCCGTAGTTTTTAGTACCATGGTGTCCCGCCAGGTTCGGTGGAGACTTCCATCATGTTTATAACTTTGAATTGTAATAAAGTCGCCTTCTTTAGGTAGTTTCATAACTTACCAACTTTCTACAATCTAAGTACATCCTCTATATTGTATCATATTTTCATGAAAATAAGGGATTTTCATGTGATTTTTTATTTAAAGGAATTCGCGAAGTGCTGTAGAAATGTCTGAGTAGTCGTATCCCTTGCGCGCAAGGGCTTGAGTGAGGCGTTGTTTAAGCTCGTAGCCCTCGTATTTTCGGGAGTATTTCCGGTGCTGTTTTTCTAGTTCCTTCATAATCAGGTCAAGAGTTTGTTCCTCGTCTTGTTCGATATCTAATTGGTGATAGGCTTGCTTGGCAACTTCATAACTAAAGCCTTTATTGATAAGAGTTTGTGTGATTTTATCTTTTAAGGCTCTTGGTGGAAGTTTCTTAACGTATTGCTTAGCCAGTTTCTGGGCAGTTCGTTTAGCCACCTCGGAAAAATCAAATTCTGAGGTGATTTGGTCGATATAGTGGGAAGAGACACCTTTTTGAATGAGCTTTTGCTTGAGGAGATAGGGGCCCTTGTCTCCTGAGAGGTGATTGGATTGAAAGATAGCACGAGTATAGGCCAAGTCATCGATCCATTTGTCTTCTTTTAGGGTGTTAATGACGGTTTCGATGGTAGATTCGTCGATTTCGTGCTTGATTAAGTAGTCGCGAACCTCACGAGCTGTTCGTGCCTTAAAGGAAAGGTGATAGAGGGCCAAGTTTTTAGCATGGGAGAGCTGGGCAAAGGTTTGAATTTCCTTGAGTTCTTCCTGGCTAATTTCCTTGTCTCGTGAGAGCATGAAGCGGACGATGGTGTCTTCTGTAATGTAGAGGGATTCGGCTTGATCCAGCTCTAGAAGGTAGAGACGTTTCTTCTTTTCTAATTTGGTAATTTTCATAGGTTTCCTGTTTCGTTCGTGTTTTATTATGGTAAATGATCAGTCTTTCTCTTTATATTATTCGTAGTCCTTTTGAGAAATGGTCCCTGATTCCTTGTTTTTCTTTTCAATTCTATCATATTCTAAACGAATGAGAAACTACATGGTATAATAGACATATGGATTTAAAAGTTAAACAAAGAATTCCTTTGAAAATCAAGCGAATGGGAATTAATGGTGAAGGGATTGGCTTTTACAAGAAGACCTTGGTCTTTGTGCCTGGGGCTTTAAAGGGTGAAGATGTCTTTTGCCAAATTACGGCGATTCGGAAGAATTTTGCAGAAGCCAAGCTCTTGTCCGTCAACAAGGCTTCCAAGTATCGGGTAACGCCAACCTGTGATATTTACGAGACCTGTGGGGGCTGCCAAATCATGCATCTGAAGTACAGCAAGCAGTTGGAGTTCAAAACAGACTTATTGCAACAGGCCTTAAAAAAATATGCTCCTAAAGGGTATGAAAACTATCTGATTCATCCGACGCTTGGGATGAAAAAACCTCAGTATTATCGGGCCAAGCTCCAATTTCAGACGCGTAAATTTAAGGGGCAGGTAAAGGCTGGTTTATACGCTCAAAATTCCCATTATTTGGTGGAATTAAGGGACTGTCTGGTCCAGGATCCGGTCATTCAGGAAATTGCTAATCACGTAGCTGAGCTATTGACCTACTACCAGATTCCGATTTCAGATGATCGGAAGCAATTGGGAGTTCGAACCATCATGGTACGCCGGGCTCGCAAGTCTGGTCAGGTCCAAATGATCGTGGTGACGAGTCGACAAATTAATTTAACAAACTTGGTCGCAGACCTAGTAGAAAAATACCCTGAAATTGTAACGGTGGCAGTCAATCTGAACACTTCTAAATCAAGCGAGATTTATGGGGAGAAGACGCAGATTATATGGGGACAGGAGACCATCCGAGAAGGGGTCTTGGATTATGATTTTTCCTTGTCTCCTCGGGCCTTTTACCAGTTAAATCCTGAGCAAACCGAAGTCCTCTATAGTGAGGCTGTCAAGGCCTTAGATGTATCACCAGAGGATCATTTGATTGATGCCTACTGTGGTGTTGGGACCATTGGTTTCGCCTTTGCGGACAAGGTCAAGAGTGTACGGGGGATGGACATTATCCCTGAAGCGATTGAGGATGCCAAGTACAATGCTAAGCAGATGGGATTTGATAACACACACTACGAAGCGGGGACGGCTGAGGAAATCATCCCTCGCTGGTACAAAGAAGGCTATCGTGCGGATGCAGTCATTGTGGATCCACCACGGACAGGACTGGGGGTTCAATTGATTGATACTTTGTTGCGCTATGCCCCTCAAAAGATGGTCTATGTCTCTTGTAATGTTTCGACCTTGGCGCGAGACCTTGTAGACTTGACCAAGGTGTATGATGTTGTCTACATCCAGTCAGTAGATATGTTTCCCCATACAGCTCGGACAGAAGCTGTGGTGAAGTTAGTCAAGAAAGCTTAATAGAACAGGAATCAACAATGGATATTTGGGAAATCATGTATGAAAAGGCCAAGGCCCTCTATCGTCCCCATGAAGTATCTGATTTTGTCTATGCGCAACACGTGGTTGCGGCTATTGAGGCAGAGGATGGGCAAATCTATACAGGCTTTTGTATGGAAGGGACCTGTGGAGTCTTCCATTTGTGTGCAGAACGAGCGGCTCTCTTTAATATGTACCAAGCATCTGGTCAAACCAAGGTGAAACGAATTTTAGCCTTCCGAGATCGACCACCTTATGGTGGCGGATCTGGAATGCCTTGTGGGGCTTGTCGAGAGTTCTTAATGGAACTTGATCCAGCCAATAGCCAGTTGGAGTTTATGGTCGATTATGAGAGTCGGAAGACTATTACTCTGGGAGAATTGATGCCCTTTTGGTGGGGAGAAGAACGGGCCAATCAGAGGGCTGAGGAGCTTCCCCAGGAGGAATCTTAGTTTCCCAGGAGCTAAGATGAGAGAAGAAATGTGAGAGTGAGAGATGGACAATAAAATTGATGTATCGATTCCAGTTGCTCAAGTCATTGATCAACATCCGGAAGTATTAGACTTGTTGGTGGAATTGGGCTTTAAACCCTTAGCCAATCCGATCATGCGCAATACAGTTGGGCGCAAGGTTTCTTTGAAACAAGGATCAAAATTAGAAGGTACGCCCATGGAGAAGATTGTGCGAACATTAGAGGCCAATGGCTATGAAGTAGTGGGGCTAGACTAATGAGCGATGAACGAATTCATGTCTTGAGAGACATCTTATTAGATCTTCATCATGGAGCCTCTCCTGAGTCGGTCCAAGAGCGCTTTGATGCGACCTTTAGCGGGGTGTCTGCGATTGAGATTTCCCTCATGGAGCATGAGCTGATGAACTCTGATGCAGGCATTACCTTTGAGGATGTCATGGAGCTTTGTGATGTCCATGCCAATCTCTTTAAGAACGCTGTACAAGGGGTTGAAGTAGCAGATACTGACCATCCAGGCCATCCGGTTCAGATCTTTAAACAGGAGAACCTGGCCCTTCGGGCGGCTATGATGCGGGTCCGTCGTTTGCTGGATAATTATGAGACGACAGAGGATCCTGAGATGATCCAGGAGATTCACAAAGGCTTGTTGCGTCAGCTAGGCTTGGTGGGTCAATTTGATCGGCATTACCGCCGCAAGGAAGAGTTGATGTTTCCTATTATGGAACGCTATGGACATGATTCCCCTCCCAAAGTCATGTGGGGGGTAGATGACCAGATTAGAGACCTCTTTGCGAAAGCCTTGGAAGTGGCTAAGGAACTTCCTAATTGTGCCATTTCGGAAGTCAAAGAGCGATTTGAAGCCTTTGCGCAAGAGTTTGAGGCCATGATCTTCAAGGAAGAGTCCATCCTCTTGATGATTTTGCTGGAGGCCTTTACTCAGGATGATTGGCTCTCCATCGCGGAAGAAAGTGATGCCTATGGGTATGCCATCATCATTCCGAGTGAGAAATGGGTGCCGAAACGTGTGGACTTCAAGGAAGAAGGAGTAATTGAGACAGAAGCTTCAGGTGAAGCCCTTCCTTCTTCAAATGGAGGCGAGCAGCGACAGGTCATTGAGACTCCAGAGGGGCAGTTGACCATTACCTTCACCCCTAAGAAAAAAGAAGAGAGCTTCGACCGTCAGCAACCACAGGCTTTTGGCCACGGCTTCCTCTCTGTGGAGCAGGCTAACTTGATCTTGAACCATCTACCGATGGAGATCACCTTTGTTAATAAGGATGATATTTTCCAATATTACAATGATGCAGCGCCTTTTGAAGAGATGATTTTCAAACGGACGCCGTCGCAGGTAGGACGCCATGTCGAACTGTGTCACCCGCCAAAATACTTGGAGAAGGTCAAAGCAATCATGCAGGGGCTTCGAGAGGGGAAAAAAGACAAGTATGAAATGTGGTTCAAATCAGAATCACGTGGGAAATTTGTCCATGTTACCTATGCAGCAGTGCGCGATGAAGCGGGAGAATTTCAAGGTGTCTTGGAATATGTCCAGGATATCCAACCCTATCGGGAGATCGATAGTGAATTTTATAGAGGATTGGAGTAAGAATGAGCTACGAAAAAGAATTTATGAAAGAATTTGAGGCTTGGATCAAGACCCAGGTCATGATCAATGAGATGGCCCTGACAGAAAGCAAGAAGGTCTATGAAGAGGATCAGGACGAGCGGGCCAAGGAAGCTATGATCCGCTATGAGAGTCGCTTGGATGCCTATCAATTCCTTCAAGGGAAGTTTGCCAACTACCACGAAGGGAAAAGTTTCCACGATCTTCCAGATGGCTTGTTTGGAGAGAGAACCTATTAAAGGCTCTCTGTAAAGGCTTTTGACTAGCTGGATTTGGCTGAAAATAGTGCAATGACTTGATTTTTCGAGGGATTGTGTTACAATAAAAAAGTTGAACAGACATCAACGAATTATTGAAAGTAATATTGGTGATGAAACCTTGTTGCCTTAGGGATTGATCACTGGATACGTAGGAGGAAAAATGGCAAAGAAGAACGTTAACCGTGCGAAACAATACAAACATCAAAATAGACATCTTTTGAAAAAAGCTGTCGCAACTGTAGGAGCAGCCGTTAAAGAGGCACCTAAAAAAGTTGAGAAAGCAGCAAAAGCAGCAGCGAAAGAAGTGAAACAAGTAGCTTCTTCAGTGGAAGAATTCGCTGCAAGCTTGGAAGGTGTAGCCCTTGATCGTGCGCAAACATTCTATGATGAAGGTATTCGCTCTGTTGCGGACTTCGCAAACTGGACAGAGAAAGAGTTGTTGGCCCTTAAAGGAATCGGCCCAGCAACTATCAAAAAATTGCAAGAACTTGGTGTCAAGTTTAAATAATCGCTTTTGTGATTTCTTGCTATTTCCGGGAAAACTTGATAAAATGAACCTGTTAGAGGTGTTTTGAATTCCACATTTTACAGAAAGTGGCGGTGCTGAGAAGTCCACAAATGTGTCAAAACTAGTTGCTAATGGATGAAAATGAAATAAACAAAGTTGCGGGCAAGGGCCCGAAATTGGGTGGTACCGCGGATAAACACATTCGTCCCTGTCAGATTGATGGCAGGGACGTTTTTTTGTAGAAAGCGAGGGAGGAAGATGACAAGAGCAGAGTTACCAGAACGAATCAAAACGGAACGTCTGGTCCTGCGAGTCCGTACAGTGGCGGATGCTGAGGATATCCATGCCTACGCTAGTCTGCCAGAAGTTTCCTATCCAGCAGGCTTTCCACCCGTCAAGACCTTGGAAGATGAGATTTATTACCTAGAACATATCCTTCCCGAGCGCAATCAAAAAGATAATCTCCCAGCGGGTTACGGAATTGTAGTCAAAGGGACGGATAAGCTCATCGGCTCTGTTGATTTCAACCATCGCCACGCAGACGATGTGCTGGAGATTGGCTATACCTTGCACCCAGACTATTGGGGGCGAGGTTATGTACCCGAAGCGGCGCGTACCTTGATTGACTTAGCTTTTAAAGATCTGGATCTTCACAAGATAGAACTGACTTGCTTTGGCTACAATCTCCAAAGTCAACGAGTCGCTGAGAAACTTGGCTTTACCCTTGAAGCTCGCATAAGGGATCGCAAAGATGCCCAGGGAAACCGTTGTGATAGTCTGATATACGGCTTGTTGAAGAGTGAGTGGGAGGTGGATTGATGCATGTTTTCATCATTGGAGCTCCAGCTTCAGGGAAAATGACCATTGGTCAGGAACTTTCGAAACTCACCGGCGCGACTCTCTTTTTCAACCATCAACCCATTGATTTTGCCCTCGAAATCTATCAAGATTTTACAGAGGAAATGTGGGAATTTGTTCGTGGAATTTACTTTTCTTTTCTTGGGACAAGCGCCAGGAATCATCGGTCGGTGATTTTAACAGGCGTAATTGACTTTTCAAATCAGTACAATCTGATGTATTTAAAGGAAATTCAGAATTTGTTGGATGATTATCATCAAGAGATTCTTTTTGTTGAGTTGGAAACAAGTCTTGAAGAGCGCTTACGTCGAAATCGAACGGAGAATCGATTAAAGCACAAACCCTTAAAACGACATATTGAGGTATCTGAAAGAGAAATTTTAGAGACCACTGAAACACTTCAATTTAATTCTCAATTTCAACCAAATGAGTTGCACCACTACTTTAAAATAAATAATACGAATTTGTCTGCAGAAGAAGTTGCAAAGCAGATTCAAGAAAAAATGAAAACAATAGAGAAAGGACAAACACATGTCTAAAGAACTTTCACCTAAATACAATCCAGCCGAGGTTGAGGCTGGGCGTTACCAAAAATGGCTTGATGCGGATGTTTTCAAGCCTTCTGGCGATAAAAAGGCTAAGCCTTATTCGATCGTGATTCCACCACCAAATGTAACTGGGAAACTCCACCTTGGTCATGCTTGGGATACAACTTTGCAAGATATCATCATCCGTCAAAAACGTATGCAAGGTTTTGATACGCTTTGGCTTCCAGGGATGGACCATGCGGGGATTGCGACTCAGGCTAAGGTTGAGGAGCGCTTGCGTGGTGAGGGCATTAGCCGTTACGACCTGGGTCGTGAAAAATTCCTCGAGAAAGTCTGGGAATGGAAAGACGAATATGCCACTACCATCAAGGAACAATGGGGCAAGATGGGGCTCTCTGTAGACTACTCTCGTGAGCGTTTCACTCTTGACGAAGGTTTGTCAAAAGCCGTTCGCAAGGTCTTTGTGGACCTTTACAAAAAAGGCTGGATCTACCGTGGTGAGTTTATCATCAACTGGGACCCAGCAGCTCGCACAGCCCTTTCTGATATCGAGGTGATCCACAAGGATGTCGAAGGTGCCTTCTACCACATGAACTACATGCTGGAAGATGGCCCACGCGCCCTTGAAGTAGCGACAACTCGTCCTGAGACTATGTTTGGGGACGTCGCCGTTGCGGTCAATCCAGAAGACCCACGCTACAAGGACTTGATTGGTAAACATGTCGTTCTTCCAATCGCTAATAAATTGATTCCAATCGTTGGAGATGAGCACGCTGATCCTGAGTTTGGTACAGGTGTCGTGAAAATCACACCTGCCCACGATCCTAACGACTTCTTAGTTGGTCAACGCCATAACTTGCCACAAGTCAACGTTATGAATGACGATGGAACTATGAATGAGCTTGCCTTTGAATTTGCAGGTATGGATCGTTTTGAAGCTCGTAAGGCAGTCGTTGCCAAGTTGGAAGAAATCGGTGCCCTCGTTAAAATCGAAAAACGTGTCCACAGTGTTGGTCACTCAGAGCGTACAGGTGTAGTGGTTGAGCCACGCTTGTCTACGCAATGGTTCGTCAAGATGGACCAATTGGCTAAGAACGCCATCGCCAACCAAGACACAGAGGATAAGGTTGAATTCTACCCACCTCGTTTCAACGATACCTTCCTCCAATGGATGGAAAATGTCCACGACTGGGTAATCTCACGTCAGCTCTGGTGGGGCCACCAAATCCCTGCTTGGTACAATGCTGAGGGTGAAATGTATGTCGGTGAAGAAGCTCCAGAAGGTGACGGATGGACTCAGGACGAAGACGTCTTGGACACTTGGTTCAGTTCTGCCCTTTGGCCATTCTCAACTATGGGCTGGCCTGATGTCGACTCAGAAGACTTCAAACGTTACTTCCCAACTTCAACCTTGGTAACAGGTTACGATATCATCTTCTTCTGGGTGTCTCGTATGATCTTCCAATCTTTGGAATTCACTGGCCGTCAGCCATTCCAAAACGTTCTGATCCACGGTCTTATCCGTGACGAGCAAGGACGCAAGATGTCGAAATCTCTTGGTAACGGAATTGACCCGATGGATGTCATCGAGAAATACGGTGCCGATGCCCTTCGCTGGTTCCTTTCAAACGGTTCTGCACCAGGTCAAGACGTGCGCTTCTCTTACGAGAAAATGGATGCTTCATGGAACTTCATTAACAAGATCTGGAACATCTCTCGCTACATCCTCATGAACAATGAAGGCTTGACCCTTGAGCAGGCAACTGCTAATGTCGAAAAAGTTGTCAATAAGGAAGCTGGAAATGTCACTGACCGCTGGATTCTCCACAACCTCAATGAAACTATCGGAAAAGTCACTGAAAACTTTGATAAGTTTGAATTTGGTGTAGCTGGCCACATCCTCTACAACTTCATCTGGGATGAGTTTGCGGACTGGTACGTTGAATTGACCAAGGAAGTCCTTTATAGTGACAACGAAGAAGAGAAAGTTATCACACGTTCTGTTCTCCTTTACACTTTAGACAAGATCCTTCGTCTCCTTCACCCAATCATGCCATTCGTGACAGAGGAAATCTTTGGACAAATCTCAGAAGGCTCTATCGTGACAGCAGCATACCCAACTGTCAACCCAGCCTTTGAAGACTTGGTGGCTCACACAGGTGTGGAAAGCCTCAAAGACTTGATCCGTGCTGTTCGTAATGCGCGTGCAGAAGTAAACGTAGCACCAAGCAAGCCTATCACAATCCTTGTCAAGACAAGCGATAGCGACTTGGAAGCCTTCTTTAACAGCAATGTCAACTACATCAAGCGCTTCACAAATCCAGAACACTTGGAAATTGTATCAACCATCCCTGCACCTGAACTCGCGATGTCAAGCGTCATCACAGGAGCAGAAATCTACTTGCCTCTCGCAGACCTCCTCAATGTCGAAGAAGAACTGGCTCGCCTCGACAAGGAACTGGCTAAATGGCAAAAAGAACTGGATATGGTCGGCAAGAAACTCTCTAACGAACGCTTCGTAGCCAATGCCAAACCAGAAGTCGTCCAAAAAGAACGCGACAAACAAGCCGACTACCAAGCTAAATACGATGCGACCGTAGCACGTATTGATGAGATGAAGAAGTTGGGATAATGTTCTATGAGTCAAAATATAGATTTGATTTTCTCTGATTGTTCTAGCTATAAACTTCGATTAGAGAAAGATAATAAGGGGAAAAAATATTATTCCTTTAGAACAAAGATTAAAAATTTCAATGCAGAGTTATTGTCTTCGATTATTTCTTTTTCAACATCGATTATTCAAAAACCTAAACTAATCAGAAATATAGAATTTAATTTTGATTCTATAGAATTGCAAGATAAATTGTCTTACATTTATTTCGAATGCATCTGTTTTTATTTAATTAGTCAAGGTTTCGTGGTATCGGTCTATCTACAGGTAACTAGGAATGTGGTATCCTCAGGAATCTATGATTCACCTATAAAATACTTAAATCCGCCCAATGGAAATTACTCGCTTGAAAAATTTTTGAAGGAATTTCAAGTAAAAATTACTCGTACACATTTGAGATTGTGGGTAACTTCTAATAATGACCTCTCGTCTTTTTCCTCTACAGTAGTAAATTTTTTAAAAAATTTATTTATAATTGACGATAAAAAAATTTTGTTTTCTATTTCTAATACTATTGGAGAACTAGTAGGAAATGCTATCGAACACGGGAAATCTGACTGCTTAGTAGATATAGATTATTCTGATAGTTTTATTCATGTTCAAAAACCTGATAGAAATTTCTCAGCACTAAATGTCGTTATATTAAACTTTTCTGAAATTAAAATGGGTGATTTAGTAAAAAATAAAATCATACAGGCTCATCCTCGTAAAATAGGTGAAAGGTATCAGGATATAAAGAGGATTTATAATATACATGAAGCCTTCTTTAATCAGGAGTATACCGAAAATATTTTTTGGATTATTGCTTCATTACAGCATGAAATATCAGGTAGAGAAGATACAATGATTAGTGGGGGTAGAGGGAGTACTAAACTTCTTAAATCGATTATAGATTATTCGGAAAGCAACTATTGCTATATAATGAGTGGACATGAGTTAGTGAAGTTTCATCATAAGTTATTGAATGAAGATTCGCAAGGTTACGTCTCATTCTCGAATTCGGACTTTCAGTCTGCAAAACCAGAAAAGGAAGTATATTCTAAATCAAAAATATATTTACCTGGAGTTGGTTATAATTTGAATTTTGTTTTGGAAAAAAAGGATGGTGAAGATGAAAGAAATAAAGTTAACTTTTAAAAAAACATATATAAGCTTGGCTGGTAACCCAGAAGGAAAAGAAGTTTTTAATAACCAAGTAAAGCCATATATACAGGATGAGGATAAAATTAAATTAATTTTTCCACCTGAAATCGAAAACGTAGCTTCATCTTTTTTTCAAGGTCTATTTAAAGAAGAACTTGAGAAAATTGGTAAAAAAGGAGTTGAATCTAAGTATACTCTGGTTTTTGAAAATGAGGATTTAGACTACTCTATCGAGGAGGCTATTGAATAGACGTGTGGAGTAATATTTTATCAGCAATAGCTATTATATTATCAGTTGTTACTTTTGTGATTAGTTTAATTTTTGAGAATATAAAATTGAAGAGAGAAAAAAACTCTAAAATTTTTCAAGATATATATTTCAAATATATGCAGTTTACGATACCAAAAGCTGAATCTGATATAAACTATATTCATACTAATGATAGAATTAAATTAACTGGTATTACTGAGATGACAAATATTTTAAAAAATCTTAGAAAAAAATCTAGTTTTTATAAATTCACTGACAAGAAATTTTATAAAAAACTTACAGAGTATATCATGGAGGTAGAGGACTACTATTCTAGAAAGTTAAATACTGTTGATGATAATGAAAAATACGATAAATTCAAATCAGAATCAAAAGAAAAAATTAGCAAACTTTATAAGATTTTATTAAAAAAATTGAATAAGGGTTAAACATGGTTTAACTTTCATTTTTAGAAAGCAGGTTACTACATGACAAATTCTGTAAGTTCGAACCGCTCTGAGAAGTACAACATTGCAGCCTTCTTCTCAGGTGTTGGGGGAATTGAGTTGGGATTTGAACAGACCAACGAGTTCAGAGTGGTGTATGCCAATGAATTTGATAAGTATGCGCGTCAGACTTATCGTTTAAATTATCCAAATACGCATTTGGATAGTCGTGATATTCATGCGGTGCAGCCGGAAGACATTCCAGCTGAGCGTGTGGATGTGATTATGGGAGGGTTCCCTTGCCAGGCCTTTAGTATTGCGGGTTACCGCAAGGGATTTGATGATGATCGTGGGGATCTTTTCTTTGAGTTGCTTCGCATGATTGAAGGGCGTAAACCTCGAGCTATCTTCATCGAAAACGTCAAAAATATGGTCGGTCATGACCATGGCAATACCTTCAAGGTTATTCGTGAAGCCTTGACGGAGAACAACTACTTCATCAAGTGGAAGGTTCTCAACGGGAAAGACTACGGAAATATCCCACAAAACCGTGAGCGGATTTACATTGTTGGTTTTGATACTAAAGAAGCCTACGACTTGTTTGAATTCCCTGAGGAAATCAAGCTGACTACGACTTTGGGCGATGTCATTGATTTTGGTGCTAAGACAGATGAGGCCTACTATTATCGAGAAGGCAAGCAGAATTTCTACGCTGACCTCAAGGCTAATGTGACCAGTCAAGATACGGTCTACCAGTGGCGTCGTCAATATGTTCGTGAGAATAAAAACGGTGTTGTTCCAACCCTAACAGCTAATATGGGAACAGGCGGGCACAATGTCCCGTTGATCCTGACTGACAGCGGGGAGATTCGTAAGTTAACACCGAAGGAAACTTTTAATGTACAAGGTTATCCAAAGACCTTTAAGTTACCTGAGGGTGTTTCCAATGGTCAACTTTATAAACAAGCTGGAAATAGTGTGGTTGTTCCTGTGATTAAACGCATCGCAGAGCGGATTGCTTTTGCCCTTAATGAGAGCAATGGGCCGTCTCAATTGGATCGCTCAGGAAAATTTGCCATTATCTACACAAAGATGAATGGTCAATTTGAAGGCCAGTCTTATGTGAAAGATTTTGTCTCCTCTTATGAGGAAGCAGAGAAGAAGATTGCCTCCTATGAGGATGGTCTTGCAATTTTATCTGATGAAGATTATTTCAGATTGGTAAAAAAACGTGGAAATTTTGAGTTTTACAGCATTATTTAACGAATTATATAAGTAAGGGGACTAGTGAAAAACTAGTCTTCTTTTGATATACTTAAATAAGAAGTGAGGATTGAATGATGTGGGAACACCTAAAACAAGAACAAAAAGAGAAATATAAGACTCTCATTACCAACTTTGCTAGTCTGAGTGAGGCTTTCTCTCAAAAAGCAGAGGGTGAAGATACTGATGATCGAGAGAGCCATGTCGCTCCGATTGTCAATTCAAAATTCCAAGAGACTGTTTTCCAAAAGGCTTTTCATGCGGTTGGTGAGGACATTGCCAATACCTCCTATGATGCTTCGCTTGTCGTTGATGAGCAACATAAGTATTTGGTTGGGATTAAATCCTTTGGCTTGGACTCAGGGGATCAAAAGATTGCTCAGTTCAAGAAAGATTCGCAGTCTTGGAATGAGTTGTTGAGTGAAATTCGATTTCATGCTGATATTTCACCGGATAAGGAGACAGCTGATAAAGAAAATCGTGCTCGCTATGAAAAACTGGCCCGTGAGATTGCGACCTTGCGAAATCAACGGATTGAATCTTCAAAAGCCCTCATAAAAGGATTCCATTCTGATTCTAGTCATGTAGAAGCCGTCTATCATGTCTTGATGCCGACTTCCAAAGGACACAAGCCTCAGATCCATGTAGGAGAGACAACTTATCTGCCTGTTGACCTAGATCATCTCAAGATTCTGGGTTCTACAACTAAGAACAATCCTACAAATTTTCGTTTTACAGATGGCCAGCATGATTACAAATACACGGCTGCAGATAGTCAGCTCCATATGACCTTTAGGAATAAGGAGATTGTAGTTGATACCTGGGATGTGAATTATGTCGAAGATCCCTTTTATCTTTTTGAACACCTTCATTTATTGACCTCGGAAAAAAGTGATTCGGAGATTCTTGAGACGGTGTCGTGGGTGATCACAGATAAGCATGGAAATGTAGAAGAAAATTCTGGCTTTAACGCTTTTAATGGTGGTTCAAAGTTGGCGAAGAAAGATCGCTTGCCACGGATTTTAAAGATTCAGAATAAGTTTAAAGATAGTCTTGCTCCAGAAGAACTTGCTTTTGTAATCTTCTCTTTGGAAGAAATCCTCTTGAAAAAATGGTCTACCAAGGAAGAAAAAGCTCAGATGAAGTCCATTCGTGAGGACTTGATTCGCTTTGCACACGAGACAGGGAACGAAAAGCTCATTAAAGAAATTGAACAGCTGGTGTATCGTCCGGTTAGTGAAGTGTATATCCCTCTTCCAGACTCCAAACATTTCCATGAGGAGCGTCCAGACTTTTTTGGTAAAGGGATTGGAAAGTTTGAGCCAGGTACTAGTAAACTCGCGCTCCCAAAAGAAGAACGGACCTTTAAGCTACGATTTTTATCATCAGGTGATGTGATTACTGCCTATATCAACCAAGAAGCTGGGAAGGCCATTCAATCAACTGATAAGCAAGAAATCCTTGGAAATTGGATCCTTCGTGGGGTCTTTCAGTTAAAAGACAGAGAGATCCTAACGGGTAAGAAATTGTCTCAGCTAGAAATCAATGGTATCCGTCTCTCTAAATTCAAAAACGGTGAAATCGGCATTGACTTCATCTGGATTGATGTGGACAATCCTCCTGTAGACGCGATTGGTTGGGTTGCGAAATCCTCTTCATCTAGATGATAAAAGAACCTCCTAGTTTTCTAGGAGGTTGCTTTGTATTCTGTGGTGAGGCTGTGGCCTAGGTAGGTATAAATCCGTGTCAGTGGGGATTGGGGATGGGTGGAGACGCGAAAGTGAAAGTAGTGGTCACGATGGTCGCGACTCTGGGTGTGGTGGAGTCTGAAATAGTTGCGCTGGCCTGTCGACATGGAACGGAGCAGGTCATCTTCTAAAAAGACTAAGGGGGTCGCAGTCGTTGCCAAGCGGTAAAAATCATGCTCGAACTGCTGGTAATTGTCTGAAAAATAATCGAATTGGAGTTCGTGTTTATTCAGGGCTGGTTTCATAGCTAGAATCTCCTGGTTCAATAGAAAAAATAGTCGAAAGAAGGAGAGAGTGGTAGTGCTGGCCATTTTTAATGAGGACTTCGGTAGGGCTTAAGCTATAGACCTGGCCGTAGTAGACGGCAATTTGATTGTCCTGGAGGCTAGAGAGGGATAGGGGAGACTTTTGCTGGTAAGCCTGCTCGAGAAGGCGACGGATTTCTTCGCTTGAGAGGAGGCGGAGCTCTTCTAGGGAGAGGTGCTTTGTTTGTAAGGCCGTCGAATGCTCAGAGAGGAAGAAGCCAGCCCACTTGGCCATGCCTCGGTCTTGAAAGTCCCGTGCCGACTGATAGGGGAGATAAGAACGATCGATCATGCTAAGCCATCTAAACCTCCTGCAGAGTGGCCTCCGGTCAGTTTGCTTCGAGCCAGAGCGCGTGAATTTTCTAATAGGGCAGATCCCTTCTGTAGAGAAGCAAAGCCAAATCGGTCACGGATGTGGTCAATGGTCTCTTGGAGGGATTCTTCTTTTTGAGTTTCCTCAGGATCATCAAATAGGGAGATCAGCTGGAAGCTCTCCTCTACGAGCTTCCCGTAAAAGACTCCGATCTGCCGGATGGCTCCTCCCTGGTAGTGGGAACGAAAGAGTTGGATGACTTCCTTGCCTAATTGAGCGGTAGAGTTGGTCGGCTCAATCTTTTGCTGGCAGTGGATGGAAGGGAGCTGTTCCTGTTTGGAGTAGCTGGCGTGGATGGAGACCAATTGGGTCTTTTTCTTTTCCCGACGTAAGCGGATAGCGACCTGCTCGGCCATCTCCCGAAAAACCAATTCAATATCGCTTTGGCGGTGGTAGTCACGGGGAAGGATTTGTGAATTTCCTAGACCGTGAGACTTTGGCCGATAGGGGCGATGGACATTGCTTTCATCAATCCCATGGGCATGAAACCAGAGCTGGACGCCCATGACTCCAAATTCGTTTTTGAGCTGGTCTGGATTGGCCTGGGCCAGCTCATAGATGGAGTGAATGCCGAGCTTGTTCAGGCGTTTTTCTGTTCGATGGCCAATGCCCCAGAAATCAGTTAGTTTTTTTATCTGCCAGACACGACTGGGGACGTCTTCGTAAGACCAGTTAGCCCGCATGGTTTTCTGGTGCTTGGCTTCGTTGTCTAGAGCCAGTTTGGCCAGGAGCGGATTGGCATTGCTCATCCCGACAGTAGCATAGATCCCAGTTTGCTGCCAAATGCGCTTTTGGATCCGAGCAGAAAGGAGATCTAGCTTGGAGCGTCGGTCTAGCTGAGGATCAGGAATAAAGTAGTTGAGAGAGCTGGTCAAATCGATAAATCCCTCATCGATGGAATAGGGGTAGATATCATCTGGAGCAGCAAATTCTTGAAAGACTTGCTGGATTTCCATGTTGACCTGGATATAGGCATTCATGCGAGGAGGCACGATAAAGGTACGCTTGGCCCAACTTTCGATATAGTGGACAAAGGATGGATCTGTAGGGAGGCCTTGCTTACGGGCCAAGTAGTAATTGAATTTCCTAGTCTTGAGATCAAAGGGCAGATCGTAGCTACGCCCGACATTTTTCTTTCCAAAGACTTGCTTAAAAACGGGGGAACTAGCTAAGATGAGGCCAGCAGAATTATCGCTCCGACTCATGACACAAAGAGACGTCGTCAAGGGATTGAGGCCGAGGCGGACACACTCACAACTGGCATAGAAACTTTTCATATCCACAAAAGCAATATCAGACCTTGGCTCACGTGAATAATCAAAAAGCATGTCTAGACCTCCAGAGGGAGGAAGTGGCCAACCACGATACCAACGATTTTTGGTTCATCTTCGTAGGGTGCAAAGAGGTCATCATAGGCTGGGTTGATAGACTCTAGGCGGAGGCCCTCCTCTTCCCGATAGACTTTTTTGATATAGGTCTTTCCGTTCCACATAAGGGCGTAGACCGCTCCATCATAGTCAAATCCTGTCTGTTTCATCAAGGCAACGGAACCGTTTGGATAGCTTGGTTCCATAGAATCTCCAGAGACCCAAGAGGCAAAGTCGTGTTGGATCTCTTGGTCGAAATAAACGATCTCGTAGTCGGTCTCATTGTCATAAAAGGTATGACCATGTCCGGCAGCCAAGTCGATAGAGAGGACACGGTAAGGGACCAAAGAGACCACTTTTTCTTGCTCTGCTAAGAGTTGGCTAGCCAAGAGATCGACCTTTTTTTGATGGGGCGGGGTTAATAAAGGGTAGGTGAAAAGCGCTGAGCTCTTGTCGACAAAGTAGTCCTCTTTAACGGAGAGGCGCTTGGCCAACCTCCTGAGATTTTTATCGTGTGGCTCTGCTAAGCCATTCTCCCAACTAGAGTAGGTCTTGCGACTAATCTCTAAGGATTCGTAGACCTGGGCTTGGGTTAGGCCGAGCTCCAGTCGCCGGTCTTTTAATTTTTTTGCATCAAACATCTGCGTTCTCCTATGTAACGTTTTAAAAGTTACATATAGTATAGCAAAAATAAATTCGGACTTCAAGAGAAAAGTGAGAGGATTTTTCTTTGGCAGCGAAAGGGATTTGCTTCAGCAGATCTCAGATTGGAGAGGGTGAGTGTTTTTGTATCTTTTATCTAAATTTTGATATAATAATCTCTATGAAGATTGTATCAGGTACCTATGGGGGGCGTCCTCTTAAGACGCTCGAAGGAAAGACAACGAGGCCCACTTCAGATAAGGTGAGAGGGGCTATGTTTAATATGATTGGTCCTTATTTTGATGGGGGGCGGGTCTTGGATTTATATGCAGGCTCAGGCGGCTTGTCCATCGAAGCGGTATCGCGTGGGATGGAGCAGGCTGTCTTGGTCGAGAAAGACCGCAGAGCCCAAGGGATTATTGCCAGCAATATCCAAATGACCAAGGAAAGCCACAAGTTTCAATTGCTGAAGATGGAGGCTCACCAAGCTCTCGGCCAATTGCAGGGGACCTTTGACCTTGTTTTCCTGGATCCTCCCTATGCCAAGGAGCAGATCGTAGCCGATATTGAAACCTTGGCTGAACGAGATTTGCTGGGAGAAGAGGTCATGGTCGTCTGTGAGACAGACAAGGCAGTAGACTTGCCTGAGGAGATTGCCTGTCTAGGAATCTGGAAAGAAAAAATCTACGGAATTAGTAAGGTAACGGTTTATGTCAGATAAAATCGGGTTATTTACAGGTTCATTTGACCCAATGACCTTGGGACACTTGGATTTGATAGAGCGAGCTAGTCGCTTGTTTGATTGCTTGTATGTAGGCATCTTCTTTAATCATGAGAAGAAGGGCTATTTTACCATTGAGCAAAGAGAGGCCATGGTGACAGAGGCAGTAGCTCATTTGTCCAATGTAAGAGTCATCATCTCAGAGGCAGAGTTGGCTGTAGAAGTGGCTAGACGGTATGGAGTGACGAGCTTGGTTCGAGGCTTGCGAAATAGCCAAGACTTTCTCTATGAAAGCAACATGGACTACTTCAATCACCAGCTGGCTCCAGAGCTTGAGACCATCTATCTCTGTGCCCAGCCCCAGTACCAGGCCTTGAGCTCGACGAGAATTCGCGAGTTGCTGACCTTCCAGCAAGATGTCAGTGCCTATGTCCCAGAGAGTGTTATAAAGGAGATGAAATAAAAGGAATGAATGAATTTGAAAAACAAAGGGCTCAGTTACCAGAAAGCCCATTTGAACCTGTACGCAAAAAAGATAGTGTGTGGAGAACCTATCGCTGGCCGATTATTGGGACTTTGCTTCTGATTCTGGCCTTGTTAGCTTTCTTTGTTCCCCTGCCCTATTATCTGGAAATGCCTGGGAGTTCAGAAGATATTCGCCAAGTGATGCGCGTCAACCAGAAAAATGATGAAGCATCTGGTTCGTATGATTTTGTCACTGTTGCCGTCAAGCAAGCGACCTTCTCGGATATAGTCTATGCCTGGGTGACTCCTTTTACAGATATCCACTCTGAAAAAGAAATGACAGGTGGCAGTTCCAGTGAGGAATTTTTCCGGATCAATCAATTTTATATGGAGACCTCTCAAAATACTGCCAAATACCAAGGATTAAAAACTGCTGGAAAAGAGACAGAGATGGAATTCTTAGGTGTTTATGTCATGCAAGTAGCAGAAGACTCTACCTTTAAAGGCGTTCTAAATATTGCGGACACGGTTACGGCTGTGAATGACAAAACCTTCAAGAGCTCAAAAGAGCTCATCGAGTATGTTGGTTCCCAAAAAATTGGGGACAAGGTCTCAGTGACCTACACAGAAGATGGTCAGACCAAGACAGCTGAAGGAAAGATTATTAAGTTGGTCAATGGCAAGAATGGGATTGGGATTAGCTTGATTGACCGGACAGAAGTGAAGAGTGACGTGCCGATTGAGTTTGCGACAGCTGGCATCGGTGGCCCAAGTGCCGGGATGATGTTTAGTTTGTCCATCTATACCCAAGTAGCAGATCCAGACCTTCGTCAGGGACGCCATATCGCAGGGACAGGGACCATTAACCATGATGGGACTGTCGGAGATATCGGTGGAGTGGATAAAAAAGTCGTAGCAGCAGATCGCGCTGGTGCTGAAATCTTCTTTGCCCCTGATAATCCGGTGACAGAGGAAGTTAAAAAGAACAATCCGAATGCCAAGAGCAACTACGACGAAGCGGTAGAAACAGCTAAGAAAATTAAGACCAAGATGAAAATTGTTCCTGTCAAAACCTTGCAGGATGCTATTGATTATTTGAAAAAGAATTAAAGTAGCTTGCTCGAAAAGAGAGTGGGACAGAAATCGGTAATTCGTAAGAATTCGATTTCGTCGTCCCACCTCCGCACAGTTGAGTAGGGGTGTAAAAGCTGATGAAATCAGCGTAGTAGAGCCCACTCAACCACTGCGTCTTGCTCGACAATCCAAAGACAATATCGAGGCTAGGATTTTTGTCCCAGCCTCGATGTTGGTAGATAGGGATATTCATCTCCCAATTAAATTCAAGTTTTTGCATATCAATCTCTCTATTTTTAGAGAGATTTTTTCTTTATACTAGTGTCAGAAAGTAAGGGAGGTAATTGAAATGATTGAAAATAGTTTGTTTTCCATTTCAGTGTTCTTAGCGGGGATTCTATCTTTTTTCTCTCCGTGTATTTTACCGCTGATGCCAGTCTATGTAGGGATCTTATTAGATTCTGAGCATGAGAAAACGGTGCGTATTTTTGGAAGAGATATTTCTTGGTATGGTTTGGTCAAGACCCTCTGTTTTATTGCTGGTCTATCAACCGTATTTCTCATCCTAGGTTATGGTGCAGGTGCCCTGGGTCAGGTACTCTATGCTCCCTGGTTCCGTTACCTACTAGGAGGGATTGTCATCTTATTGGGAATCCATCAGATGGGCCTCATCAATCTTCGGCAACTCCAAAAACAAAAGAGTATCCAACTGAAGAAGGACGAAAAACGCAACGAATTCTTCAATGCCTTTCTAATTGGAGTGACCTTTAGTTTTGGGTGGACTCCTTGTGTCGGACCTGTATTGAGCTCCGTTTTAGCGCTTGCGGCCTCTGGAGGAAATGGTGCTCTACAAGGAGCGCTCTTAATGCTGGTTTACACCTTGGGCTTAGCTCTTCCCTTCCTACTATTGGCCCTGGCTTCAGGCTGGGTCTTGCAACGCTTTGCCAAACTCAAGCCTCATATGGGGACCTTGAAAAAAATCGGTGGTGCTCTCATCGTCTTGATGGGCATCTTGCTCATGCTGGGCAATCTCAACAGCCTAGCATCCCTGTTTCACTAATCTTGAATGATTAAAGGAGAAAAATCATGAAAAAAATTCTTGCACTTACTATTGCTACCCTTAGCATCGTCACTTTAGCAGCTTGTTCAGGAAAAAAATCTGATTCAGATATGAAAAAAACGGACGATAGTAGTATGATGAAGAAGGACGATATGAAGGATTCGTCCATGTCCGATGATAAAATGAAAAAAGACGATATGAAAGATTCATCTATGATGTCTGACAGCAGTTCTGAAATGAAAGACGACATGAAAGAAGATAAGATGAAATCGAGCGATTCAGAGATGAAGGACGACATGAGTGACTCATCTGACATGAAATCAGACCAATAAAGGACAATAGGAAGAGGAGGTCGTCTGCTTGGGCGACTTTCTCCCAATTTAGAGAGGAGGAAGACATGAAAAAAATAGCCTTAATAGCGACAGGACTTTTCTGTGTTGGATTGTTAGGGGCCTGCTCCGCCCAGGGGATGGAGTCATCCAATAAAAGCGAGACTAAGCAGACAGCCAAAACGGGAGGTTCAGAGCAAGCTGGCAAGAAGGTTCTGGATTTTAGCCTGCAAGGAGTAGACGGCAAGACCTACCGCTTATCAGATTACAAAGGGAAGAAAGTCTATCTCAAGTTTTGGGCTTCCTGGTGCTCAATCTGTCTTTCAACATTAGGTGACACAAATGATTTAGCAAAGGCAGAGGAGGGTAAAGATTATGTAGTTCTAACTGTTGTCGCTCCGACATTTAATGGGGAAAAATCAGCCGATGACTTTAAAAATTGGTACCAGGCTTTGGACTACAAAGATTTCCCAGTCTTGATGGATAGTAAGGGCGACTTGCTCAAAGAGTACGGGATTCGCTCTTATCCATCTGCTCTCTTTATTGCGAGCGATGGAACTCTCGCCAAGACCCATATCGGCTATATGAGTAAGGAAGACATCGTCCAGACTCTAAAAGAAATGAAGTAAGGAGGACATAAAATGGAAACAAAATGGAAACTCATTTCCGTTCTTTTAGTGGGCCTGCTTTGTTTTGGACTCTTTTTCCTTATCAAAGGATCGATGGCTTTGGATACATCAGATGCGACGACTGAGCAGATCAAAAAAGCGTCCATGAGTCAGACACCAGTAGCAAACAAAAAGAAGGAAGAAAAAGTCAATCCAGAAGACCAACGAGAAATCTATCTAGCTGGCGGTTGCTTCTGGGGTGTGGAAGAGTATTTTTCCCGTGTTCCAGGTGTCATTGATGCCGAATCAGGTTATGCCAATGGAAAAGGGGATACCACCAAGTATGAACTGGTCAACCAAACAGGGCATGCCGAAACGGTACATATCACCTATAATGTCAAGAAGGTTTCCTTGAAAGAACTGCTTCTACACTATTTCCGGATTATTGATCCAACATCAAAAAACCGTCAGGGAAATGATCAGGGCAGTCAATATCGGACAGGAGTTTATTACACCGATCAAGCAGATTTGCCAACCATAAACCAAGTATTTGAAGAAGTGGCGAAGAAATATGATAAGCCTTTGGCTGTAGAAAAAGAAGAACTTGCTAATTATATCAAGGCGGAAGACTACCATCAGGACTATCTACAGAAACATCCGAATGGCTATTGTCACATTGATGTGAATCAAGCTTCTTATCCGGTTATTGACGCTAGTCGCTATCCAAAGCCGAGCGATGAAGAGATCAAGAAGAAGTTATCGCCCGAAGAATATGCAGTGACGCAAGAAAATGATACAGAGCGTGCTTTTTCTAACCGCTATTGGGATAAGTTTGAAGCGGGCATCTATGTAGATGTCGTAACAGGAGAGCCCCTCTTCTCCTCAAAAGATAAATTTGATTCCGGTTGTGGTTGGCCAAGTTTTAGCCGGCCGATCAGTCCCGATGTGGCAACCTACAAGGAAGATAAGAGTTTCAATATGACTCGGACAGAGGTTCGGAGTCGAGTAGGAAATTCCCATCTAGGCCACGTCTTTACGGATGGACCTAAGGAAAAAGGTGGTCTTCGCTACTGTATCAATAGTTTGTCAATTAAATTCATTCCTAAAGCAGAGATGGCAGAAAAGGGCTACGGCTATTTGTTGGACTATGTCTGAGACTTTTTGCGACCTACTTTGATATAATGAGTATAACAAGGATAAGTAGGTGAAACACATGTATTCAATCATGATTGTAGAAGACGAAGAGCTGGTTCGGCAGGGACTTACTTCTCTAGTGAATTATGAACAGTTTGGGATGAAGGTCATTGACCAAGCGGAAAATGGGCGAATAGCTTGGGAAAAATTTCAATCACAACCGGCTGATCTTCTCTTGACGGATATCAATATGCCACAGTTGAATGGCTTAGATTTGGCCCAACTGGTCCGAGAGAAAGCCCCGTCCTGCCATATCATCTTTCTAACAGGCTATGATGATTTTGAGTTTGCTCAGAAAGCCATTCGACTCGGAGCAGATGACTATCTCCTCAAGCCCTTTTCAAAAGCGGATATTGAAGAGATGCTGGAGAAAGTCAAGAATAAGCTAGACGAGGAAGGAAAGAAAGCCCAGGTTGAAACCTTGGTGGATCAGGGGCATTCGACAGAGTTGGAAGAGGCTATTCATTCCCGCTTAGCAGATTCCCGATTAACCCTCAAGGACTTGGCTCTTCAACTGGGTTTTAGTCCCTCTTATCTGAGTGTCCTAATCAAGAAAACATTGGGACTTCCTTTTCAAGAATACTTGATCCAAGAACGGATGAAGAAGGCCAAACTTTTACTCTTGACGACTGATCTCAAGATTTATGAGATTGCAGACCAGGTTGGCTTTGAAGATATGAACTATTTTTCTCAACGCTTTAAACAAGTAGTCGGTGTAACCCCAAGACAATACAAAAAAGGAGAGTATGAATGAAACGATACCCTTTGCTGATTCAGCTGATTGTCTATGTATTTGTCTTCATTCTTTTGCTCTTGGGTTTAGTCGGTAGTCTATACTATCAAACTAGCTCAGCAACCATTGGCCAACTGACGGAGCGAACAACCCGCAATAGTATCGACCAGAGTAGTCAGTTTATCACCTCCTATCTGAAAAAATTGAAGCAGACCACCTCGGTCCTCAGCAAAGAAGAGACCATTCGTCAGTTTGCTCAAGACAAGGAGGAGAGCCCAGAAGCCGTTCAAAGTCTGATGCGAACCATTATTGAGACAGACCCAGATCTGGTTTCGGCTGTCTTGGTGACCAAGGATGGACGCCTCGTTGCTACGGATTCTCAAATTAGCATGCAGACCTCATCGGATATGATGAACGAAAGCTGGTATCAGGAGGCAATCAAGGAGAGGGGCATTCCTGTCTTGACGCCAGCCCGGAAGGAATCCTTGTCTTCAGAGAAGGACAAGTGGGTGATTTCCATCACCCAGGAAGTGGCGGATGCTTCTGGTCAAAATCTAGGAGTTTTGCGTCTAGATATTGGTTATCAAAGTCTAGAGGCTTATCTAGATCATCTTCAGCTAGGCAAAAAAGGCTTTAGTTTCATCGTCAATCAGAAGCATGAATTTGTCTACCATCCTAAAAAGGCAGTCTATTCTTCCAGTCAGGAAATGCAGGCCATGCAACCCTATATTGCTGTCAAGGATGGCTATGCCCAAAAGGGGCAGAACTTTGTCTACCAAATTGCTATACCAGAGAGTGATTGGACCTTAATTGGAGTGGCTTCTCTGGAAGGTCTCCAGATGCTTCAGTCACAGATGCTCTATTCCTTTATAGGTTTAGGGGCTCTCGTCCTCATCATGTGCTGGCTGGGGATCTGGTTCATTCTGCGCTTGTGGATTAAACCTCTACAAGACTTGCAGGCTGTCATTCTGAAAATAGGAGCTGGTGATTCCCACTTGCGGGCGACCACCAAGGGATCGCCTGAATTGGTAGATCTTGCTCAAGCCTTCAACCGTATGTTGGATCAAATTGAAAACCTTATGCAATTGGTTAAAGAAGAGGAACAAAATGCACGACGCTATGAACTGCGAGCTCTTTCAGCCCAGATCAATCCACATTTCCTCTATAATACCTTGGATACCATTGTCTGGATGGCTGAGTTTAATGATGGTCAGCGCGTGGTTGACCTGACTAAGTCCCTAGCCAAATATTTCCGCCTTGCTCTCAATCAAGGACAAGAACAAATTAGGCTTCAGGATGAAATAGACCATGTGCGCCAGTATCTCTTCATTCAGAAACAACGCTATGGGGATAAGTTGAATTATGAAATTTTAGAAGAGGGGACGTTGGGAGATTATCAGCTTCCTAAACTGGTCCTACAACCCTTAGTGGAAAATGCCATCTATCACGGCATCAAGGAGATGGATCGGCCGGGCGTGATACGAGTCACTTCGGAAATCAGAGAAGAACAAGTGGTCCTGACGATTTACGATAATGGACGAGGCTTTGCCTTGTCTGAGTCGACAGACCAAACTCTTCTTCGACTAGGAGGCGTTGGTTTGAAAAATGTGGAACAACGCTTGCGGTTACAGTTTGGGGCTAGCTATCATATGGAGATTGATTCTAAGGCTAATAGCTATACGAAAATCACTCTTTATTTACCCCTCACATCACGTGATGAACATTCATAGGAGAGTGGGACAGAAATCGGTAAATCGTTAGAATTCGATTTCGTCGTCTCACCTCCGCACAGTTGAGTAGGGGTGTAAAAGCTGATGAAATCAGCGTAGTAGAGCCCACTCAACCACAGCGTCTTGCTCGACAATCCAAAGATAATTGAGAGGCTAGGACTTTTGTCCCAGCCTCCTTTTTACGTTCAAAATGAAAATAGAGTCTTCTAAAAAACTTTCCTTAGGTGAGTACGGACGTCAGCGAACTTCTACGAAGTTTCATGACTTAGTTTTGAGCCTAGGGTCTCAAAACTCCCGAGTGCCTGAAACAATTAGGTTTCAGGCACTTTTCTCACAGCGGAAAGTTTTAGATCCGCTTAAATGACTCAAAAAATAGAATCCTTTTTTTGAAGAATCGCCTAGTTATTTTCTGTAAAAAATTTGTCTACATTCTAAAGTCTGCTTTTCTGATAAGATAGGAAGAAGAAGTAAATTAAATCGTCAGACTTTTTACAGATTTTCTCTTTTCTGTTGAAATTCTATCTAAAGATAGGGATTTATGATAAAATAAAGTGTTACAACTAAAGGTATGAATAAAGGAAGGCTATGCGCAAAGAAATATCCCCTGAATTATTTAATTATAATAAATATCCTGGACCGGAATTTCGTCTGGTTGGCAATCAAGTGCTAGCAGAACAATTGATATTTGAGCTGGTTGAGAATCAAAATGATGCCTTTGATGCTACGGTCTTTGGTCAGCGTTTTTCAGAGATTTTAACCAAGTTTGATTATATTGTCGGTGATTGGAGCAATGAACAGTTGCGTCTGCGTGGCTTCTATAAGGACGATCGTCCGGTTACAGATGCAGAGAAAATCAGTCGTCTAGAAGATTATTTACTAGAATACTGTAGCTATGGTTGTGCTTATTTTGTCCTAGAAAATGCAGAACCCCGTCGAGCATCCTTTGACAAGAAATCTTCTCCAAAACAACAGGAAGAGGGCAACCGTTCTGCTAAGCGTGGCGGTCGTCAAAATCGCCGAAATCGTTCCAAAAATCAGCCACGGGAACGTGAACAAGAGCAAAAACAAAAGGCTTCTCAACCAAAGAAAAAGAACCGTCAGCGGTCTAGGAAAAAAGATGTACAGGGTGAGCAAGAACGCCACTTTGTCATCCGTCAAAAGTAAAGAGAGAAAAGAGATAAGATGAAACCTTCAATTTATGGTCTGACTCGACAAGAACTGATCGAGTGGGCAGAAGAACATGGTGAAAAGAAATTCCGAGCAACCCAAATCTGGGAATGGCTTTATAGGAAACGCGTCCAGTCATTTGAAGAAATGACCAACCTATCTAAGGGCTTGATCGAAACGTTGAATGACCAGTTCGTGATCAATCCTTTGAAACAACGGATCGTGCAAGAATCAGCAGATGGGACTGTCAAATACCTCTTTGAATTGCCAGATGGCATGTTGATCGAGACAGTTTTGATGCGCCAACATTATGGCTTGTCAGTCTGTGTCACCACTCAGGTAGGCTGCAACATCGGGTGTACCTTCTGTGCATCTGGTTTGATCAAGAAGCAACGCGACTTGAACAGTGGGGAAATCGTTGCCCAAATCATGCTAGTTCAAAAGTACTTTGACGAGCGTGGTCAAGATGAACGCGTCAGCCACATCGTTGTGATGGGAATTGGTGAGCCGTTTGATAACTACAAGAATGTCTTGAGCTTTGTCCGTACGGTCAATGATGACAAGGGACTGGCTATCGGTGCCCGCCACATTACCGTTTCAACTTCTGGCTTGGCTCATAAGATTCGTGATTTTGCTAATGAAGGGGTTCAGGTCAACTTGGCGGTATCACTTCATGCTCCAAATAATGACTTGCGTTCCAGCATCATGAAAATCAACCGCGCTTTCCCAATCGAGAAATTATTTGCGGCTATTGAGTACTATATTGAAACGACCAACCGCCGGGTAACCTTCGAGTACATCATGCTTAATGAAGTCAATGATGGTGTCGAACAAGCCTTAGAATTGGCAGAACTCCTTAAAAAGATCAAGAAGTTATCTTATGTAAACTTGATTCCTTACAACCCAGTTAGTGAGCATGATCAGTATAGCCGGAGTCCAAGAGAGCGCGTGATGGCCTTTTATGACACCTTGAAGAAAAACGGAGTCAACTGCGTGGTTCGTCAAGAGCATGGTACGGATATTGATGCTGCTTGTGGCCAATTGCGTTCCAATACGATGAAGAGAGACCGGGAGAAAGCCATTGTTGAACAAGTTCAACCGTAACAACGGGCTGATAGAACAAGGTCAATTAACAAATAAAGGAAGACAACTGCTACTAGGTGGCAGTTTCTTCTATTTTGTCTTGCTCTGTCTCATGTGTTTTCTCCCCCAACGGCCTGAACCAGGAATGGAAACACCTGGTATCCAACATTTTGGGCGAGTAGTCGTATTGCTGGTTCCCTTTAATTCCCTCATCAACCTAGCTCAAGTGACCAGCCTGGTCCAGCTGATCAAGGTGTTTGTACAAAATATAGCCAACATCTTTCTCTTATTCCCTTTGGTCTTTCAGCTGCTTTGGCTCTGGCCTTGGCTAGGCACTCGGAAACGCGTCCTTTGCTTTAGTCTAGGGATGAGTTTATGGATCGAGCTCAGTCAGATTGTCCTAGACCTCTTGTTTGATTTCAATCGGGTATTTGAGATAGATGATCTGTGGACCAATACCCTGGGAGGCTACCTAGCCTATCTGTGTTTTAAATGGCTACAAGCTTCTATGAGTAAGGACAAGCCATCTTAGTTTGGTCTAAAATCCGAACGATTGAAGACGATTTCAAATTTTGGGTTGACAAACGATAGGTAGGAAGCTATAATAGCTTCAAGACATCAGAAAAGTAGAGATTTTTCTCACTTCCAGGGAGCTTGTGGTCATTGTGAACAAGCAGTGGTGGATCTTGAAATGGGCTGATGCGTTTATGATGATGAATTTGAAACAATAAAAATTCGGTGAGCACACCTTATCGTGCAGCCTGTTGCTAGACAGGTCAGAGATGTAGGAGAAAGTATGTCTTCCTACAATTGAGGTGGCACCGCGGTATCGAATCGTCCTCACACAGATTTTTCTGTGTGAGGTTTTTTGTATCTCAAAAGGACCCTGTGAGACTGCAGCTCAAAGGACCAGAGAGAGAAAAAGATCATAAACAGAATTGAAGATATAGAAAAGAGGACACAATCATGACAGAAACAAAAGGCTATTTCGGACAATTTGGTGGGTCTTTCGTACCAGAACCTATTCAAAACTTGCTCGATCAATTAGAGGTAACCTTTGAACAGTACAAAAATGACCCAGAATTTATCGCAGAATATAAACATTATCTGAAAGATTATTCTGGACGGGAGACACCGCTCTACTTTGCGGAAAGTTTGACAGAGCATTTAGGTGGGGCGAAAATTTATTTGAAACGTGAAGACCTGAATCACCTAGGTTCGCATAAATTGAATAACGTCTTGGGGCAAATCCTCTTGGCTAAGCGCATGGGCAAAACCCGCGTGATTGCTGAAACAGGAGCCGGTCAACATGGTGTAGCTACAGCAGCTGCGGCAGCTAAGTTCGGTATGGCCTGTGATGTCTACATGGGGGCAGAAGACGTTGAACGCCAACGTCTCAATGTCTTTCGCATGGAAATGATGGGGGCAACCGTTCATGCCGTTGAAACAGGTACGAAGACCTTGAAAGACGCCGTAGATGCTGCTTTTGGAGCATGGATGGCGGATCTAGATGCTTTTTATGTCTTGGGTTCTGCTGTTGGCCCTCACCCTTACCCAACCATTGTGCATGAATTCCAAAAAATCATCAGTGAAGAATCTAAACGTCAAATCTTGGAAAAAGAAGGTCGTTTGCCGGACTATGTCATTGCCTGTGTCGGTGGTGGATCCAATGCCATTGGTGCCTTCTCCCAATATGTGGGCGATGAGGAAGTCAAATTGGTCGGTGTTGAAGCTGCTGGACATGGCTTGGATACAGATCAGCACGCAGCAACCATGACCAAGGGGACTGTTGGTGTTGTCGATGGAATGAAGACTTATGCGGTCTTTGGTGAAGATGGAAAAGTAGCACCAGTGTATTCGATCTCTGCCGGTTTGGACTATCCAGGAGTTGGTCCAGAGCATGCCTTCTTTAAAGACTCTGGTCGTGTCGAATATGTGGCGGCGACAGATGATGAAGCCGTTCAAGCTCTTCTTCTTCTCAGTAAGACAGAGGGAATCCTCCCAGCTATTGAAAGTTCACATGCCATTGCAGAAGCTGTTAAACGTGCTCCACAATTGGACAAAGATAAGATCATCATCATCAATGTTTCTGGACGTGGGGATAAGGACGTGGCTGCGATTGCCGATTATCTAGAAGCCAAAGCTACAAAATAAGAAATCTTATCTGCTAAAAATTGTAAAAAACAGTAAAGCCTGATAACTCAGAAAAAGACAGGGAACAAAAGGAATCCGGTCTTTTTCTTTTTTTAAGAGGAAGACCAGGAGACCAATGAGGGAAGCCCCTTGCATGACGAGGAGGACTTGGACAGCTGAGAGGGTCAAAGAAAAAGTAGCTAGTAAGAGAAAGTCCCCTGCTCCAATGCCGATGGAGTAAACAGCTGACAGGACTCCTAAGAAGAGAAAGACTCCCATCAAGAGGGTAGGGCTGGTGAAAAACAGGCAAAGAGCGTGGAGCACCAGCCAGAGGAGAAGCGGATACTCCATGGAGCGCAAATCGTAGATGGCCAAAACACAACTACCAAGCAGAACGAAAAGATGAGAAATAGGAAGAAGGCCCTGATAGCACAGCAAAAAAAGGAGGCCAGACCAGGCTTCAAAGAGAGCATACCAATAAGGAAGCGGGCTCTGGCAATAGCGACAACGGAATCGAAAGAGGACTTGTGAGAGGATAGGAATCAGGTCCAGAGGTCTCAAGGTCTGTTGGCAATGGTCGCAATGGCTTCTTGGACGAATGATGGAGCTTTCTGGAAAGCGGTCGATGACGAGTCCTAAAAAGGAGGCAATACAGGAACCGACTGTAAAAAAATAAAAGTTGATCATACTTATAGTATTCGTAAAAAAGATGACTAATAACGATTAGAAATGAAACAATTTTCTAACTTTTCTTATTTAAGCATTTTCTCTTGCATTTCTTAATTAGAAGGATTATAATATAACTAAATTAGAATAATTCTAAAAAAGGAGAATTTATTTATGACAACAATCAAAAAAGAAGCAGCAAAAGACGTAGCAACATTTGCAACCATCAGTGAAGTAAGCAAGAGTTTAACCGATACAAAAGCGGTTTTGAATCAAGTGGTGGCAGACCTTTATGTCGCTCATATTGCCTTGCACCAAGTACATTGGTATATGCGTGGTCGTGGCTTCCTCGTATGGCATCCAAAAATGGATGAGTACATGGAAAGCTTGGATGCGACTCTTGATGAAGTGAGTGAACGCTTGATTACCTTGGGTGGTGCCCCATATGCTAGCATGGTTGAGTTCTTGGAACACAGCAATATCCAAGAAGAAAAAGGTTCATTTGAACGCTCTATGGAAGAAAATTTGGGACGTGTCCTTTCTATCTTCCGCTATTTGGTAAGTCTTTATCAAAAAGCCTTGGATATCACAGACGCTGAAGGAGATGATGTGACCAACGATATCTTTGTCGGTGCAAAAGCTGAATTGGAAAAACATATCTGGATGATTGCCGCTGAATTAGGTCAAGCACCAGGTTTGTAATCTGAAAATAAACAAATGAGCCTTCCTTGATTGGGAGGCTCGTTTTTGTTTGGAGGAGATTTTTCCTGTAAATAAAACAGGGACCATCTTGAAAATACTTGAAAGATTTGATAGAATAAGCACATGAAAACCCTGTACGATGTTCAACAATTTCTGAAAAAATTTGGAATCATCATTTATGTCGGAAAACGGCTTTACGACATCGAATTGATGAAGATTGAATTGAAAAGGATCTATGACGCTGGGCTGATGGAAAAATTGGATTATCTAGAAGCAGAAGCTGTCTTACGCAGAGAACACGCACAGGAATTACGTTATTTAGAAGAGGATAAAGAAAAGTGAGTTTAGTAAATATTTTAGTATGGTTGATTGTTTTAGCAATGTTCGGCTGGATGGGTTACAATTACTTCCGTATCCGTCGTGCTGCAAAAATTGTGGACAATGTAGAGTTTGAAGAATTGATCCGCAAAGGCCAATTAGTAGACTTGCGTGATCCGAATGAATTCCACGCTAAGCATATTTTAGGGGCTCGGAACATTCCATCCAACCAATTGAAAGTGAGCTTGGCGGCTCTTCGAAAAGATAAACCAGTCTTGCTTTATGAGAACAGTCGTGGTTCCCGTGTGACTAATGCGGCCCTCTTCTTGAAAAAACAAGGCTATAAAGATATCTATATCTTGTCCTACGGTTTGGATTCATGGGATGGAAAGGTAAAGACTAGTTAAGATCAAGGAAAATGTTGCTAAAGATGCTTGATGTATCATAATAAAATGATATTAATTTTAAGGAGTTTCTAGAAATTGCAAGAAAAGAACAATGCCTCATTTGTTTTGGGTATCATATCTATCATAGTTGCCTTTATATTTCCATTGATCAGTATTATTTTTGGTGTTTTTGGTTTGGGCTCGGCTATTTTAAATCAAAAAGAGTCTGGACTAGACTATACGACAGAAATAATGCTCTCTATTGTAGGGATTGTGCTTTCTGTAATTTTCTGTCTCGTGTTTATCTCACAACTTTCGGGGATTAATTAAAACAAAAAAAGCTTTAAAACTAAAGCTTTTTTGTTTTAGCAACTGTTTTCTAAGTAGTTTTTAATAATCTGTAATTCATCTTGGTTCAAAGGGCGATATTGACCCTCTTCTAGCTCTGAATCTAATGTAAAATCCCCAAACTGAACTCGTTTTAGAGCAGTGACCTTGACACCGACTGAGAGGAACATTTTTTTTACCTGATGGAATTTCCCTTCAGACAGGGTGACTAGTGCTCGGCTTTCTTTGGGACTGGAGGTAAGGATTTTTAGTTTGGCAGGCTTACACCTGGTCCCATCTAAAAAAGTGATCCCTTCTTGAAAACGATCGATATGAGCGGGTTCGAGAGGGCCGTTAACTGTTACTGCGTATTCTTTTTCGATATGGTATCGGGGATGAAGGAGTTGGAAACCTAGCGGTCCATTGTCTGTGAGTAAGAGCAGACCGGTAGTATCCCGATCTAGCCGGCCGATAGGATAGGTATTGGGTGTTCGGTCTTCTGCTCGAAGGAGGTCCAGCACTGTAGGATGCTGAGCATCCTTGGTAGCTGTCACCAGCCCTTGGGGCTTGTGGAGAAGAAAATAATGATGGGAACAGTCGGTAAGGACCCGATTTTTCCAGCGAACTTCTTGGAGACCTGTATCTACATTTTGGGATAATTTTGTTGCGGCAAGTCTGTCGACTAGAATCTGCCTTTTAGCCAGGCTCTGTTTGATTTCCTTACGAGGAATTTGGTAGTGGGCCAGTAATTGATCTAATCTCATAAAAAACAGGATAGCATGAAATGGAGAGAATCACAAGTATTCGGAAAAAGGGTGAGGAAAAGAGATTGAAGACTTGAAAAATTTTCATGAATAGAGTGGTTAGGAGTGGGAATGAGAAAGAAGATTTTCGAAAGAAAGCATGAAAACATTTACACTTGTCTGAGTCATGCCATTTGCTTAAAATTGTGGTATAATTGCTCAGTTAGAAAATAAATTTTTGAATACTATAGAGGAAATCATGACAAAATTAAGAGAAGATATCCGTAATATCGCGATTATCGCCCACGTCGACCACGGAAAAACAACCCTTGTTGACGAATTATTGAAACAATCTGAAACTCTTGACGCGCGTACAGAGTTGGCAGAGCGTGCTATGGACTCAAACGATATCGAAAAAGAGCGTGGAATCACTATCCTTGCGAAAAATACAGCAGTTGCCTACAACGGAACTCGTATTAATATCATGGACACGCCAGGACACGCGGACTTCGGTGGAGAAGTTGAGCGGATCATGAAAATGGTTGACGGTGTTGTTTTGGTCGTAGATGCTTACGAAGGGACTATGCCACAGACTCGTTTCGTATTGAAAAAAGCCTTGGAACAAGACCTTGTGCCGATCGTTGTCGTTAACAAAATCGATAAGCCATCAGCTCGTCCTGCAGAAGTCGTAGATGAAGTCTTGGAACTTTTCATCGAGCTTGGTGCGGATGATGACCAGCTTGACTTCCCAGTTGTTTATGCATCAGCTATCAACGGAACATCTTCATTGTCAGATGATCCAGCAGACCAAGAAAAGACGATGGCGCCAATTTTTGATACCATTATTGACCACATTCCTGCTCCAGTTGATAACTCAGATGAGCCTCTTCAATTCCAAGTGTCACTCTTGGACTATAATGACTTCGTAGGTCGTATTGGTATCGGTCGCGTCTTCCGTGGGACAGTAAAAGTTGGTGACCAAGTTACCCTTTCTAAATTGGACGGTACAACCAAGAACTTCCGTGTGACCAAACTCTTCGGTTTCTTTGGTTTGGAACGTCGTGAAATCCAAGAAGCAAAAGCTGGTGACTTGATTGCCGTTTCAGGTATGGAAGATATCTTCGTTGGGGAAACGATTACTCCTACAGACGCAGTTGAGGCATTGCCAGTTCTTCACATCGATGAGCCAACTCTTCAAATGACCTTCTTGGTAAACAACTCACCATTTGCTGGTCGTGAAGGAAAATGGGTCACTTCTCGTAAGGTTGAAGAGCGCCTTCAAGCTGAGTTGCAAACGGACGTTTCACTTCGTGTAGATCCAACAGATTCACCAGATAAATGGACCGTTTCAGGACGTGGAGAATTGCACTTGTCAATCTTGATCGAAACCATGCGTCGTGAAGGTTATGAGCTTCAAGTATCTCGACCAGAAGTGATCATCAAGGAAATCGATGGTGTCAAATGTGAACCATTTGAGCGTGTGCAAATCGACACACCGGAAGAATACCAAGGATCTGTTATCCAAAGCCTTTCTGAACGTAAGGGTGAGATGTTGGATATGGTGGCTACTGGAAATGGTCAAACTCGTTTGGTCTTCCTTGTTCCTGCGCGTGGTTTGATTGGCTACTCAACTGAGTTCTTGTCAATGACTCGTGGTTACGGGATCATGAACCATACTTTCGATCAATACTTGCCATTGATTCCAGGTGAAATCGGAGGACGTCACCGTGGTGCCCTCGTTTCTATCGATGCTGGTAAGGCAACAACTTACGCAATCATGTCTATCGAAGAACGCGGTACGATCTTTGTCAACCCAGGTACTGAGGTTTACGAAGGAATGATTATCGGTGAAAACTCTCGTGAAAATGACTTGACCGTTAACATCACCAAGGCTAAACAAATGACCAATGTCCGTTCAGCTACTAAGGACCAAACAGCGGTTATCAAGACTCCTCGTATCTTGACTCTTGAAGAATCACTTGAGTTCTTGAATGACGATGAGTACATGGAAGTAACGCCAGAATCTATTCGTTTGCGTAAGCAAATCCTCAACAAAGCAGAGCGCGAAAAAGCAAACAAAAAGAAAAAATCAGCTGCAGCTGAATAAGAAATAAGAAAGGAGTGACAAAATGGTTTATTTAATTATAGGTATTTTGATCCTCCTTTTTTATCTTTTTGCAGCTCCAAAGAGTATTAGAGGAACTCTGAATGTAGTAACCCTGGTCGTATTATTGGTCTCTTTGGTGATTCTGCTTTGCTTAGCAATTTTCCAAATCTTCCAATTACCTTCAGAATTTTTTGTTGGTGCCTTCCTTGCTTTTGTAGGCTACCTGGCCCTTGTTGATATCTCGCGGTTGCCAACCAAGTCTTCTAAACGCTTGGATAAATCAGAATAAACTGGAGATTTTTACTCCAGAAATAGAGTCGTTGTGATGTAAAATCATGGCGACTTTTTTATGAAAGAAGGGGAAGAGGTCATTTTTGTAAGGTGTTGCTTCTTTTGCTGTCTTAAGGCTTTTTAAATTGTCTAAAAAAGGGTAAAATAGAAGGTGAACAAATTGGAGTAAAAAAGCTATGAACATCATTGAAACATTTAAAAATAAAAAAGTCCTTGTTTTAGGATTGGCGAAATCCGGAGAATCTGCAGCACGTTTACTAGATCGCTTAGGAGCCATCGTAACGGTGAATGATGGAAAAGCCTTTGAAGAAAATCCTGCAGCCCAGAGTTTGCTGGAAGAAGGAATCAAAGTCGTGACAGGAGGACATCCTCTGGAACTCTTGGATGAAGACTTTGCGGTGATGGTGAAGAATCCTGGAATTCCATACACGAATCCCATGGTCCAACGGGCCCTTGAAAAAGGCATCCCTGTTTTGACTGAGGTTGAATTGGCTTACCTCATTTCAGAAGCGCCGATCATCGGCATCACTGGTTCAAATGGAAAGACAACCACCACTACCATGATTGGGGAAGTGTTAACTGCCGCTGGACAAAATGGTCTTTTGTCTGGGAATATTGGTTTTCCAGCTAGTCAAGTCGCTCAAACAGCGACAGCTAAAGACACATTGGTGATGGAATTATCTTCTTTCCAATTGATGGGAATTGAAGCCTTCCATCCAGAAATCGCAGTGATTACTAATCTCATGCCAACCCACTTGGATTATCATGGATCCTTCGAAGGTTATGTAGCTGCAAAATGGGCTATTCAAAAGAATATGACTGCCAAGGATTTTGTGGTACTGAACTTTAACCAAGATCTCGCTAAAGATTTGGCTAAGCAAACGCAGGCTACTGTGGTGCCATTTTCAACTCAAGAAAAGGTGGACGGAGCTTATTTAGAGGATGGTGTCCTTTACTTCCGAGGTGAAGCCGTTATGCGAGCAGATCAAATCGGTGTACCAGGTAGCCACAATGTAGAAAACGCCTTAGCTACCATTGCAGTGGCCAAACTTCGTGGCATTGACAATCAAACAATCCAAGAAACCTTATCTGCCTTTGGCGGGGTGAAGCACCGCTTGCAGTATGTGGCTGAGATTGAAGGGGTGAAATTCTACAATGATAGTAAGTCTACCAATATCTTAGCAACCCAAAAAGCCTTGTCTGGATTTGATAACGCTCATGTCATCTTAATCGCTGGTGGTTTGGACCGAGGCAATGAATTTGATGAATTGGTGCCAGATATTACCGGTCTAAAAAAAATGGTCATCCTCGGAGAGTCTGCTGAACGGGTGAAACGGGCAGCGGATCAAGCGGGTGTGGCCTATCTAGATGCGACGGATGTGGCGGACGCAACGCGCAAAGCCCTTGAAATAGCTGAGTCAGGCGATATCGTCTTGTTTAGTCCAGCCAATGCCAGCTGGGATATGTATGCGAATTTTGAAGTGCGGGGCGATGAGTTCCTAAAAACAGTAGAAGAGTTGAAAAAATAATATGAAAAAAATAGTATTCACAGGGGGAGGTACAGTTGGCCACGTCACCTTGAACCTTCTCCTTATCCCTCGCTTTATCGAGGACGGTTGGGAAGTTCATTATATTGGGGATAAGAAGGGAATTGAGCACCAAGAGATTTTGAAGTCTGGCCTGGACATTCATTTCCACTCGATTGCGACGGGTAAGTTGCGCCGTTATTTCTCTTGGCAAAATATGTTGGATGTCTTCAAGGTCTTCTGGGGGATTCTCCAATCGATTTGGATCATGCTGTGTGTACGGCCACAGGTCTTGTTTTCTAAAGGAGGCTTCGTTTCGGTTCCTCCGGTAGTGGCTGCACGACTTTGTTTCGTACCTGTATTGGTACACGAATCAGACCGTTCCATGGGCTTAGCTAACAAAATTGCTTATAAGTTTGCGACGAAAATGTTCACGACCTTTGAGCAACCGAAAAGCCTAGTCAAAGCCCAACATGTAGGAGCTGTGACCAAGGTTCATCAGGGACAAGTTCCAACCCCAGTAGAATTAGAAGCAGTATTTGCTCAATTTGATTCACAGTTGCCAACCCTTCTCTTTGTGGGGGGCTCTGCTGGTGCACGAGTGTTCAATGAGTTTGTTACAAATAATCGAGAAGCCTTGTTGGCAAGCTACAACGTCATTAATTTGACAGGGGACTCCTCCTTAAATGAGCAAGCTCCTCATCTTTACCGCGTGGATTACGTGACAGATCACTATCTTCCATTACTCCAAAAGGCAGACCTAGTGGTAACTCGTGGTGGTGCCAATACGATTTTTGAACTCTTGGCCATGAATAAGCTACATATCATCGTTCCTCTAGGGAAAGAAGCTAGTCGGGGAGATCAGATCGAAAACGCTCAATATTTCGTTGAGAAAGGTTATGCAGAAACCATCGCTGAGCCAGAATTGAGCATGGATCGTTTGCAAAATACGATGGATAAAATGTTCCAAGGGGCAGAAAGCTATCATCAAGCGATGAAGTCTTCGAATGAGCTGCTTTCCTTGGATGAATTTTACAGTCTGGTCCATCAAGAAATTAATAAAAGGAAAAAATGACGGATAAGAAGAACCAAAAAACTCCTAAGGAAGTCACTAAGCTCTCTGAGTGGCAGAGACGAAACCAGGAGTATCAAAAGAAAAAACAATTAGAAGAGCAAGAAGAAAAAGAAAAGAAAGCACAAGAAGAGAAGGAAAGACAAGAACTTCTGAATCAAAAAACTCCCTCTGAAGATCTAGATGCCGTAGAGCAAGACGCTGAGACTATAGATGAAGAGGAAGATGAGAATGCGGCCGATGTAGCTGAGGAGGAATTGCAAGAAACTCTTCCTGAAGAAACAGAAGAAGATGCTGAAGAAGAAAAAATCATCTACCTAACAGAAGCTTCAGAAGCTATGTTCGAAGAAGAGGAACTAGCGAAGAAGGCTAAAAAGGAAGGCCAAGTTGCGAGACGTCACATCTACAGAGCTATTCCAGTTTTGGTTATCAGTACCCTTATTGCTCTCTTTTCTGCCTATCTTTTAACACCCCTAGCGAAGCAAAAAGTGATCGAATTTTCAGGGAATAAAAATGCGGATCAGACCCTGTTGTTCGAAAAAAGTCGCATCCAAGATCGGGATTATACCTTGACAACTTTCTTAAATCGGGATCGTTATCTTGCTAATATGAAGGCAGCGAGCCCCTGGGTCAAGGATATTTCAATGACTTATGCCTTCCCTACGACTTTCAAGGTTCAGGTTGAGGAATACCAGGTTTTTGGTTACTATGTGACTGAGGAAGATCACTATCCCATTTTAGAGAATGGGGAAGTCGTGGAGACACCGGTTGCTACGGATCAGCTTCCCAAGTCTTACCTAAGCGTTCGTTTTTCTGATCGAGAATTGGTCCGACAATTTGTCAAACAACTCGGGAAAATACCATCTTCTGTACGAGATAAAATTGAGTCAGTGGACTTGACACCGAGCAAGGTGACTAAGGATTTGGTGACGCTAACCATGAAGGATGGCACCAAGGTTTTAGTGCCTGTATCTCAGATCAAGCGAAAATTGCCTTATTACGATAAGATTCGTAAACTGATTGAAGATGACAGTGTCATTGACATGGAAGCGGGTATATACAGTTATAATGCAGAAACCATGGCCACTTTAGCTCAGGAAAAGAAAGAAGAAGAGCAAGGAGAAGGGAACAAAACGGAGGAAGCGGACGCCAACTCGACAGATTCTGATGAGAGTGCAGTCGTAACCGAGCAACACGAAGAAGTTCCCGCTGAGTAAGCCCTCATAAATTATCTGAAATAAATGAAGAAAATATGCCCACTATGGGCATATTTGTGTTATAATGAAATTTGGATAGTTCTAACTAAATGGAGCTACTAACTGACGTATAGGAAAACAAAAGAGAGAGGACTGGTGTAATGGCTAGAAACGGCTTTTTTACAGGTTTAGATATCGGTACTAGTTCAATAAAAGTATTGGTGGCAGAACATGTCAATGGAGAAATGAATGTAATTGGAGTCAGCAATGCGAAAAGTGCTGGCGTCAAAGATGGAATTATTGTTGATATTGAGGCTGCTTCGAATGCGATTAAAAATGCAGTAAGTCAGGCAGAAGAAAAAGCAGGAATTTCAATCAATCTTGTCAACGTTGGATTGCCAGCGAACCTTCTTCAAATTGAAGCAACTCAAGGAATGATTCCTGTAACCAGTGATTCAAAAGAAATTACGGATGCAGACGTGGAAAATGTTGTAAGGTCTGCTTTGACGAAGAGTATGACGCCTGACCGTGAAGTCATTACCTTTATTCCAGAAGAATTCACAGTCGATGGTTTCCAAGGAATTCGTGACCCACGTGGTATGATGGGGATTCGTTTGGAAATGCGTGGACTCTTGTATACTGGTCCAAGAACTGTCCTCCATAATTTACGGAAAACAGTTGAACGTGCTGGTTTACAAGTTGAAAACATCATTATTTCACCGCTTGCAATGATTAAGTCTGTATTAAACGAAGGAGAACGTGAGTTTGGTGCGACTGTCATTGATTTAGGTGGAGGACAAACGACAGTAGCTTCTGTTCGTAATCAAGAACTTCAATTTACAAATATCTATCAAGAAGGTGGCGACTACGTTACTAAGGATATTTCTAAAGTATTGAAAACTTCTCAAAAATTAGCAGAAAGTTTGAAGTTCAACTATGGAGCAGCTTATGTTCCTGCAGTTGGTGATGAAGTCTTCCATGTTGAAGTGATTGGTGAAGTAGAACCTGTTCAAGTATCTGAAAAATATTTGGCAGAAATTATTTCAGCTCGGATTAAACACATCTTCGACCAAATCAAACAAGATCTTGAAAGAAGACATTTGCTTGATTTGCCTGGAGGAATTGTCATCATCGGTGGTGGCGCTATTCTCCCTGGTATTGAAGAGTTGGCACAAGAAGTCTTTGGTGTAAATGTGAAATTGTACGTTCCAAATCAAATTGGTATCCGCAATCCAGCTTTTGCCCACGTGATTAGCTTGTCTGAATATGCAGGAAATCTAACAGATGTAGATATTCTTGCTCAGGCTGCTGTACATGGGGACCAACGTCTTCGTCAGCAACCAATTCAGTTCGAACGCCCAACACAGCAACCAGTAGTTCCAGCTTATGTACCGGACGAAATTGAACCTGTAGTAAACGTCGAGCAACAACATCCAGTTGAAGAACAAAAACAAGAAGAAAAAACTACCTTTACAGACCGAATGAAGAATTTAATCGGTAATATGTTTGATTAAGGAGTGTAAGTATTTATGACATTTTCATTTGACACAGCAGCGGCACAAGGTGCAGTTATTAAAGTAATCGGTGTCGGTGGCGGTGGCGGTAATGCCATCAACCGTATGATTGACGAAGGAGTTGCTGGTGTAGAATTCATCGCAGCAAACACAGACGTACAAGCACTTTCAAGTGCAAAAGCAGAAACAGTTATCCAATTGGGTCCTAAGTTGACTCGTGGTTTGGGTGCTGGAGGTCAACCTGAGGTTGGTCGTAAAGCCGCAGAAGAAAGTGAAGAAGTATTGACCGAGGCTTTGCAAGGTGCAGACATGGTCTTCATCACAGCAGGAATGGGTGGAGGATCTGGTACAGGTGCTGCACCAGTTATCGCTCGTATTGCTAAAGCCGTTGGTGCTTTGACAGTAGCCGTTGTGACTCGTCCTTTCGGATTTGAAGGAACCAAACGTAGCAACTATGCGATCGAAGGAATCAATGAACTTCGCGAGCATGTGGATACCTTGTTGATCATTTCTAACAACAACTTGTTAGAAATTGTTGATAAGAAAACACCACTTCTTGAAGCATTGAGTGAAGCAGATAATGTCCTTCGCCAAGGGGTTCAAGGGATCACTGACTTGATCACAAGCCCAGGATTGATTAACCTTGACTTCGCTGACGTGAAGACTGTTATGGAAAACAAAGGAAATGCCTTGATGGGTATCGGTGTTGGTAATGGTGAAGAGCGTGTGATTGAAGCAGCTCGTAAAGCCATCTACTCACCACTCCTTGAAACAACCATTGACGGTGCTGAAGATGTGATCGTCAACGTTACTGGTGGTTTGGATATGACCTTGATTGAAGCAGAAGAAGCTTCTGAAATTGTTAACCAAGCAGCTGGTCATGGCGTAAACATTTGGCTCGGTACATCTATTGATGAATCAATGAAAGATGAGATTCGTGTAACGGTTGTCGCAACTGGTGTTCGTCAGGACAAAGTTGAAAAAGTTAGTGGAATTGCATCTCATGCACCAAGTTCAGCACGTTATTATCAAACTGGACCACGTGAACAACGTCCACAAACTCCACAATTTGATCGCGAATTCGATTTGAAGGAAGAAATCGACATGCCTACTCCTCAATCACGTGCTAAACAAGAAAAACCTCGTGGATCTGCGTTTGGAGATTGGGACATTCGTCGTGAAAACATTGTACGTCAGTCTGATACTAGCACTGGTCGTCAAGTTGAGCGCTATGTGGATTCTTCTTCAGAAGATGATGAGTTGGAAACACCACCATTTTTCCGTAACCGTTAAGAATGAATCTGATTGAAAATAAAGAGCGTATATTCTCGCAGGTTGCACAAGCAATGGAAACAGCAAACCGCACTGATCAGGTGAATGTAATTGCTGTTACTAAGTATGTCGGTATCGACCAAGCTAAGGCTCTGGTAGATACAGGAGTCCGTCATATCGGTGAAAACCGTGTTGATAAATTTCTAGAAAAATACCAAGCTCTAAAAGGTGAGGGACTTACCTGGCATTTGATCGGTAGTCTCCAACGTCGTAAAGTAAAAGAAGTTATCAATTATGTAGATTACTTCCATGCTTTAGATTCTATGAAGCTTGCCCAAGAAATTCAAAAAAGGGCGAGTCACCCAATTAAATGTTTTATACAAGTTAATATTTCTGGAGAAGAAAGCAAGCATGGATTTGCTCCGGAAGAGCTCGATGCTCTTCTTCCAGAAATGGAAAACTTGGATAACTTACAAATTGTTGGCTTAATGACGATGGCTCCTTTTGAGGCAAGTCAGGACGAGTTGCAAGCCATATTTGCAGCAACTCACCAACTTCAAAAAGAATTACAAAAGAAACAGTTGAAAAATATGCCCTTTACAGAGTTAAGCATGGGAATGAGTCGTGATTATGATGTAGCAATTGCTAACGGTGCGACTTTTGTGCGAATTGGGACCTCATTTTTCAAATAGGAAAGAATTATGTCATTTAAAGATAGATTTGATCGATTGATTGATTATTTTACTGAAGATGGAGATGAGTACGATGTGCAAGAAGCGCCTGCTCAAGCAGTCGGTGCTAGCCAACCTGTATCATCCCCTAAACCAGTACAACCATCATCAAAACCACGTCCAAAAGCTGTGGGAGCTGCCAAGGAGCAGAAACCTACTCCTGTTGCAGCAAGTCGTCCACAAGTAGCTTCTACAGCAGTGGTTGAATCAGCTTCATCTCAAAAATCATCTTCTGAAAATATTACTCGACTTCATCAACGTCAACAAGAGTTGGCAAGAAATCGTTCTGCTGCAGATGAAAAGATTACAATTGATGTCCGCTATCCTCGTAAATACGAAGAAGCAACTGAAATTGTTGACTTGTTGTTGGCAAACGAAAGTATTCTCATTGACTTCCAATACATGACTGAAGTTCAGGCGAGAAGATGTTTGGATTATTTGGATGGTGCTCGCTATGTATTAGCCGGGAATCTACGTCGTGTTGCAAGTACTATGTACTTACTAACACCAATCAATGTTGTTGTGAATATTGAAGATATTCGCCTTCCAAATGATGTCGAAATTGCTGAATATGACTTTGATATGAAACGAAATCGTTAATATGTTTGTCCTACAATTAGTTAGAAATTTCTTTCAGGTTTTTGAGCTAGTATTAATCATCTATGCGTTGCTTAGTTGGTTTCCAAATGCATCAGAATCGGCTTTAGCTAAAATGGTTCAACGGATCGTCGAACCATTTTTGAGCCTATTTAGAAAGATTCCTTTGCAATTTGGTGGGTTAGACTTTACGGTCATGTTTGCCTTGCTCGCTCTGTCCGTAGTGGAACGATTTGTCCTTCAATTTTTGGTACAATTTATATGACCAAGGGATTTTATCAACACTATAGTCAAGAAGATCACGTATTTATCGATCGAGTCCTAGAATTAGTGGCTCGGGTGGAGCAACAGTATAGTTTTGAACTGACCTCTTTTTTAAATCCACATCAGGTTGATATTTTACAACAAATTGGTGCCCACCACGGTTTGCAGGTATTCTCAAGTTCAGAAATTTATCCAACAGAATATGCACGGGTGATTCTTGCTCCTAGCTACTATGTGTTGGATGCATCTGATTTTGAGATTGCCTTATTAGAAGTTCTCTATCCGGATAAATTCTATCGATTAAGTCATTCTCAAGTTTTGGGCTCGCTTCTCCATCAGCTAGGCTTGGAAAGAAAGTCTTTTGGAGATATCGTGGTTGGACAGGGGAAAATTCATATTTATGTGGATGCACGTTTCTCTTCCTACTTCAAAGAGAATCTTAGAAAAATTGCAAAAGCCTCTGTGAAGATTCGTGAGATCGACTGTCGAGACAGGATTTTTGTAGAAGAACCATCCAAGATCAAAGACCTATTGGTTACTAGTGTACGGCTTGATAAGCTAGTAGCCTCGACTTTTAAGCTTGCTCGGTCTGTTGCTGTTCAATTGATTCAGTCTGGCCAAGTAAAGGTAAACTATGCGCCAATTGATAATCCTAGTCGGATGATTCAAGTAGCAGATTTAATTAGTGTTCGAAAATATGGCCGCTTTAAATTTCTATCAGAAAACGGCCAATCAAAAAGCGGGAAATACAAAATAACAGTTGAAGTATTTTCCAGTAGAAAATAAGGAGGAACTATGGCACTTACAGCTTTAGAAATCAAAGATAAACGCTTTTATGTAAAATTTAGAGGCTACGATGCTAAAGAAGTTGAAGAGTTTCAAGACATGGTCTACCGAGACTATGAAAAATTAGTTCGTGAAAAACATGAATTGGAAACAAAAATTAGTGCGTTGGAAGAACGCTTGAATTACTTTGATGAAATGAAAGACTCTTTGAGTCAATCAGTATTGATCGCTCAAGATACTGCGGAACGTGTGAAGCACGCGGCAAATGAGCGTTCAGAAACGATTATTCGTCAAGCTGAGCAAGATGCTCACCACTTAGTCGAAGAAGCAAAAGCGAAAGCGAATGAGATTCTCCGTCATGCTACAGACAATGCCAAGAAAGTTGCAGTAGAAACGGAAGAATTGAAGAATAAGACACGTGTCTTCCACCAACGTTTGAAATCAACTATTGAAAGTCAATTGAGCATCATTGATACACCAGAATGGGATGAAATTCTTCGCCCAACTGCTATGTATATTCAAACAAGTGATGAGGCTTTCCGTGAAGTAGTCGAAAAAGCTTTGGAAGAAACGGTTCATCATAACTACGATGATGAAGCAATTGATTTAACTCGTCAATTCTCACGTGCTGAAATTGAAGAATTGCAAAAACATATTGAAGCTGTAAACCGTGAATTGTCTGCGACTCAAGCTTTTGAAGGATTGAATGAAAAAGTTCAAGTAGCTTTGGAAGAAGCAGAAAAAAATCAAGTAGTTCAAGATTCTATTGAAGAAATTGTTGTAGAAACTCCTGAAGTTGATGATATCGACGCTCCAGAAGGGGAAGAACAACGGGAAACTGTTTCAATTTTATAATCTGTAAAAACAGTGACCTTATCAAATAGTTTTAGCGAGCAGGTGATGGTGGAAGACCTGTACTCCCTTTGTTAAGGTAGATCCTTTTACAAATCTTAGTGGTGAAATGAGTAACCACTAACGCTGGTCAGCGTTAGCGACAAAAGAGGAGAAAGAGAGTACTCTCTTTCTTGAATGAAGGTGGTACCACGATTTGTCGTCCTTTTTGGCGAGGTCGTGGTCTTTTATTTTGTATGATTATTTTTTAGAGGAGACACCATGAAACTCAAAGAGACACTAAATTTAGGTAAGACAGAGTTCCCGATGCGGGCAGGTCTTCCCACAAAAGAACCAGTATGGCAAAAAGAATGGGATGAGGCAAAGCTTTATCAACGCCGTCAAGAATTGAACCAAGGGAAACCTCATTTCACTTTGCATGATGGCCCTCCGTATGCTAACGGGAATATCCACGTAGGACATGCCATGAACAAGATTTCAAAAGATATCATTGTTCGTTCGAAATCTATGTCAGGATTCTACGCACCATACATCCCAGGTTGGGATACACACGGATTGCCAATCGAGCAAGTTTTGGCAAAACAAGGTGTCAAACGCAAAGAGATGGACTTGGTTGAGTACTTAAAACTTTGCCGTGAATATGCTCTTTCTCAAGTAGATAAACAACGCGAAGATTTCAAGCGTTTGGGTGTTTCAGGTGACTGGGAAAATCCGTATGTAACATTGACACCTGACTATGAAGCAGCGCAAATCCGTGTCTTCGGTGAAATGGCTAATAAAGGCTATATCTACCGTGGAGCGAAGCCTGTTTACTGGTCTTGGTCATCTGAGTCAGCTCTTGCTGAAGCGGAAATTGAATACCATGACTTAGTTTCAACTTCCCTTTACTATGCCAACAAGGTTAAAGATGGTAAAGGTGTCCTAGATACAGACACATACATCGTTGTCTGGACAACAACACCATTCACCATCACAGCTTCTCGTGGTTTGACTGTTGGTGCGGATATTGATTACGTCTTGGTGCAACCAGCTGGTGAAACCCGTAAGTTTGTGGTAGCTGCAGAATTGTTGAACAGTTTGTCTGAGAAGTTTGGTTGGGCTGATGTTCAAGTTTTGGCAACTTACCGTGGACAAGACCTCAACAACATCGTGACAGAACACCCATGGGATACAGCAGTAGATGAACTCGTGATACTTGGTGATCACGTTACAACAGACTCAGGTACTGGTATCGTCCATACAGCCCCTGGTTTTGGTGAGGATGACTACAATGTCGGTGTTGCTAATGGTCTAGAAGTTGCCGTGACTGTTAACGAACGCGGGATCATGATGGCCAATGCTGGTCCTGAGTTTGAAGGTCAATTCTATGACAAGGTTGTGCCAACGGTTATTGAAAAACTTGGTGATTTGCTTCTTGCTCAAGAAGAAATCTCTCACTCCTACCCATTTGACTGGCGTACGAAGAAGCCAATCATCTGGCGTGCAGTTCCACAATGGTTTGCCTCAGTTTCAAAATTCCGTCAAGAAATCTTGGATGAAATTGAAAAAGTGAAATTCCACTCAGAGTGGGGTAAAGTCCGTCTTTACAATATGATTCGTGACCGTGGTGACTGGGTTATCTCTCGTCAACGTGCTTGGGGTGTCCCACTTCCAATCTTCTATGCTGAAGATGGCACACCAATCATGACAGCTGAAACGATTGAGCATGTGGCTCAACTCTTTGAAGAGCATGGCTCTCTCATCTGGTGGGAACGTGATGCCAAAGACCTCTTGCCAGAAGGATTTACGCATCCAGGTTCTCCAAATGGAGAGTTCAAGAAAGAAACAGATATCATGGACGTATGGTTCGACTCCGGTTCATCATGGAATGGAGTAGTTGTCAACCGTCCAGAACTCAAATACCCAGCTGATCTTTACCTAGAAGGTTCTGACCAGTACCGTGGTTGGTTCAACTCCTCGCTCATTACATCTGTGGCAAACCATGGCGTAGCACCTTACAAACAAATCTTGTCACAAGGTTTTGCCTTGGATGGTAAAGGTGAAAAGATGTCCAAATCTCTTGGAAACACGATTGCTCCAAGTGATGTTGAAAAACAATTTGGTGCTGAAATCTTGCGTCTCTGGGTAACCAGTGTGGATTCAAGCAACGACGTACGTATCTCTATGGATATCTTGAGCCAAGTTTCTGAGACTTACCGTAAGATCCGTAACACCCTTCGTTTCTTGATTGCGAACACATCTGACTTTAACCCAGCTGAGGATGCAGTAGCTTATGAAGAGCTTCGTTCCGTTGATAAGTACATGACTATCCGCTTTAACCAACTTGTCAAGACCATTCGTGATGCCTACGCAAACTTCGAATTCTTGACCATCTACAAGGCTTTGGTGAACTTTATCAATGTTGATTTGTCTGCCTTCTACCTAGATTTTGCCAAAGATGTTGTCTACATCGAAGGTGCGAAATCACTTGAACGCCGTCAAATGCAAACAGTCTTCTATGACATTCTTGTGAAAATCACCAAACTTTTGACACCAATTCTTCCTCACACTGCAGAGGAAATCTGGTCTTATCTTGAGTTTGAAGCGGAAGACTTCGTTCAATTGTCAGAATTACCAGAAGCTCAAACATTTGCTAACCAAGAAGAAATCTTGGATGCCTGGTCAGCCTTCATGGACTTCCGTGGCCAAGCTCAAAAAGCTTTAGAAGAAGCACGGAACGAAAAAGTGATCGGTAAATCTCTTGAAGCTCACTTGACGGTTTATCCAAACGAAGTAGTGAAGACTCTTCTTGGGGCAGTAGATAGCAATGTTGCACAACTCTTGATTGTTTCAGAGTTGACCATTGCAGAAGGTCCAGCTCCAGAAGGCGCAGTGGCCTTCGAGGATGTTGCTTTCACTGTTGAACGTGCAGCTGGCGAGGTTTGTGACCGCTGCCGCCGCATCGATCCAAGTACAGCAGAACGTAGCTACAACGCAACCATCTGTGACCACTGTGCAAGCATCGTAGAAGAAAACTTTGCAGACGCAGTAGCAGAAGGATTTGAAGCCAAATAATAAGAAGTGAAAAAATAGAGAGTGGGACAGAAATCGGTCATTCGTTAGAATTCGATTTCGTCGTCCCACCTCCGCACAGTTGAGTAGGGCTATAAAAGCTGATGTAATCAGCGTAGTAGAGCCCACTCAACCACTGCGTCTTGCTCGACAATCCAAAGACAAAAAAGAGGCTAGGACTTTTGTCCCAGCCTCGACTTTTTCAATAAAGAGGAACTGATGTGGTACCGGAAAGAATTTAAAGAACTAGAACTAAAAGAGTTTTACGAGATCGTTCAATTGCGTTTGGAAACCTTTGTCGTGGAACAGACAAGAATCTACAATGATCTTGATGCTATTGATCTTAGAGCTCTTCACCTTTTTCATCAAGACGAAAAGGGAAATGTAGATGCCTATGCACGGATCTTTGAGACGGGGACTACGATTCATTTTGGCCGAGTTGCTGTAGCCAAAGACAGTCGTGGCCAAGGACTGGGAAGGGCTATGGTGGAGCAGATTTTGGATCTGTGTGAACAGAGCTTTCCTGGGCGGACCATTGAAATTGAGGCCCAAGAACAGGTAGTTGGCTTGTATGAAAAGCTAGGTTTTCAAAGGGTGAGCGAGCCTTTTATCTTGGCTTCTACCCCTCACGTAAAAATGATCTATCAGAAATAAAACATCCGTTCATCTCATTATCGAGGTGAACGGATGTTTTTTGAAAAAGATAGCAAAGAAAAAAGTAAGGTAGAAATACCTTACTTAGCAATTGGGAAAGAAATTTCGATCAGTTTATCAGAGTAGAGGGTCTTTATAGCAGATTGGTCAATGATTTGAAGATCAATCTTGCGTTTTAAAAAGAACTCACGAATTTTTTCAACTTCTGTTTCACGAATGGCACGGTGTTTGTTACTAATCAGCAATTCGTAATGTGTAGGAGCTTTGGTAAAGATAACGTCGGTGTTACCAGCTGAATAGACCTCAACAAGGGTAGCATCGGTACTTTCTAATTGACTTTTGACCAGAGTAGCATGACTATTTGTTGTGTTCATAAGCTTCATGTGAGATCCTCCTAAGCTCTTTCTCCATTTATTATAGCACTTTTTTTTATTTTGTGAAAGAAGTTGCTTACAATTTTTGGGCAGATTTCCACATTTTGATGCCCCACTTATGACTTCCTCTTTTTAATCTGTCAATGGCTTCATCGATGGGGAACCAGGCAATGTTATTGAAATCCTCTAGCGGTTTTTGAGCTTCTACAAAGTCAGTTACTTCATAGATATAGGCAGGATTATAGTAGTGGGTGTCGCGGTGACTAGAATAGAAGTACTCGTCTGCTTGGCCATAATACTCGCCGATGGTCGCAGTGAAACCCAATTCTTCGATCAGTTCGCGCTCGAGTGCCAAAAAATGATCTTCTCCTGCCTCGATTTCACCACCTGGTAGGAACCAAGCTCCATTTGGTGCTTGGACTAGGATGATTTTATCCTTGGCTGGATTTGGAATCACCGCATAGACTCCATAACGATTGACATAGTCAACATTTTCTTCTTTTGTCCCAAAAGTTGCAACAGTCATATTAAAGCTCGCTTCTTATTTTTTTATCATTATAACATAGATGGACATAAAAAGCAGTAGGAGATAAAAATAAGAGAGTGGGACAGAAATCGGTAATTCGATAGAATTCGATTTCGTCGTCCTACCTCCGCACAGTTGAGTAGGGCTGTAAAAGCTGATGAAAGCAGCGTAGTAGAGCCCACTCAACCACTGCGTCTTGCTAGACAATCCAAAGACAATTGAGTGGCTAGGACTTTTGTCCCAGCCACTTTAAATGCGATTATTCAGTTCCTTTTTCTGCCTCGTTAGCAGGTTTGTTCTTTCCTTTAATGCAAATCTTTCCATTGCTGGTCATGACAGCCTTCAGATCTTTTTCACTAGGATTTTCTAAGTAGTAATCTGTAATGGCATCTTCGATATAGTCCTGAATGGTACGACGAAGTGGACGAGCTCCCATTTTTGGATCGTAGCCCAAATCAACCAATTTTTCCTTGACCTTATCGGTAACATCGAGGTGGATATCATTGTGGGCCAGGCGTTGATTGACATCATCGAGCATAAGAGTGACGATTTGAAGGAGGTTTTCTTTAGATAAGGATTTAAATTCAATAATACCATCAAACCGGTTCATGAATTCTGGACTAAAGAAGTTTCCAAGTTCACCTAGGATAGAATTGGTACGTCCTTCACGAGCCGCCCCAAAACCAACATTAGCCTCCGCTTTTCCAGTTCCCGCATTGGAAGTCATGATGATGATGGTATCTTTGAAGCTCACTGTTCGTCCTTGACCATCTGTCAAGCGACCATCATCCAAGACTTGGAGGAACATATGCATGACATCAGGATGGGCCTTTTCTACCTCATCCAAGAGAATGAGAGAGTAAGGGTTGCGACGTACTTTTTCAGTCAGCTGGCCAGCTTCTTCATAGCCGACATAACCTGGAGGAGCACCGACCAATTTGGCAACGGCATGTTTCTCCATGTATTCACTCATGTCAAAGCGAATCATACTATCAGCAGAACCGAAGAGTTCGATGGCCAATTGCTTGGACAACTCGGTCTTCCCGACACCAGTTGGTCCAACAAAGAGGAAGCTACCGATTGGACGGTTTGGCGTTCCAAGTCCTACCCGATTACGACGGATAGCCTTAGCAATTTTTTCAACAGCCTCATCTTGGCCGATGACATGAGCTTTTAAATCAGCAGCCAAGTTGATCAATTGGGATTGTTCTTTTTCTTTCAAATCTCCAACTGGAATATTGGTCTTTTGCTCAACAATGTGTTCGATAGTCTTTTCGCTAATGACGGGCGTATCTTGGTCGGTGACCTGTTGCCCTTGCATTTCTTTGTACTTAGCGATTTGGTCACGGAAGTAGGCTGCTTTTTCAAAATCTTCATCCCGCGTCGCTTGGGCCTTGAGATTTTCGGCTTCAATTAAGCGCTGGTCAATGACTTTGGGATCGACAAAATTGAGGGTCAAATTCATCTTAGAGCCTGCTTCGTCCAAGAGGTCAATGGCTTTGTCGGGCAAGAAGCGGTCTTGGATATAGCGATTGGAGAGGAGAGCTGCAGCCTCAATAGCACCATCTGTGTAGTGGACGTGGTGGTAGTCTTCGTATTTCTTTTGAATGCCTTTAAGGATGGTAATGGTTTCTTCAACCGTTGGTTCATCCACCTTGACTGGTTGCATCCGGCGTTCAAGAGCAGCATCTTTTTCGATAATACGATACTCATTGAGTGTTGTGGCACCAACTAATTGCAATTCACCACGAGCGAGAGCCGGTTTGAGGATATTTCCTGCATCCATGTTGCCATCACCTGCAGATCCTGCTCCTACAATTTCATGGATTTCATCGATAAACAAAATGACATCTTCACGGCGACGGATTTCTTCCATTAGTTGTTGCATCCGTTCTTCAAATTGTCCACGAATCCCAGTCCCTTGAACCAGGCTAACAACGTCTAACCGAATAACTTCCTTGTCTTGTAATTTATAAGGGACATCGCCATCGACAATCTTCTGGGCCAGGCCCTCTACGACAGCTGTTTTTCCGACACCAGGTTCTCCAATCAGAACAGGGTTGTTTTTGGTTCGGCGGTTTAAAATTTCAATAACTCGGAGAATTTCGTCGTCACGGCCAATGACTGGATCAATGTCCCCACGGCGAGCGATTTCAGTAACATTAATTCCAAACTCTTCTAGGAGTCCTTTTGGTTGTTGTTTGGCTTGAGGTCTATTTGGTCCAGTAGCTCGACCGTTCCCATTTTGTCCGTAGCCATTTCCACCTCCATATCCTCCTCCTGATTGGGTCGGTGGCGTTTGAGGTTCTTGGGGAGCTTGGAAGTTGCCCAGTTGATTGAAGAAATCTTCAAAAGGATCCCGCCCTCCGCGATTTTGTTGGTTTAATCCTGCCAGGAGACTATTGTTAGGATCGGTTTTCATAATTTGATAGCAGTTCTGGCAAAGGTCTACTTGTTGTTGGTGACCATTCACATTTGTATAAAGATGAATGGTTGAATCGTTGATTTTACAGTTTTGACAAAGCATTCTCTTACCTCTTTCTCTAGGGTAAAAAGTGTAGAAACTATTGGTCAGAAATAGTCAAACTTTTATAGTTTCATTATAACAGTATTCTAAAAGTTTGCAAGAATTTAGTATGAAGGCCGGTTTTAGGCATGGAATAAAGAGGAAAAAAGCGGAAAAGTTGATTTTTATTGGAATTTCCTCCTTCTTTTATGATAGAATAGGAGAGTAGAAAGTAAATAGGAGAATCAAAATGGAATCACATTTGGTACGAATTATCAGCCGTTTGGAAGCAATGACAAAAGACGGTGGAAACTTAAAACGTAATTTTGAACGTGAAGGAGTTGTAGTCGCTGAAGTAGCCTACAACCATGATGAAGAAAATGGATCAGTATTTACTCTTCGTGATGTAGAAGCGCGTGAGACCTATACATTCGATAGCATTGACTTAATTGCAATGGAAATCTACGAATTGTTGTACTAAGAAGTATCAATCAAGAGGTTGGGACAAAAGTCCTAGCCTCTAAATTGTCTTTGGATTGTCGAGCAAGACGCAGTGGTTGAGTGGGCTCTACTACGCTAATTTCATCAGCTTTTATAGCCCTACTCAACTGTGCGGAGGTGGGACGACGAAATCGAATTCTAACGAATGACCGATTTCTGTCCCTCTCTCTTTTTTGTTGGAATAAAACTGTTATAGTTTCTTCCTATAACCTTATCTAATCAAGAAGTGTTAGGAGCAGGTTCACAAATCTGATATAATAGAGAAGATATTGAATAGAAAAGAGATTGAGATGACACATGTGATTGATGGGAAGGCCTTGGCAGTAAAATTACAGGGAGAATTAGCTGAAAAGACAGCACGTTTAAAAGAGGAAACAGGGGAGGTACCTGGTTTAGTGGTTATTCTAGTGGGGGAAAATCCAGCTAGTCAGGTCTACGTACGAAATAAAGAACGCTCGGCTCTTGCTGCTGGTTTTCGTAGCGAGGTGGTCCGCTTACCAGAGGCTACTACACAAGAGGAACTCTTGGCACTTATTGACCGCTACAATCAGGAACCGCTTTGGCATGGGATTTTGGTCCAGTTGCCGCTACCAGCACATATCGACGATGAGGCTGTCTTGCTAGCCATTGATCCCAATAAGGATGTCGACGGCTTCCACCCCCTTAATATGGGCCATCTTTGGGCGGGAAATCCAGTCATGGTTCCCTCAACTCCTGCGGGGATCATGGAAATGTTCCGGGAATACGATATCGATGTTGAGGGGAAAAGTGCAGTCGTTATTGGTCGCTCCAATATCGTTGGAAAACCCATGGCCCAGCTTCTATTAGCTAAGAATGCTACGGTGACCTTGACCCATTCACGGACCCATCATTTAGCAAAAATTGCAAGAAAAGCGGATATCCTAGTGGTGGCTATCGGCCGTGCCAAATTTGTTACAGCTGACTTTGTCAAAGAGGGAGCAGTCGTCATTGATGTGGGGATGAACCGCGATGAAAATGGCAAACTATGCGGAGATGTCGACTACGATACCGTGGCACCACTTGCTAGCCATATTACGCCTGTTCCTGGTGGAGTGGGTCCTATGACCATTACTATGCTGATGACTCAGACCTATGAAGCGGCTGTTCGGGCTTTGAAAAAATAAACCAGCTTGCATGAAGTCGGGACCGTGTTTGGAGCGATAGACAGATTAGAAAAAATTTTGAAGGTTGGAATTTACTTTCCTGCCTTTTTTTAGTCTAAACGTGATAAAATAGAGGAAGAAAGAAGGAAAGCTTATGTTAAGAGTTGACCAAACATTGCTGCAACAAGTTATTGTTAGTCGTCAGTCAGACTCCTACAAGGGTGACTATGGTCGTCTTCTCTTGATTGGAGGAACCTACCCTTACGGGGGAGCGATTATGATGGCTGCCATAGCAGCTGTTCATAGTGGAGCGGGTCTTGTCACGGTTGCGACAGACCAAGAGAATATCCCTGCTCTCCATAGTCAGCTACCTGAAGCTATGGCATTTGCTGTGACTGACCAAGAGTTATTGACTGAGCAAATCGCCAAAGCAGGCGTTATTTTGTTGGGGCCGGGTCTTAAGGACAATGATCTAGGGACACATCTTGTACAGCTAGTTTTTGACAGGGTTCAGCCTCACCAAGTGTTGATTCTAGATGGTGGAGCTATTAGCCTCTATACGCGCTTAGCTTTGCCTCTTCCTCAAGCGCATCTGGTCTTTACTCCTCATCAAAAAGAATGGGAGGCGATGTCAGGTATAGCGATTGGAGACCAAGGGGAAGAAACAACAAGGCTGGCTCTATCCCAACTTCCTCCAGCAAGTATTCTGGTCCAAAAGGGACCCCAGACTAAGATTTGGCAACAAGGGCAAGCAGATTATTACCAACTAACAGTTGGTGGTCCTTACCAAGCAACAGGTGGCATGGGCGATACCTTGGCAGGGATGATCGCGGGGTTTGCAGGTCAATTTCCACAGGTTGGGCTGTATGAGCGCATGGCAGTCGCGACCTACCTTCATTCGGCTATTGCTGAAGACTTGAGCAAGGAGGCTTATGTAGTTTTACCGATAAGCATTAGCAAAGAAATCCCAAAATGGATGAAAAAAATTAGCCAATAGGAAAAGTCGATAGAATAGGAGCTTCAGATCATGAAATCTGGGGCTTTTTCCGTAGGTAGAATCAGCTTTTTCCGCTTATTTTTGGTATAATTTATACTAGAATTTTCCGTATGAAAGGGGAACCATGTCAGAGTATTTATCGGTATCCAGTCTGACCAAATACCTCAAGTTAAAATTTGATAAGGACCCCTATTTGGAGCGGGTCTATTTGACGGGCCAGGTTTCTAACTTCCGTAAGCGCCCAAACCATCAGTATTTCTCTCTAAAGGATGAAAAAGCCGTGATTCAGGCGACTGTTTGGGCGGGGATCTATAAGAGTTTTGGCTTTGAGCTAGAAGAAGGCATGAAGATCAATGTCATCGGTCGGATCCAACTCTATGAGCCAAGTGGAAGTTATTCCATTGTCATCGAAAAGGCGGAGCCAGATGGCGTCGGTGCTTTAGCTATTCAGTTTGAGCAGTTGAAAAAGAAACTGCAGGAAGAAGGGCTCTTTCAAGAGAAGTTCAAACAGGCCATTCCCCAGTTTTCCAATAAAATCGGGGTTATTACCAGTCAGAGTGGGGCTGTTATTCGAGATATCATCACCACTGTCACTCGGCGTTTTCCTGGTGTAGAGATTCTCCTTTTTCCAACCAAGGTACAAGGAGAGGGAGCTGCCCAAGAAATTGTCGCCAATATCCAAAAGGCCAATGCTCGGACGGACTTAGATGTCTTGATCATCGGTCGTGGTGGTGGGTCTATCGAGGATCTGTGGGCCTTTAATGAAGAGCCGGTTGTGAGGGCTATTTTTGAGTCCAGAATTCCCATCATTTCCAGTGTGGGCCATGAGACAGACACCACTCTGGCAGACTTTGTAGCAGATCGCCGGGCAGCCACTCCAACAGCTGCGGCTGAGTTGGCAACGCCTGTGACCAAGTTGGACCTACTTAATCATTTGCAGAAGCAGGAGGGGCGGATGGCAACCGCTATGCGCAATCGCCTAGTATATAATCGGGAGCGCCTGCAAAAACTGAGTCAATCGGTTATCTTCCGTCAACCAGAGCGGTTGTATGATTCTTATCTGCAAAAATTAGATCAGATTCAGTTGCGACTGAAACAGGCTGTGTCAGAGTCAATTACCAGAAATAGCCATCAGTTACAAGAACTCCGCCATCGATTGGCCTCCCAAGCACCTCAGCATCAGCTGGAGCGCTATCGAGACCAGATTCTCCAAATGGAGCGATTGATGATCTTGAAAATCAAGGAGCTCTACCAAACAAAAGCAGCAGATGCCAAGCGCCTATCAGAAGCTCTCTTGATGTTGGATACCAGTCGCATTGTGGCTAGAGGCTACGCCTTGGTACAGGCTGGAGATCAGGTTTTGGATAGTGTGGATACAATCAAAGAAAAGGATGCCTTGACGCTAGTCATGCGGGATGGGCAAGTAGAAGTAGAGGTAAAGCATGTCGAAAGAAAAGAAATTTGAAGAAAATTTAGCTGATTTGGAAGCTATTGTCCAAAAGTTGGAAAGTGGGCAAGTGCCCCTTGAAGAGGCCATCTCAGAGTTTCAGAAAGGAATGAAGCTATCAAAAGACTTGCAAGAAACGCTTGATCAGGCTGAAAAGACCTTGGTCAAGGTGATGCAAGCAGATGGCTCAGAAACGGAACTGGTATGATTTTAGAAGAAAAACTGCAAGGGGTTGAAAAAGCGATTGAAGGTTTCTACGAGGCCAAACAAATCTCTCCCCGCTTGGTAGAATCCATCCTTTATTCAGTCCATGCAGGGGGCAAACGGATTCGGCCTTTGCTCTTATTGGAATTACTAAAGGCCTTTCATGCTCCAATCCTTGAGGCTCATTTTCAGGTGGCAGCCGCTCTTGAAATGATCCATACGGGAAGCTTGATCCATGATGATCTACCAGCGATGGATAATGATGATTATCGTCGTGGTCAATTGACCAACCACAAAAAATTTGGTGAAGACTTAGCCATCTTAGCAGGAGACTCGCTCTTCTTGGATGCCTTTGGCTGTGTGGCAGAGGCGGATCTTCCAGCTTCTATCCGGGTGCAACTGATCGCCTTATTATCGGATGCTTCAGGGACAGCTGGGATGGTGGCAGGCCAAGTCTTGGATATGGAAGGGGAAGGAGCGAGCCTGACCTTGGACCAGTTGCAAGTCATCCATGCCAATAAGACGGGACGACTGCTAGCATATCCTTTCCAAGCTGCGGGGATCCTCTTAGAGCTTGAGCCAGCTGTTGCGACTCTCTTAGAGGAAATTGGCCTCCATTTAGGCTTGGCCTTCCAGATTCGGGATGATATTTTGGATGTGACAGCCGATTTTGCCTCTTTAGGAAAAACCCCTCAGAAGGACCTGCAGGCAGAAAAGTCGACCTATCCTGCGCTACTTGGTCTAGATGGAGCTCAGGCTTATTTGGATCGAGAGTTGGATGCCTGTGAGGACTTGCTCGATCGCATTTCTAATCAAGTTTCCTTCGAAGGGACTGGAATCAAGAACATAATAGAAAGACTGAGAATTCATGGTCAAGGAAAGAGTTGACGTACTGGCCTACAAGCAGGGACTATTTGAAACCCGGGAGCAGGCCAAACGCGGTGTGATGGCTGGTTTGGTCGTTGCGGTCCATAATGGCGAGCGCTTCGATAAACCAGGTGAAAAAATTGATGAAGCGACTGAATTAAAACTCAAGGGTGAAAAACTCAAATATGTCAGTCGCGGTGGTCTCAAGTTAGAAAAGGCCTTGGCCCTTTTTGAGATTGACTTGCAGGACAAGATCACGCTAGATATTGGTGCCTCAACAGGGGGCTTTACGGATGTCATGCTCCAAAATGGAGCTGCCTTGGTCTATGCAGTGGATGTAGGGACCAATCAGTTGGCTTGGAAACTCCGTCAGGATCCTCGTGTCATCTCGATGGAGCAGTTCAACTTTCGTTATGCGACGTCTGAAGATTTTGAGCAAAGACCAAGTTTTGCTAGTATTGATGTTAGTTTTATTTCCCTCAACCTTATCTTGCCTGCTCTTCATGGGATTTTGCAAGAAGGAGGCCAGGTGGTCGCTCTTGTCAAACCCCAGTTTGAAGCTGGTCGGGAGCAGATTGGAAAAAATGGGATTATCAAGGATGCCAAGGTCCATCTGTCCGTCTTGGAACAGGTTCAAGGCTTCGCGATAGAACATGGCTTCTCCGTTTTGGGAGTGGATTATTCTCCGATTCAAGGGGGCCATGGCAATATTGAATTTTTACTTTATTTAGAAAAAAATACCGGGCAAAATCGTCTCGATCAGCAAGAGTTTGTAGCTGTCGTCGACAAAGCCCACACTGATTTTAAACATGAATAGTAAACAAAACCGATTAGAAAAAATACGACGCTTTATCCGAGAAAATAAAGTCGGCACTCAGGATGCAATTGTCGAACATCTGAGGGAAGCGGGAATTTCTGCGACACAAGCGACTGTTTCCCGTGATATTAAAGAGTTGGGCATTATTAAAACGCCATTAAAAGGTTCAGCCTATGTCTATGAATTGCCACGTGTCCAACATAGTGGAAAATTAGCAGAAAATAATCTTCAATCTTTTGAACGCATGGGGAGTTTTCTGACCCTCAAGCTTGTCCCAGGGACAGCCTATTTAGTCAAGCGCCATCTACAGGAAGATTTCGATGACATCATCTTTAGTATGATTTCAGACGACAATAGTATTTTTATTGTGGCCCGCTCGGAAGAAAAGGCTCAGTTTATCGAACAACGATTGATGGAATGGTAGGAGAGAGATGCTATTAGAAATTTCAATTAAAAACTTTGCCATCATTGAAGAAATCGCTCTGAATTTTGAGACGGGGATGACGGTTTTAACCGGTGAAACTGGAGCAGGAAAATCCATCATTATCGATGCTATGAATATGATGCTGGGGAGCCGAGCGACGACTGATGTTATCCGCCATGGTGCTCCTAAGGCTGAGATTGAAGGCCTCTTTGCGATTGATGAAAACCGTGCCCTTCAGCAACTCTTTGAGGAGCAGGGCTTAGAATGGGCAGATGAGTTGATTATTCGCAGAGAAATTTTCCAGAATGGTCGGAGTGTCAGTCGCATCAATGGGCAGATGGTTAACCTCTCCGTTCTCAAGGCGGTTGGCCAGCATTTGGTAGATATTCATGGCCAGCACGATCAGGAAGAACTGATGCGGGCTCCATTGCATATCGCTATGCTGGATAGCTTTGGGGATGATGCTTTTTTTGCGACCAAGAAGGCCTACAGAGAGACCTTTGAGAAATATAAGTCCTTGCGCAAGCAGGTCTTGCAGATCCAAAAAAATAACCAGGAAAACCAAGCTCGAATCGAGATGCTGGAATACCAAATTTCGGAAATCGAGGCAGCGGCCTTGTCCCTGGATGAAGATGTCCAGTTAGAGCAAGAACGGCAACGCCTGCTCAATCATAAGATGATAGCAGATACCCTAAGCAATGCCTACGCTATGCTGGATGCAGAAGACTTCTCCAGTCTTAGCAATGTTCGATCGGCCATGAATGATCTGCAAAGTATCGAAGAGTATGATCCGGACTACAAGACCTTGTCTGATCAAATGGCTGAGACCTACTATACTCTGGAAGATCTGACCAAACGCTTGGAGGATCTGGTAGATGGCTTGGACTTTGACGGCAACCGTTTGATGCAGGTAGAAGCTCGATTAGACCTGATCCACTCAATTACGCGTAAGTACGGCGGTCAGGTAAAAGATGTCCTTGATTATTTGGAGCAAATCAGTAAGGAATATAGCCTGTTAACAGGAGGTGGAACCTCTTCTGAAGACTTAGAGAAAGAACTCAAGTCTATGGAAGGCCAGCTGGTTGCCTTGGCCAAGGAACTGAGTCAAGGGCGCCATGCCTTAGCCCAAGAGCTGGAAGCAGAGATCCAGCAGGAATTGGCGGATCTCTACATGGAAAAAGCCCGTTTCCAAGTGCGTTTTACTCCATCTAAGTTTAATCGGGAAGGAAACGAAACAGTTGAATTTTATATTTCGACCAACCCTGGAGAGGACTTTAAGCCTTTGGTAAAAGTAGCCTCAGGTGGTGAATTGTCCCGTCTTATGTTGGCCATCAAGTCCGCCTTTTCTCGAAAAGAAGGCAAGACCAGTATCGTCTTTGACGAGGTGGATACAGGGGTATCTGGTCGGGTCGCTCAAGCTATTGCTTCTAAGATCTATAAAATTGGACGTTTTGGTCAGGTGCTAGCCATCTCTCATTTGCCTCAGGTAATTGCAGTAGCCGATTACCAATTCTTTATCGAAAAGGTGAGTGATGAATTTTCAACGGTTTCGACCGTTCGCTTGCTCAGTCATGAAGAACGGGTAGAAGAAGTAGCCAAGATGCTTGCTGGTGAAGATGTGACAGAAGCAGCCCGCCTGCAGGCGGAGCAATTGCTAAAACGGCCAAGCTAAGAAGAAAGGAACCGATATGGGAAGCTATTTCGTAGTGGGAGATATTCATGGAAAAGCAGGCATGTTGGAGGAACTGATGACCCATTGGGATGGTCAGTCTCGGCTGGTTTTTCTCGGAGATTTGATAGACCGTGGGGAAGATAGTCGTAGAGTTATCGAACTGGTCAAAGATTTTGTCGACCATCAAGGGGCAATCTGCCTCTCTGGTAACCACGAATACATGTTTTTAGCCTGGATCGATAACCCGATCGAACGCTATGACCATTACCGACGAAATGGTGGTGATACCACGATCAACTCTCTGCTTGGTCGTCCCCTAACGGCTCCAGTAGATGGAGTAGAGGATGCTCGTCGCGTGCAAGAGACTTGTGGGGACCTCGTCGCTTTCATCCGTTCGCTTCCTTTTGTTTATGAAACAGAACACTATATTTTCGTGCATGCTGGGATTGACTTGACTCTAACGGACTGGCATGAAACGACGGATTACCAAAAAGTCTGGATTCGCCAGCCCTTCCATGAAGCAAGCAATCAGACAGGAAAGACCATTGTTTTTGGCCATACCCCTGTCCACTATCTCTTGGATCAAAATATTGGAACCAAAGAACTCTGGGTGACCGAAGATGGGAAGATTGGCATGGATGGTGGGGCTGTTTATGGTGGTGTCCTCCATGGTATTCTCTTTGATGAAAATGGAATGAGGGCCGATGTTGCTTTGGTTAATGATGGATTTGCAGCCATCGATGATTAAGCAAAAAGGACTTTGTCCCACAAAAGCCTAGAAAATTTGATATAATAGAATGGATATATCTAAGAAAAGATTGTAGGAATGTTATGTCACAAGTAAAAATTGTTACAGACTCATCCGTAACGATTGAGCCTGAAGTTGTTGAAAAATACGGAATTACCATCGTTCCCCTCTCTGTTATGGTGGATGGTGTCCTCTACTCAGATGCGGAATTAACCGAAGGAGAATTCCTTCAGTTGATGAAATCCAGTAAAAACCTTCCAAAGACTAGTCAACCTCCAGTAGGTGTGTTTGCGGAAATATTCGAAGGATTGGCTCAAGAAGGGGCGCAAATTATTGCAATCCATATGTCTCATGCCTTATCTGGTACAGTGGAAGCTGCACGTCAAGGAGCTACCTTAGCCAATGCAGATGTAACAGTTATCGATAGTAGCTTTACGGACCAAGCCATGAAATTCCAAGTGGTCGAAGCAGCAAAACTGGCTCAAGAAGGTGCTAGCGTAGAGGAAATTGTAGCTCGCATTGAAGAGGTCAAGCAAAATTCTAGACTCTATATTGGGGTTTCTACTTTGGAAAACCTGGTTAAAGGAGGCCGGATTGGACGTGTAACTGGTTTATTGAGTTCCCTTTTGAATATTCGGGTCGTCATGGAAATGAAGAACGATGAACTGCAACCGATTGTCAAAGGACGCGGACAGAAAACCTTTAAAAAATGGTTGGACGAGTTGATGCAAGACTTATCCGGTAAAGAAATCGCTGAGATAGGAATTTCCTATGCTGGTGGACCTGACTTTGCTAACGAAATGAAGGCGCAATTACAGCCTTTGGTTGCAACTCCAATCTCTGTTTTGGAAACAGGTTCGATCATTCAAACCCACACTGGTGAAGATGCTTGGGCAGTTCTTGTCCGATTTGCATAGAAGCCCGTCAATAAAGGAATTTATTCCTACATAAAAGTTTATAAAAACAGGTTTAGTACTTGACCTAAAAGCATTTTTTAGATATGATAGAGATGTTAAGGGTAAAACCTAAAAAAATTTGGAGGATTTGTTAAATGGCTAACAAACAAGATTTGATCGCAAAAGTGGCAGAAGCTACAGAATTGACTAAAAAAGACTCAGCAGCAGCAGTTGACGCTGTATTTGCAGCTGTTTCAGAATACCTTTCAAAAGGTGAAAAAGTTCAATTGATCGGTTTCGGTAACTTCGAAGTTCGTGAACGTGCAGCTCGTAAAGGTCGCAACCCACAAACTGGTAAAGAAATCAAAATCGCTGCTTCTAAAGTTCCAGCATTCAAAGCTGGTAAAGCTCTTAAAGACGCAGTTAAATAATTGTGATTACGAAGGTTCCTTCTAGCTTGCTAGAGGGAACTTTTTGTATTGGAGTCCTTTCTAGACAGGGCCTATAAATAGGAGTATAATAGAAAAAAGTGAGAAATGGAGGGTGGGCCATGAGATGGATTTTTGGAATCTTTGTTCTACTCATGATTAAGCCAATTATTTATCTATTGAAAGGTCTCTGGTTTATTGCGGAACTCTTCTTTATGTTCCTTTTTGTCAAAGTTTTACTAGGAACTATGAGATGGATCCTTAATTGGGGAAGTTAAGAATAGAATACAAAAGAGAGTGGGACAGAAATCGGTCATTCGTTAGAATTCGATTTCGTCGTCCCACCTCCGCACAGTTGAGTAGGGCTGTAAAAGCTGATGAAATCAGCGTAGTAGAGCCCGCTCAACCACTGCGTCTTGCTCGACAATCCAAAGACAATTGAGAGGCTAGGACTTTTGTCCAAGCCTCTTTTCTTATTTACAAACATTCTAATTAGGCAAAATTTGGCATTCGTGATATAATAGTTTTAAAGAAGAGACAGAAAGGGGGAAGACCATGCTAGCTTGTTTAACACTTGATTCCGTTCAACAACAAAAAGTAGAAGATGTATTGCAACACTTGCGTGAAAAATCTGTACGGATTACAGAGACGCGTCGTGCGGTCCTTTCCTATCTTGTCAAAAGCCAGGAACATCCAAGTGCGGATGCCATCTATCAAGATTTAAAACCAGCCTTTCCCAATATGAGCTTGGCAACCGTTTATAACAATCTCAAAGTCCTCATTGATGAAGGCTTTGTCTCTGAGATAAAAGTACGCAATGATACCACGACCTACTTTGATTTTATGGGACACGATCATTTGAATCTGATTTGCGAGTCTTGTGGGAAGATTGACGATGTTGACATCGAAGTTCCAGACGTGAGAGCAGAAGCGAGAGAAAAAAGTGGCTACGTCATTACCAAGTGTCAAACCACCGTTTATGGAATCTGTCCTGAGTGTCAGAAAAAGCAATTATAAGCAAACCTCTTGTTAGAGGTTTTTTTGTTTGGTATGGTTTGCGGAAAAAGATAGAGAGGAAAGATTTAGAAGCTGATGAGTGAAAAATGTAAATGTCCATGAAAAAGAATTGATATAATTTCACTAAATCTCCGTTCAGACTTTTTTTGTGAGAAATTGCACTTTTCTATGGTCATCACTAGATTTTTTACTGAAAATCTAGTAGAATAAAATAGATAAACGGGGGAAACCTCGGAGAATAAAAAGGAGATCCATCTAATGGTAAAATTGGTTTTTGCTCGCCACGGTGAGTCTGAATGGAACAAAGCTAACCTTTTCACTGGTTGGGCTGATGTTGATTTGTCTGAAAAAGGTACACAACAAGCGATCGACGCTGGTAAATTGATCAAAGAAGCTGGTATCGAATTTGACCAAGCTTACACTTCAGTATTGAAACGTGCGATCAAAACAACTAACTTGGCTCTTGAAGCATCTGACCAACTTTGGGTTCCGGTTGAAAAATCATGGCGCTTGAACGAACGTCACTATGGTGGATTGACTGGTAAAAACAAAGCTGAAGCTGCTGAACAATTTGGTGATGAGCAAGTTCACATTTGGCGTCGTTCATACGATGTATTGCCTCCTGCAATGGCTCGCGATGATGAGCACTCAGCACACACTGACCGTCGTTACGCTTCACTTGACGACTCAGTGATTCCAGATGCTGAAAACTTGAAAGTTACTTTGGAACGTGCCCTTCCATTCTGGGAAGATAAAATCGCTCCAGCTCTTAAAGATGGTAAGAATGTATTCGTAGGAGCACACGGTAACTCAATCCGTGCCCTTGTAAAACACATCAAAGGTTTGTCAGACGACGAAATCATGGACGTGGAAATCCCTAACTTCCCACCATTGGTATTCGAATTTGACGAAAAATTGAACGTTGTGAATGAATACTACCTCGGAAAATAAAAAGGTCCCGGGGACCTTTTTATCCCGAGCCTAGAAATGCCAAAGCGAGGCAAGTCTAGCTGGATTCGTTATCAATAATAGAAAGCTGACTTCGGTCAGCTTTTTTACTTGTCTTTCCAAGCTCCTAGCGCTTTTTTGGTTTTCAGGGCCTCCTAAAAATGATATAATGAAGTGTTAGTACATAAGGTTTCATTAGCCTTGAAAGGAAAAGAAAATGACAAAATCATTCTATATCACAACCCCTATCTATTACCCATCTGGTAAATTGCATATTGGTTCAGCTTATACAACGATCGCCTGTGACGTCTTGGCGCGTTACAAACGCATGATGAACTACGATGTTTTCTACCTGACTGGTCTCGATGAGCATGGGCAAAAGATCCAGCAGAAAGCGGAAGAAGCTGGCATTACACCGCAAGCTTATGTAGATGGGATGGCGGTTGGAGTGAAAGAACTCTGGCAATTACTCGATATCTCATATGATAAATTCATCCGTACGACAGACGACTACCATGAAAAAGTAGTGGCTCAGGTTTTTGAACGCTTGCTGGCGCAAGACGACATCTACCTAGGTGAGTACTCTGGCTGGTATTCAGTCTCTGATGAAGAGTTCTTTACAGAAAGCCAATTGGCTGAGGTATACCGTGATGAGAATGGCAAGGTCATCGGTGGGGTAGCCCCATCAGGACACGAAGTAGAATGGGTTTCTGAAGAATCTTACTTCCTTCGTCTCAGCAAATACCAAGACCGTTTGGTTGAATTTTTCAAATCCCAACCTGATTTCATCACCCCAGATGGTCGTCTCAATGAAATGTTGAAAAACTTCATCGAGCCAGGTTTGGAAGACTTGGCGGTATCTCGGACAACCTTTACCTGGGGAGTCCCAGTTCCATCCAATCCAAAACACGTGGTCTATGTATGGATTGACGCCCTTCTCAACTATGTGACGGCACTTGGTTATGGCCAAGATGAGCATGGCAACTTTGACAAGTTCTGGAACGGAACGGTCTTCCACATGGTTGGAAAAGACATTCTTCGTTTCCACTCTATCTACTGGCCAATCCTTCTCATGATGCTCGATATCAAATTGCCAGACCGCTTGATTGCCCATGGTTGGTTTGTCATGAAAGACGGTAAGATGTCTAAGTCTAAAGGAAATGTCATCTACCCAGAAATGTTGGTAGAACGCTTTGGCTTGGATCCGCTCCGTTACTACCTCATGCGTAGTCTGCCAGTTGGTTCAGATGGTACCTTCACACCAGAAGACTATGTAGCCCGCATCAACTATGAATTGGCCAATGACCTTGGTAACCTCCTTAACCGGACGGTAGCGATGATCAACAAGTACTTTGGTGGTCAAGTTCCAGCCTATGTCGAAAATGTCACTGCGTTTGATGCAGATTTGGCTAAGGTAGTTGAAGAAAACATTGCTGAATACCATAAGCAAATGAATGCGGTTGATTACCCACGCGCTTTGGAAGCAGTGTGGAATATCATCTCTCGCACCAATAAATACATCGACGAGACAGCTCCATGGGTCCTTGCTAAAGAAGATGGTGACAAGGAACAATTGGCAGCGGTCATGGCTCACTTGGCAGCTAGCCTTCGTGTCGTAGCTCACCTCATCCAACCATTCATGATGAACACCTCAAATGCCATTATGGAACAACTTGGCTTGGGCTTGGACTTCGATCTTGAAAACTTGACCCTAGCAGGCTTCCCTGAAAATGTCACAGTGGTTGCCAAAGGAACTCCAATCTTCCCACGTCTGGATATGGATGAAGAAATTGCCTACATCCAATCTCAAATGACTGCTGGTAAACCACAAGAAAAAGAATGGATTCCAGAAGAAGTGGAACTTAAGTCTGAAAAAGACGAGATTAAATTTGAAGACTTTGACAAGGTCGAAATCCGTGTAGCAGAGGTCAAAGAAGTTGAACGCGTCGAAGGATCTGACAAATTGCTTCGCTTCCGCCTAGATGCAGGAGATGGCGAAGACCGTCAAATCCTCTCTGGTATCGCAAAATTCTATCCAAATGAACAAGAATTGGTCGGCAAGAAAGTCCAAATCGTGGCCAACCTCAAACCACGTAAGATGATGAAGAAATATGTCAGCCAAGGCATGATTCTTTCTGCAGAACACGGGGATCAATTAACGGTCTTGACCGTTGATTCATCTGTTCCAAATGGAAGCATCATTGGCTAAACGATAGATTGAATATGAAAAGCACTCTCGCTGGAGTGCTTTTGTTGTATCGCTATAGTTTTCATCATTGAGTATTACAAGGATGTTAGATGCGTCCTATTAGTCATGAATGTTATTGGAGACTTCCGCAGTGAGAAAAGAGTCTGAAACAGTTTCGTTTCAGACTCTCGGAAGATTTGAGACAGTAGGCTCAAATCTTAGGTATGGAATCCCAGAGGGATTCGCTACCGTCCGTCCTCACCTGAGGAAAGTCTCCAATTACTTTTCTTAAGATATTTCCTATTCATCTGGCCTGTATTCCAGAATATCTCCTGGTTGGCAGTCCAGTTCTTTGCAGATGGACTCAAGGGTAGTGAAGCGGATGGCTTTGGCCTTTCCTGTCTTGAGGATGGAGAGGTTGGCGGTAGTGATGCCTATTTTGTCAGCTAGCTCATTGGATTTCATCTTTCGCTTGGCCAGCATGACATCTAGATTGACGATAATCATGGTCCCCTCCTTAAATGGTCAGCTCATTTTCTTCGGCGATCGCAATTCCTCTCTCTAAAATCTTGCCAAGGACCCAGACAATTGGGACAGCGAGGAGGAGTCCCGTATTAAAGGTCAATTGGAAGGTAAAGGGAAGGAGATAAACGTCGCCACTGGTTTCAAGTGTACCAGACATAAAGGACAAGACCAATAAGATCTTCCAAGCTCGGTTGCAAAGATCAATGTTGGAGTGAGAAAAGATCTTTTCTTGGTAGAGATTTTGGAGGAAGCTACGAATGGTGATGAGAAGAAGAATATAAATAGCACTTGAGGCTAGTGGGAAGAGCAACTGCCATAGGGGTTGCAGATGTTTTGGGAAAAGCTGGATGCCATTCACCTCAAAGGACAAGCGCCCAGATTGAACGAGATCCTTAAACACACCCATCCGTGAAAGCAGGTGGATGACCAGTGCTGCCACGGTCATAAAGCCACAGAAGTAAATGAAAGCCGTTAAGACTTCAATAACATTTTTTAAGGTTTTTGAGTTTTTCATCGCAAGCCTCCTTAAAGTTTATTTATTATTTACTTATAGTATACTCCTTATAAAAAATAAGTCAATAAAAAAGTATCGAAAAACGATAAAAAATTTATGAGATTCGGCCAAAGTTTGCTTTAAATAGAATTTGAGGTATACTAATAGGTAACTACCATTCCAAGGAGGTATTGAAATGATCAAAAAGTTAGATAAGAAATATCTTTGGATGATCATCGCTTTTGTGAGTGCAGTGGTTCTAATTGGTGGAGTCTATCTCTACTCTAGCTCCAATATCCAACCGGATCATCAAAAAGAGTTCAATCAGACCTCGAAGACCTCGGCTTCCTCTAAGGAAAAAGCCATCGATCTGTCTGGTGAATATGTCTCTAGCGCGCGTGATAAGGCCAAGATTCAAAAAGATGGAAAGTCTTGGAAGATTGATTATGAGACAGAAGATGGTCCTGTATCAGCAACTTTCTCAACGAATTTCAAAGTAGAAGGAGCCAATAAAGTTTCTACCAGTCAGATGAAAAAATCAGATGGAAATACTGATTTTACCGTCACTGTGCGTATCTTTAAATACCAATCCGATAAAGATCCTCTCATTACGGTCACCATGTCAGATAAAGATCCCAATCACGAAATGGTCTTTGCCAATCGGAAGGATTTCTTCAAGTCGACAAATCCAGATGATGCGGTACTAGATGGCGATTTGACAACCTTTGCGGGAAGTTATTCCAATGAATTTATTGAAAAGCAGATTGCAGATTCTGGCTTTAAATTGTATGGCTATAGTCCAGAAGATTATTACAATCACCGTACTACTGTCTTTCCGTCTATCTACTCTGATAAGGACAATGGATGGAGCTTCTGGAGTGGTGCCACCAATGTTCAATTTGTCCTCAATAAAGATAAGAAACCTAAGAAAGCAGGCGCGACCTACCAGGTTTACTTTGTCCAAGCAGGAACAACGGGAGCAAGTCCTGGTCAAGAATTGGTTGTCACCTTGATTCCTGAAAATGTTCAAGGTCCTGATGGCATCGTTTCACCGTTGAGACGTATCTTCTACCATCAAGCCTCCTTCCAAGCCTATCAGGACAAGTGGTGGGAAGCTTACCCAGAGCCGAAGAAGGAAGCAGACCTCGATATTGCGGCCATCAATAATGGAGATTTCTCAAGTCTGGCAGGGACATGGCGCAATGCCAAAGGCCAAGAGATGGTCATCCAAGAAGATGGAACTGTGAAAGGCCAAGGAAGATTAAAAGCAGTCCCGAACTCTGATAAGACAAGTAAAGTCCCTTATGTGGATCTACGTGTGGGAGAAACAGGAGTAGCTGTTGGCCTCTTTAAGATTGGTTTTGAAAATCCTGATGGAGACCAGTCAGATAAGAGCAAACCTCGCTTAGTAGTAACGCAATCAGCTGGAAACTATCCAGCGGATCAATACTTCTATCGTCAATAAGAAGCGAAAAACCCAAGAAATACAATTTCTTGGGTTTAAGATTGAAGAAATAGTTTTCTTTAAAACTTTCCTTAGGTGAGTACGGACGTCAGCGAACTTCTACGAAGTTCCAAGACTAATTATTGAGCCTAAGGTCTCAATAATTCCTAGTGCCTGAAACAACTGTGTTTCAGGCACTTTTCTCACTGTGGAAAGTTTTAATTCTACTTAAATAAATTTAAAAATAGAAGTCATCCTTTTGAAGAATCATTTAGCTATTTTATGTAAAAAAGTAGTTTGTCTACATTCAAAACCCAGGAACTATGATTTCCTGGGTTTTGTTTTACTTCAATTCATTCTCTTTCTATAAAAAATCGTTTACACCTTTTGATCTAAACGATATTGTTCCATTTCATAAAATAGAGTTGAAATGGTCACTCTTTGTGCTCAAGAAGCAGAGGTGAGGAAGACTCGACGGCTTTTTTTCGTTTGAAAAATGTAGTCATTTGAACTAGGATACGGGGAACGGTCTGCCATTTTTTCCAAGCTTGAACACGGGTGTCGAGGAGTTGCTTTGCTAGACGTTCTAGCATTTCCCTTTTTGTAGGATCTAGGTCTTGAGCATTTTGAAAGATCTCTTTGATCTTGGAGAAATTTTTCAAGTTCCTCAAATCATTGATTGAAGTGATGCCTGCGTCCAGAAAAATGCCAAAAAAGGTATCAAAGAACTTCTTGCGCTCATCCGCCGATGTTTCGCGAACCCATTGCTTCAGAGTCTGGTCGGTTTGTTGGCTATCGTGACTGGTTTGATCCAGGGTCACAAATCCATCCTTTTCAACCATCCACGTAAAGGCGTCATGCTGGGAAAAGCCACCAAAGGCTCGACTTTTAACAATTGTAGCAGGCTCAGGAACTTCCAGCATCATGCCAACGATGGATCCTTGTGGGACAAAGCGGTGAATTTTAGGTGATGTACGCTGGTAGCCTTCTGTTTCAATAATGGCCTTGTTGAGACCAGGAGCATCGTAGCTGTAAATAGCGTCGACTCGTTCAAATAGGTAATCTGGAAGATAAGAGCAGGCGTAGGCTGCGAGATTGCCCCCTTTGGAGTGACCTGCCACCAGGAAGCGCCCTTTGGGAAATTCCTTCATGACATGTTGTAGGTAGCTGGCTGCACGCCTCTGAGATGGGACATGGTCCATATAGGTCATGTGGAAGTCTTCCTTCCAGCCGATCAAGGTATCATCCGTCCCCCTGAAGACAACTAAATAAACATCCATGGTAAGACGATAGGTCATCGCCGCAAACTGCTTCTGAACATCGGGGTCATATTCGTCGACATAGTTGAGCAGTTTGAGATTCTTAAAGCGTTTGGAAGTGGCTAGGACATCGACTAATTGCAGGTGTTGATCTGTCACGATGAAATCTGTGGTTCGATCGACTAGCGCTGCTGCATCAGATAAGCGGACTTCAATATTGGTCGTATCTCCTTGGGGAACGATTCGATTAAAAGGGAGATAGGTCAACTCCGTTAGTGCCAAGACATCCAATTCCTTAAAGGGGCGATCGTAGATGGAATCATAGGCGACATAGTCTAGATAATCAAAAATCGTGGACATGAGATTCTCCTTTGTATCTGTATGTTCAGTATAGCATAAAATACCTGAAAAGCCCCTCTGTAAAAATAGGTAATTGACGAAAGGGAGTAGCCTGTCAGTCGATATACCGAAAAAAATGTATGCTTCTTGGATAATTTGATATAATGAAAGGGTAATACTCTAGTAAGAAAGAGCAGGAAAGAGCATGCATAAAATTCTTCTTGTCGAAGATGATGAAACCATTCGCCAACAGGTAAAGAAAATCATGGAACAGTGGGGCTTTGAGGTCATTGCAGTTGATGATTTTATGGATGTATTGGGCACCTTCGTCCAAACTAATCCTCATCTGATACTGATGGATATCGGCCTTCCTCTTTATAATGGTTATCATTGGTGCCAGGAAATTCGTAAGGTGTCTAAAGTCCCGATCATGTTTTTATCCTCACGCGATCAAGCTATGGACATCGTCATGGCCATCAATATGGGAGGAGATGACTATGTAACCAAGCCATTTGATCCCAATGTCCTCCTGGCAAAAATCCAGGGGCTTCTTCGTCGTTCTTATGAGTTTGGAACTGATCAAGATTTGTTAGAACACCGGGGGGCCATCCTCAATCTCAAATCCATGGATCTGGTCTACGAGGGAGAAGTAGTTAATCTGACCAAAAATGAATTTCAAATCCTTCGCATCCTTTTTGAAAAAGCTGGAAGTGTAGTGGCTCGGGATGATCTGATGAAGGAACTATGGAACAGTGACTTCTTTATTGATGACAACACCCTCTCGGTCAATGTAGCTAGACTTCGCAAGAAACTCGAAGAAGCAGGACTGGAGAATTTTATCGAAACGAAAAAAGGGATAGGATATGGATTGAGCAATGGGTAATCGATTCTTATTTGTCAAACACTATCTGATTTCTCATCGCCGCTATCTCTATTTGATCGGTTTACTCCTTTCTTCTCTTGTTTTGTTTGCCTATATATTCGAAGGCTACCGCAATTTTCTTCTCTACCTGACTGGCATTTTGGCTTTTTTGAGCCTTCTTCTCATTATGTGGGATGTAGCCGCTGGCTATCAGGCCTATCGGAAGGAAGTGCTCTATGGGGAGGGAGTAGCTGAGACCCCTCTAGAAAAGGTTTTGAGTCAGAAGCTAGCAAGCAGTCAGCAAGCCCAGCGTGAGCAAACCACGGTGAGTCTAGAGGCCTATAATGACCTGATGGATTACTATACTCTTTGGGTCCACCAGATTAAGACACCGATTGCGGCCAGCCAACTCCTGGTTCAAAATATAGAAGACAGCGACCTGAGAAAACAAATGGAGCAGGAGCTCTTTAAGATTGACTCCTATGCTAATCTGGTCCTCCAATATCTGAGACTCGAAAGCTTTCACGATGATTTGGTGCTTAAGCGTGTTCCACTCGAAGAGCTAGTAAAAGAAGTGGTGCGAAAGTATGCCATCTTCTTTATCCAGAAGGGATTGACGGTGGATCTGCATGACTTAGATGTCGCTGTCATTACCGATCGCAAGTGGCTCTTGGTCATCATCGAGCAATTGCTGTCTAATAGCCTCAAGTATACCAGTGCTGGCGGGATTGAGATCTATTTCGATGACCAGACCCTATATATCAAAGATAGTGGGATTGGAATTAAGGATAGCGATATACTCCGTGTCTTTGAGAGGGGATTTTCTGGCTACAATGGGCATTTGACTCAGCAATCTTCAGGACTAGGCCTCTACCTAACTAAAAAGATTGCCGATCAGCTAGGACACCAGATTCATATGACGTCTCAGGTTGGTCAAGGGACGACTGTTGCCATTCACTTTGAAGAGAAGAAGTTGGTTATAGATTAGGGGAAATCGTCGATACATGATGTTTTTCTCCCTAAAATTCTCTTTTATTTGAAAATGACAAAAATGTAAGATTTAATTTTAAAAATGAAAGGTTAGGTTATGGTGACCACCTTTTATTTTTTATACAATAGTCTCATCAAATGAAGGAGGTCAAGAAAATGAAACTCTTGAAATGGATGAAAGAACCCAAAAAGATTAAGAAACCAAATAAGAAAACCGATTTGGAAAAGGCGGAATTTGGTCGCCAAGTCCTACAACAAACTCAAGAATTTTTCTTGATCTACTAGTAAAAGGAGAAAAGTATGTCATTGCTAGACGTTCAACATATCAAAAAAATTTACAAAACCCGCTTTCAAGGAACGCAGGTCGAAGCCCTAAAGGACATTCACTTCACTGTTGAAAAAGGGGAGTATGTCGCCATCATGGGGGAGTCAGGATCTGGGAAATCGACCCTCCTCAATATCCTAGCCATGCTGGACCAGCCGACGGAAGGACGGGTCTACCTCAATGGCACTGATACCTCGACCATCAAGAACAAGGACGCGTCGAGCTTCCGTCGCAAAAAGTTAGGCTTTGTCTTTCAAGACTTTAACCTGCTCGACACCTTATCCGTCAAGGATAATATCCTCCTTCCTCTAGTCCTCTCTCGCAGACCCGTCAAGGAAATGATGAGCAAGGTAGATAGCGTGAGTCGAGAGTTGGGGATCCATCAGCTCTTAGAAAAATACCCTTACGAAATATCTGGTGGGCAAAAACAACGGGTGGCTGTAGCACGGGCTATTATCACCTCACCTGAAATCCTCCTTGCTGATGAGCCAACAGGGGCGCTGGATTCCAAGTCTTCGGCTGCTCTGCTCGACGTCTTTGAAGATATCAATACCATGGGCCAAACCATCCTCATGGTGACCCATTCAACCGCAGCAGCAGCTCGGGCCAAGCGCGTGCTCTTTATCAAGGATGGGATTCTCTACAACCAGATCTTCCGTGGGGAAAAAACAGAACGTCAGATGTTCCAAGAAATCTCGGATACCTTGACGGTCATGGCAAGTGAGGTGGAGTAGATGTTTCGCTTAACCACTAAATTAGCTTGCTCTAATCTCATCAAGAACCGCAAGCTCTATTATCCCTTTGCGATTGCGGTCATTCTCGCAGTGACCATCGCCTACCTCTTTGACTCCCTGACCTTTAATCCCAACATTTCTAAGCTGCGAGGGGGATCTTCCATACTCTTCACCCTAGGCTTGGGACTGTTTGTGGTCAATGCTGCTGGAGCCATCATCGTGCTCTATGCTAATAGCTTTGTCATGAAAAACCGCTCCAAGGAGCTGGGACTCTACAGCATGCTGGGCCTTGAAAAGCGGCATCTCATCAGCATGATCTTCAAAGAACTCTTGATTTTTGGTTTTGTGACTATCTCAAGCGGTATCTTGATCGGCGCCCTCTTTGACAAGCTGATCTTTGCCTTTCTCTTGAAACTCATGAAGATGAAGGTCCAGCTAGTATCCACCTTCCAACCAGGGATTGTGATCACAATCTTCGTCACCTTTGGTCTTATCTTTGCCCTCTTGGGTCTTCTCAACGCTTGGCGTATTCTTCGATTGAACGCTCTGCAACTGACACGTGAGAAGGCTAGTGGTGAAAAGAAAGCCCGCTTTTTGTGGCCCCAAACCATCCTGGGCCTAGCCTCTCTCGGTTTTGGCTACTACTTAGCTTTGTCTGTCAAAGACCCCATGTCTGCGATTTTGATCTTCTTTCTAGCGGTTGTCTTAGTTATGATCGGGACCTACCTACTCTTTAATGCTGGGATCACCGTCTTCTTGCACCTGCTTAAGAAAAAGAAGGGCTATTATTACCAACCCAACAACATGATTTCGGTCTCTAACCTCATCTATCGCATGAAGAAAAATGCAGTGGGGCTTGCGACTATAGCCATCCTCTCGACCATGGTGCTAGTGACCATCTCTGCTGCGACCAATATCTATGTCGGTGGCGAAATGGTCAAGAAAATCATGGCTCCTCATGATTTCTCTGTCCAAGGAAAAGGGGTAGACCTGGAGCAAATCAATCAGAAATTTGATGAATTTGCTTCTGAGCACCAGCTTGAGATCAAGAATCGTGACCTGATGACCTATGCCAACTTTGGAATCAAATCCCAAAAGGGCACAGACTTTACGGTCTATCCAGCTGACGAACGCAGCGTCACTCCCAAAACCGTCTTTATGGTCTTTGACGCAGCTAGCTATGAGCAGATGACAGGAGAAGAGGCCGATCTGACTGGCAACCAAGTTATCCTCTTTGCTCATAACGAGGCTCTCAAAGGGCAAAAGCAGTTTACTATCAATGGCCAAGACTTCCAAGTAAAGGAAGAAGTGACCAAGGATTTTATCACGGATCACTTGCCCAACATGTATAACATGCTGACGGAGGATTTCAATTACCTAATCGTGCCAGACCTCTCAGCCTTTATCGCCCAATTTCCAAATCTTGCCATCTATACCAATATCTATGGTGGATTCAATGTCAATGTCGGTGAAGATCAGCAACTCAAGCTGGCACCTAGCTATGATAAGATGATCGATGAATTGAGCAGTCAACAGGGCCAAGGAACATTTGTCTATGGGGGGAACCGTGCCAATGATGTGGCAGAGTTGAATAGCCTCTTTGGTGGTATCTTCTTTATCGGAATTTTCTTGTCATTGATCTTTATGGTCGGAACAGTCATCGTTATCTACTACAAGCAAATCTCAGAAGGCTATGAAGACCGTGACCGTTTTGTCATCCTCCAACAGGTGGGACTTGATGAAGATGAGGTCAAACGGACCATCAACCGTCAAGTGCGGACCGTCTTCTTCCTTCCCCTTATCTTTGCCTTTGTCCACCTGGCCTTTGCCTACCATATGATCCGCCTTATTCTTAAAGTGCTCGGTGTCATCAATAGTAGCCAAGTCCTCGTCGTCACCCTCAGCGTCTGTGCCGTCTTTCTCGTCACCTACCTGGTTGTCTTTTGGATCACCTCTCGGAGCTATCGTAAGATTGTGCAGATATAAGGAAAAAGGAGCTCAAATTAAATTAGAAACTTTCCTTAGGTGAGTACGGACGTCAGCGAACTTCGAAGAAGTTCCATGACTAATTATTGAGCCTAAGGTCTCAATAATTCCGAGTGCCTGAAACATGATTATTTCAGGCACTTTTCTCACAGCAGAAAGTTTCAATATACTCTAAATAATAATTAGAAATCATTTGGATATTTTTGCACAATAGTCCAGATTAGGTTATTCAAAGTAAAAATTGTCAACTTTTTAAGCTCGCTCATGGCGGGCTTTTATGCGAAAATCGACAGCGATTGTTTTTGCTTTTCAAAGGGATATAAAAAAGACTGAACCAGTCGAGTTCAGTCTTTGTTCGCTTTCTATTAAAGTGATGTAAGGAAAGTCAATCCACCTAGGATGACACCTGCCGAATTCGGAATGATCAAAATCCAGTCTTTTTTAGGTTCCTTTGTCCAACCATAAATGACCCAGATCAAGCAAGAAATAGCAGCTGACAAGGGTTGGAAAGGTTGGGCCTTGTTTCCCTGTAAATTAGCAATAATTTGTGGGATGTAGGCAATGAAAACGATAATCCCAATAAAGGCACCGATCGAGCCAACGATTTGGTTGATTTTTTGTTTATTCATAAAATTTTACCTCTGTGTATCAAGATAGCATAAGTAGGAAGATAATGCAATTAATTTGCATGCTATTCAAGATGAAAATGATTATATTTGCAAAAAAATTAGACAAAGTGTCTAAAATAATTACTAGAGAGAAAATCCACTCGAAAAGAAATCCATCTTCCTGCAAAATCACAAGATTGTGACACTTTACAGTTCGGTAACAGTTGAAAAAAGACTTGAATTTTAAGAGGGGAAGCGTTAGAATAGTGCGTACTTAAAAAATGAAAGGCGTCATGAAAATGAATGAAAAACAAATGAAAATTCTTGGTTGGGTTGCGACCTTTATGTCTGTGATGATGTATGTCTCTTATTTCCCACAAATTATGGATAATCTCGCTGGTCACAAAGGAAACTTTATTCAACCTTTAGTGGCAGCCATCAACTGTAGTCTTTGGGTCTATTATGGACTCTTCAAAAAAGAACGCGATATCCCACTTGCTGCAGCCAATGCTCCAGGGATCGTCTTTGGTTTGATCACTGCCATCACAGCTTTATAAGAAGAAACTAGCTCCCGCAAGGAAGCTAGTTTTTTAATACCTTACAGAAATGTAAGAAATCAGGGTAAAAATGAAAGGTTAGCTTATTGTAGATCTCTCTTCAAATCGTTACAATAGAGGTGTAAAAAGTTTTATGGATATCAATCATATAACTAGATGGAAATGGAGAATGAAAATGGCCTTATTAGATGTACAACATGTGAAAAAAATTTACAAAACCCGCTTCCAAGGAACGCAGGTCGAAGCCCTAAAAGATATCCACTTCACGGTTGAAAAAGGGGAATACGTCGCCATCATGGGGGAATCAGGGTCCGGGAAATCGACCCTCCTCAATATCCTGGCCATGCTGGACCAGCCGACGGAAGGACGGGTCTACCTCAATGGCACCGACACCTCGACCATCAAGAACAAGGATGCGTCGAGCTTCCGTCGGGAAAAACTAGGCTTTGTCTTTCAAGACTTCAACCTGCTCGATACCTTGTCTGTCAAGGACAATATCCTTCTCCCTCTGGTCCTTTCTCGCAGACCGGTCAAGGAAATGATGAGTAAGGTCGATAGCGTGAGTCGGGAGTTGGGCATTCACCAACTGCTTGAAAAATATCCCTACGAAATCTCTGGTGGGCAAAAACAACGGGTAGCCGTAGCACGGGCTATCATCACCTCGCCAGAAATCCTCCTTGCTGATGAGCCAACAGGGGCGCTAGATTCCAAATCATCTGCTGCGTTGCTCGACGTCTTTGAAGACATCAATAGCATGGGGCAAACCATTCTCATGGTGACCCACTCGACCGCAGCGGCAGCTCGGGCCAAGCGCGTGCTCTTTATCAAGGACGGGATTCTTTACAACCAGATTTTCCGTGGGGAAAAAACAGAGCGTCAGATGTTCCAAGAAATCTCAGATACCTTGACGGTCATGGCGGGAAAGGAGGATCGTGATGTTTAAATTAACAAGTAAATTAGCTCTTTCCAACCTCAAACAAAATCGTAAGCTCTATTATCCCTTTGCCTTGGCTGTTATTTTAACGACCATGATCCTTTATAGTTTTATCGCCTTGTCATCGACCCCTCATTTAGAGGATTCTTACGGAGGGGGAGCGGCGAGAACTGTTCTTGGTTTTGGTAGTTTCGTTGTCCAATTAGTCGTCATCATTTTAGTGGCTTATGCCAATGGCTATGTCATGAAAAATCGTTCCAAAGAACTGGGACTGTACAGTGTTCTGGGGATGGAGAAGAAGCACCTTCTCGTCATGACCTTATGGGAACTGCTCTCCTTCTATGTTCTCACAGTTGGAGTAGGACTGGGCTTGGGACTCTTGTTTGATCGCTTGATTTTTGCCTTGCTCCTAAAATGTATGGGGCTACCAGTCGTCATTCAATCAACCTTCCAGATAGGGGCTGTTCTTAACACTTTACTTGGGTTAGCCTTAGCTTTTGCCCTCATTCTCTTGCTGAATTCTTTCCGCCTCTTGCGCTACAGTTCCCTCCACCTCATGCAACAGAAAAAGGCAGGAGAGAAGAAGGGACGCTTCTTGCTGGTTCAAACTCTTTTAGGACTAGGGCTCTTAGGAATTGCGTTTTATATAGCGCTAACCGTTGAGCGTCCAGTTGCAGCGGTTCAAGGATTCTTTATTGCTGTCATTTTGGTCATTCTGGCGACTTATCTCTTATTCAACGCAGGCTCCATTACCTTCTTAAGATTTCTCAAAGGTCGGAAATCCTACTATTACAAGCCAGAGAATTTTATATCCGTCTCTAACTTAATAGCTCGGATGCGAAAAAATGCAGCGGGCCTTGCGACCATTAGTATTCTATCCACCATGGTCTTGGTAACCTTAACCGGGTCGCTCAATATCTTTATTGGAGGGCAGAACTACCTAGATACTGTTTACCCTTCTGATTACATGATTAGTGTGGGGCATATGCCTTCAGATGCTGAGACAGAACCAGTTATCAAGGATGTTCAAGCTCAAATTAAGAAAACAGCCGATGCGACAAATCTATCAGATTATCAGGTGGCACAGACAACATACTGGTCGGCTGAAATTCGAAAGATTGATGGAAGGAGCTTAGAGGTTTATGAACAGTCCTATCAAGAAGCTGGTCAGGAGATGGAGATGAAGACAGAGGGAACAGTCTACTTTTTTGATCAGGCGACTTACGAGCAACTGACGGGTCAAAAAGTTGAGCTTGGGGAAAATGAAATCCTAGCCTATGGGTATCAGTATCCAGGAAAATTAGATTCGCAATTAGAAATCAATGGGAAGACCTTCACGATTAAACAAAAACTAGACTCCAATTTTATCCAAGGAAAACTCCCTCAATCCGACCTGTTTCAACATCAAATGGGTTTGTACCTTGTCCTCCCTGACTTGAACCAACTGGGACTAAAAGTTGATAAAAATTTGGAATTCGCTATTACTGCAAAAGATAAAGAGAATCAAGATTTCATCAGTGGCTTGATCAAAGACCTTTATTCGACAGACAAAATGAGTCAATATGGTGCGACTTCCTTTGGTGGATTTGAACGATACAGCATAGAGAAGGAGTGGCGTGAAACAGCAGGGACTCTCCTCTTTATTGGGATTTTCCTATCGGTCATCTTTCTATTAGCTACAGTACTCGTCATTTACTACAAACAGATTTCAGAGGGTCATGAGGATCGGGATAATTTTGTGATCTTGCAACAAGTCGGATTGGACCAAAAGCAAACCGGCACCACCATTCGCAAACAGATTCTCACTGTCTTCTTCCTTCCATTATTCTTCTCCTTCCTATACCTAGGAGTGGCCTACAAGATGATTGCAAAGATCGTTGCCATCTTAGGAGCGACCAATGCGGGACTGGTCCTTCAAACAACTCTTTCCATCTGCGCTGTCTTTTTCATCTCTTATGTCCTCGTCTTTCTTCTAACTTCTAGAAGTTATCGGAAGATTGTCGTGCGATAGCGTTTGAATCTATATAAGATTAGAAATGAAAAAGACGATAAGTAGACAAACTGTTTTTTTACTTAGAACAAGCTAAGTGTTGCAGAAAGTTTCAAGGATAGGTTTTTACTTAATCAAAAACACCGAGGATTAGATCCTCGGTGTTTTGACGTCAACCATTATTTGACGTGTTTTGCAAGTTCTTCTTGCGCTTTTTTGTTTGATTCTTCTTTTTCTTTCAACCAATTCTTATAAGCTTTGTCGTAGTCAGCCGTTGTGACTGTATCACTTTGTAATTCCATGTACTTGTAGTAGCTAGCCCCGTCTTTGATACCAATCAAGGAGAAGGCTTTTGTAAATGGTTTGATCTTCGTGATAGAAGGGACAGCACCCTTAGAGTAGACAGGAAGGGCAAAGGCATTGTCTGTCAACCAAGCTTGAGCAACAGCATATTTTTCGTAACGAGCATTGGTATCCAATTGTTCTGCATTGGCATTATCCAATAGTTGTTTATACTCGTTCAAACCAAGTTTTTCGATAAGGGCTTGGTCAGTTGCTGGATTGATCCCCATACCTGCTAAGGCTGAACCATCTACTGGATTGAAGATATCCAAGTAAGTTGATGGGTCTTGGAAGTCAGGTCCCCAACCACCGATATCCATATCAAAGTCTTTTTGGTCTGGTGTTTGGGCGAAGTAGGTTGCGTTGTCCGCATCTTCCGTAGACAATTTCTGAACATCCACGACAACATTTTCTTTTCCTAATGTTTTTTCGATGGAGTCTTTCATTGAATCAGCTTGTTGCACAATGCTAGCAGAAGATTGGTCAACTACATAGTCGATGTGGATTGGGAATTGAACACCTTGCGCTTGGAGCTCTTCTTTGGCTTTGGCAAATTGTGCTTTGGCCTTGTCCGCATTGAACATGCTATCTTGCGCATCAGCTAGGCTGACATCCTTCCAATCATCTCCTGTTGCAGCAAGTTTTTCTTCGACAACGCTACCGAAGTCTTTGTTGTTTACTTGCACAAATGTTGGAGGCACAAGAAGCGTACGAAGGGTTTTGTTAGCTCCATCTTTTCCGTTTGATTGGGCACTTAGAGAAGTACGATCAAGGGCAAAGTTGATGGCTTGACGGAAGTTTTTGTTTTGAAGAGCTGTTTTTGTTTGGTTCTTCTGGTCGTCTGTTGTTTTCTCAGTATGACCGTAGTTTTGACGGTTTACGTTGAAGTAGACATAGTAGACAGTCGCATCTTGCGGTGAATAAACGATATTGTCTTTGAATTTTTTCTCAATCGTACTGAAGGTTGAGCTCGTTGGGAAGAGACGCGCTGTGGTCAAGTTCCCATCAGAGAAGTTACGAGCTAGGTAGTCTTGGTCAGAACCATCGAAGTAGGTCAACTTGATATTTTCAATCTTCACATTGTCTTTGTCGTAGTAGTTCTCGTTCTTGGTGAACTCCATCAAAGATTTTGAAGTGAAGGATTTCAAGTAGTAAGGACCGTTGTAGAGGATTCCAGAAGGTTTGACGCTACCGAAGTCTTTTCCTGCAGACTCAAGGAATTTTTCATTGACGGGCATCATGGTTGAAGTTGTCAATTTAGAATTCCAGAAGGACTCCGGTTGAGCCAAGGTGTATTGGAGGGTATGGTCATCAATGGCTTTGACACCAACTTTAGAGAAGTCTGTATTTTTACCAGTGACATAGTCATCCAGGCCGGCTACTGAGTTTTGAACCAAGTAGAGGGCATCTGACTTGTTGTCTGCTACATATTTCAGAGAAGTGACGAAGTCTTGTGCAGTGACATCTGCATATTCGTTTCCTTCTGAGTCATACCATTTTGCATCTTTACGGAGTTTATAAGTGTAGGTTAATCCGTCTTTAGAAACAGACCAATCTTCCGCTAGTGCAGGGACGAGATTACCATATTGGTCATTTTCAAACAATCCATCAACCAAGTTAGTTGTAACGTCACTTGTTGTAGAACGGTTTGAAAGGAGGTAGTTCAAAGAATCTGGATCAGTACTAAACACGTATGAGTATGTGTTTGTCTGAGAAGATTTTGAAGATGATCCACATGAAGCAAGGAACAGGGCTGAAGCAACCGTGACACCTGCTAGGAAAGCTAGTTTAGATTTTTTCATCACTTATCTCCTTTAATAAAGATTTTGTATTATTATACACCTTTTTTTATAAAAAGCAATTGTTTTTCGAAATTAATTGTATATTTAGTCATATTGTTCGGATTTATTTAGTTTTATCCAATATTTTCACTATTATGCTTTACAAACTAGCTTGGGTGGAGTATACTAATAGTGAAAGGGCTAGTATGTAAAACAAACTAGCTAAAAGAAGCCTGAATAGAAAGGGGGAGAAGGATGAAAGAGTCGCAATTGCTAAAGGGTGTCTTGGAAGGTTGTGTTCTAGAAATTATTTCAAAGAAATCTATCTATGGCTATGAATTGATCCAAAGCCTCAAGGAAACAGGCTTTGATAAGATTGTTGCTGGGACCGTTTATCCCTTGCTTAAGAAGCTAGAGAAGCAGGGAGTCATAATAGGAGAGATGAGGCCCTCTCCGGATGGACCTGATCGCAAATATTTCTCTCTGACAAAGGAAGGAAGAGAGCGTCTAGAGGAATTTTGGGACCAGTGGCAGGATCTGGTCCTTAAAGTAGAACGCGTGAAAAAGGAGGGGGAAGAATGATCGAAGATTATACAGAAAAAATGTCCGATGAACTGAATCATCTAAACAAGGAGAATCAAGCCTATGTGAAAAAAATGGTGGCCTATATTGGGGCAAAGGTCTATTTTTATGATGATGAAGCACTCGGTGAACAACTCTACAATATGGTTTGCGACTTAAAAGTTGCTGAGAAAGAAGGCATTCGGGCAGTGGATTATTTTGGAAAGGATCCTCGGGCGATGGTGGATCAAATTCTTTCAGAGTTACCTAAACGCTCTTTAGTATCTTATGCGGGACTAGTCTTCATACTTGGAGTAATCTTAGTTGGTATGCGTTATTTAATGGATTTTACCTGGATGATGCCACTAAAAATACAACCCTTAACATATGTTGTGTTTCTACTCAATTTCTTGGTATTCAGTCAGTTCATCATGTGGCTTTGGTCCAAACAGAGCTATGGAGAAATGAAGGGACCTTGGGCTATTTTTATAAGTATGATCAGCCTGATGGTGATTCTGAATATCGTACGACTATTTTCGATCTATTTTGGCCAAATTGGGAGTCTCCTCTTATCAGATGATTGGGCAATTTCTCTTGCTGTCCTAGTTCTACTTGGGTTTGCGGTTATGGCTTATAGAAGCAGAGATCGTCTGATGACGAGTCTACTAGTACTGGGGCTGACTTTCCTTGTAACTGGATGCTGTGTTCGCTTTGTGAATCCAGGAACTGCTAATGTATTACGTTGGCTACTCCCTCTTATAGGACTCGTCCTGTTCCTCATTGTATTTCGTCTCCAAAGAAAGGGGGAAGCAATATGACATCAGCTATTTATTATGAAGAAACGCAGGCTTTGGTTGAAACCTTTAGCCAGGAGGACCAAGCTTACTTCCAAGATCTCTGGGATTATTTCAATTTCACCGGTTTCTTATATGAGGAGAAGGCTTTGAGAGAGCAGGTCTATAATCTAGCGCTAGATTTTTCGCAAGCAAGCGGAGATGGATTGACGGCGAAGGACTATTTTGGACAGGATCCAAAGGGAATGGCAGACCAAATCATAGAGAACATGCCTAAAGAATCTACGCGATCTGTTCTGAAATATGGTGCGATTGTCTCGGGAATCGTGATTTTCTATCGCCTTTTAAGTGAGTTTGCCTCGCAAGCAGTCCTGGTTCTCAAGCCACTCGTCTATCTAACGGATAGTATTTTAGGTATTTTAGTCGTTGGGTTACTATTCTATCTCCTTCGTCGCCTTATTTTTGGAGAAGAGAAGTCAAAAAAAGCAATTTATGTAGTAGTCGTTTTCGTTCTAGGATTCTATTTCGCTAGTGAGATAGTGGGTGTCCGTTTCTTGCCAGCTTTTGCTTGGTTAACAGTGCCGAATCCATGGGATACCTTCCTCATTACAGGGGCTTGTGCAGGACTTATCCTGTGGCAGTGGAAAGAAGAGTTTGCTCGTGCCTTCATCTTTCCTATTCTATCCTTCTTAGTAGTGGGATTCTTGCATCGCTGGACCTTGGCGCAAGGAATTCAGAATTCTACCATGACTATCATTCTGCCTACGGTAATCATTGTTATAGGATTGATGATTTACTATTGGTTCACGATTCGCGCCTTGAAAAAGAACAAGACAGAAAATGGTGAATAGAGTGAAAAGGGGGAGGAATCTCCCCTTTTTCTGTTGAAAAACAATGAGCAAGCATGATTTTTGTTATAATAAAGAGAGTAAGAATCAAAGGAGAAGATCATGACATTCGAAGAAATCTTGCCTGGACTAAAGGCAAAAAAGAAATATGTGCGTACGGGTTGGGGCGGAGCAGAGAACTATGTCCAATTGTTTGATACCATCGAGCAAAATGGAGTGGCTCTAGAAGTGACGCCTTATTTTCTCATTAATGTCTCTGGTGAAGGCGAAGGATTTTCCATGTGGAGTCCAACTCCTTGTGATGTCTTAGCGACAGATTGGGTGGAAGTCCATGACTAAACGGGTCTTGATTACGGGCGTGAGCTCCGGGATTGGTTTGGCTCAAGCTCGTCTCTTTCTAGAAAAGGGCTACCAGGTTTATGGGGTGGACCAGGGAGCTGATCCCCAGTTGCCAGGGGCTTTCCATTTTTTGCAGCGGGACTTGACCTTGGATTTGACACCGATTTTTGACTGGTGTCCCGATGTTGACGTCTTGTGCAATACGGCCGGCGTTTTGGACGACTATAAATCCCTTCTTGAGCAAAGCGCTCAGGAGATTCAGGAGATCTTTGAGATCAACTATGTGACTCCGGTAGAGCTGACACGGCATTATCTGACCCAAATGTTGGACAAGAAGCAAGGGATCATCCTCAATATGTGCTCCATTGCTTCTAGCCTAGCGGGAGGTGGCGGTCACGCCTATACTTCTTCCAAGCATGCCCTAGCAGGCTTTACCAAACAGCTGGCCCTGGATTATGCGGAAGCTGGGATTCAGGTTTTTGGTATCGCACCAGGTGCTGTCAAAACGGCTATGACCGCTGCGGACTTTGAGCCAGGCGGCCTAGCAGACTGGGTGGCTAGCGAGACCCCTATCAAACGCTGGATAGATCCAGATGAAGTGGCAGAAGTCAGTCTCTTTTTGGCCAGTGGAAAGGTATCTGCCATGCAGGGGCAAGTCCTGACCATTGATGGTGGCTGGAGTTTGAAATAGAGTTGAAGAAGACTGGGGAATCGAGCTGCAAAGAGCTAGCCGACTCACTCAGTCTTTTTTTTAAAAAAACTTTTCTCATTCATGTTGGATTCATCTTTCTTGGATAAAATAGAATCATCAAGAAGAACTTGATAGCTATTACAAAAGAAAGTTGGAAACGAACATGAAAAAAACCATCAAACAAAAAGCTCTTGCCGGTCTGGCAATTCTGTCCCTCTCTACTCTTGCCTTTGGCTCTGCAGTTGCCTTTGCCAATAGCAATCAGACCAAGAGCAACCGCACTTCATCTGTGACATCAACTGTTTCTGTCGCACAAGCCCAAGAAAAAGCCCTTAAAGAAGCTAAGGGGGACAAGGTCATTGGTTACGAGCATGATGTCAAATATGGAAACATCATTTATGAAGTGTCCATCTTGGATGGGAAATACGAGAAAGAATACAAGATTGATGGTCAGTCTGGTACCATCCAGAAGCGAAGACCAAGGACTTGAGCCGAGATGATGAAGACCAGGCCCTCAGCGGAGCGGCCTACAAGTCCGAAGAAGGGAGAGGAAGTCTCTTTCGTGTGACTTTCCCACAGATCCAGGACAAGACTTCTGTCTAAGACGGTTGATTGAGCTATCAGTATGGGTTGAAAAGGTAAAATAACAAAGTAAAATAATAAGGATAAAATGAGTCTAGTAAAACCGCTAGGCTCATTTTCTATTTTAGCTTTATGGAAAGGGAATCTTATGGTATGATAGCCTAAAAGGGACCTGTAATATGGAGGTCAAACTATGGAAAGAGAGACTCAAAAAGGAGAAAGAATGCGGAAACACCAAGAACTTTCACTAGAGCAGATAATCGAGCAGGTGCGCCTGGACAAGTTTTCTTCAGATGATTTTTGCCTCTATGGCAGGGAGGATGGAGAACTGGCACTGGATAGGCTCTATTGGGTATCAGATTATCCGGATGTCGTAGAAGACCGTGATGTCTACCCGACGGATGTAGTGGAGCAAGATCTCCAGCTAGTCTACTATGGAGAGCAGTTGTTTGATGTTCTCTCAGTTGCACTTGAGGAAAAGCCAGATGCAAGTCCCCAAGACTTGATTGAGGCTTTGAAGTATTATCAGGAGCATGATACCTTTCTTCCTTTTGATAATTAAATATAGAACTAGATATTGAACAAAGGATTTTACTAGGAGTAACAAGCCAAAGTTGCTGTGAGAGCAGACGGAGGATATTATGAAAGAAATAGATGGGATTGTCATAAAAGATGGTCAAATTATCCTAAATAGTGGGGAAGAGTTATCGATTGATCAAATGATAGAGGGTGCTAGGAACACCATATTTTTTAACAACCGCCACTTTAAGGATACAAAAATCAAAGGAATAGCGGATCTTCGGGTTGTGTTTGAAAACTGTATCTTTGAGAATGTCTTTTTTGAAAACTGTGATTTGAGGGAAATGGGCTTTAAAAATCATACAGTTATTCGAAACTGTACTTTCAAACGATGCAATTTAAATGGAACTTTGTTTTATGACAGTCACATTATATCGTCTACCTTCTTTTCTTGTCAGATGAAACGCCCATCTATAGAAGATGTCAGTCAAATCAGAGAATGCCTCTTTAAACAGTGCAAGATGCACGACATTTTCTTTCCCCTACCAGAATTTCAGTATAATAAAATTATTGGAAAACTGTCTGAATGTACCTTTGGGTCGAAGACAAAGAAAGTAGAAAAGTTGTATGCAGATCTATCGGAGGCTTATCTTAGTTTTGTAGATTTCCTACTCTGTGATTTGACAGAGACCATTTGTCCAGAGGATCCAGATATCTTGTATGTAGAAAATATGAGTGCGCGTGCAAGAAAGGCCCTGGAGAACATAGGTGATATCCAAGATCAAGAGAAAAAGAGAGCTCTGACTATTTACGCAGAAAATTGGACGAATGAAAAGTATGTGGATTATCTATTGAATCGGAAGGATTACCAATGGGCCTGGGATGAACACTTTGAGGATGTAGCCAAGTGTTTGGAACTGGACGGGGTCCTTGACTAGCTCTTATGTGAACAGTATCAGAGCTAGTTAGCAGAATAAAGGATAGAAAAATGACAGTCAATATCGATGAATTCGTGAAGGAGCACGGCTTTTCTGTGGTAACTTCAGAGGAGAAACCATTTCGTCTGGATGAGATTCGTTTCAACCTCTTTGCTTATTTAGAAGATTATTCCAAAATGGGATTTTCTTTTGTCAAGGTAGCTACTGATCTAGTAGAACTCAGGAAAGAGCAAGAGAGTTATAGTCTTTTTGGTCAGTGTTTTTTAGGTGCTTTTGTGATTGGAGAAAAGACCAGATCTTTTTACTTTGCAATCAAGAAGGAAGAGAAGTTTTTCAAGAAGCGAGGATTTATGTCAACTCTTCCTTGCAAGCTTTCGTTTCTTCCTATTCGCTCTTTCTGTCAGCGGTCTTTCTTTTGAAAGCAAAGTTTTATGAAATTGAGCAAGATGAAGTCGAAGAAATTGCAGCAAACTTGATGGATCAAGTACTTGCCTTAGAAGCTCCCCTTGAACAAGAATTACCATTCTGGGAACACATGGTCTATTTGATAGAAGATGATGGAATTGTTCTAAGAGATGATCTCTTTCATATCTTAAATAAAGAACAGTAGGAATAGAAATAAATTAATTATGGAGAAAAAATTGCCACAGATAAAGATTCGTGAGTGGAATGAAAAGCAAAGAACAAAACTTCGATTTATTAAAATTGGTGATATTTTTTGCTATCAATTTTCGGAGGAAATGTTTGTATTTGGTCAAATCCTTGGAAAAGTGAACGTTGGTCATGTCATTCAATTTTTCGATATCTTTCAAGCAAGTCCTACTATAACAGTTGAGGAGCTAAGTCGTGCTCAATTTATAGGTAAGCCCATCATTGTAGACTCCTACACCTTATTTGATCGAAGTCCAGTATGGTCTTGGCAGATAATTGCTCACCAAGCGGATTTTGATCCAAGCCCTTTTAAGGATTTAGCCTTTAAGTGGGGAGACCCAAATGGTCTTCAATTTGGGAAGGTCTGGCTAGATGGTAGGACAGAACCTAAGATTTTTTCTAGGGAAGAAGTTGAGGACCTAGACTGGGAAGCCTGTGTCGGAAGTATAGTTTATAACAGAATATTGGAAGAAGAGCTGGCAAGAAGAGGAAATAAAGGAGTTTGAGATGGACTATGTAGATGAGTTAACTTCAGGACGTACGCCCTTGGTAAAAAAGGCAGCGAAAAAAATTTTAAAGGGTAAACTAAAAGGATATGGACCATTTTTGCATCAAGCCTTGGAAGGCGAGATGGAAAAGCCTAAATCATGGGAATCACAAATGTACTTACTCTATGCCATAGCCGCAACGGATTGTACAGAAGAAGTCCCCTATCTCAAGTCATTGCTGCTGAGAGATATTCCAACACCTGTAACCTATCGCTCTCTAGCAGTAGCGATTGCTTATCTAGAAAATTTAGAAACAGAGAACTTGTCTTTTGTTTATGAGTCCTTGGAATCGAATAACTTATTGCAAGCTGCTGGCGCTTGTGCAGCACTCTATATGAGAAAGATCGTGCTGAAAGATGACGATTTTGAGAAAATCATGACCTTTATCACCAAGGATGTTTATTTGGAAAATATAAGAGGAACAATCGCTCCTTTTATGTTCATTTTGGCTGCATCTTATCTATATCCAGAATAGAATCGCCAGAAAATTGTAGACTTTTCTCGTCAATTTAATGAAGTACATATAAATACAATCATTGATGATGTATCCAAAGGAAAGGACGGCAGGAGGATTAGTCTATTCTAAAATCTCCTTAAAGAGCGAAACAATAACTCTTAAAAACAAGACTTTTATTCATTTTTAAAAAAGGAGTTCATATTGTGAAATGGTTTGAAAAAGCAGTGGGCAGGGAAAAGATTATTCATCTGTTTGATGGGGATTTGGAATTGAATAATGTATTTTTTGATACTGTATTATGTTACGATTACAAATTAGATCTTGTCCTTTATGTATTTGATTTGCCAACTAATTTCCCTGAAAAGTGGCAGAAAAGTGCATTTAATGCCATAAAAATTAATTTAGAGTTTTTTAATTTAGATGAAATCCATTTTTATTCCAAGGGGATTCATAAGGTAAATGGACGATTAGAGTTGCTCTTTTTAGAGAATAAGGTTGAATTCAATTTTATAAACCAAAATGATGTGATCTTATCGGGTTCTTCTGACCTTATTAGAATTGCTGAGATTGGTCCTGTGAAGATTGATACTTAAAGATGTATTCCTAGCTTATTTGCGGAGATTCTGGATGATCAAACAATCCTCCATTGCTAGGAGGAATACCACGACTATGGGAAAAAGTGAAGGAAGAGCACAAATATTAGACCTTGACCTAAGGCTAAACCTTTCTACAAGAAAAAAACTACGAGACCACGAATATGAAGTTACAGTATTTTGAATTAGATAAGCCCTATATGGAAAATCAACAGAGGATTGAGGAGCTGATGGACTCAGCTGCGCTAACTTACGAGGAAGCTAGAGTTGAGGACTACCGACAGAATTGGAAAGACCTGCGAAGAGAGTTCGTATATAAATCCAAATGTATGACCTCTATGGTAGAGCGCCTCTTCAAACCAGTTGTGACCAAGGATTGTTGGAAAATCATCGTAGAGTGTGTAGATACGATTAGCAATCCAGCTATCATGAACCTACTTGGTGCCTATACTGTCCAGGTCTTATTTGATTTCTCTAGCTATGAAACCTTAAGCCCATTGGATCAGAAAAAGATGCTCTTGGAAGCCTTGCTAAAAGGGGTAAAGAGCGTGTTTCAGGAGCTCTCTATTCCCTGCTCCTTGATAGAGGATGTAGTCAATGAAATAGAGAAAAACGATTATGAAAATAGCTGGGAGTGGAAAAGGAAGAAGATCCAATCCACGACCTATTCCATTCAAGTGGAGCATCAGCTTGATAAGGTGGATTTGTTTTGGAGGATAGAGCATAAGGATAAGAGCATCCGTCAGTTGATTCAATCCTGCCCTGCTCACGAGAGGGACTATGGGGCCAAGCTTGGTAAACTGGAAACAAAAGGGAACTTCCTTTATCTGTTGGATAAACAGAATGAGGTTGTGAGCAAGCTAGAGTTTGAAAACATTGCTGAACGAACCCAAAAAAACTAGCTATTGTCCATAAAATACTTGTCAATAGCAAGTAAGCAAGTATAGTAAGAAATGGCAATATAACAAAATAGAATACAAAAAATTAAGGCTCAAAAACTATGGTAAATAAATTAGCAAATGTTTCCGGTGGAGAAATTTTCGCAATTCCTTTGTTTTTATCTGATAGATCCGAATTAGCGCGATTTAAAAAGTCTGATTTTTTAGGAGAAGATAAAAAATTCGCTTATTGTAGAGTTATTAAGGATCTTGGCGGTGGAGGAATACTCATAGAGGTTTTTACTTTAATCAATGGATTGTCTCCTGAAATAGAGGACATCATTCAATCAGTAAGGTTATTTCCGCCAATTGTCATAAATGGTCTGGGAATATATAAAAAACGTTGGCCGAAAGTCGGACAACAAGAGAAGTATGACTGCGAAATAGATTCTCATTTTTCTCAAATACAGTTAGTTCTTCCTGCCTTACCGCATGAAAAGCCTAGATTATGGCAGAATGGTCAAGAAAAGTTTATTTCTTTTAAGGAGAGCAAGGATTATGAAGAATGGACAGTTTGGCTTTCTTCTCATTTAGAAAAAAGAATTATTGAAAGTTTAAAAGCAAGAGGAATCAACATTTAGTTATGAAATCAGATATTTTTTTTAAATGACAGAATTGAGGTAGACTGGATGAATTGGGATGATGAGATTGAACGTCTTATAAAAAGTGATTTCTTTTTTAAAATGGGAGAAACTGAACAAATAGATCATGTTATCTTTATAAAAAACGTCAATGAAGTTTTTATAAATCCTACGGAAGAAGCTTTTGAGAATCTATATAAAAAAATGAATTGGCTTCCGTCGTCGCTGAGTGATAAAGATCCATTTTATGGGGATCTTAAGGTTCCAGAGGAACTTGTAGATTATAGGAAAAGGGTTAGTCAAATTATATACCAAAAGGCAAGAGAGATGGATAAAAGCCTGTTTGTATCCAGAGCGCATGATTTTTCAAATGTTGCTAAAATGGGAATGGCCTTTGCTTTTAGACAATATTTAGTAGAAAAGTCCTTGTCGTTAGGGTCTTATTGGGAAAATATTGTTAACTTGTATTATATGGGACATTGGCCGATAGGGTATTTTGAAGGGATCCTGTTTGCTATTTAAGATAACATGATTAAAAGTAAATATAAAAGTATGAGGCTTTGCTAGAGACTTATTCTGACCTATCAAATGTTTTTCATGAAGCAAGCACCCTTTAGCTAACGAGAGAGTGAGAACAATGAGTGACATAAAAAAGAGATTATCCTTATTAAAAGTAGAAAAACGAATCAAGGGTTTGAAGGGAATAAAGGATGTCCATTTTCTGACCACTAAACCGAAAGAAATTGCTTGGTATGCTGGGGAGTTGAATCCTATCGATTCTCCGATTCCTTGCCTTTATGAGTTTCCTGTCGATCTTGCGACTAAAGATCTGAGTAGGTCCATTCAAAGTCTAGTTGACAATAGAAGTCAGTTTATCCTAGTTTTGTGGGAGTTTTCTCCGATTTATGTTTTGTTTCAAATGGAGTCTTTGGATGATTTTTTGCCCTCTTATTTTAGTGAATTTTTTACCAGAGACTTGACGCTATTCTTTCAAGACCAGGAAAAAGTATTGGATCTCCATTTAGCGGAGGATAAAGTAGAAGTGAGAGTCTTGGAGAATAAGGCTAAGAACCGGTAGATTCTATAAATTGAAAATGAGCATAGAATTAGTCGATGAAGGAAGCAAAGAGGAAAGAATGCTATTCTTGGAGAGACAAATGGTAAAGGTGGCTCTAATGTGTGAAAAAGAATATTATTATTATGACAATAGTGAGTTTATGTCAGGCCTAGGAGTTATTTATACAGAGTTTACTGGTCAGCGTGCAAGTCGACAAATTAACGTTTTGAATGGGCACTCTTATGCTTCCTCTTGCCTACAGGATTATGTTCCAGAAGTAGGGTTTCTACTCTATGATGGTCGAAAAGATGAGTTGGATCTATCAGACTCCATCAAGATTAGTCAAGAGGAATTTGAACGAATCTGGGCTCAGGCTGTCGCTAGCAGTAAGAATGATACGTAATCGTCAGTTGAAAATAGCCAAATATAATCAAAAAAGTGTGAGAGGAGTCCAATAATGATGCTTAATTTGTTGAAGGAATTTGTAGAAATCTATCACCTCAACAGGGGCTTAGGAGAGTTAGAATATACTAGTGAAAATCTCCATGTCGAAAAGCCAGATTTGTCTGGTCAATTGGAAGAGTTCTATCAACATTTGAACTTTGATGAAGAAGCTTATTTTAGAGGGGCTCCCTATGATCTTGCTCTGTTTCCTCTCTCCTCTTGTGAAGCTGCAGCAGAAGGATGGCAGGATCAAGGCTGGAAGGAAACTTATGTAGTTTTTGCCCACTTGATGGGGGATGAAGTTATCTTTTGTGACTTAGAGAGTGATCTCAGTCCAGTCTATGGGAGAATCCCAGGAGATTCTAAGCTCTATGCTCTCAGTCCTTCTCTCTCTACTTTCTTAACCACTTATATGCTGATGAAAAAGCTAGAAATCACCCAGTTTGAGAACAATATCTATATTGATGAGGATTTATTGGACTATAAAGAGGGCTTCTTGGAGGGAATTATGGATATTATCGAGGAGCAACTTCCTGAAGACTATCGAAATGATTTTATAGCATTTATGCTGGGTTAAAGCCAAATAGAGAGATGAGAAGCAAATGGAAATGAAGAATTTTTTAAAATGTTGTGAGGATCTGGTCATACAAGAAAGTGGGGCAACAGCTTTTGAACTAGAAAAACTTAAAGCCAGACAGTTTCCTCAAGCTCACTTAGATTTACTCTCCATAACCAATGGCTTGGAGTTTTATGGTGGCTATTATCGTTTGTTTGGTACAAATTCTGCTCAAGCCATCACACTTGACTCTTGGAATTCAGACACGTTTTGGAAAGATATCTGGGAAGATTATGTATCGGGCTACTATTTTTTTGGTATGTCTGCTATTGGAGATCAATTCGCTTATAGATTGAAGGATGGGAACATTCAAAGTCCTCAAGTTTATTATTTTGATGGGATTACTATGGATGTCATCGAGATCTACGACAGTTTTGAAGCATTTTTTGAGAGGGAATTTGTTCTGAAGGCTCAAGGTGGGATGGAATCTATTTTTGTTTCTGCTAGGGAGCGATTTGGAAATCTAGACCTCTCCACAAGCTGTATTTATTCCCCTTCCTTAATGATTGTGAATGATCCAAGCGTTGAGAATCTCATGCTTTTACCGACAAAGGATGTCATGACTATCAATGGGGATTTGCTTGTTCAATTATCTGATTCGGAGGATTCAATTACGAAACTGGAGCAATATCTAGACGATTTAGGTAGAGCTAGAGTCAAGGTTATCTTTGATCGAGATTGAGCAAGCAGGATAAAGTTTATATAGAAAAGAATAGTCTAAAAATTCACGATTTTAGTTTTTGCGACAAGCGGTGCTGTAGTCTTCTTGAAAAAGTGTCATTGTAAAAATAGATAGGTTGAACAAAGAAACAGAAGCATGATATTCATGAAAAGAGGTGAACGATGACCAGTTTAGATAAATATTTAGAAATCATAAAAGAAGGATTTTCCGAAAGAGAGAATCTAATGGCAATGGAGCCTCTGCATTCTATAGAAGAGATTGCATCATTATTGGACGAAAAATTGACTTATAAAGAATTCATCGATATCAATCGCTTATTAAGACAAAAGTACATTGTTGAAAACCCAGAGGATATGCTGAAGGATGTGGATTTTAATCAGCTTTCGTTACCTAGCAATACGAGGGTGATTTACTTGATGGGAAGTAAATCTGATGTGCTAGACTTCTCAATATACGAACAAGTAGAAAAAATTTTATTAGTTGGTGCTAGAAGAGTAAGAAAGATTATCTTGCCCCAGAAAGATTGTGTAAAAGCTTTAGGGATTTCTTCTATGACAAATTTGGAAATGATAGAGAACATCTCTTTTCATACAGGTATGCGTTATCTGCACTTTGATTATGGTGTAAAGTTGCCGGACTTTGATTTTATAAGGGATTTAGATCAGTTGCTCTATCTTTCGTTTACAGCAAATAAAAATTTACCAGAATTGGATTTTATCCAGCCATCTAGTGAGCTTCGTTTTTTAGATTTTGTCGATACGAATATTTTTAACTACGCATCAACAGTTAGCTACTTGAAGAGTCTGAAACATCTCCGATTTTTAACAACGGGAAGAACGAATCAAAAGCAAAGGGAACTTCTTAGAAGTGAGTTACCACATGTTTGCATGCGAGAGGGGTAAAAACATGTCTTCAATACAGGTTTTTTATAACCTATGTCTTCATTATAAACGAACCATTAGTCCCGTTGTCTAAGTAGGAGGAAACATGACTCATACGAATCTAGCAAAAGAAACCTTACTCCAGTTTATGCAGGCTATGTATACTTGGGAGAAAAAGGCCACTAGGAGCCTAAGAAACCAAGCCTATAAAGAGATGTTGAAGGATGAATTAGCTACTATTTTTAATCAGTTTTGTACATCTAAAAAAACACTCAGAGCAAGGGAAGTATCTTTATCTGTCCGGTTTCCGTATGACTATAAATTAGAAACGCATCCCATCGTTGATGAAGAGCATAACGGAAATCAAGTTTATTTCTACATCAAGGAGAATCGTTCTGGTATAGAAACTCTCTATCGTTTTCAAATGGTGTTTCAAAAGGGGAAATGGTGGATTGATAAGAAAGAATGGCTCGATGATGGGAAGTGGATCAATTCTTCCTTGTGACATACATGGATAATGTAGGAAGACGGAAAGAGATGAACTTCAAAAACACCGGTAGTTGAGCGTAAGAAATGAAATTTTAGAGGTCAATATGAATAAAACACTTTCAAATCAAAAAAGAAAACTAACAACCATCAGAAATCAAATACTGAAGGCGAGAGATTTTGCACTTGAAAAAGAACAGCTTTTTGTTACTGAAGCAATTTTAGAAGCATTAAAAGCTGGTGAAAAAAGCCTTGTGGTTAATTGTGAGGAAAATGGAAAAACAGAAACGTACTCCTATAAACATGTGCGAATGATTCATGCTATTCGACCATATACTTTGGTTGCTGAATTTATAGAATGTAAAACATCTGAAAACTACCAGTTATTATTGAATGGCTGTTTTTGTTCTGTAATGGCTGATATGGCTTCTGCTAAATATTTAGCTAAAGGTGGCTCAAACTTTGATACAGATATTTGTTTGAATATCTTATTTGCCCTTGCCTATTTAGATGATGCTTATGTAGAGTTTTTAATTGATAAATTAGTCTATTTTAAAGAAGCTCAAGTTGAAAAAGGGAAGCAACCTATTTTCTTTTCATCCAGTAGTTTATTGCCTTTAGTCGTTTTTCTTTATGGAAATGGAGAGCATAATCGACTTGCTAGCCTACTGGAGAATGCTTATGATCCTAAATATAAACCATTGGACTCGAACCCTTATCATAATGTGAATGATGCCTATAAACAGGTTATGGAAACTATTTTTTCAGAGGATGTTGATGTTTTTAGAGAAACAATTTTATCCATGTGTGATTATCATTTAGCGAACACCAAAGATAGTCATTTAGTAGACTTCAATACCTTACTATGGCAGTATTTCCCAATTGAAATCTTAGTTTTACTAAAAGAACGTCAGAAAAGAGGCCTCCCAATCGACGGTCTTAGCCATCCCTTGCTTGATGACTTTTTACCCTATTTCATGGATGACTTTCAGATATCCGAGCAAAATAAGATGATACTTGGAACAATCTTAGAGTAGCAATGTAGAATACATGGAGAAGTCAATAGGAACAAAAGAATTTCAAATAAAAAAAGTAAACGAACAGCAATCAGCAAATACTAAAAGCCAGAGATTTTGCTCTTGATAATGAACAGCTTTCTGTAACAGAGGCTGCTTTAGATGCATTAAAAGCTGGTAAAAAGTATAGAAGTTACTGATAGGGGCAATGGTAAAACCAAAATCTAGAATTATTAATTGTAAAGGTAGATTAAGCTAGGAGAAAACGATGAATTATTATTTTATAATGGATGATAAATCCAATAAGACTTTTAATTTTGATGTTGAATATGGGCGAGTTGATTTTGAAATACAAAAAAAACCTTACGAAGAAGAATGGACTAAACCAATAGATTATATTTACGATCCAAATTGTCCTGATGTGATCTATTATAATTTTGTGAATAAAAAACAATACATAAATAAAATAAATTTTGATTATGATTATTATTGGTATTCCCATGGTTTTATCCTTTCTAAAAAGTTAGCAACCATTTTTAAACAATTCAAGATTCAAGGTCATGTTTGGAAAAAGCTTAAATTTACAGTGAATGGCGATGTCATGGAATCTCCTGACTTTTATCTATTAAAATTTAATACCTATACCAAAGATAATCCTGCTCCTGATTTTATTGATTATGAGAAAACAGAATCATTACCTTCTAAAACGATGTATACAGTTTCAAGAAAACTGGTCTTAAAAGAGGATGTTGACTATGATATTTTTAAGCCTGGAAGGGTTGAATTACTTGCAGCGGCTGGCTTTGTCGTTACGGAGGAAGTAAAAGAAGCCATCGAAACGAATCACTGTGGTCGAGGCATTCGTTTTTTACCGATTGAAACAGCTCAAGAAGAATATTGTAAGAATAGTTTTAAGGATTTTACTAGTTTATTAAAAAGAGCAAAGCCTAAATTACCCTAACATTAAGTATTCCTTTAAAAAATAAGACTCTAGTCTACATCATTCGAGATTTCAGGCAGAAAATATCAGAAGAAAATGCTTCTAAAAGGAGAGATAAGATATGAAGAAAACATACTTTGTTTATCAAGATAGTGGAGCGATAGAAAGGCAAAGTGACGGAGTTGAGTTCTGTAAAATACCGGAGTTTTGTGATGATCAGATCTATTTTTATTGCGATGAATATATGCTTTTTTGGACCTCCATTGAGGATGTAGGTAACATGAATAAAGCTAGGGATTTTAAATTAAAAGATAACATAGTACCAGCAACGCTAGAAGAGATTAGTGATGAAGGATTGATTGGCTACATAGATACAGTGAAACAATACAATATTGAGAATGGAAAAGTTGTAGGAATGATCTATATCCATTTAGACTCCTAGTAAACTGTAACGAACAACTCTTAACATCCTATGAAAGAGCAGGTAATGAAATGAAAGAGGCCAAAGAACTCTTCGTAAAAAATGGCTTTTCGCGACTAAAGCGAACCAATAACTATTATAAAATCAATCATGATTTTTACACGGTGATCTATTTTCAACGAAAATCAGATGGTACTGCCTATTTCGTTAATATTGGCATTCATCCCCTCTTTCTGGACTCGGGACTGTTAGAAGAAGTGGATTGTGCTCTAAGGACTCGATTAGGTTCTATCGATAATAGAAATGGCATGGATCAAGCTGAATTGGAAAATGCTGTCCAAGAGGCCATCGATTTTACTACTCAGTATTCATCGTATCCTACCGTATTTTCAAGCATAAATCCCGAGAAGGATCTTGAGAAGGATGGGTTGCTAAAAGAATTCTCTATCACCAAAGTGAACTTATGCAGATTGTATGTTGAGTATTATGATACCATCGATTCTGAGAAGGTAGCTTTAGATTTTGCAAACTATGGCTTATCCATTACACCTAAGATTGCCTCTGTACCTAAAAACTTCTTTAAAACCTATATTCGTTCGGGAGAAGTTTTAAAATAATATTACCAGTAATTTGAGATTAGGAAGGGATGATGGTCAAAGGGGAGAGTTTCTCAATAAAGTAAGTAATAGTCAAGAATGCTAGTCTAAACCTGTTCAGTAAAGGATGTGTCGCAAAAATTGGGGGAAAAGTTGAAAAGTAGAGATAATTTTCATAGACACTATTTAGTATTGTGGAACCTAATGATGTCCATAGAAAGTAATGTTGTAACCAGTGAAGAGGCTGAGTTTCTATATCCTTTTGATATGAGTAAAAAGGAAGATGTCCTTAAAGTATTTGATGCATTTGTGAAAGAGGATTTCTTGAGCCTAGAAGAAGAGAAGCAGAAGCAAGTGCTTGAGACCATTGAGGATGTTATACGGGCTGGAGATAAAGTGGTTGAGCATTTTTTTGAATATGAATTTGGTTTTGCTTCAAAAGAGCCAAGAAATAAAGTTGCCTTTCTAGAATTGGTTAAGGATATATTAGTCTCTTATTTGTCCATCTCAGACTAGTCATCTATTTTCCTTTGAATTTTAAGAATGAAATTTATGGACTTCGAGGTCGCGTATTTTAAGAGTAGTTGACAGCCTCAACCCAAGACTTAGCTGAGTGAGGATGATCTATTTAAGGTTTATAATCCTCACATGGGAAGAGTACTTACGCAAAATAGCGGATAGGCAAGAAAGAATGGTTTGATGATTCTAAAAGGAGAAATAAGAGATGAAAAACTATTTACTGGATGAAAGGATATTTCAGTATCCTGAATCGTTTAAAAAATTGATCGAACTCAATTTAGTTGATTTTGATATTTGGTATCTGTTAGATTCAGAATGGGCCCTGTCTTTGTATGAGGGATTGCAGGAAAGGTACCCAACCCGAAAGTTGATTCCATTTGCTAAAAGAGGAGATTGTGATGATACAGCTTGTTTTGAAATAGGAAAGGGCAATAAGGTCCAACTCATTCATGATTTTGCTGCAGAAGGCTGGGAACAACGAAAAGAGTTTAACGATTTTTGGGAATGGGTAGAATATGCGGTCAAATGCATGATAGAGTACAATAAAGAGGATGGGATTGAATAATCGCAAGCTCTTTTCTAGGGACGAAGGAACTCGTCTCTAATGATTTACAAGGTAAGGAGAACAAATGGAAATGATCCCCCAATTATTAAATGAGATTGAAAAAAGTCTCCAACAGCTAGATCATCCTTGTGTAGACCATCTAAATCCGGGCATATCTTCTCTAAAAATCCAAGAATTGTTTGAGGAAATCCCATTGCAGCCAACTCAGGACTTGCGTGCTCTTTATACTTGGAGAAACGGGTCAAAAGATTGTGAGGGAATCGCACTCGGTGAGCTGGCATTTTTTCCTGGTTTCTATTTGATGTCTCTGGAAGAAAGTATCCAGACCTATCAGGAGTTGAGGAAGACTTCTACTTGGAATCAATGCTGGTTCCCAATTTTTTCCAGCGGAGGGGGAGATTTTTATGCCATGAACCTAGCTTCAGAAGCTCAGGGACAAATTCTTGGTTTTTATGTATTTGAAGAAGAGACCCAGGTCGAATACCGGTCATTGAAATCTATGCTTGCAACCCTTAAAGCATGTTATGAACAAGGCATTATTTTCCGGAATGAACAAGGCTACTTGGATATGGATTATAGGAAGCATGCTGAGATAGCGCATGACATAAATCCAGAGGTGAAGATATGGCTTGAATTCTTAAAGGAGACGTAAGAGGAATGACCAAGGAGAAAAAATGGCAGTAGTTACTGTATTAAAAAAGATCATTAGACTCTATGAGGAAACAACGTTTATCCCCCAATCGGTGAGTTTTTCAGATACAAAATTAAGTACCCAGTCTTTCAATTTGACAGGAGAATTACTTGATTACTATCAACATATAGTGTTCAAAGAGAATTTATCTTTTGCCAATCAAAATTTTAATATCATTTTGTTGCCATTAGATTCTCCTACCAGGACAGTCGAATGTTGGGCCTTACAAGATGTTCTTCAGTTTAGTGAAGGGCAATACCAGATATTCGCTACTACAGATACAGACGATATTCTTTTCTGTGATATGCAAGATGAAAGTTCTCCAGTTTACGCGGGCAGGCCTGGAGATCCTATTTTCTACAAACTCAGCGATAGTTTGACGGAGTTTTTGGAGTTCTATTTCGCTTTTTCAAATTTTTGGGGCCAAAGAGAAGATGTCCCTCTGGAGGAATTTATTGCTGGGACAGGTGACTTAATAGAGCACTACCTTTCCCCAGACGTCCAAGCGACAGCGAAAGAATTTCTATTAAGGTAAGAGTGAGCTGAGATAGATTTGCAATTAAAGCCCTTCTCTATAACAAAAAATGAACTGGATAGGAGAAAAGAAATGAATGTTAAAGAACTAATTGAAGAGGTTGAAAATGATGTTGATTTAGCATCCTATATCAGTCTTGTACCCAAAAAGAATAAGAAGACCCAAGCTGTCTATCTCGAATCACTGAATCATCTGGCCTATTTACTTTATCTGGATGGTCAAGAGGAAACGGCTAAGGAATTATTAGATAGGATCATACAGGTTCCATTTGAAGGGAATTTTAACACCTGGACCTTTATTGATAGCTCTCTGGTTTTATTGGCTTATCTGGAAAGAGAGGTAGAAAATCAGGTATTCGTCTATAAAAAACTCCTTTTGTCTCCGTTAGAACAAGGGGAGGAATCAACTCAAAAAATTAGAAGGAGAGTTCATCAGAGATTTTTGAATGGCGATAGCCTGGAGCAAAAGCTTGCAAAAATCGAAAAGGCTCCAAGCCCTGAATCAGAAATGGAACGTCGTCTGCTATACTTGGCAGATTTGTTGAAGATTCACCTCTTTATTACTGAGTCAACTTGTGAAGAGATAGATATTCAGACAAAAATCGAAGAGAATATGGAGATACTAAAGAAGTATATCAAGGAGCATGAAATTTATAGCCTCTTTCCTTTTAAGGGATAAGGTGAGCTAGCAATCTTGGATTTTTATACTCTTCGAAAATCAAATTCAAACCACGTCAGCTTCGCCTTGCCGTACTCAAGTACAGCCTGCGGCTAGCTTCCTAGTTTGCTCTTTGATTTTCATTGAGTATTAGAAAGAGTAGAAAATGGAAATCAAAAATCACTTTGGCGTCTATGGCGTTTGCTTTGAAAATGGAAAATTACTCTGCATTGAGAAAACGAGAGGACCTTATCAGTATCGTTTTGATTTACCGGGTGGTAGTCAGGAAATCGGTGAGGGACTGACAGAAACTCTCAATAGAGAAGTTTTGGAAGAGACAGGATATGCTCTTAGCGATTATTCAAACCCTAGAATCTATGATGTGTTGGTTCAAGAAGAAGGGCAAGACTTCGCAGTACACCATCTCATGGCCTTTTATGATATCGTACTCGATTTCGAACGCTCTCAACAAACCCTTCCTCAGAAGGTTCTTGATGGAAGCAATGATTCAGCAAATGCCATTTGGTTGAATTTAGAAGAGATTACTGCAGACAATGCTTCGCCTTTAGTATTGAAGGCCAAGGCAGAGTTGCGAGGATTTCCAGAATTAGAACGGACAAGCTATAAGAATTGGAAGGTAAAGATGGGGGATAATGGAACTATTTAAAACATGGAAGAAAAATATGGTTCTCTATGGTCTTAAATCTCAAATCGGAACTGTCTACCGAAACAGTGATAGGACAACAAGTTTTTATGATGTTGGGAATTTTCTATTCCTAGCAGGGGAGTTGGATTCCAGATTTTGGGAAGATTTTGTTAGGAAATATGGTTTAGATTATAAGATTATTATTTCAGAAAATACCAATTGGCAAGATTTTCTGCATCAGAAAGTGGAGCTAATTTCTTTTACTCGTTATTCTTTTAAAGATAAGGCAAATTTTCAAGTTGAATTTCTAAATGATCTAGTTAGTCAGTTAGAGAAAGGTTACAATATTGTGCCTATTGATAATCGTATTTATAACTGCCTTTCTGAGGAAGAATGGTCACAAGATTTACAGGGAGATTTTGAGTCCTACCAGGATTTTACTTTAAAAGGTGGATTTGGCTTTGTGATTCTTAAAAATAATGAAGTGATTGCTGGGATTTCCTCAGGGTTAGTTTACCAAGGAGCAGTTGAAGTGGAAGTTGCAACTAGACCAAACGAACAAGGAAATGGATTTGCTAAAAAGCTTGGTGCTGCAATGATTCTAGAGAGTTTAAATAGAGATATGTTTCCACTTTGGGATGCTCATAACGAGGCTTCCAAAAAAGTAGCAGAATTTTTAGGATATGAGTTAGTTGAACCTTATGAAGCTTTTGAACTAGAGGAAAGTGTCGTATAATGATAGCTGATAGTGTAGCTTTTAAGACGAGGTGAATGAACATGCAAAATCAACTAGCTCTTAGTGGCGAAAAAATTGTTGAAAAAGTTTATCCCCATTTATTGCACCACGTCGGCTTGATTCGTGGGGAATACTTGTTGAGAGAACTAAACCAAAACATACTATTACCAAATTGTCAGCAATTTGTGAAAGATTATCTAGACACTATTTGTCATTTGTACTCAGATGAAGAAGTCTGGTATCGCTTTTCAGAGTTAACAAATGCAGAAGCAAATAGTCTAGACGGGACTAAAGAGTATTTTGACGAACGCCACCCCTTATTTGGATACAGAGGTATCAGGCGTTTGTTGGCGTGTCCAGATGAATTTCAGGCTGAGACAAATGTTGTTACAGAAGTTTTTCAAACCAATCTCAATCTGTCTGTTATTTTTCCTTTTGTCAATGATGCCGAACAATTAAAACAAGCTATTACAGTATTGCGTCAGTATGGTTTTACCGGGAAAGTCGGCACGATGATTGAATTACCATCAGCTTATTTCGACTTGGACAGGATACTGGAAACAGGCATTTCAAAGATTGTAGTTGGAATGAATGATTTAACTTCTTTTATTTTTGCGACTGTGAGAAACAGTCAATGGCATGATATGGAAAGTCCAATTATGTTAGATATGTTGAGACAGATGCAGGATAAAGCAAGGAAGAACAAGATTGATTTTGCTGTAGCAGGCTATCTGAATACTTCTTTCATACAAAAAATGAATCAGATGGGTATCGAATGTATTCTCCATTACAGCTCTATTCCAGAGATTTTTGATTTAGAAATTGACCATCCAGACCATCTTAAACATATAAAAGAAGAAAGTAAAAAATTACAAAGGAGAACTCATGACACCGCAAGAAATGTGGAATGCATACAAGCAAATCAACCCTTCTATCGGAGATGAAATCGATGCTTGGGCTTTTGGAGTGGAAGCAGATCTCTTGGCAGATTTGGTACTAAGAGGCGAAAAGACAGCAACAGCCTCATCCTACGACCTCTACGCACTAGAGGACGAACCCCTTCCCCAAGAAGGGACCTTTGATGTTATTTTAGACAGCCGAAATCAGGCTGTCTGCATTGTCGAAATTACCAAGGTTTCTGTTCAGCCCTTCCATCAAGTGTCTGCTGACCATGCCTTCAAGGAAGGTGAAGGAGACAAATCTCTGGCCTATTGGCGTCAGGTTCATGAGGACTTTTTCAAAGACTGGTTAGGAGAAGCCGGTCTGGCTTTTACACCTGACAGTAAGGTGGTTTTAGAAGAATTTCGCAAGGTTTATCCATTGTAGAACGAGGCTGGGCAAAAACTGTCCAGCCTTCGATGTTTAATAGGAATAACTGTATGACGCAGTAGTTGATTGGCATCTTTGTTCGCTACTTAGCTCCAAAGATGACCTATGAAGATGGAAAACCATGTTTTCTTTATCTGCAACCTCCAACAGTCTCCCAGACTGTTGGAGCTGTGCGGGGGTGGGAAAATTGAAAAGGTTTGGGGAACCTTTTCAACTTTTGTTTAATTAGTCGAAGTTCTTTCCCACTCCCTTTGGTTCGGATCTAATTTTCCAAAAGGGCTAAAAAATGGTATAATGTAAGCGATATTGTACAGAAAAGAGAATGTATATGCCAAATTATGCCATTATTTTAGCAGCGGGAAAAGGTACCCGTATGAAATCAGATTTGCCGAAGGTTCTACACAAGGTTGCTGGGATCTCTATGTTGGAGCATGTTTTCCGAAGTGTTGGAGCCATCTCACCCGAAAAGACTGTAACGGTTGTGGGCCACAAGGCTGAATTGGTGGAGCAAGTCTTAGCTGGACAAACAGAGTTTGTCAAACAAACCGAACAATTGGGAACTGGTCATGCAGTTATGATGGCAGAGCCAGTCTTGGAAGCTCTTGAAGGCCACACCCTTGTCATCGCAGGGGATACACCTTTGATTACGGGTGAAAGCCTCAAACACTTGATCGATTTTCATATCAACCACAAAAATGTGGCAACGATTTTAACAGCCGAAGCAGTGAATCCATTTGGTTATGGCCGGATTGTCCGTAATGACAATGCAGAAGTGCTTCGCATCGTCGAGCAAAAAGATGCGACAGATTTTGAAAAGCAAATCAAAGAAATCAATACAGGGACTTATGTCTTTGACAATGCCCGCCTCTTTGAAGCTTTGAAGAATGTCAACACCAATAATGCCCAAGGTGAATACTATATCACAGACGTGATTGGGATTTTCCGTGAAGCAGGTGAAAAAGTCGGGGCCTACACGCTCAAAGACTTTGATGAAAGCCTCGGAGTTAACGACCGCGTAGCCCTTGCGACAGCAGAAGGCATCATGCGTCGTCGCATTAACCAAGCTCATATGGTCAATGGAGTGAGCTTTGTCAATCCTGATGCGGCCTATATCGATATCGATGTTGAGATCGCACCAGAAGTACAAATCGAAGCCAATGTCACTCTAAAAGGGCACACAAAAATTGGGGCTGAGACAGTCTTAACCAATGGAACCTATATCGTGGACAGTGAAATCGGTGCAGGTGCTGTTATTACCAACTCTATGATTGAAGAGAGCACGGTAGCGGATGGTGTGACTGTAGGACCTTACGCCCATATTCGTCCTGGATCTAGCTTGGCAAAAGATGTCCATATTGGAAACTTTGTCGAAGTCAAAGGTTCGTCTATTGGCGAAAATACCAAAGCTGGTCATCTGACCTACATTGGTAACTGTGAAGTCGGCAGCAACGTCAACTTTGGTGCGGGAACTATTACCGTCAACTATGATGGGAAAAATAAATACAAGACAGTAATTGGCAACAATGTCTTTGTCGGTTCGAATTCGACCATCATTGCGCCAGTTGAGCTAGGAGATAATTCTCTAGTCGGTGCTGGATCTACCATTACCAAGGATGTTCCAGCAGACGCGATTGCGATTGGTCGTGGCCGTCAAGTCAATAAGGATGAGTACGCGACTCGCCTTCCTCACCATCCTAAAAATAAATAGGAGATTTTCATGCAATTTGAAGAAAAAACCATTGAGCGCAAGGAGATTTATCAAGGACCGATTTTCCAAGTAGTCACAGATCAAGTGGAACTACCTGACGGAAAAGGTCAAGCGCAGCGTGATTTAATCTTCCATAATGGAGCAGTAGCGGTTTTGCCGATCACAGAAGATGGTAAAACTATCTTGGTCAAGCAGTACCGCAAGGCGATCGAAAGGACTTCTGTAGAGATTCCAGCAGGGAAGTTGGAAAAGGGTGAAAATGCGGATCCTCAAGCAGCTGCTCTGCGTGAATTGGAAGAAGAAATTGGTTACACAGCGGATCTAGAGTTGTTGTATGATTTTTATTCTGCCATTGGATTTTGTAACGAGCGGATCAAACTCTATGTTGCGACCAACTTGAAAAAAGTGGAAAATCCTCGCCCTCAAGATGAAGACGAGACCTTGGAACTCCTTGAGGTGACTTTAGCAGAAGCTGAGGATTTGATCCAAACGGGTGATATCTGTGATGCTAAAACCATCATGGCAGTTCAATATTGGAAACACCTACAAAACAAATAAAGAATAGAGGAGACACCGATGGGCAAACCTTTATTAACAGATGAAATGATTGAGCGGGCAAACCGGGGAGAAGCTATCTCTGGTCCCCCGCTCTTTGATGAGGAAGAAACAAAAATTCTCCCGACAGGAAACAGGGGATTTGGTTATGAACGGCCAGTGACTTCAAGGGAAGTAGATAGTGGACGTGGAGCATCGTATCCTCAGGAGACTATTCCGATCAGAGTCCAACCTACTGTGACCAAGAGCCGTCGGATTGAGAACCAAAAAGATGAGGTGATTCAATCAAAATTGAATAAGATCTTATTTTGGGTCATCCTGCTCCTCATCTTGTTAATTCTTGCAATTTGGCGCCTATAAGGAGCGTCTACCAAAGGAGTAACGAATATGAAAATTGGAATCATTGCGGCCATGCCACAAGAGTTAAAAATCTTAGTGGAAGCTTTGAAGAATGGAGAGAAACATCTTCGCCTAGGAAAGGTCTACTATACAGGATCGATTGGTCGCCATGAGGTCGTCTTGGTTGAAAGTGGCATCGGCAAGGTGATGTCAGCCATGAGTGTGGCTGTATTGGCCAATGATTTTAAGGTGGAAGCTATTATCAATACGGGTTCTGCAGGTGCTGTAGCACCAGGGATGGCTGTTGGGGACATCGTCCTTGCGGACAAATTGGTCTACCACGATGTCGATGTGACAGCTTTTGGGTATGACTATGGCCAGATGGCAGGGCAACCACTCTACTTTGAATCCAGCCGCTATTTTGTATCAGAGATGAAAAAAGTTCTAGCTGAGGAACAAACACCAACCCATGTTGGGCTGATTGCGACTGGGGATAGCTTTATCGCGAGTGAAGAAAAAGTCGCAGCGATTAGGGAACATTTCCCAGAAGTATTGGCCGTTGAGATGGAAGGGGCGGCTATTGCCCAAGCGGCTCATGCAGCTGGCCGTCCTTTCATGGTTATTCGGGCTATGAGTGACACGGCAGATCACGCAGCTAATATCTCTTTTGATGAATTTATCGTAGAGGCTGGCAAGCGTTCTGCTCAAACCTTGATGACTTTCTTGAAGAGATTAGTATAGAAAAAGATAGAGAGATTGAACATGTATCGGGAATCATATTTTGATGGAGGCCTACTTTCATATATTGGCCATGTTTTATTATCAACATTAATTACAGTATTTACTTTCGGTATATGTGCTCCTTGGGGCATGTGTATTATGTATAACTGGAAGATCAAGCATACCGTGATTGATGGTCATCGTCAATACTTTGATGGAACAGCTATGCAATTGTTTGGTAATTGGATCAAATGGTGGTTCTTTACCATCATTACATTTGGAATCTATGTGTTCTGGTTAAATATCAAGGTTACTCAATGGGTTACCAAACATACTCATTTTATAGACTAATAGAAAAGGACTCGTCTACGGACCAGTCCTTTTCTGAAGCTGATTTTTTTAGAAATAGACTGACTTCATGCTATAATAAAGTCTAGTAATGCAAAGGAGAAGTTATGGTCTTATCAAAAAAACGGGCACGTCATGTGATTGAAGAAATTATTGCCCTCTTTCCGGATGCTCAACCAAGTTTGGATTTTCGCAACCATTTTGAATTATTAGTAGCGGTGATGCTCTCTGCTCAAACGACGGATGCGGCGGTTAATAAGGCAACTCCTGCCTTGTTTGAAGCTTTCCCAACTCCTCAAACCATGGCGGTCGCCAGTGAAGCCGACATTGCCAAGCACATTTCCAAATTAGGCCTCTATCGCAATAAGGCAAAATTTCTCAAAAAATGTGCCCAACAATTGTTGGACAATTTTGATGGCCAAGTCCCCCAGACACGGGAGGAATTGGAGAGTTTAGCTGGAGTGGGACGCAAAACAGCCAATGTGGTCATGAGTGTAGGTTTCGGAATTCCTGCCTTTGCTGTTGATACCCATGTAGAGCGGATTTGCAAGCACCATGACATCGTCAAGAAATCAGCAACCCCATTAGAAGTGGAAAAACGGGTGATGGACGTTCTTCCTCCTGAACGCTGGCTCCCAGCTCATCAGGCGATGATCTATTTTGGACGGGCTATCTGCCATCCTAAAAATCCCGAATGTGATCACTATCCGCAACTCTATAACTTTAAAGACATTTAAAAAGCGAGGTCTAATGACTTCGCTTTTATTTGATAGGGAAGAAAGTAAGAGCCAAGAAATCAGTAGAGTAATAGCGCCAACTCCAAGGCAAAATAGAATAGGAAGGATGATTCTTTGGTAGGGAGCTTTACCCCTTTCTTCCGCTTCTTCAATCTCGCTCAGACTGCGTCCTTGTTCATAGGCGACAATCTGGCGATAAGTACGAAGATTATGCTTTTTCTTGAATTTCTCAATGCGTAGGGCATAGAATAAAGCGACAGCAAGAATCAAGCAACTAATTGTGATACCGTACCCCTCTAAATAAAGAATTAGGGGAATACTGATGATAGGACTGCCAATTAGCAGTAAGCTAAAGACCACTTCATCTTTTTGATAGCGGATAAATTCTTGGTCATGAATAATCTGTTTCATGGTTTCCAAATCTCCTTTGACTAGTTTGTCCAATGACACTTCAAAGACCTTGCTTAATAAGAGCAGATTTTGAATATCAGGGTAGGTAGCGCCGCGTTCCCAGTTGGAAATGGATTGACGGCTGACAAAGATGATTTCAGCTAAATCGTCTTGAGATAAATTTTTCTCTTTACGATAATGCTGGATTTGTTTTCCAACTTGCATAAGATCTCCTCGCTTCCTGATTTCATTCTACTCATTTATACAAAAAACGGCTATCAAAGTTCTTTGACATGTTGATTTCATAGGCTTTCGCAAAGATTTTTGTCACTGGATTTCAGGTCTGTCAATTCATATTTTCCTATTGAAAAAGGGGCCAGCAGCCTCCTTTTTCTTATTCACTAAATCTTAAAAAATAACCATCCGGATCCAAAATCGCAAATTCATGGGGATAAATGAAGCTATCCCCCACTCGAAATTTTCTTTTTGTCAGCGGACGATGGATAGGATATTCAGCTTCCAGCAGTTTTTTGTGGAGCTGAGGGACATCCTTGATGCCAAAGGAAATATTGACACCGCGTCCGAAAGGATAAGTCAATTGGGCTAATTCTTCTGTACTGCCTTCTTCTAGCATAAGTTGGCAGTCTTCAAGCGAGAGGAAGAGAAATTTCTCCTCTGGACGCTCGTATTCGACAGAGAATCCCAGCAAGTCGCAGTAGAAGTGGTGTGACTTTTCGATGTCAGATACTACAAATTCAGGAATGATAGCTTGATAGTCCATTAGCGTTCTCCTTAGAGCTCAATCTCCATGACAATCGGTGTATGGTCTTGACGGGCACCGGAGTCAATCATAGCTGATTTGGTCACCTTATCCGCAAGTCGGTTAGAAGTGAGCCAGTAGTCAATTCTCCACCCTGTATTGTTGATTTTTGAAGTCTTGCTACGTTGCGCCCACCAGGTGTATTGCTCTGGAAGATCCCCGTGCAAGTGGCGGAAGGTATCAGTGAACCCTTTGGCTAACAAGTTGGTGAAGCCTGCACGTTCTTCATCGGTAAAGCCTGGGGAACGACGGTTGCTGGCTGGATTGGCCAAGTCGATTTCCTTGTGAGCTACGTTGTAGTCTCCAGTTGCCAGAACTGGCTTTTGTTGATCTAGTTCCGCCAAGTAGTCTGCGTATTTGGCATCCCAGATTTGACGTTCTTCCAAACGTTTGAGCCCATCTCCAGCATTCGGAGTATAGACCTGGGTCACAAAGAAGTCATCAAATTCAAGAGTAATAATGCGACCTTCGAGGTCCATAGTAGAAGGAGCACCGATTTCTGGGAAGCTTACTGTTGGTGTCAATTCTTTTTTGTAGAGGAACATGGTTCCTGCATATCCTTTACGAGCGGGTTCTACAGATGACCGCCAAGTGTTTTCATATCCAGGGAAAAGTTCTTCTAAGACCTCTAAGTGTTTTTTCGTTGGTCCTTTGGCAGATAATTTTGTTTCCTGGATGGCAATGATATCCGCATCCTCGGCTACCAAGGTTTGGAGGACGTCTTGCGAGAGCTTCGCGCGCGCAGAGTCACTCGTCAAGGCGGCATTCAATGAGTCAATATTCCATGAGATTAGTTTCATATCGTTTCCTTTACTAACTTTGTCGATGCTTCTATTATACCAAAAAATATCCAGTCTCCTGTCTCTTGTGATTTGAGGAAGGATCCGCTTTTGGTAGAAAATTGTTTATATTGTTCATATTGCTAAAAGAATAGTTGCCATGGAGTTCACAATGGCTATTTTTTTATCCGGTCTAGCGACTCGCGTCTGGATGAAATGTGCTATAATGGAAGTTGAGTTTAAAATAGAAATATTCCTCAGGTTCCCTTTAAAGTTATCCTATTTTTAGGTTGCCTTGATAGGGGCTAGGGCTGAGAATCCAGATGAAAGGAGAGGTATGGCTCGAAAATCTAAACGTTCAAAAAAAGCGAATGCAAAGGTGAGAAAATTTGATAATCGGTGGATTACTAGACGACTTTATTTGTTATTCAGTCTAGTCTGTACCCTCTTTTTGATTTTAATTGCTCGACTAGGGTATATGCAGATTACTCATCAAGGCTTTTATACACAAAAATTAGCAAAAGCTACCAAAAAACATTTAACAAGAGGAAGTATCCGGGGGCAGATTTATGACGCTTCTGGTCAGCCACTGGTAGAGAATGTCGATAAGAAGGTCTTGTCCTTTACACGTAGCAATAAATTTACTGCGGAAGAGATGCGTCAAACAGCACAGCTTCTCCTAAATTACGTAAGCGTGTCAAATCCTCAAGTCACCAAGCGTCAAGAAATTGACTTTTATCTCGCAAACACAGAAGTCTACAAAGAAGTAGTGGACAAACTGCCTAAGGAGGAACGCATCGATACGGATGGTAACCCACTTCCAGAAGCAAAAATCTACCAGTATGCGGTGGACAGTATTGACCCAGCTAAATTAGGCTATACGGATGAAGAAAAAAAGGCCATCTATCTCTTTAGCCAAATGAATGCAGTCGAAAACTTCGCCAGTGCTACGATTGTGACGGATCCGATGTCCGATGAGCAGGTGACGACAGTCAAAGATCATTTAAAAGAATTTCCAGGATTTGAAGTGATCACGAGTTGGGATCGAAAAGTAGTCGATAGTCCTTTGGCTTCTATTGTCGGTAGTGTGTCGACAGAGCAAGCCGGTCTACCAGCTGAAGAAGCCGATGATTATTTGGAAAAAGGCTACGCCTTAAATGATCGCGTCGGAACTTCTTATTTAGAAAAACAATATGAGTCTGTCCTCCAAGGAGAACGGGTTGAAAAAGAGATCCATTTGGACAAGAATGGCAATGTCGAAAAGATCGAAACCCTCTCAAAAGGAAGCAAGGGAAATAATATCAAGCTTTCGATTGATTTGGATTTCCAAAGAGGAGTGGAAGACATCTTGAAGAAGTCCTTCCAGGCAGAATTAGCTGCTGGCAATGCGACCTACTCAGAAGGAGTCTATGCTGTTGCCTTGGATCCAAAAACGGGTAAAATCCTTGCCATGGCAGGGATGAAGCATGAAGCCGGTTCTCAAGATCTTACTCCTGATGCTTTAGGGACGGTGACCAATGTCTTTGTCCCAGGTTCGGTTGTTAAAGCGGCTACCTTGACAGCAGGATGGGAAAATGGGGTGATTTCTGGGAATCAAGTCTTATTGGATCAACCAATCTCATTTTCTGGTTCAGCTCCCATCACTTCTTGGTTCACCCAGTTTGGAAGCCGAGAAATCAATGCGGTGCAAGCGTTAGAATATTCTTCCAACACCTATATGGTGCAGATTGCTCTTGATTTGATGGGGCAACCCTATCAGCCCAATATGACCTTAAAGACAGACCAATTGGATCCTGCTATGAACAAATTGCGTTCGACTTTTGCCTCTTATGGTCTGGGGTCAGAAACAGGGATTGACCTTCCAAATGAATCGACGGGCTATGTTCCCAAAGAGTATTCGATTGGCAATTACTTAACAGACGCTTTTGGTCAGTTTGATAACTATACGCCTATGCAGTTGGCTCAATATGTGGCAACCATTGCCAACGATGGGAAACGCGTGGCTCCACACCTGGTTCAAGGAATCTATGAGAATGATGCGAAGGGAGGTTTGGGTCCTCTAAAAGAAGAGATTGCAACAAAAGAACTCAACCAAGTGGCTATATCACCTGAAAACCTAGCCATCATCAAACAAGGTTTTTATCAGGTAGTATATGGAACCAGTGGCTTTTCGACTGGTAAAACCATCGGAGAAGGTGCGGCGGTACCAATCAGTGCGAAAACTGGGACTGCAGAAACATTTGTAAATGGTGGGACCCCTGCTGTAAATACCAATGTCATCGCCTATGCTCCATCTGAAAATCCTCAGATTGCTGTGGCAGTGGTCTTCCCACATAATACCAATCTCCAAGCGACAGTCAGTCACAGTATTACCAGAGAGATTATCAATCTCTACCAGCAAAAACATCCTATGAATTAGAAAGGAAGCTATGCTCTATCCAACACCTATCGCAAAATTAATTGAAAGTTATTCGAAGCTCCCTGGTATTGGGATCAAGACAGCAACTCGTCTGGCCTTTTATACCATCGGAATGAGTGATGATGATGTCAATGAGTTTGCAAAGAATCTCTTGTCAGCAAAGCGGGAATTAAGCTATTGTTCCATCTGTGGAAACTTAACAGATGAAGAAGAGTGTGCCATTTGTCGAGACGAGACTCGCGACCCATCGACCATCTTAGTAGTGGAAGATAGTCGAGATGTGTCAGCCATGGAAAATATTCAGGAGTACCACGGTCGCTACCATGTCCTTCATGGCTTGATTTCGCCTATGAATGGTGTCGGACCGGATGATATTAACCTCAAGTCCTTGATCACACGATTAATGGATCATGAGGTCCAAGAAGTGATTGTGGCGACCAATGCAACAGCAGATGGGGAAGCAACTTCTATGTATATCTCACGCGTCCTCAAACCAGCTGGTATCAAAGTGACCCGTCTGGCACGTGGATTAGCCGTCGGGGCCGATATCGAGTATGCGGATGAAGTGACCCTTCTTCGGGCTATCGAAAATCGAACCGAGTTATAAGCGGTTACAGAGAGGCTGGGACAAAAGTCCTAGCCTCTCAATTGTTTTTTGATTGTCGAGCAAGACGCAGTGGTTGAGTGCTCAAAGCACTGCTTTGAGGTGGTGGATAGAACTTGCGAAGCAAGTATCCTAAGTCTTTGTTCGCTTTTTAAGCTCCAAATATGACCTAATGAGGGAAACAAAGTTTCCATTATCTGCAACCTTCAACAGTCTCCCAGACTGTTGAAGCTGTGCGGAGGTGGGACGACGAAATCGAATTCTAACGAATTACCGATTTCTGTCCCACTCTCTTTTTGTTTTTTAGGTATTCTCTCTCGTTTTCTTTCTTTTTAAAGTGTGGTATACTAGAGGGACGAACTCGTATGTGAGGAGTGCTTTTGATAAGTCGATTATGAAGCACAAAATTAAACAAAGGATTAGGACCAAACAATGGCAAAAGAAAAAATTGTACTTCTTTATGGTGGCCGTAGCGCAGAGCGCGAAGTGTCTGTACTTTCAGCTGAAAGCGTCATGCGGGCGATTAATTATGACAAGTATTCTGTTGAGACCTATTTCATTACTCAGACGGGAGACTTCATCAAGACCCAAACCTTTGAAGAGAAGCCTGCTGAAACAGAACGCTTGATGACCAACGAGACCATTGATTGGGAAGCTAAAGTATCTCCGAGCAGTATCTACCAAGAAGGGGCGGTTGTCTTTCCAGTCCTTCATGGACCGATGGGAGAAGATGGATCGGTTCAAGGTTTCCTAGAAGTCTTGAAACTTCCATATGTGGGATGTGATATCCTTTCTTCTAGTGTGGCGATGGATAAGATTACCACCAAACGGGTCCTAGAATCTGCAGGGATTCCACAAGTTCCTTATGTGGCTGTCCTTGAAGGAGATGATCTAGAAGCTAAACTAGCTTTGATTGAAAAAGAATTGACCTATCCGGTCTTTACCAAGCCTTCTAATATGGGCTCTAGTGTCGGGATTTCAAAAGCAGAGAACCAGGCAGAACTTCGTCAGTCTTTGGAATTGGCCTTTAAATACGATAGCCGTGTTCTAGTTGAGCAAGGTGTCGTAGCGCGCGAAATCGAAGTGGGACTATTAGGCAACTACGATGTGAAAAGTACCCTCCCTGGTGAAGTGGTCAAAGATGTAGCCTTCTATGACTACGAAGCCAAATACATCGATAATAAAATTACGATGGCGATTCCAGCGGAAATCCCAGCAGAAGTTGCTGCGACCATGCGTCAGAATGCCGAATTGGCTTTTCGTGCCATTGGTGGTAAAGGTCTCTCCCGTTGTGATTTCTTCTACACAGAGGATGGAGGCATCTACTTGAACGAGCTCAATACCATGCCCGGCTTTACCCAATGGTCGATGTACCCTCTACTTTGGGATAACATGGGCTTGGCCTATCCTGATTTGATCGAGCGCTTGGTAGAATTAGCCAAAGAAACCTTTGAAAAGCGTGAAGCGCACTTACTGTAAGAAACTGTTCCTAGCGGGAGTGGGAGATGAAGTCAACTCATAGAGGAGTCGCTTTTCTTCCTGCTCCCACTTTTTAGAGGAGAATACCATGAATGTAACCTTGCACGAAGTGGCTCGTGTCCTTGGTGCCCGCAATGATGTCAGTCAATTTGAAGATTTTGTTTTACAGAAGCCAGAATTTGATAGTCGTCTCATTGGTCCGGGGGATCTCTTTGTCCCTCTCAAGGGAGCGCGTGATGGGCATGATTTTATTGAAACCGCCTTTGGAAATGGGGCTGTAGCGACCTTGTCTGAAAAAGAAGTAGAAGGCCATCCTTATTTATTGGTAGATGATGTTCTAGCGGCCTTTCAAAAATTAGCCCAATATGTTTTGGAGAAAAGTCAAGTAGATGTCTTGGCTGTCACCGGTTCAAACGGTAAGACAACGACCAAAGATATGTTGGCTCAACTGCTGTCTACTACTTATAAAACCTATAAAACACAAGGGAACTACAATAATGAGATTGGTCTCCCTTACACGGTTCTCCATATGCCAGAAGGGACAGAGAAGCTTGTCCTTGAAATGGGACAGGACCATCTGGGAGATATCCATCTCCTCTCAGAAATTGCCCATCCAAAAGCAGCCATCGTGACCCTCATTGGGGAAGCTCACCTGGAGTTTTTCAAAGATCGCAAAGAAATCGCTAAAGGGAAGTTGCAAATTGCGGACGGCATGCCAGCTGGTGGCTTACTTCTAGTGCCAGCCGATCCCATTGTAGAGGAATTTTTGCCGAGCCAACAAGAACTTGTGCGATTTGGGGAAGGAGCAGATATCCGCATTACCAAGTTGGACGAACGCAAGGACAGCTTGACCTTTGAAACGAATTTTTTAGAAGAAGCCATTGATCTTCCTGTAACAGGCAAATACAATGCGACCAATGCTATGATTGCTTCCTATGTTGCCCTAAAAGAAGGAGTCAGCGAAGAGGCCATCCGTGCAAGTTTTAAAGGCCTAGAGCTTACGAAGAACCGCACAGAATGGAAGAAGGCAAGTAATGGAGCGGATATCTTATCCGATGTCTACAATGCCAATCCGACGGCTATGCGCCTAATTTTAGAAACCTTCTCGACTATTCCTGCCAATCCAGATGGCCGAAAGTTGGCAGTCTTGGCGGATATGAAAGAACTAGGGGAGCAATCCATTGATCTCCACAACCAAATGATTCTTAGTCTTTCACCGGATGTCTTGGATACGGTTATTTTCTATGGCCAAGACATTGCGGGCTTGGCTCAGTTAGCGAGTCAGATGTTCCCACTCGGACATGTCTATTATTTCAAAAAGACCGCTGAGGAAGATCAGTTTGAGGACATGGTCAAACAAGTCAAGGAAAGCTTAAAAGAGCAGGACCAAATCCTCATCAAGGGAAGCAATTCCATGAATCTAGCCAAATTGGTAGAGGAGTTGGAGAATGGCGAGTAATAATGTGCTAAAGAACATTCAGCGCTTGATTTCAATCACTAATACAGGCTTAGCGTTCTCAAAAGATCCATTTGATCAAGAGCGCTATCAGGATATTCGTGCCATTTTACAGGATCTTGTGAGAGAAGCGACTGATTTGAATCCACAAGAATTATCGGATTTGTTTCGCCCGACAGACCATTACGACACTCCCTTGATTGATGTTAGGGCATGGATTGTCAAAGATGGAAAACTTTGTCTGGTGAAAGGTCAGGGAGAAGAGACCTGGGCCTTGCCGGGTGGCTTTGGTGAGGTTGGCTATTCTCCGACGGAAAACATTTTAAAGGAAATCCAAGAAGAAACGGGCTATTCTGCGCGTGTAATCAGATTGTTGGCAGTATTTGATACCAATCGCTACCAATTGCAAAGTCGCCAATATGTGAAATTGGTATTTGAATGTGAATTATTAGATGGAAATTTTGAAAAGAACCAGGAAATTTCCGACCTTGCCTTTTTTGAGAGAGAAAAAATACCTGCTCTTTCTACCAAGCGCAATACAGAAGAACAATTGAACTTCCTTTGGGAGGTCTATGATGGGAAACGAGATTTGTATTGTGATTAAAAACGATCTATAAATTAAAGGAATATGAAAATGACACTTTGGGATTTATTGTTTACAAACCAAAAATCAGCCCCACCTGAATTTGGGCTCTGGTATTTCATTCTGCCAACTTCTTTGTTGGTGGTTGGCTACTTTTCCATTAGATATGCACAGTCCAAAAGCTACCAACGCTTTTGGTATTGGGCACAGTTGATTCAAGTCTTGACCATTAATGCTTGGTATATTCTTGCCCACATGCCGTTGACGGATAATTTGCCATTCTATCATTGCCGCTTGGCCATGCTAGTGATTCTTTTTGCACCTAGAGGGACCTATATCAAGCAATATTTTGCTCTCTTGGGAGTTCTAGGATCGATTGCGGCCTTGGTTTACCCAGCCTTTGATCCCTTCCCTTTCCCTCATATCACCGTTCTGAATCTAATTTTTAGCCACTGGGCCTTGCTTGCCAATAGCTTGATTTATCTGCAAGATTATTATCAATCTGAAAAACAAGACAGTTTGAGAATTTTCAAGATTACCTTTGGCATGAATGCCTTGATTTTCTTGGTCAACCTTTTGACGAAAGGGGATTACGGCTTCTTACGGCGTCCACCCATCATTGGGGACCATGGTGCTCTCTTGAACTACCTTTTGGTTAGCTTGGTGATGGTAGCTGGAATTTGCTTGGTCAACCAGCGTTATAAGTACAAATACAAGATGGTTGAAGAGACGGTCGTTTCACGTTCAGAATAGAAAATTGATGAGCTGAGGTTAGGAAATCATGCCACTTTGGGATTTATTTTTCACCAGTCAACCAACGGCCCCTCCTCAATTGGGAGCTTGGTACTTTTTGTTGCCGGTCTCATTGATGGTGGTAGGCTATCTGTCTATTCGATTTGCTTCTTCCAAAGGCTATCAAAACTTTTGGTATTGGGGGCAATTGATTCAGTTGCTGATAATCAACTCTTGGTATATTGCAGCACATTTGTCTTTTTCAGAGAGCTTGCCCTTCTATCATAGCCGGATGGCTATGTGGATGATTCTTTTGGCTCCTAAGGGAAGCTTCAAGCAATATTTTGCTCTTGTTGGTGTCTTTGGGTCCATCATGGCCTTGGTTCATCCCGTCTTTTATCCCTATCCTTTTCCTCACGTATCCTCGATCAACAATGTTTTTGGCCACTGGGCCCTCTTGGCCAATTGCTTGATCTATCTGGTCCAATTCTACCAAGTAGAAGAAGGAGATGCTTGGAAAATCTGTCAGATGACCTTTGGTGTCAACGCTATTATTCAGCTTGCTAATCTCGTAACGGGTGGAAATTACGGCTTTATGCGTCGTCCTCCTGTAATTGGCGATCATGGGCTCGTGCTCAATTACTTGATCGTGACTATCCTGATGACAGGGACCCTCATCCTGATCAATCATCTTATTAAGTCCAGTAAGAAAAGAAAAAGAACATCTGAATCCGTTTAATAAGGAGACCTTATGCATCATTTTTTTACAACTGAATCCACTGTACCACCTGTTATACCGCTCCTTTGGTATGGGGTCATGGTTCTTTTAATCGTAATGGCAGTATGGGCTTCATTACGTTACTACCAAAATGAACAATTTCGGAAGATCTTTCGAAACCTACAAATATTTCAATTGATCTGTCTCTATATCTGGTATTTTGCTTTTCAGCTTCCCTGGTCCAATAGTTTACCCTTGTACCATTGTCGTTTGGCTATGTTTGCTGTCTTGCTGTTGCCAGACCGATGGAAGAGCAAGCAGTTCTTTGCCTTGATGGGAGTGAGTGGAGCGATCTTTGCCTTGGGCTATCCAGTCTTTGATCCCTACACCTTCCCTCATATTACGAGCTTTTCTTTCCTCCTCGGGCATTACTGTCTTTTGGTTAATTCTTTGATTTATCTCTTGAGATGCTATGATTCGAGCCTCTTAAAAAATCGAGAGATTGTTCTCTATACTTTCGTTTTGGATCTATTTCTAGTCGGCGTCAACCAAGTCACTGGAGGGAATTATGGACTCATGGCCCGGCCACCGATTATCAAAGGGGACAGCCTCTTGGTGAATTACGTCGTGGTCTCTAGCATCTTAGCAGCAGCCTTGCTTCTCTTTAATGTATTTTTCAGTCGTAAGCCTGCAAGAGAAAGAGTTCTTCGATAAAAAGAAAAAGGAGGGTGGGACCATCAGTCTCAGCCTTCTTTTAGTTAATAGGAGTTTGAAATGAAGAGGTTTTTACTAGTCATTGGTATATTGTGTGCCTTTTTTTGTACGGTTAGTCCGGCTCAGGCAGATGATGAAGTTCGCTATTCGATAGAATCCTATGTGGGACACCTCCACTTGCAGGAAGATAGCCAGGCGACATTTACGCAAGAGATTACCTACATTTTTTCAACAGGCTATAATGGGCAGTATGTAACTTTAGGGAGTGTAGATCCCCTTCCCAAAGGATTTAAAATCCATGAAAATCCTCAAGTGGAAGCCTATGTGGATGGGGAAAAACGAGAGATCCGTGTAGAAGAATCGGATCTCGGAAATGGACGTTTATTAAAAATCTACAATTCGAGGATTGTTGGTGGCAAAGTTACCATCAAGGTTGTATGGAAGATTGATCATATTCTAGAACTGTATTCCGATATCGCCGAGCTCAATTGGTTCCCTATTTCAGATGGGGATGAGGACGTAGAAAAATTAGATTTTTATGTGGATGGCTTGGATGCCAAGCAGGGAGACTTGTATGCTCATACCGGTTATTTTAATCCACCAGCCCAGATTGAACGGACTGAGACTGGCTATCACATTCAGTTATGGAACTTCCCAAAGAATGGAAAATTGGAGCTCCACGCATACTGGCCCATGACAGAAGCTCTACGTCGAGGCCAATCTAATGAGATTAAAAAGGAAAAGGGAAAGGATAAATTTCTTAAAAAAGAAAAATCCATTCAACAAAAAACAGTCATCTACAAGACACTGTTTCTCAGAGTCATTCCAATTGTAGCAATTCTTTTATTTGTTCTAGCTTTCATTCCATGGATCCGCTATATGATCAGTACCAGAACTCGTCGGATTGCAAAGGGAGTACGATTATACGAACCTCCACAGAATTTGCCACCCTTTGTCCTAGCCAAGGCCTTGTATCAACTTGATTTTGAACAGATGGTCATGTCTAGAGAGAAAGGTCAACTAAAATTTAATCATCTCATCCAAGCAAGTATTTTGGATCTCATTGATCGAGGAAATCTTCGTTTGACGAGAGATGAAAGTGGAGGGACCTTGATCTGTCTTCACCATGAAGGCTTGGCTGATTTTGAATTGAAGTTTATTGAAATGATCTTTGATCAAGAAACTGAAATCAGGATCAGTGAGGTGTTCTCGAAATATAAAATTAATCAAGCAGCCCTAAAAAAGGATTTTCGAGCTGCTAAAACAGACACACAAAGAGATCGTATTCGAAAGGTCGGAAGTGACATTCAATCACTTTTAAAAAGGGATGCCCAGCAATTGTCAAAAGGTGTTGAAAAGGAAATTACGAAATTAGGTTTGCCCTCTTATTTTAGAGACTTATCTGAAAAAGAAGAAGCTTTTTCAAAAACAGGCTGTGCCTTACATTTTTGGATCTTACTGATCTTGTTTGTGAGCATGTGTTTCTTATCTTTTGGATTTGGTTCATACCTATCTTCATTCTATTTTTGGACTATTTTATGTTTGATTTTGTTATTCATTCCATTTTATATTGTTATGAAACTTCGTGAAGATCATCTACAATCCTTAGAGAACTTGGATTCACAATTTGAATGGATGGCCTTTCGAAATATGATTGAAAGTATTCCAAATTTCAACCAAGCAGAACTTGAGAGTGTTGTCCTATGGAATCGTATCTTAGTCTATGCGACCTTGTATGGCCAAGCTAAAAAAGTGAGTCAGGTACTCCAAAATCATCAGATTTCCGTGCCATATGAAGACTGGGACACTGTTCTTTGGCTAACTTCTTCTCCAAATACCTATTTAGATGGCTCTACCTTAATGAGCTATGCAGATGATTCCTATAGTGTTTCAAGCTTCTCTATTAACTCCTCAGATGGCAGTGGTGGCTTTGACGGCGGTGGATTTTCTGATGGCGGTGGTGGTGGAGGATTTGGAGCCTTCTAATAGCCCTTGTGATTGAATGAAGTCTGGGATGTAGAACCATTGTAGTTCTCCCTCAGGCTTTTAATTTATAAATACACTGATGATTGAAAAAAGGCTCTATTTCCGCTATAATAGGTTAGTTAAGGTAAAAGGAGAGAACCAATGTAGAAGGATCCTGCTTACTAAAAAATATGCTTTTAAAAAAATAACTGAGGAAGAAAGAATGACAATAACTGACGAAATTAAAAAACGCCGTACCTTTGCCATTATCTCTCACCCGGACGCGGGGAAGACAACCATTACTGAGCAGTTGCTCTACTTTGGGGGAGAGATTCGGGAAGCTGGTACTGTTAAAGGAAAGAAAACAGGAAACTTTGCCAAGTCTGACTGGATGGATATCGAGAAGCAACGTGGGATTTCAGTAACCTCATCTGTCATGCAGTTTGACTATGATGGAAAACGGGTCAACATCCTTGATACCCCAGGGCACGAGGACTTTTCAGAAGATACTTATCGGACCCTGATGGCGGTGGATGCTGCGGTCATGGTAGTGGACTCTGCCAAGGGGATTGAGGCCCAAACTAAGAAATTGTTTGAGGTTGTCAAACACCGTGGGATTCCAGTCTTCACTTTTATGAATAAACTGGACCGTGATGGTCGTGAACCACTAGATCTCTTACAAGAATTGGAAGAAGTATTGGGCATCGCTAGTTACCCGATGAATTGGCCAATCGGGATGGGGAAAGCCTTTGAAGGACTCTATGACCTCTATAACCAACGTTTGGAACTTTACAAAGGGGATGAACGCTTTGCCAGTCTAGAAGATGGGGACAAACTCTTTGCCAACAACCCATTCTACGAACAAGTAAAAGATGATATCGAACTTTTGCAAGAAGCAGGAAATGAATTTTCAGAAGAAGCAATTTTAGCAGGTGAATTAACTCCTGTCTTCTTCGGTTCCGCTCTTACCAACTTTGGTGTGCAGACTTTCTTGGAAACCTTCCTCAAGTTTGCTCCAGAGCCACACGGACACAAGAAGACAGATGGAGAAATTGTCGATCCTTATGACAAGGACTTTTCAGGATTTGTCTTTAAAATCCAAGCCAATATGGACCCTCGTCACCGAGACCGGATTGCTTTTGTTCGGATCGTGTCTGGCGAATTTGAGCGGGGGATGAGTGTCAATCTGCCTCGTACTGGTAAGAGTGCTAAGCTATCTAATGTAACCCAGTTTATGGCAGAAAGCCGTGAGAATGTCACCAATGCCGTAGCAGGAGACATCATTGGGGTTTACGATACCGGTACGTATCAGGTTGGGGATACGCTGACTGTTGGAAAAAACAAGTTCGAATTTGAACCACTGCCAACCTTTACCCCTGAAATCTTCATGAAGGTATCTGCCAAGAATGTCATGAAGCAAAAATCCTTCCACAAAGGGATTGAGCAATTGGTGCAAGAAGGAGCCATCCAGCTCTATACCAACTACCAAACAGGCGAATACATGCTGGGAGCTGTTGGTCAATTGCAGTTTGAAGTCTTCAAACACCGGATGGAAAATGAGTACAATGCCGAAGTGGTCATGAGCCCAATGGGTAAAAAGACCGTTCGCTGGATCAAACCAGAAGATCTAGATGAACGCATGTCTTCAAGCCGAAACATCCTGGCCAAAGACCGCTTTGACCAACCTGTTTTCCTCTTTGAAAACGACTTTGCTCTCCGTTGGTTTGCAGACAAGTATCCAGACGTGGAGTTGGAAGAAAAAATGTAACTCAGTACCAACAATTGGAACTAAAGTTCCTAATTGTTGAACGCTAGTCGCTATTTGGCGAACTAGCTAACTGCCTCACTAACTACGTTTGGCAAATGGAATCGATTTGCCAAACTTCGTGTCGTAGTGTAAAAATTGCTTTACCTAAACACTTCACTAGGAAAAGTCCACGAATGATATCGATTCGTGGATTTTTCCGTCGTAACAGAAAGGAAGCGAACTAGCTAACTGCCTTACTAACTACGTTTGGCGAATAAAATATATAAATTGAAAAAACAGCTCACTTGAGCTGGTTTTGGGATGAAGACAAACTTCCATTTTACATAAAAAATCAAGTGATTTTTCAATAAATAAAAATAATTCCATATTTTTATAGTCATTAAAGCCAGTACTGAAACTTTCCGCTGTGAGAAAAATGCTTGAAACAATGTTGTTTCAAGCACTCGGGAGTTTTGAAACCTTAGGTTCAAAACTAAGTCATGGAACTTCGTAGAAGTTCGCTGACGTCCGTACTCACTTAAGGAAAGTTTCTAAGAATATTTTTTCTTTAATAAAAAACCAGCTCAAGTGAGCTGGCTTTTTATTGTTCTGTAATGAGGAGTCTTCCCAAAAATTCTTGTAAGATAAAGAAGACAATTAGGCTGGCAATGGTCTCGCCTAAGAAGGACGAGCTATTCACAATCAGTGAGTACAGGTAGGCACTTTGGCCAGCTGGAGCATAGCTTCCCCAGAAGATGACACCTGCAATATAGTGAATTGTGTAACGTGCAAAACCACCCAAGATGACTCCGACTGTGATATAAGTAAGCGTCTGTAGTCGTTTCTTATCTCTGATAGCCTTGTCAAGCGTAGGTTTGACAATTCCACTCAGTCCAATCAAGCTGAAGGCTACAAAGTATTCTAAGAAACCTTGGATTGGAGTCAACCAACCACCAGCTGCTTCCCCAGTTACGACTTGCAGCAAACCCCAGATGAATCCACCCATGGCACCAGCCTTCACGCCCCAGCGGAAACTGAGGAGAAAGATGGGAACCATCTTAAAAGATAGAGAAATCCAAGGACCTAAGGACATCGGTTGAGTAACCAAATCCAAAATATAAGCAATGGTCGCTAAAAGAGCAACCTCAATCATTGGTCGAACCGTAGTTTTCGACATAAAAAAACCTCCTATACCAATCGTTTTGATTGGCTCATTTGTTGCCACACCAAAACGACGTCATAGAAGTTCTCTATTTCATTCTGTTTTGAGACACATCCCTACGCAGGTCCTAACCTGATCAGGTGGTAAGAGTTTAGGCCAGTAACGAACACTTTGGGTATTCCATCTAGCCAATCTCAGCAGCTGCTCCTCTTGTGACTCTTTCATTATACTATCAAAAAAACGTTCCCGCAACTTTTTAACTCGCAAAAAATATGGTATAGTTATTAAGATAGAAAATGCACAAGTTGTGGAGGAAATAATCATGGGTATTTTTGCAGGTTTGATGGGCAATGCTTCTCAAAAAGACGTCGATAAGGTTGAAAAAGATTTAGGGGATATCCTAGTTCCAGGTGAGCAGGTAACTCTGGCTTTTAGTTTGATTCGTGACTTGATTGTCTTTACTGAGTACCGTCTGATTTTGGTGGACAAGCAAGGAATGACAGGGAAGAAGACATCATATAAATCCCTTCCTTATCGTTCTATTTCGCGTTTTTCAGTAGAAACATCTGGTCATTTTGATTTGGATGCTGAATTAAAAATTTGGGTTTCATCAGCTGTAGAACCATCAGAAACACTTCAATTTAAGAGCGATAATAGTGTCATCGAAATCCAGCAGGCCTTGGCAGCAGCTGTTTTGCGTTGATAAAAAATAAATTTAAACAGTCTTCATCTAGCGATTCCGGATGATCGGTAGGAGCACTGGCAGATAAGGTAAAGAGGAAACGAAATGTTCGTTGAAAAAAAGTTAGGAGATGGCCGGAGTTGGATTAATATTGATTCTGACTTGATTGCGGAAACCTCCCAGTTGTACCAAAAGTATGGTATTGATCAAGAAACCATTGAATATGCATTGGATAAAAATGAACGTGCCCATATGGATTACAACCGTGAGAATGGGACCGTAACCTTTATCTATAATGTCTTGGACATGGAAAAGGAAAAGGAATATTATGAAACCATTCCGATGACCTTCATTGTCCAGGGGCCACGTCTTGTGACTATTAGTAACCGAGACAACGCCTATATTATTGCACAAATGGAACGCTATGTCGATAATCACGAGAGTTTATCGACCTTTAAGCTTTTATTTGCAGGGCTTGAGATGATTAGTAATGCTTATTATCCGATTATTGAGCGTCTAGATAAGCACAAGGATGAAATCACTCGTCTCTTACGAAAAACGACAACTAGTAAGAACCTTTATGCTCTTTCTGACGTTGAAACAGGTATGGTCTATCTGGCATCCGCTGCCAAGCAAAATCGCATGCTCTTGGAACATATCAAGGCTCACCTCATCTACCGCCAATTTGATGATGTTGAAAAAGAACAGTTTGATGATGCCATGATCGAGGCCAGACAGTTGGTATATATGACGGAGTTGAACAGTCAAGTCTTGCAACAGCTATCTAGCTCCTACAATAACATCCTAAATAACAATCTGAATGACAATTTGACCACCTTGACCATCTTAGAAGCTCTGTTAGCGGTCTTAGCAGTTGTCACTGGTTTCTTTGGAATGAACGTTCCATTGCCGTTTACTAACGATCCTAATGCATGGCTGTATATCTCCATTGCAAGCTTTGTACTCTGGATCATCTTGTCGCGTATTTTGCGCTGGATTGCCCATAAACGATAAAAAAGAGAGGTAGGGAAGAAATTCCTTACCTCTTTCGTATCTTGGCTATTTCAGAAAATCCTTCATTTTTAACTCTGCCTCCCCTAAGAAGAAGAGGCAGTTTTGATACAAGTGATCGACTGTACATAATCTTCTTGGAAATAGTAGGAGTAGATTTAAAAGTACTGAGTGGATTATAAACAATTTATAATTGGATAGAATCATTGAATCAGTTAAATGAACGAAGCATTTTAATCATTCTGAAATATCCTAAATACTAAATTCATTATACATACTTTTATTTTAAAAATCAAGAAGACAATCCAAAAATAAAAGTGGATTTTTTGTGAGAAAAAATTTTAGAAAGCCTATTATAAGGCTGTTTTTTTGAGATGGTTCAAAGTAAAGAAGAGACTTCACAGTCTTTTATATTATTGCAAATTAAAAAGGAAATGAAAAAGGAGGCATACTAATAAATCAAAGATGGAAAGAACTTTTTTGAAAGGGGTTACGCAATAAAAAAACTTTTAATCTGTTTCGTTTTACTATCTTTTAACCCAGGTCTGTGGTATACTAGATAAGTTGCAAAGAAAGCAGTACTTTTCTTTCGTGGAAAAGAAGCAACACGATCTTTCATAAAAGTTGAAAGTACGTCATGACAAGAAAAGTATAAACTAAGCGCTATAGGATGGCTTCGCACCATCTTTAGAAAGAAGAATAACGTGAAATTTAATGAATTTAATCTTTCTGCTGATTTGTTAGCAGAAATTGAAAAAGCAGGATTTGTAGAAGCAAGTCCTATCCAAGAGCAAACCATTCCTTTGGCTCTTGAAGGTAAAGATGTAATCGGTCAAGCACAGACTGGTACAGGGAAAACAGCAGCCTTTGGCTTGCCAACCCTTGAAAAAATTCGTACAGAAGAAGCAACTATCCAAGCTTTGGTCATCGCCCCAACTCGTGAACTGGCTGTTCAAAGCCAGGAAGAACTCTTCCGCTTTGGTCGTAGTAAGGGTGTGAAAGTCCGTTCAGTATACGGTGGTTCAAGTATTGAAAAACAAATCAAAGCTCTTAAATCAGGGGCTCACATCGTTGTAGGAACACCAGGTCGTCTTCTAGACTTGATCAAACGCAAGGCCTTGAAATTACAAGATATTGAAACTCTCATCCTTGATGAAGCAGACGAAATGCTTAATATGGGATTCCTGGAAGACATCGAAGCCATCATCTCACGTGTCCCAGAAAATCGTCAAACTCTACTCTTTTCAGCAACCATGCCTGATGCCATCAAACGTATCGGTGTTCAGTTCATGAAAGAACCTGAGCATGTCAAGATTGCTGCTAAGGAATTGACAACAGAATTGGTTGACCAATATTATATCCGAGTTAAAGAACAAGAAAAATTTGACACCATGACACGTCTTATGGATGTTGATCAACCTGAGTTGTCAATCGTTTTTGGTCGTACCAAACGTCGTGTAGACGAGTTAACTCGTGGGCTGAAAATCCGTGGTTTCCGTGCAGAAGGGATTCATGGAGATTTGGACCAAAACAAACGTCTTCGTGTCCTTCGTGATTTTAAAAATGGCAACCTCGATGTCCTCGTTGCAACAGACGTTGCTGCTCGTGGTTTGGATATCTCAGGTGTGACCCATGTCTATAACTATGATATTCCTCAAGACCCTGAGAGTTATGTTCACCGGATTGGTCGTACAGGGCGTGCAGGTAAGTCAGGTCAGTCAATTACCTTCGTTTCACCTAATGAAATGGGTTATCTCCAAATCATTGAGAACTTGACTAAGAAACGCATGAAAGGCCTCAAGCCAGCAAGTGCAGAAGAAGCCTTCCAAGCTAAGAAGCAAGTAGCTCTTAAGAAAATTGAACGTGATTTTGCTAATGAGGAGATTCGTAGCAACTTTGAGAAGTTTGGCAAGGATGCTCGTCAATTGGCCTCAGTATTCAGCCCAGAAGAATTGGCTATGTACATCCTTAGCTTGACAGTTCAGGATCCAGATAGTCTTCCAGAAGTTGAAATTGCGCGTGAAAAACCATTGCCATTTAAACCATCTGGTGGTGGATTTGGCGGAAAAGGCAAGTCTGGTCGCGGTGGCCGTCGTGGGGATGACCGTCGAGATCGTGATCGCCGTAGCAATGGTCGTCGTGATGATTATCGTAAAGGTGGACGCTCAAAGGATCGTTTTGATAAAGAGAAGCGTTACCGTAAGGACAATAGAAAACCACGCAATACTTCAAGTGAGAAGAAAACAGGCTTTGTGATTCGGAACAAAGGAGATAAATAAAAAATACAAGGGTAAACAGACGTTTACCCTTGTATATTTATAAGGAGACCGAAATTCGTAAACAAAACGTTTGCTATCACAATGTGGTAGCGCTATCAATTCTGTTAACATATTAAGAATACAACTTTTATTTAGCTCTGTCAACAGGTTTGCTAAAAAAAATCTACTTTTTTTTAAAAAAAGAACAAAAAAATGATCATTACACAAAAACGATCAACAAAATAAGTGGTTAATATAGAAAAATTAGAGTGAAATGTTTGTTTCTTATTGAAATTGTTCACTTTTATAGTATAATGAAAGCATAATCAGGAAAGTAGGACATCATATGAAAGAGAGTAGACATGTAGCAATCTTACAAGAGTTGGATAAAAATGAAGTGGTCTCTGTTAAGGATCTAAGCGATCTCTTGGGTGTAACCGATATGACAATTCGCCGGGATTTGATGGACTTAGAAGAACAAGGCTTGTTGGTACGTGTACATGGAGGGGCCCATCGAAAAATCAAGGATAGTCTAACAGAAGTCTCCCATACAGAAAAGAACATGTTGAACGTGGAAGAGAAAAGGGAGATTGCTCAAAAATGTGCGGCTTTGATTGATGAAGGCGATACAATTTTTATTGGAGCAGGGACTACTACAGATTTTATTGGCGATTATCTTGATGGGAAACATGTTAGTATTGTCACTAATTCCTTGCCTATTTTTGAAAAATTAAAAGACCAGCCCAATTGTGACATCATTTTAGTTGGCGGACGCTATAGGGTCAAGACACAGACCTTTGTAGGACAGTTTGCCAATAAGCTCTTAAAGGAAATAAAAGTTTCGAAAGCCTTTATCGGGGTAAATGGGATTGATGGTCATACAGCAATGACCGCAAACGAAGAGGAAGGAAATGGCAATAAAATTATTCTCAACAATGCCATTGAAAAGTATGTAGTCGCAGATAACACTAAGTTTGATAGCTATTCTTTCTATGCTTTTTACCGTTTAGATGACTTAGATGCGGTGATTTCGGATCATTCAATCTCTAAAAAGGTGCGTGAGAAATACAATTCTTATACAAAAATTTTGTAAAGCTTCGTACAGAAACAGCTAAAAGACCAGAACTTAAGCATGTTCTGGTCTTTTTCTTTTTTTCTCATATAGCATGAACTACAAACAAATTTATAAAAAATAAACAAAAAAGAACAAAAAATTACATATTGTAATTGACAGCGTATTCATATAGTGATATACTTATCGTATAAATTAAAAAAGGTAAAAAGTGGAAGGGGTGAAAAGATGGGATTAAATCAACTGTTTAATCGAGAATTAGTCTTTTGCCTAGATGTTGCAGATCAAGAAGAATTGTTTGAGCAGATTGCAACTTTATTGGAAGAGCGTCAGATTGTGACAGATTCTTATCGAGCTGCATTGAAAGAAAGAGAAAAATCGTTCCCTACTGGTTTAGATATGGAATTTCTAGGGAAGGATCTTCCGAATGTAGCTATTCCTCATACGGATATCATCCATAACCTGACAGAGAATATTGTAGTCGTTCGATTAAAAAATCCGGTAACTTTCCACAATATGATCGCGCCTGATAAGGAAGTAGAAGTTTCGCTTTTATTCTTCATCATTAACAATTCTAGTTCCAGCCAAACAAACATTTTGGCGCATTTGATGGATTTCTTTACAACAAACGGAAATCTTGAAAACATGTCGAAATTGGAAAATGAAGAAGACTTATATCGCTATATCACCGAAGCGATTGCTTAATAGTAACAACAAAAAATATTTATAATGGAGGTCATTCAAATGATTAAAATTTTAGCTGCCTGTGGTGCAGGGGTTAACTCAAGCCACCAAATCAAAAGCGCTCTAGAAGAAGAGCTTTCAAACCGTGGATATGATGTACAATGTGATGCGGTAATGGTAAAAGATGTGAATGAAGATTTGATTAAAGGTTATGATATCTTTACACCAATCGCTGCAACAGATTTAGGCTTTGATCCTGGTATTCCAGTAGTTGAAGCTGGTCCAATCTTATTCCGTATTCCAGCTATGAGCGCTCCGGTATATGACAATATCGAAGCAACCATCAAAGAACACGGTTTAAGCTAATTCGTTTATCTGTATTTTGTAAGCGGTTCCTATGCCTGGAATTGCTGACATTCTTAATTTTGTAAAATATAAAAATATAAATCGGGAGGATTTATTATGAATGGCATTATCGATTTTGCCAATAAGTTTTTCAAACCCATTCTAGATATGGGTGCACCGATCATCATGTTGATCGTCCTAACTCTATTGGCACTTTTGTTTGGAGTGAAATTCTCCAAAGCGCTTGAAGGTGGTATTAAACTTGCCATCGCCCTTACAGGTATCGGTGCAATCATCGGTATGTTGAATGGAGCTTTCTCAGCGTCTCTTGCAAAATTCGTTGAGAACACTGGTATTCAATTGAATATCACAGACGTTGGTTGGGCACCACTTGCGACCATCACTTGGGGGTCTGCCTGGACACTTTACTTCTTGCTAGTTATGTTGGTTGTCAACATTGTCATGCTTGCAATGAAGAAAACAGATACACTTGATGTCGATATCTTTGATATCTGGCACTTGTCTATCACAGGTCTTTTGATTAAATGGTATGCGGATAAAAATGGAGTTAGCGCAGGAGTTTCCCTCTTAGTTGCCACTCTTGCAGTTGTTCTTGTAGGGATTATGAAAATCATCAACTCAGACTTGATGAAACCAACATTTGACGATTTGTTGAATGCACCAAGTTCATCACCTATGACTTCAACTCACATGAACTACATGATGAACCCAATCATCATGGTTTTGGATAAAATCTTTGACAAATTCTTCCCAGGTCTTGACAAATACGACTTTGACGCAGCTAAATTGAACAAGAAAATTGGTTTCTGGGGATCTAAATTCTTCATCGGTTTCCTTCTTGGTATCGTCATCGGTATCATGGGTACTCCACATCCAGTTGCTGATGTAGCTGATGCTAAAACTTGGGAATTGGTTATTAAAGGTTGGATCAGCCTTGGTTTGACTGCCGGTGTCTGCTTGGAATTGTTCTCATTGATCGGTTCTTGGTTCATCGCAGCGGTAGAACCATTGTCACAAGGTATTACAAACGTTGCTACTAAACGTCTTCAAGGACGTAAATTCAATATCGGTTTGGACTGGCCATTTATCGCTGGTCGTGCAGAAATCTGGGCTTGTGCAAACGTACTTGCACCAATCATGTTGATCGAAGCAGTGCTTCTTTCTAAAGTCGGAAATGGTATCTTGCCACTTGCAGGGATCATCGCTATGGGTGTGACTCCAGCTTTGTTGGTTGTAACACGTGGTAAATTGATCCGTATGATCGTGTTTGGAACACTCTTGTTGCCACTCTTCCTTCTTTCAGGTACTCTTATCGCACCATTCGCTACTGAATTGGCGAAAAGTGTAAAAGCCTTTCCAGAAGGAGTTGACAAAGCTCAATTGATCACTCACTCAACTCTTGAAGGACCTGTTGAAAAATTGCTTGGTTGGACAATCGGTAATGCAACAACTGGTGATATTAAATTGATTATTGGTGTTGTTGCCTTCTTAGCATTCTACGTTGGAATCTTTGCATGGTACAGAAAACAAATGATCAAACGTAACGAAGAATACGCAGCAAATGCAAAATAATCCGCTCCTAAATATGTAACTTGATAAAACTAGGGTATCAATTTTCCAGACATGGAGGGGTAGCCTAGTTTTTTCTCTAAAATAACATGCTAAGGAGTGAAATATGAGGATAGCTTTAAAAAATAATGATCTGGAAGTTTGTTTCAAGGAGTTAGGTGGTGAGCTGACCTCTATCAAGGATCAGGAAGGTATCGAATATCTTTGGCAGGGTGATGCTCAGTATTGGAGTGGCCAAGCCCCAGTTCTCTTTCCTATCTGTGGTTCGGTTCGAAATGATACGACCTTGTATCGCCCTCAAGGTGTTGGGAAGATCCCTCGCCACGGGCTGGTTCGCAAGAAAAACTTTGAGCTGGTAGAGCAAACAGAAGATCGGGTGACTTTTGGGATAGAAGATACGGAAGAAATGTATCAGCAATATCCCTATCATTTCAGATTAGAAATTTCTTATCAATTACTTGGTAAGAAGATTCAAGTAACCTATCGGGTTCACCATCTTGGTGAGGAAGGAGTCATGCCCTTTTTCGTTGGTGGCCATCCAGGATTTAACTGTCCGTTACTGGCGGATGAAGGATTTGAAGATTACTACCTGGAATTCGAACAAGAAGAGACCTGTAGTATTCCTAAATCCTATCCAGAGACAGGCTTGCTAAACGTCTTTGATCGGACACCTTTCTTACAGCAAGAGAAAATCCTAAATCTCGATTACGATCTCTTCCAAAAGGATGCCATCACCTTAGATTGCTTACAATCAAGAAGGGTGATCCTCCGCTCTAAAAAGCACGAAAAAGGAGTAAGCCTTCATTTTCCAGATTTTTCAAACTTGATTATCTGGACAACACCAAATAAAGGACCTTTTATCGCTTTAGAGCCTTGGTCTGGTTTATCCACTTCCCTTGAAGAGAGTGATTATTTGGAATATAAAAAGCAAGTTCGACTTTTGCCAGCAGGTCAAGAAGCAGAACTTAGTTTTGAAATCGAAATTTTATAGAAAATAATGTTGTTGAATATAGAAGTTTCTGTATTTGATTGAAAAATGAATTAAAAGAAGGAGCATAATATGTCAGTTATTATTGGTGCGGATGCAGCAGGTATCCGCTTAAAAGAAGTAGTCAAAGAATATTTGGAAGCAGAAGGTTTCCAAGTAGTGGATGTGACAGAAGAAGGGCAAGACTTTGTCGATGTGACTTTGGCTGTCGCTAAGGAAGTCAAACAAGCAGAAGACAATCTTGGTATCGTCATTGATGCCTATGGTGCTGGTCCATTCATGGTCGCTACTAAAATTAAAGGAATGGTTGCGGCAGAAGTTTCAGATGAGCGTTCTGCCTACATGACTCGTGGCCACAACAATTCTCGCATGATCACCATGGGTGCTCAAATCGTGGGTGACCAATTGGCCAAAAATATCGCCAAAGGTTTTGTAAACGGTAAGTATGACGGCGGTCGCCACCAAATCCGTGTCGATATGCTCAACAAGATGTGCTAAGGGGAGGAGTAAACGAATGAAAATTGCAATTGGATGTGACCATATTGTCACAAATGAAAAAATGGCTGTTTCTGAATTTTTGAAATCAAAAGGTTATGAAGTCCTTGACTTCGGAACCTATGACCATGCACGTACCCACTACCCAATTTTTGGGAAAAAAGTCGGAGAAGCAGTCGCTAGTGGTCAAGCAGATCTTGGAGTATGTATCTGTGGTACTGGTGTTGGAATTAACAACGCTGTTAACAAGGTTCCTGGAATCCGTTCAGCCTTGGTTCGCGACATGACAACTGCTCTTTATGCCAAAGAAGAGTTGAATGCCAACGTGATTGGTTTTGGTGGGAAAGTAACCGGTGAGTTGCTCATGTGTGATATCATTGAAGCTTTCATTCATGCAGAATACAAACCAAGTGAAGAAAACAAGAAATTGATTGCCAAGATTCAACATTTGGAAACCCATAATGATCACCAAGAGGATGCAGACTTCTTTACAGAATTCCTTGAAAAATGGGATCGTGGTGAATACCACGACTAAGAGGTGAGGATATGATCTTAACTGTCACCTTGAATCCTTCCATTGATATTTCTTATCCCTTGGAAGAATTAAAGTTGGATACTGTGAATCGTGTGTCGGAAGTTTCTAAGACGGCTGGTGGGAAAGGGTTAAATGTCACCCGTGTCCTAGCTGAGAGCGGTGAAACAGTTGGAGCAACAGGTTTTGTTGGGGGGACCAATGGTCAATTCATCAAGACCCATCTTCCACGAGATGTCCAATCCTTCTTCTATGATATCCTGGGAGATACGCGGAACTGTATCGCCATCTTGCATGAAGGAAATCAAACAGAAATCTTAGAAGCGGGTCCAGAAATTATCCGGACGGAAGCTTTAGGATTCCTTCATCATTTCAAACTCCTCATGCCGACAGCGGATGTGATTGCTATTTCGGGGAGTCTTCCTACAGGGCTACCAGTGGACTATTATGCGAGCCTAATTGAGATTGCAAAAGAAGCAGGACGCAAGGTTGTACTTGATTCATCAGGCAAATCTTTAGAAGCGGTCCTTCACTCACCATTCAAACCAACGGTGATTAAACCCAATCGCGAAGAACTCTCTCAACTATTGGGACGTGATGTTTCTGCTGATTTTGAGGATTTGAAAGTAGTCCTCAAAGATTCGCTATTTGAAGGAATCGAATGGATTATCGTCTCCTTAGGTGGAGATGGTGCCTTTGCCAAACATGGGGACAGCTTCTATAAGGTCGATATTCCAAAAATAGAAGTGGTCAATCCAGTGGGATCTGGAGATTCAACCGTGGCTGGGATCTCTGCTGCCCTCAGTAGCGGAAAAGATGACGCGGCCCTCTTGACCCATGCTATGGTCTTAGGGATGCTAAATGCCCAAGAAAAGATGACAGGGCATGTCAATATGGCCCACTACGATGATTTGTATCAGAATATAATTGTAAAAGAGGTATAAGATGGTATTAACAGAACAAAAACGCAACTATTTAGAAAAATTGAGCACCAAAGAGGGTGTGATTTCAGCCTTGGCCTTTGACCAACGTGGTGCCTTGAAACGCCTCATGGCTCAGTACCAAGATACAGAACCAACAGTGGCTCAAATGGAAGAATTGAAGGTCTTGGTGGCTGAAGAATTGACACCATTCGCATCTTCTATGCTCTTGGATCCTGAGTATGGACTTCCTGCTACTAAGGTCTTGGATGCAGAAGCAGGTCTCTTGTTGGCTTATGAAAAAACTGGCTACGACACTTCTAGCACCAAGCGTCTGCCAGACTGCCTTAACCTTTGGTCAGCTAAACGCATCAAAGAACAGGGTGCAGATGCAGTGAAATTCTTGCTCTACTATGATGTGGATAGTGCAGAAGAACTTAACCAAGAAAAACAAGCCTACATCGAACGCATCGGTTCAGAATGTGCTGCAGAAGAAATTCCATTCTTCCTTGAAATCTTGGCTTATGATGAAAAAATCGCGGATGCCGGATCTGTAGAATATGCGAAAGTAAAACCTCGTAAGGTCATCGAAGCTATGAAAGTCTTCTCAGACCCACGCTTTAACATCGATGTCTTGAAGGTAGAAGTGCCAGTCAACGTCAAATACGTTGAAGGCTTTGGCGATGGAGAAATCGTTCATAGCCGTGAAGAAGCGGCAGCCTTCTTTAAAGAACAAGAAGAAGCAACCAACCTTCCATACATCTACTTGAGTGCAGGTGTTTCTGCCAAACTTTTCCAAGAAACCCTCGTCTTTGCGCATGAAGCAGGCGCGAACTTTAACGGAGTCCTTTGTGGTCGTGCAACTTGGGCTGGATCTGTAGAGGCCTACATCAAGAATGGCGAAGCAGCAGCTCGTGAATGGCTCCGTACAGAAGGTCGTCGCAACATTGAAGAGCTCAACCAAGTCTTAGACCAAGTCGCAACTTCTTGGAAAGAGCGTATTTAATTTTCTTAGTTCCTAACGTATCAAATAGTCTTTCTAGAAAAATCTAGAAGGACTATTTTTTTGTTTCTATGCAGGAGTAGTTCCGTCATTCATCAAAAATTGGTTCCCAATGTTCATAAATCTGATTAAGCTTTCATTCACTATTCAAATGGCTTCTGATTTGTAAGGATTTATGTGATAATTTCATATTGCAATCGAAAAAAAGAGTATTTTACAGTATAATGGACTTATTAGAATGAAGGAGTTGGCGTATGGAAAGGATCGTATATAGAGAAGCAAGGCTAGATGAGTACAAGCTAATTGGAAAAGTCTGCGCTGATGCTTTTATGAATTATCCATTTTTAACCGTCATTAAAGAAGATTTAAAAAAGCCTGAATACTTTCCGGCCTTTATTGAACTATTGCATACCTTATTAGTCAAGCTGTACATCAAAGAGGAAACTTGCTTAGTTGCTGAACGAGACGGAGAAATCATAGCGGTGGGGCTGTTGCAACAAAAAGATTTCTCAATGATCTCTTATCTACTAAATGGGATTTTTAAGTTATTCCGTTATATCACACCATTAAATTTGCTGAAATACCTAGATCTCGTAGAACGTTCAGAACAGCATTTGAAAAAGTCCGGAAACTTTGACTGGTATTTAATGATGTTTGCTGTGAGCCCAACTGTTCAGGGACAAGGTGTTGGCAGTCATTTCCTCCAAAACGGGATTGAACCTTACGTAAAGGCCAAAGGTTGTAAGCGTCTAGGCTTGATCACCAGTACTCAGCAAAATGTCTTTTTCTATAAGAAGAATGAATTCGTCCTATTAGACTCTATGGTTCTCGACTATGGAAAGCAGTCTGTTGGGAATTGGGCTTTTTTAAAAAACCTTGATGACGAATCCTAGATTATTTTTAAAAAAGGAGGCTGGGACAAAAGTCCTAGCCTCTCAATTGTCTTTGGATAGTCGAGCAAGACGCAGTGGTTGAGTGGGCTCTACTAGGCTGATTTCATCAGCTTTTACAGCCCTACTCAACTGTGCGGAGGTGGGACGACGAAATCGAATTCTAACGAATTACCGATTTCTGTCCCACTCTCTTTTTCTTACATTTAGACTTGTTATTCAGGTCCTATCATTTGAATTTTGCTTCTTTTTATGTTGCTTGATATAGGTTAGCTTTTCTTCTCTTGTCTTATGTTTAAACAGGGCTTCAGCAGACATAGCCGTCCTTTTGTCAGGAAAAGACTCCTGGTAAATCAAGGTTACAGGAAGTCTTGGGCGTGTATATTTAGCTCCTTTTCCTGCATTGTGAGCTTTGATGCGGCGCTCGATATCGGTCGTGTAGCCAGTATAGAGGGTTCCATCCGCACACTGGACAACATACATATAGGCTTTAGTTTCCATAATAAATCTCATGAATTTCCGGCGTATAGCTTCCATCCTCCTCATGGATGAACAATGGGGGAAGAATTTTTAGACCATCCCGCGATCCATCTTTAATAGCCTCAATGAGGAGCATGTTGGCATCTTTATGGACCTTAGGATAGACAAATTGAATCCGTTTGGGAGCCAGATTGAAGCGTTTCATGGTTTCAATGATATCTAAGAAGCGATCCGGACGATGCACCATGACGAGTCGACCATTGGATTTGAGGGTCCGTTGGGCCACTTGACAAATTTGGTCCAGATTGGTGGTAATCTCGTGGCGGGCTAGCAAATAATGAGGGCTTTCATTTAAATTGGAATGCTCGTCCACTTTAAAGTAGGGAGGATTACATAGGATAATGTCAATCTTACTACCGGGGAAATGGTGGGGCAAGTTTTTTAGATCATCTGTAATCATGGACATACGGTCAGACAGACCGTTTAATTGGATAGAACGTTCCGCCATATCCGCTAGTCTTTCCTGTATTTCTACTCCAACGATGGTTGCTTTCGTGCGCGTGCTAGCAAAGAGTCCGACAGCACCATTGCCGGCACAAAGATCGACAATCAGACCGCGATTGGGCAGTTTAGGAAAGCGCGACAAGAGGACACTATCAATAGAATAGCTAAAAACCTCTCTGTTCTGAATAATTTTCACATCACTAGAAAATAATTGGTTGATGCGTTCACCGTCTTTTAATTCGAAATCGTTCATGGCTCTATTATAGCACGAAAAGAGGACGGGGAAAAGCTAGGAAAGGGATAACGAAAAAATAAAGATAGAACTTTTGTTCTATCCTTATCAAAGAGTTTTTTAATCAAATTCATATTTTTGATAAATCGTAGCCAAGATGAAGATCCCTGTAAAGAGGGACATCAAGGCAAGGTAGACTGGGAAGGTCACAGCTGTCAATGTTCCAATTTCAATCAGACCTTTCAAGTAAAAGGCAGAAAGGTAGAAACCACAGACAGAGAAGATGATTAAGAGTCCGCGCCAGATATTGAGTGGTAAGCAAGCCCGAATAACGGACAAGAAACCAATAGATCCTAATAAGTAGTAGGAGATGGTAGACATATCTTGGCTAGACCAGCCATGATGAGCTCCCCATAAGCGAACAAACAGGACACTAAAGACAACCATCAAGGCATTTGGCAAGGCCAGATGCAAGGAACGTTTGAGGAAGTGTTTTTCCACTGGCTTAATATTTCGTTCAAAGGTCAAGACAAATGGTGGGAATCCTTCGACAAACTGATCGATCAGCGTAATCTGAATTGGAATAAATGGGAAAATCAACAAGTAGTTCACATCAAAGAACAGGGCACTTGCGATACAGATAATGGCCAGGATGAAGGAGTAAATGGTCTTAATAAAGAAGATGGGTGCGATTCGGCCAATATTATTAACGACCCGACGACCTTCAAAGAGAATTTCTGGAACATCATTGAAGTCTGAGTTTAACAAGACCAGATTGGCAATTTGACGTGTTGCAGGATCTCCTTCGGCCATCACGATGGAGCAGTCAGCTTCTCGTAAGGCTAGGATATCATTGACCCCATCTCCTGTCATAGCAGTGGTACGACCAGAGGCCTTGAGGGTTTGAATCAAGAGTTTCTTTTGGTGAGGAGATACCCGACCGAAAATAGCAGTATTCTCCGCTAGATCAACTAGCTCAGCATCATCGATTTTTGAACAGTCCACATAATTATCGTAGCTATCAAAACCGGCTTCTTTGGCAATATAGGAAACGGTAACAGGATTATCTCCTGAAATGATTTTTAAATCCACATCTTGTGAGCGAAGATAATCTAAGGTTTCAGCAGCCCCTTCACGGATTGGATCTAAGATTTCAATCACAGCGATAGCTTCTACATCACTTGGTAAAGTCAAATCATGCATATCAATGACTTCAACACTACGAGCTAAAATCAAGACCCGTGATCCATGGGCTTGGGCTTCCAATACTGCTGGAGGATTTTCTTTGAGAAGCATCTCTGGGGCACCCAAATAAATCGTTCCCAAGTTAGACAGGGTCATAGCTCCCCATTTTCGATCGCTTGAAAATGGAATGATTGATTCTGCTGTATAGGCATGTTCTAGCTCCCCATATGCCTTACGGATAGCTTGGGCAGTCGGGTTGTTATCCTCAGAATTTTGCATATATGCAGCGAGAATGACTTCGATGGTTTCTTCAGAAAAGTGTTCAGACAGGGAGTGAATGCCTTTGACGGTCATTTTTCCTTGGGTGATGGTTCCCGTCTTATCCAAACAAAGAGTATCCACACGAGCCAGTGTTTCGACTGAATACATCTCTTGAACCAAGACCTTGCGCATCCCTAATTTGATCACGGCTGTTAAGAGAGATGTTACTGTCAGAAGGGCAATCCCTTTTGGCAACATGCCCAGGAGGGCAGTAGAAGAAGTCACCACAGAATCTTTCATTGGAAGCAACTTGATAAAAAAGGCTTCACAGAAGAGGGCGATACCAAATGGGATAATAATCTTACCAGTGAAACTAGAGATTTTTGCGAGATTATAGAGAATGCGCGAATTGATGGGTTTGAGAGTTTTCGCCTCGACCATCAATTTATTAGCATAGTTATTGGCCCCCACACGATTGACACGAGCGTAGACTTGGCCACTTACCAAGAAGCTTCCGGATAGCAGTTCATCTCCCTCTCCCTTGAGCACCAAGTCACTTTCTCCTGTCAGCATAGCTTCGTTGGCTTCTGCAATCCCGATTTGAACGATGGCGTCACTCGGAATTTGGTCACCTGCCGAAAGCTTAATCACATCGCCAAGGACAATTTCCTCAGGATCAATGCTTTCTTCTTCCCCTGCTCGGATGACAGTAACGAGCTCCTTACTCATCAAATTCAATTTATCAATCATCCGTTTAGCACGGAGCTCTGTGGCAATTCCAGATAAGGCATTAAAGCAGATGACTGCAAAAAAGACCAGGTTACTCCAGGCTTGTACCGCAACCAAAGCGAGAGCAATCACAAAGTTCAGAGCATTAAACAAGGTGAAGACGTTACGCTTGATGATTTGCCAGGTACTGGTACTGGTGTTCGCTTTAAATTCGTTGGTTTGGCCACGCTGTATTTTTTTGCGGACCTCTTCATAGGTTAATCCCTTTAATTCATTCATTTCCATAGAAACATGATATCATTTTTTTAAGAAAAAGACTAGATGTAGTCAATTTGTTGAGTCACACACTTTTTGAAAAGATTTGCGGGGAACAAAAGGATAAGGTATAATGGTTAAACAAGAGAATTATCAAAGGAGAAAGCATGTTTTATACCTATTTACGTGGGTTAGTGACCTTTATTTTATGGGTTCTGAATGGAAATGCTCATTATCATCATAAGGAACTGATCCCAAGTCAAGAAGAAAATTATATACTTGTCGCTCCTCACCGGACTTGGTGGGATCCGGTCTATATGGCCTTTGCTACCAAGCCTAAGCAATTTATCTTTATGGCCAAGAAAGAGCTCTTTGCCAATCGAATTTTTGGTTGGTGGATTCGCATGTGTGGAGCCTTCCCAATTGACCGTGAAAATCCAGGTGCAGCTGCTATCAAATATCCAGTCAATATGCTCAAGAAAAGCAAGCGTTCCTTGATTATGTTTCCAAGTGGAAGCCGCCATTCTCAGGATGTGAAGGGTGGAGTTGCCGTGATTGCCAAAATGGCCAAGGTTCGTATTATGCCTGTAACTTATACTGGTCCAATGACCTTGAAAGGACTAGCTAGCTGTGAACGGGTTGACATGAACTTTGGGCACCCTATTGATATCTCTGATATTGCAAAAATGAATGATGAGGGAGTGGAAGAAGTTGCAAGACGTATTCAGGCTGAGTTTGATCGCTTAGATGCGGAATCTCAGGCACTCCGCAATGACCGGAAACCTCTTATCCTCATCCGTTTCTTGAAGTTTTTATTGTTGCCATTTGTCTTGGTTGTCGCTTTACTGACCCTCTTGTTTAGTTATATCGCAAGTTTCGTTTGGGATCCAGATAAGCATCGGAAAGACTAGACAGCTCTCTAGATAAAAAGAATGTCAAAAATCATGTGATTTTTGACATTTTTTTTTTATTTGTTTGATTTTTTACGAATAATAAAAATAAAAGGGGTATTTATGGAGACATGGATTGAGAAGATCAAGGAATATAAACTGTTTTTAGGCTTGGTTGCTGTGGGGCTAGTGGTGGGAGGAGTGTTTCTCTTTTGGCCTAAGCCAACCCCACAAGCACCGGAAACGGTCATTTCTCAGTTAGAAATGGTGGAGCAAGAGAGTTCTCCTAAGGGAGATTCAAGCTTTACTTCGAGCTCTCAGGAGAGAAGTGAGGAAAAGACCGACTCCTCGCATGAGAAAATCATGGTGGATGTGAAGGGGGCTGTCAGACAAGCGGGAGTCTATGAGCTTCCGGTGGGGAGTCGGGTCTATGATGCAGTGCAAAAAGCAGGAGGGATGACAGACGAAGCCAATAGCCAATCTGTCAACTTGGCTCAAAAATTAGAGGATGAGTCTATTGTCTATGTTGCTAAGAATGGAGAAGAAGTGGCGCCTGTAGCGTCTGCTTCTGCTGGGACCACAGGTGGTGAAAACCAGCAAAAGGATGGCAAGGTTAATCTCAATACAGCCACAGAAGCAGAATTACAGACTATTTCTGGGATTGGTCAAAAACGAGCTCAGGATATCATTGCTTATCGAGAGGAAAAAGGAAAATTTCAATCTGTTGATGAATTGAAAAATGTTTCTGGGATTGGCCAAAAGATGTTAGAAAAGTTAAAAGAGCATGTTACAGTGGATTAGAAGCATCAATATTCATCCATTTCATCTGACTCTTCCCGTCTTGGCTCTTTATTATTGGATGTATACAGGTCACTTGCTCGCTCCAATCTTCCTTCTGGCCTTCTTCATCTTGTTTAGTAGACGCTACAATGGCAAACAATTTCTAATCCTAGTAGGGCTTCTCTTGTTTGCTACACTTTGTTTTGCTTTTCGAATCGAACATGGTAAGCAGGAAGCGCGGGATCAAGAGGTTCCAAGGGTTATTCAGCTCTTACCAGATACCATCAAGGTGAATGGAGATGCCTTATCCTTTCGTGCTCAGTCAGGTAGTCGTACTTTTCAGGTTTTCTATCAGCTTCAGACAAAAGAAGAACAAGCCTATTTTAAACACTTGGATCATGGGCTAGAATTAAGAATAAAAGGAGAATTAGAGACCCCGACAAAACAGCGAAATTTCATGGGCTTTGATTACCAGGCTTATCTGAAAACACAAGGGATCTATCATCTTTTGAAAATCAGCCAGATCCTTGAAAAGAGACCTGCTGAACCTAGAGATTTAATAGGCCTCCTGTCTAGTTGGAGGCGGAAGGCTCTTGTGTGGGTTCACCAGCATTTCCCCCAACCCATGAGTCACTATATGACGGGCTTGCTTTTTGGTTTTTTAGATGTGGAGTTCGAAGAAATGAGTCAGCTGTATTCGAACTTGGGGATTATCCATCTGTTCGCCTTGTCGGGCATGCAGGTCGCTTTCTTCTTAGATACTTTTCGACGATTCTTTCTTCGCTTGGGATTGGAGCAGGAAAAAGTTGCAATCCTCCTCTATCCGTTTTCGCTTCTTTATGCTGGGATGACGGGCTTTTCGGTTTCGGTCGTTCGAAGCCTTATACAGAAGCTCCTAGCCCAGCAAGGTCTCAAAGGAATGGAGAATATGGGGATGACCCTCCTCTTGTTGCTCCTTTTTCTGCCTTCTTCATTATTGACTGCTGGAGGACTCTTATCTTGTGCCTACGCTTTTATATTGACGCTAACCTCTTCCGAGGAGGAGAAGTCAGGAATACGAAAAGTCGTCAAGGAGAGTCTGGTGTTAACACTAGGTGTTCTTCCTTTTTTGATTTTTTTCTTTGGAGAATACCAGCCCTGGTCTCTTCCTCTAACCTTTGTTTTTTCTCTCTTATTTGATGTTCTTTTGTTACCAGGACTGAGTGTGGTTTTTCTCCTCTCATTTCTCTATCCATTGACCTTCTGGAATCCTTTCTTCATCTGGATGGAAAAAAGTATGGAGTATATAGCGGGATTTACCGGTCAATCTTTGGTTTTTGGACAACCAAGTATTTCTTTCTTCCTCTTGCTGTTATTCTTATTGGCTTGCCTCTATGAGATGCGAAAGGTTAAGAAGTGGAGATATCTTTTTCTACTCTTAGTCTGCTCCGTATTCGCCATTGTGAAGCATCCTTTAGAAAATGAGATTACCATCATTGATATTGGCCAAGGTGATAGTATTTTGCTACGTGATTGGCGAGGGAAGACGATCCTAATTGATACAGGTGGAAAAGTGGACTTTGGCCAAAAGGAAGCATGGAGGAATCGGAGGTCTACTAGCAATGCAGAACGGACCTTGCTTCCTTATCTCAAGAGTAGAGGGATTGACCAGATTGACCATATGGTTCTCACGCATACTGACACAGATCATATGGGAGATTTGGAAGTCCTTGCGGCTAAGGTTAGCATTAAGGAAATCAACATTTCCAAGGGAAGCTTAAAAAAAGACTCCTTTGTCCGTTTGCTCAAACGGTTAAACCTACCTGTAAAGACGCTGGAGGCTGGTGATCAACTGTCAATCTTTGATGGGAGTGCAGAAGTTCTCTATCCGGTAGAAGTAGGAGATGGGAGTAATAACGATTCCCTTGTTCTCTATGGCCGGTTTTATGGTTGGACCTTCCTTTTTACAGGAGATTTAGAAGAAGAGGGGGAAAAGACCTTGTTAGCCCGCTATCCTCAACTACGCGTGGATGTATTAAAAGCAGGCCACCATGGTTCTAAGGGCTCTTCTCACCCAGCCTTCTTAAGGCAAATCCAAGCAAAAATTGCCTTGATATCTGCGGGAGAAAAAAATCGTTACCAGCATCCTCATCAGGAAACCTTGGAGCGATTTAAAGAGTTGCAGATGATGGTTTTTCGGACAGATCAGCAAGGAGCGATTCGTTTTAGAGGATGGAATCAGTGGAAGATTGAAACCGTTCGATAAAAGCTGTTTGATTTCTAGCTTGAAAATTGCTATGATAAAGTCAAGGAAATGAGGTTACAAGTATGAAATCATTACAGTTGTTCTGGATGCAATATGCTGATTTTTCTAGAAGATCAGATAGAAAAGAATTTTGGATAAGCCAAGTCTGGCACTTATTGTTTACAAGTCCTTTTTGGATTTACCAATTGGTCTTGTTCTTTTCAAATTCGAAATCAGAGGAAGAGGTGATTCCTTTGATTGGGATGGACGTTTCGGATTGGTTAAGCATCTTTTTTCTCCTCTATCTCTATCTTATTTTTGTTCCTCAACAAGCAGTAGTCGTTCGGCGCTTAAGAGATGCAGGTCTTCATTGGGCTTTGATTTTCCTATTTCTAGGTCCTATCTTGATCTACCTTTTATCTCCTATTTCGATTTTTCTAGTCTTATCTCTTGCAGGTTTGCTATGCTTGGCTTGTCTCTTGATCCTTCCAACTGCTAGACTTGCACAACCGGACCAAATTGTTTCTCAAGGATTTGCTTCGACGAGTCCCGAGGTCTCTTCGCCAAGTATTCCTTTCCATTTGATGGAGCCCAACAGTTTTTCAGCTATTCCCCAGATTGTTTCGGCTCCACCAACTCCACTAGAGAAAGCGCCACTAGAAAAGAAAATGGAATCGGAACAGACTCAGTATCATTTTAGAGAGTGGAATGAGGTACCTTCAGAACATGCAGGCTTTACAAACAATTAAAAAAATTAGTGCCAAGAACCTTCCTCCTATCCTGGTTCTTTCAGGGGACGACATTGGTCAGTTTGAGTGGATGAAAGAGCAACTTTTAAAGAAAGTAGGCTACGATTCATCTGATTTAAACTATTCTTATTTTGACATGAAGGAAACAGCTTATTCAGAAGTTGAGCTTGACTTGGTCAGCCTCCCATTTTTTGCAGATGAAAAAATAGTGATTTTGGATCATTTTGTCGATGTGACGACCGCGAAAAAAAGATACCTGACGGATGATGAATTGCAGTCCTTTGAAGGTTACTTATCGGCGCCTTTAGAAACGACTCGCTTAATTGTTTTTGCGGAAGGAAAACTGGATAGCAAACGAAGGATTGTCAAGCTTTTAAAACGGGATGCCCAGGTGCTGGAGGCAACTGAATTAAAGGAACAAGAGTTGCGTGCCCATTTCACGGAAGAGATTAAGTCACTAGGGCTAGCGATTGATTCACCAGCATTCGAACAACTTTTGATTAAATCTGGCTTTGATTTTAGTGAGATTCAGAAAAACTTGGAGTTTCTTAAAACGTACAAGGGAGCTTCGAGCATTACCATCTCAGATATTGAAGAGGCTATTCCGAAGACCCTACAGGATAATCTGTTTGATCTGATCCAGATGATCTTAAAGAAACAAATTGATCCCGCTCGTAGTTTGGTCAAGGACCTGCGGTTACAAGGCGAAGATGAAATCAAACTCTTGGCCATTTTGTTGAGTCAGTTCCGCGTCTACACACAGGTCAAACTGTTGAAGCAGGAGGGACGGACAGAATCCCAAATCGTTTCAGACCTATCAGAGCTGACCGGCCGAAAAGTGAACCCCTACCAAGTCAAATTTGCCCTAAGGGATAGTAGAGGAATTTCTCTTTCTTATTTGGAGCAGGCTATTTGTCTTTTGATTGATACCGATTTTCAAATGAAATCGGGAACTTATGAGAAAGATTATTTATTTGATTTAGCTTTACTAAAGCTGGCTAATCCATCGGTGTAAGCAGAATAGTTGAATAAATTAGATGATTGCGTTATCATTTTTATATACATAAAGAAAAAGAGGTATTTTCCATGGCAATTATTTTACCAGACCTTCCATACGCTTACGATGCATTAGAACCATATATTGATGCTGAAACAATGCACTTGCACCATGACAAACACCACCAAGCATATGTAAATAACGCTAATGTAGCTCTTGAAAAACACCCTGAAATCGGTGAAGACCTTGAAGCTTTGCTTGCAGATGTAGAATCTATCCCAGCTGATATCCGCCAAGCGCTTATCAACAACGGTGGTGGACACTTGAACCACGCTCTTTTCTGGGAATTGATGACTCCTGAAAAAACAGCTCCTTCAGCAGAACTTGCAGCAGCAATCGATGCAGCTTTCGGTTCATTTGAAGAATTCCAAGCAGCCTTTACTGCAGCGGCTACAACACGCTTCGGTTCTGGATGGGCATGGTTGGTTGTTAACAAAGAAGGGAAGCTTGAAGTGACTTCAACAGCAAACCAAGATACACCAATCTCAGAAGGGAAGAAACCAATCTTGGGCTTGGATGTTTGGGAACATGCCTACTACGTGAAATACCGCAATGTACGTCCTGATTACATCAAAGCTTTCTTCTCAGTAATTAACTGGAACAAAGTTGATGAGCTTTACGCAGCAGCTAAATAAGCTTTCATAATAAAAAAAGTTTGAATCAAAAGGTAGCTTAATGGTGCCTCTCGATTCAGGCTTTTTATTTTTCAAATTGGTCGAATTAGATTCAAATGAATCTCCCATTTTTGGAAGGGATATTTCTTGCGTTTATACTTGAAAATGATACACTAGAGGAGTATGTGAAAATGAGGAGAAAGGCTTCCTACATAAGGAAGAAGCCTTGTCACTTTTTCTGAAAAAACTGTGCCTTAACAAAAGGGAGAATGAAAATGACAAGTATTACGATTACAAAAGGAGCAGTGGATACGCCACTTTATCTAAAAATGCTCAACCGCCACGGTTTAATTGCAGGAGCTACTGGTACAGGGAAAACCGTGACCTTAAAAGTGATAACTGAAAAATTAAGTCAGCAAGGGATTCCGGTGTTTCTAGCAGACATCAAGGGAGATCTTTCAGGTCTTGCAAAAGCTGGACAATGGACGCCAAAGATGGAAGAGCGCTATAAGCTACTAGGTATTACAGATCCTTTTGAACCTCAAGCTTTTCCAGTTCGTTTATGGGATGTCTTTGGTCAAGCAGGCCATCCAGTCCGTGCAACGATTGAAGGAATGGGGTCTCTTTTACTAGCTCGCTTATTGGACCTCAACGAAACGCAAACAGGGATTTTGGCCATTGTCTTTAAATTGGCCAAAGAAAAAAATTGGTCTTTGATTGATTTGAAAGATTTGCAGAGTCTTTTGAAGGAAGTGTATGACCATGCCTCAGATTATTCCGCTCAGTATGGAAATATCAGTAAACAATCAGTAGGGGCTATTCAACGAAGCTTGTTAGTGCTAGAGCAAGAGGGAGCAGATCAATTCTTCGGAGAGCCAGCCTTGGATCTTCAAGATTTTATGCAATTGGATAGCAGTGGACGAGGTTACATTAACATTCTATCAGCGACTCGTCTCTTCAACTCTCCTAAACTCTATTCTACCTTCCTTATCTGGATGTTATCTCGTCTGTTCGAAACCTTGCCAGAAGTTGGAGATTTAGAAAAACCAAAATTTGTCTTCTTCTTTGATGAAGCCCACCTTTTGTTTAATGATGCGAGCAAGCTCTTCCTTGAAAAAGTTGAGCAAGTCGTTCGACTCATCCGGTCTAAAGGAGTGGGGATCTACTTTATTACACAGAATCCTCAAGATCTGCCTGAGTCTGTATTGGCACAGCTTGGGAATCGGGTCCAACATGCTTTGCGTGCCTATACGCCAAAGGAAATGAAGGCTATCAAAGTTGCTGCTCAAAGTTTCCGACCAAACCCAGAGTTTGATACGGAAACTGTCTTGACGGAGTTGGGAACAGGGGAAGCTCTAGTCTCCTTCCTAAATGAAAAGGGGCAACCAAGTGTGGTTGAGCGCTCCTATATTTTGTCTCCACAATCCAGTTTTGATTTGTTAAACGAGAGTGAACAGTTGGCCTTGATTACCAGCTCTCCTTTCCATCAAAAATATGCTGTTCGAGTAGACAATGAATCAGCTTATGAAAAATTGACTGAAAAATCTGCTAGAGAAGAGAAGGAAAAGGAGAGGGAAGCGGAAGAAAAGACAAGAGTTGCAGAAGAGAAGGCTAGCCAAAAACGGAGTCCGGGCCGTCCACGAAAATCTAGTATAGAAAAGGCCAAGGATTCCTTTATCAGTTCCTTGTTCCGTACCATTGCGCGTGAAGTTGCTAAATTGATTATGGGATCTTTTAAGCGCAAGTAAGACAGTCAAAAGGGGACAGATTCATAGGAACAGGAGGAAGGATTCAGTCGGGATTGCTAAAAAAGTTTCTTCCAGAAGAAATCGTTTTCTGATTCAGAAATACCTTGTTATTTTAAAGAGAATCTTTTATAATTAACTTCATATGAAAAAAATATTTAATGTTCGATCGATCATGATTGTATTGGGAATTTTACTATGTATAGGAGGAGTTGGAGCATTAACTTACCTTCATCTTCATCAGGCTCCAGCTTCGCCTCTTGCTCAAGAGGGAACGACGGCTCAACCAGCTGGGTCCAAGCAAGAGAAGCAACCCCTCCAACCTCCTCGTGTCAAAACTCCTGAGGAGAAACAAGCCGTCATGGATCAAGATCGTGAAACCATGGAGAATTTGGGTCTTGTCTATGATTATGCCAATAAAGGCTTGGTAGAAGTTGTACAAGACTACATGGCTGAATATGGTATTGATCCTTCCCAAATTACCTTTACCTATAAAAATCCTGCGACAGGTCAACAATTTTCGATGAATGAGTTACAGCCAATGACAGCGGGAAGTACTTATAAACTGCCCCTAAATATGTTAGTCGTGGATGAAGTCGATGCAGGGAAATTAAACTTAACGGATGAATTTGATATTACCAATACTTACTACGAGTACCTTGGAGAGCATGATAATTATGTAGCTGCCTTTGGTGGAGCTATGACGATTCCAGATATGCAACGTTATTCTCTTGTCTATTCAGAAAATACGCCGGCATATGCCTTGGCCGACCGCTTTGGTGGCATGGACAATGTCTATGGGAAGTATGAAAAATATGGAAAATCCCGTGCAGAAATAAAAACTATTAGTCCTGAAAACAAAACGACATCTGATTACTATATTCAAGTCTTGGACTATCTTTGGAACCACAAAGAAAAGTATGGGACCTTGCTAGAATTAATCGGAGAGTCCTTTCCAAATGAATACTACAAACGGTATTTACCAGATTTAGTCATTCAGCAAAAACCTGGTTATGTAGCGGAAGCCCTCAATGTCGAAGCTATTGTTTACGAACAAACTCCTTATCTTATCTCAATTTTTACAGCTGGTCTAGGGGGGACAACCCCAGAAAGTACGGAGATCAGTGGTTACGGTCTTCATTTACTTGGTCAACTCTGCTATGTGATCAATGAATGGCACCGTGTAAATGTCAATTAAGGAATTAGAACCTTTCCCAAGATAGTTTTGGGAAGGTTTTTTCTATGCAAAATATGGTTTAATGGTTAAAATCTTGGTGACATTCTTTGAGGTCAGTGAATAAATATGATATAATAACTAAAGAACCTAAAGAAAGAATAGAAATGATTACAAAAGAAGATTATCAGTTGATTCGATCCCATCCAGCTTTCTCTGAAATTCCAGTTGAAAAATTTGATAAATTAGCTGTAGAGCTTCATTATAGAGAAATACCAAAGGGACAAATCCTATTTTTTGCTGGTGATAAACGCGATCGTATCTTTTTAGTGGTGGAAGGCTATGTCCGGATTGAGGAGTTTGACTCTTCTGACACCTTCTCGTATATGGATTACATCAAAGAAGGAGCTGTCTTCCCATACGGTGGTATGTTTACAGATTCAACTTATCACTATACAGCCACTTCCATGACAACGGTAAAATATTTCAGTATCCCTGTTCAGCTTTATGAGGAAATTGTTCAGTCCAGTATGGAACAAGTTCTCTTTATAACGAGAAAACTTTCAAAAATTCTGGAATTCCAGGAGTTGCGGCTTCGCAATGTGGTGGCAGCTAGTGCCAGTGATCGTGTGATCCAATCCCTAGCTCTACTCTGTAAGGATTATCAAAAGTCTGGGCCAACTATTCCTTTTCCAATGAGTATGAAGGAGTTGGCTAGATTAGCTGCTACGACGAGAGAAACCGTTAATCAAGTGTTAAAGAAGCTCCTAGAAGAGGAGAGAATCGAGTACAAGCATAAGAAATTAACCTTTCTAGATCTTCCATTCTTTTTAGATAGTTTTGAAGAAGCCTAATAGGGCTTCTTTTATTTTCTGTCAAAAACGTTAAAAAGTTTCAAAAATCAAATAAAAAAATATTTACTCGCAAAAAGAATATATTTAGCAAAATATTCAAAGAAAGCGGTTCATTTTTCATAAAACAAGGGTGATATTTAAAAAAATGTCAGATTCTTGGCATTCGTAATGGAAGATTGATTGTGAAAGCGGTACCAATTGGTGATAAAATAAAACCTGTAAACGGGATTAGCTAAGCTAAACCGCAAGAAAAAGGAGGACTATAGATGTCTACACACCCAATTCATGTTTTCTCAGAAATTGGAAAACTGAAAAAAGTTTGTTTGCACCGTCCAGGTAAAGAGTTGGAAAACTTGATGCCTGACTATCTTGAACGTCTTCTTTTTGATGATATTCCATTCTTGGAAGATGCTCAAAAAGAACACGACGCATTTGCTGAAGCACTTCGTAACGAAGGAATCGAAGTACTTTACCTTGAACAGTTGGCTGCTGAGTCATTGACTTCTCCAGAAATTCGCGATCAGTTCATCGAAGAATACCTTGAAGAAGCGAACATTCGTGGACGCCAAACAAAAATTGCGATCCGTGAATTGCTTCACAGCATTGAAGACAACCAAGAATTGGTTGAAAAAACAATGGCAGGGGTTCAAAAAGCTGAACTTCCAGAAATTCCTGAAGAAGCAAAAGGATTGACAGACCTTGTTGAATCTGACTATCCATTTGCTATCGACCCAATGCCAAACTTGTACTTCACACGTGACCCATTTGCGACAATTGGTAATGCAGTATCATTGAACCACATGTACGCAGATACACGTAACCGTGAAACTTTGTATGGTAAATACATCTTCAAATACCACCCAGTTTACGGTGGAAAAGTTGAACTTGTCTACAACCGTGAAGAAGATACTCGTATCGAAGGTGGAGATGAGTTGGTACTTTCTAAAGATGTATTGGCAGTTGGTATCTCACAACGTACTGATGCTGCATCAATCGAAAAATTGTTGGTAAACATCTTCAAGAAGAACGTTGGCTTCAAGAAAGTATTGGCCTTCGAATTTGCTAACAACCGTAAATTCATGCACTTGGATACAGTATTCACAATGGTGGACTACGATAAATTCACAATCCACCCAGAAATCCAAGGTAACCTTCGCGTCTTCTCTGTAACTTATGAAAACGAACAATTGAAGATCGTTGAAGAAAAAGGTGATTTGGCTGAATTGCTTGCTGAAAACCTTGGTGTTGAAAAAGTTACATTGATTCCATGTGGAGATGGCAACGTCGTTGCTGCTGCGCGTGAACAATGGAACGACGGATCAAATACTCTTACAATCGCACCAGGTGTGGTAGTAGTATACGACCGTAACACTGTTACCAACAAGAAATTAGAAGAATACGGACTTCGTTTGATCAAGATCCGCGGAAGTGAATTGGTTCGCGGTCGTGGTGGACCTCGTTGTATGTCAATGCCATTCGAACGTGAAGAAATCTAATCATCCTTCTACAGGTTAGACGGGCTCAGTGTCTAAACTGAGCCCTCTAAACTGATTGACAGGATCTTATCATGCATAATTAAAGGAGATAATTAATGACAACTTCAGTATTCCAAGGACGTAGCTTTTTAGCAGAAAAAGACTTTACACGTGCAGAGTTAGAATACCTTATCGGACTTTCAGCTCACTTGAAAGACCTTAAAAAACGCAACATTGACCACCGCTATCTAGCTGGTAAAAACATTGCGCTTTTGTTTGAAAAAACTTCAACTCGTACTCGTGCAGCCTTCACTACTGCAGCCATCGACCTTGGTGCTCACCCAGAATACCTTGGTGCAAACGACATCCAACTTGGTAAAAAAGAATCTACAGAAGATACTGCAAAAGTTCTTGGACGTATGTTTGATGGTATTGAATTCCGTGGTTTCAGCCAACGCATGGTTGAAGAATTGGCTGAATTCTCAGGTGTTCCAGTATGGAATGGTTTGACTGACGAATGGCACCCAACTCAAATGCTTGCTGACTACTTGACTGTTCAAGAAAACTTTGGACGTTTGGAAGGTTTGACACTTGTATACTGTGGTGACGGACGTAACAACGTTGCAAACAGCCTTCTTGTAACAGGTGCTATCCTTGGTGTGAACGTACACATCTTCTCACCAAAAGAACTCTTCCCAGAACAAGAAATTGTTGAATTGGCAGAAGGATTCGCAAAAGAAAGTGGCGCTCATATCTTGATCACTGAAGATGCTGACGAAGCTGTGAAAGGTGCAGATGTACTTTACACTGACGTTTGGGTATCTATGGGTGAAGAAGACAAATTTGCAGAACGCGTTGCCCTTTTGAAACCTTACCAAGTAAACATGGAATTGGTTAAGAAAGCTGATAACGAAGACTTGATCTTCTTGCACTGCTTGCCAGCTTTCCACGACACAAACACTGTTTATGGTAAAGATGTTGCTGAAAAATTCGGCGTTGAAGAAATGGAAGTTACTGACGAAGTGTTCCGTAGCAAATATGCTCGCCACTTTGACCAAGCTGAAAACCGTATGCACACAATCAAAGCGGTTATGGCAGCTACTCTTGGTAACTTGTACATTCCAAAAGTTTAAGACTTTATAACCGTATACCAACAGCTATAGGGGCTGGACTGCTAGCTTTAGTCCTGCCCCTATTTTTTATAGAAAGGGAAAACCTATGTCAAGAAAAATCGTCGTTGCTTTGGGAGGAAATGCCATTCTCTCATCTGATCCTTCTGCAAAAGCTCAACAAGAAGCACTTGTAGAAACAGCAAAACACTTAGTAAAATTGATTAAAAATGGGGATGACTTGATTGTCACTCACGGAAATGGTCCTCAAGTAGGAAACCTCTTGCTTCAACACTTGGCTGCAGATTCTGAAAAGAACCCAGCGTTCCCATTGGATTCATTGGTTGCAATGACTGAAGGAAGTATTGGCTTCTGGCTTCAAAATGCTCTTCAAAACGCCCTTCTTGAAGAAGGCATCGAAAAAGATGTGGCTTCAGTTGTGACACAAGTCGTTGTGGATAAGAACGACCCAGCTTTTGTTAACCTCAGCAAACCAATTGGCCCATTCTACTCTGAAGAAGAAGCAAAAGCAGAAGCTGAAAAATCAGGTGCAACTTTCAAAGAAGATGCTGGTCGTGGCTGGCGTAAAGTTGTTGCTTCACCAAAACCAGTAGATATCAAAGAAATTAATACCATCCGTACCTTGTTTAATGCAGGCCAAGTAGTGGTTGCAGCCGGTGGTGGCGGTATTCCAGTTGTGAAAGAAGCTGATGGCAGCTTGACTGGTGTTGAAGCTGTTATCGATAAAGACTTTGCATCCCAACGTTTGGCTGAATTGGTAGAAGCAGACCTCTTCATCGTTTTGACAGGTGTAGACTATGTCTTTGTGAACTATAACAAACCAGATCAAGAAAAATTGGAACATGTCAATGTCGCTCAATTGGAAGAGTACATCAAACAAGACCAATTTGCACCAGGAAGCATGCTTCCTAAAGTAGAAGCTGCGATCGCCTTTGTAAATGGTCGTCCAGAAGGAAAAGCAGTCATCACTTCACTTGAAAACCTTGGCGCTTTGATTGAGTCTGAAAGCGGAACAATTATCGTTAAAGACTAATTCATGCACATGAGGAGGGGAGTAAATCTTATTTTTACAGGATTTTGTATAAAGATTCTCCCCTTGTTTTTTCTAAAAAAGATTAGGAAAAACTAGTTTTTTAATCTTAAATATGATAAAATAAACATATAGGTAAGCGCTTTCTAAAAGATAAACCTTTTGAAAGAGTCACTCAAACTTTGTTGCGTTAGGAGGATAAGCAAATGAGTGAAAAAGCGAAAAAAGGGTTTAAGATGCCTTCATCTTATACCGTATTGTTAATCATCATTGCCATTATGGCAGTGTTAACTTGGATTATTCCAGCTGGTCAATACAAAGTTGACGATGGTGGTGCCATCATCGCAGGTAGTTATGAAGCTGTGAAACAAAATCCTCAAGGGATTTGGGACGTCTTGATGGCCCCAATCAATGCCATGCTTGGTAAAGCACCAACCAGTGCAGCCATTGACGTAGCCTTCTTTATCTTGATGGTCGGTGGTTTCCTTGGTGTTGTGAACGAAACAGGTACCCTTGATGTAGGGATTGCTTCTATCGTTCGTAAATACAAAGGCCGCGAAAAAATGTTGATCTTGATCTTAATGCCATTGTTTGCCCTTGGTGGGACAACTTATGGTATGGGTGAGGAAACCATGGCCTTCTATCCACTTCTTGTACCTGTTATGATGTCTGTTGGTTTTGACAGCTTGACAGGGGTAGCCATTATCTTGCTTGGTTCACAGATTGGATGTTTGGCATCTACCTTGAACCCATTTGCGACAGTTATCGCATCTGATACTGCAGGTATCTCAAGTGCTTCAGGTCTCTTGCTTCGTTTAATCTTCTGGATTGTCATGACAGCCCTTAGCACCTACTATGTATACCGTTACGCTGATAGAATTCAAAAAGACCCAACCAAATCTCTCACCTATGCTACTCGTGAAGAAGATTTGAAACACTTCAACGTTGATAGTGGCGAAGAAATTCCTTCACAAATGAACAAGAAACAAAAACGTGTCTTGCTCGTCTTCATTTCAACATTCGTCATCATGGTTGCTGGATTTATCCCATTCAAAGATTTGGGTATTACATTCTTTGACAGCTTTAACGAGTCTCTCCATAAAGTTCCTTACCTTGGTCAATTGATCGGTAACACAGATGCTCTTGGTACTTGGTATTTCCCTCAAACAGCTATGCTCTTTGCCTTCATGGGAATCCTTGTTGGTATCATTTATGGCTTGAAAGAAGAACAAATCATTTCATCCTTCATGAATGGTGCAGCTGACCTCTTGAGTGTTGCTATTATCGTAGCAGTAGCACGTGGTATCCAAGTCATCATGAACGACGGTATGATCACTGCAACAATTCTTCACTGGGGTGAAGAAGGACTTAAAGGTCTTTCATCTCAATTGTTCATTGTCTTGACTTACATTTTCTACTTGCCAATGTCATTCTTGATTCCATCATCATCTGGTCTTGCCAGCGCGACAATGGGTATCATGGCACCTCTTGGTAAATTCGTCAATGTACCAGCTAGCTTGATTGTTACAGCTTACCAATCTGCATCTGGTGTCTTGAACTTGATCGCACCAACTTCAGGTATCGTAATGGGAGCTCTTGCTCTTGGACGTGTTGAATTGAGTGCATGGTGGAAATTCATGGGTAAATTGGTCGTAGCGATTGTAGTGATTACCATTGCCCTTCTTCTACTAGGAACTGTGGTTCCATTCTTACAATAGAATAAAGTAGGTGTTTCATGAAAAATAGAATAAAGGACGATGTAAAAGAGCAGTTTTTAACCTCTCTTCAAACCATCATTTCTTATCCTTCGGTTTTAAACGAAGGCGAAAATGGAACACCGTTTGGACAAGCTATCCAAGATGTCCTTGAGAAAACGTTAGAAATTGCTCAAGAAATGGGCTTTCAAACCTATCTAGATCCTGAAGGATACTATGGATATGCAGAGATCGGTCAGGGGGAAGAACTCCTGGCCGTTCTTTGTCACTTGGATGTTGTTCCAGCCGGTGATTTAGAAGATTGGCAGACGCCACCTTTTGAGGCGACTCTGAAAGATGGATGGTTGATCGGACGTGGAGTACAAGATGACAAGGGGCCATCCCTTGCGGCCCTTTACGCAGTTAAGAGTCTTCTCGACCAAGGACTTGTATTTACCAAACGGATTCGCTTTATATTTGGTACGGACGAGGAAACTCTCTGGCGCTGTATGAACCGCTACAATCAGCTAGAAGAAAAAGCAGATCTTGGCTTTGCTCCGGATTCCTCTTTCCCATTAACTTATGCTGAAAAAGGCTTGCTTCAAGTGAAGCTCCATGGACCAGGATGGGAGGATCGTCCCTTACAAGCTGGTCGTGCCCTTAACGTGGTACCAGATAAGGCAACTTATAAGGGGGAACGCTTAGAGGAACTCTTACCAGTGATCGAGCAAAGTGGTGTGAACTATACAGAAGAAGCAGGAGCAGTAACCGTTCTTGGACTGTCTAAACACTCCAAGGATGCGGCTGAGGGTGTCAATGCTATTGTCGGCTTAGCGGAAAGTCTTTCCTTGATCCAGCCTCATCCAGCTCTTCTCTTTATAGCAGATGCTGTTGGGGAAGATGCGACAGGAGCAGCTCTCTTTGGTGAAATCAAAGATGAACCAAGTGGTGCTCTTTCCTTCAATATTGCGACCCTCTCTATTGATGAAGAGCGATCTGAGATCGGGATTGATATTCGGATTCCAGTCTTAGCAGATAAGGATGCTTTAGTAGAGCGATTAACTGAGGTGGCAGCTAGCTATCAACTTCAGTATGAAGAGTTTGATTATGTAGCTCCACTGTACGTTCCATTAGATAGTCCGTTGGTGAGTACTCTGATGGAGGTCTACCAAGAAGAAACGGGGGATCAAACCCCAGCTATGTCCTCAGGAGGAGCTACCTTTGCTCGAACCATGGAAAATTGTGTGGCTTATGGGGCCCTCTTCCCTGATGCTCTCCAAACAGAGCACCAGGCGAATGAACGAGCCAAACTGGATGATTTGTATCGTGCAATGGAAATTTATGCCGAGACCATTCGACGGTTAGCAGGCAAAGAAGTCTAATATAGATTTGAAAAAAGCTTAGATGGTCAGTGAACTGCACCCCAAAAGTTAGACAGAAAAAATCTAACTTTTGGGGTGTTTTTATTATGAAATTGACTTATAAAGATAAAATTCAGATCTATGAACTTAGAAAACAAGGATATAGCTTAGAGCAGCTTTCAAATAAATTTGGGATAAACAATTCTAATCTTAGGTACATGATTAAATTGATTGATTGTTACGGAATAGAGTTCGTCAAAAAGGGAAAAAATAGATACTACTCTCCTGAATTAAAACAAGAAATGATTGATAAAGTTCTACATGAAAACTGGTCTCAAGATAGAGTTTCTCTCGAATATGCTCTCCCAAATCGTGGTATGCTTCCAAATTGGATGGCACAATACAAGAAAAACGGGTATACTATTGTTGAGAAAACAAGAGGGAGAGTACCTAAAATGGGACGTAAACGTAAGAAAACTTGGGAAGAAATGACAGAACTAGAGCGACTCCAAGAAGAGAATGAACGCTTACGTACCGAGGTGGCTTACTTAAAAAAGTTAAAAGAGCTAGAAGACAGGGACGAAGCCTTACAACGAGAAAGGCAGAGACAATTAGAGAAATGGCTTCAGGAGGATTTCGACTAGATTTACTTCTTGAAGCGGCTCGTTTACCTCGCTCAACTTACTACTATCAGTTGAAGCAACTGGATAGGCTTGACAAAGATAAAGATCTTAAAGCTGAAATTCAATCCATTTTTACTGAGCACAGAGGAAATTATGGCTATCGCCGAATGACTCTTGAATTGAGAAATCGTGGTTATATGGTCAATCACAAAAGAGTCCAACGCCTGATGAAGGTCCTTGGTTTAAGTGCTCGAATTCGTCGTAAACGGAAGTATTCTTCTTACCAAGGAGAGATTGGTAAGAAAGCAGATAATCTTATTCAACGCCAATTTGAAGCAACCAAACCAATGGAAAAGTGCTATACAGATGTGACAGAATTTGCCATTCCAGCAAGTAATCAAAAGCTCTACTTATCACCAGTTTTAGATGGCTTTAATAGCGAAATTATCGCCTATAATCTTTCAACTTCACCAAACTTAGATCAAGTGGAAGCTATGTTAAACCAGGCTTTCAGTGAGGATCATTACACAAATACTATTCTCCATAGTGATCAAGGATGGCAGTATCAACATCAGTATTATCATCATTTTTTAGAGGGTAAAGGAATCCAACCGTCCATGTCACGTAAAGGAAACAGTCCAGATAATGGCATGATGGAGTCCTTCTTTGGCATTCTTAAGTCTGAGATGTTTTATGGTTATGAGAAGACCTTTCACTCACTTGAGCAATTGGAGCAAGCTATTGTAGACTATATTGATTATTACAACAACAAACGAATTAAGATAAAACTAAAAGGACTCAGTCCTGTGCAATACAGAACTAAATCCTTTGGATAAATTAATTGTCTAACTTTTTGGGGTCAGTACATCAGACCATCTAAGCTTTTTTTTTATTTGCTAAAGAAGAAGGGGGGAGTAAATTCTTTCAATTTTTCAAAGCAGTCCAAGGCACCTTGATTGTCTTCACAGATGATGAGACAGACGTCATCTCCGCAGACGGTTGCGACAATTTGTGGTAATTCCAGGGCGTCTAGGATAGCACCGAAAGACTGAGCCAGTCCAGGGAGAGTTTTCACCACCACTTGGTTTTGGACGGGACGAAGCATGACGAGGGCATCCTCCATATAAAAACGCAGTCGGTTTTCCCAGCGGGATGGTGCGATACTATTAATAGCATAGTAAGAAGTATCCCCCTCATTAATTTTTACCAGATTCAAGGATTTGACATCTCTTGAGAGGGTTGATTGGGTCACGATGATACCGTTAGCTTCTAAGCTGTCTTGTAATTCCTGCTGGGTCCGAATCTTTTTCTCTGAAATAATGGACCGGATGAGGCGGTGGCGACTTTCAATCTTATTCATAAAGGAATCTCCTTATTTAATAAACATAGCATCTCCAAAGCTAAAGAAACGATAGCCTTGGTCAATAGCGTGCTGATAAGCTTCTAGAGTAAATTCCCGACCTGCGAAGGCAGAAACGAGCATGACTAAGGTTGATTTTGGTAGGTGGAAGTTGGTTGAAAAGGCGTCGACAACTTGCCACTGATAGCCTGGTTTGATAAAGATATTGGTCCAACCAGAGTCTGCTTGTACCTCTCCATTAAACTTATTTCCAATTGTTTCTAAAGTTCGGATAGAAGTGGTCCCAACGGCTACGATGCGGTGACCGCTCGCTTTAACTTGTCGAAGAGTTTGGGCAGCTTCTTCAGAAAGTTGATAAAACTCAGAGTGCATCTCATGCTGGTCTACATCATCAACGGATACTGGACGGAAGGTACCAAGTCCGACATGGAGGGTTAGATAAACCAAATGAACACCTTTGTCTTCAATTTTTTGTAACAGCTCAGGTGTAAAATGGAGGCCAGCAGTTGGAGCGGCGGCAGATCCATTTTCTTTGGCATAGACCGTCTGGTAGCGTTCCTGATCTTCTAATTTTTCATGGATGTATGGTGGTAGAGGCATTTCTCCTAGGCTTTCCAGGACTTCAAGGAAAATCCCTTGATAAGAAAACTCTACGATACAGCCTCCGTGTTCCAATTTCTTGATGAGAGTCGCTTGGAGACGTCCATCTCCAAAACTGACAATTCCTCCCTCTTTAAGACGTTTGGCAGGTTTAGCAAGAACCTCCCATTGATCGCCCTCGATATTTTTTAAGAGGAGAAGCTCCACATGTCCCCCTGTATCTGGTTTGACCCCATGGAGACGAGCAGGAAGGACACGGGTATTGTTCATCACCAAAGCATCCCCTGGTTCTAACTCATTGATAATGGCATCAAAATGCTGGTCTTCCATCTGACCTGTTTGGCGATTGAGGATCAGTAGTTTGGAGGCATCGCGCTTTTCTAGAGGAGTTTGCGCAATTAACTCCTCAGGGAGGTGGAAATCAAAGTCGTTTGTATTCATGGTCTCTCCTTGTTTCTAAATTCTTCTATTTCTTACATTTAACCTTCCCCATTATATCATGAAATAAGAGTGAAACAAAGGAAATGACTAGCTGAATTTTGACGGAGAGAAGTGAAAAATTCCTTGTCTAGCATGAAGAAAGCGCTTGACAAAAATTGGTCTATACCATATAATGAATATAAGAAATAAGTGGAGGTTTCATCATGAAAGTTATTGAAGTAGCTAATCAAATTGAAGGAGGACAGGTTGCTTTTGACCTGTTAAAAGAAAAGTTAGAACAAGGTGCGAAAACTCTGGGGCTTGCGACTGGAAGCAGTCCACTTGAATTTTATAAATTGATTCGAGAAAGTGACTTGGATTTTTCAGACATGGTCAGTGTCAACTTGGATGAGTATGTCGGCTTGACGGGTGAAGATCCTCAATCCTATCGTTACTTTATGCAGGAAAATTTATTCAATGAGAAACCTTTTAAAGTTAGCTATCTTCCAAAAGGAAATGAAGATACTGCAGAAGAAGAAACAGCTCATTACAATGAAATTTTGGCCCAAAATCCAGTAGATCTGCAAATTCTAGGGATTGGTCGCAATGGCCACATTGGTTTTAACGAACCAGGTACACCATTTGACAGCCAAACGCATTTGGTCCATTTGGATCAATCAACGATTGAAGCCAACTCTCGCTTCTTTGAAAAAATTGAAGATGTTCCGACTCAAGCCATTTCAATGGGGATTGCAAACATTCTCGCCGCTAAGTCCATTATTCTCTTTGCCTATGGCGAATCAAAAGCTCAAGCAATCGCAGGAATGGTCAATGGTCCAAAAACAGAGAGTTTACCAGCGAGTGCTCTTCAAGGACACCCAGATGTCGTCATTATTGCAGACCAAGCAGCCTTGAGCCTACTGTAAGCAGTTAAAATAGAGAGACCTATCTGAATTATCCTGGAAGATAGGTTTTTTTATAGCTTGAAGTATGGTACAATAAGATAAAATTCTATATTTGAGGAAAATATATTTTGAAGAAGAAGTTGCTCGTTTTAGGAATTGTCGTCTTATCTTTGCTCCAGCCCTTGTCGATCGCAGCGGATGAGCTAGTGGATATGGCGCAAAAAATGTATCCCAATGATCATGTGCAGGCCTATAACCGACCAAGGTCTTCCCTCGTCATCGATGCGAATACCGGAGATGTTTTGTGGAGAGACAATATTGATGAAGTGCGGGATCCTGCAAGTATGAGTAAGCTCATGACACTGTATCTGCTTTTCGAATCCATGAAAGAGGGGAAAATCACTAAAGATACGGTTGTCACTGCAACGGCTGCGGATCAATCTATGTCAAAAATCTATGAGATTTCCAACAATAACATCGTTGCAGGAGTGGATTATACGGTCTCTGAATTGATTACCATGACTGCTGTTCCATCCTCCAATGTGGCGACGATTATGTTGGCCAATCTCCTTTCTAACCATGATGCTGATGCCTTTATTCAGCGGATGAACGAAAAGTCCAAGGAATTGGGGATGACCAATACCGTTTGGAACAATCCTAGTGGTGCGGCCATTTCAACCTTCCAAGGTTTATATACCAGTTATAACTATCCAAATGATGCAGCCAACCAAACAACTGCAAGAGACTTGGCTATTCTCGTCTATCATTTCGTGAAAGAATATCCCGATATCCTTAGCTACACCAATCAGGCTAAGGTGACCGTTAAACAAGGAACTCCTTATGAGGAAACCTTTGATACCTACAACTATTCTTTGCCAGGAGCTAGATATGCTCTTGAAGGAGTAGATGGTCTGAAGACAGGTTCGAGTCCTCGTGGTGCCTTTAACTACATCGCAACCGCTAAACGAGGGGACCAACGAATTATCTCCGTCGTAATGGGAGTTGGTGATTGGTCTGACCAGGATGGTGAATACTATCGACATCCATTTGGCAATGCCTTGATCGAAAAAGCTTTTGCAGATTATAGTTATAAAAAGTTATTGGACAAGGGTGTACAGACTATTGATGGAAAGACCTACACGCTAGATCAACCGTTCTATGCTACGGTGAAAAAGGGAGAAGAGGATCCAAAACTAGTTGTCAAAGATGGACAGGTAGAGGCGGATTCAGGCTTGATGACCCTATCAGAAAAGATTTCTGATGGACTTCCAGTAAAAGAAGGAGCAGTGGATCAATCAGATACCCAAAGTACTGTGGCACCATCTACAAAGAAATCCATCCGCTTCCCGCTTGAAAGTCTGGTTATTCTGGTTCCAATTGGTATACTTGCTATGATTCTGTATGTAGAAAGGGCCCATCGCAAAAAACGTGCGCTCAAGGCTCAGAATCGCTACAAAAAATAAATGATCAAAACTCAACTGAAATCCAGTTGGGTTTTGTCATTGCCTCTTCTGTTTAAAATTGAAAGGAAACTTATGAAAGCATTTCGAAATTCCTATCTTGCTTATTTATTTTTATATAGTTTTTACTTCATGTCGACTGCTCTCTTTACGACTTTAATCTCTGTCTATCTTATAGGCCGGCAGTATTCAGCCAGTCAGGTCTCTAATTTGGTATCAACTGCCTTTTTCTTATCCATGCTTGCCCAGCCCTTATTTGGTTATATCAATGAACGATTTGGCATTGTTAAAATCACCACTTTGAGCTTGGTCGTCCTCATGGCAGGGGTGGGTGGTTTTATCTGGGCCCCTAACTACTTTTGGTTGACGATTTTTTATGGCTTGGTTTTACTGTGTCTAAATGGAACGGCACCTATGATGGAAGTTTTTGCTACCCAGAGTCCCTATGCTTTTGGAAAAATTCGCGTTTGGGGAACTCTAGGATATGCGGCTGGAGCGCAGCTAGCTGGTTGGCTCTATGCTCATCTTAGCCCCCAGTCTGTTTACTATTGTGTTTTGGTAACACTCCTTCTTAGTTTCTTCACCTTAGGAGCTATTCGTATCGACAAGACCAATCGGGTACAGAAAGAAGCTGTATCGATCCGTCCTTTGCTCCACAATGGTCCCTATCTCTTTTTCTTACTTTTGATGGGGATTGTGTCAGGTGTGGGCAATATTGGCCATACCTATATTCCAGCTCTCTTGATGGATAGTGGGCTCCCTGTCCAAATCGCATCTACGGTTGTGGCTATATCTGTCGTTGTTGAAGCGCCTCTTATCTTTTTCTCGGACCGTTTTATGGACCATTGGCCCTTGCGTCTACTAATTTTGCTTCCTATAGGGATTCTCCTACTCCAGTATTTCATCTATGCTCTTCCGAGTCCTGTCTTCTTAAAAGTGCTAGTCACTCTTTTGGCCAAACATACGACGGGGATGGTGTTGATCATGGTCTCTTTACGTTTTATCTCCCAACAGGTGGATAAGAAAGATCTAGTCTTAGCCATGGCTCTCATGCAGGGAGTTCGCTACCTTGGTACCATTTTATTGCAACCGATAGCGGCTTTCTTTGTGGATCACGGAGGATTTTCAATGATGAGTTACTTCTTGGCGCTTGTCCTGATCCTCGTCCTTCTTCTCAGTATCTTTTTAAAGATGCCAAAAGGAAAATCTCCGGGTCTCTTTGGGAGTATGAAGGAGTAAAAAGATTAGGAAATAGTGTTTCTGAATAGGGGGACTTATGCTATAATGGAGAACGATGATGATGAAAGAAATGAGAGAGAATGAAGATTAAACGTGCCTTATTTGCGACACTTTCCCTTGCTTGCCTATGTTCCCCACTGCTAGTAAAGGCGGATGATCTTTACCAACAAGAAGATATCATGTCGATCACAGAAAAATCAGGGACATCGGTGGATGAATTTTTCCGTCCCAAGGCAGATATTGTCGTTGATGCTCACACAGGAGCGATTGTTTATGGAGATAATATTGATGCACCTCGTGACTCCGGTAGTATGGCTAAATTGATGTCTGTCTATGTTCTTCTGAGAGCTATTCAAGAAGGGCAACTGGATTATGACACCCTAATTACCGCCACAGATACAGATGTGATCATTTCTCAAAATCAGAAGTTGAGCAATAGTCCGATTGTGGCGGGTGCTAAATACAAGGTATCGACCCTCCTAAATATGATTTTTGTTCCTTCTTCAAGTGCCGCTACCATCATGATTGCCAACAAGGTGTCTGGAGGAGATCCGGATAAATTCTTAGATTTGATGAACCAGCGGGCCCAGGAAATTGGAATGACCAATACCAAGTGGAACAATCCTAATGGTGCCCCAACTGCAGTCTTGGATGGCTACTATAATCCGACACGCTATGATCAAAATGCCATTAACCAAACAACAGCGAGAGATATGGCTATTTTGGCCTATCACATGGTCAATGAGTTCCCTGAAATCCTTAACTACACCAAAAATGCCAAGATTACCCTCTTCAAAGGTACAGATTATGAAGAAACGCATGAGAATTATAATTATTCCTTAGAAGGTGGAAGGTATTCTCTAAAGGGAGCGGATGGTCTGAAGACTGGATCTAGTCCGACTGCAGATTATAATTACACCTTGACGGTTAACCGTGGGAACCAGCGATTTGTTCAAGTGATTATGGGAGTTGGCCATTACGATGTGGAAATAGCGGAGAGTCTGCGCCACGTCATTGGAAATGCCCTGATTGAAAGACTCTATCAGGATTATGAATACAAAGAGGTGCTGCCGGCGGGGGATCACACCATTCAGGGGCAAACCTATCACTTAGAAAAACCTTTCTATGCTACGGTGAAAAGAGGGACCAATCCAGAGGTCAGTGTTCAAAATGGCCAGCTACAAATTGCAAATGGCTTGCAAACTGTTTCTCCGTCTATTCAGCAAACACAGGCTGTAAGCGCAGTACAGGCGTCCCATCAGAAGTCCACTAGCACGCGTCAAAAAGGCTGGGATCCAATGTGGCTTTTTTGCTTCCTTCCCTTCATTTTCCTAAGAATTTTCTTTAACATAAGATATAAGAGAAAATAAAAAGAGAGTGGGACAGAAATCGGTCATTCGTTAGAATTCGATTTCGTCGTCCCACCTCCGCACAGTTGAGTAGGGCTGTAAAAGCTGATGAAATCAGCGTAGTAGAGCCCACTCAACCACTGCGTCACTGCGTCTTGCTCGACAATCCGAAGACAATTGAGAGGCTAGGACTTTTGTCCCAGCCTTTTTCTTGTAGTGAAACAACTGAACAACCAGTTTTAGGTAGGAGAGAAGTAGTGCTAGAGCAGTGGGGGCCTCCATATTCGGATATTATTTCACAAACTATTATGAACTAGTAATTGATTTGACGGTAAAATTATTTGATGGTAAAATGGACTCGAATCAATATTAAAGGAGTTATCAAATGAAAAAATTGATTTTATCTACTACCGCTTTATTGGCAGTTGCTTCGCTTGCGGCTTGTTCAGGTAAGCAAGAAGTAAAAACCGAAGCTTCTTCATCTACTGAGAAGACAGAAAAGGTAACAAGCAAATCTTCCAGCTCATCAAAGGCAGAAAAGACTTCTTCTAATACTAGCTCTCAAACAACAAATGATATCTTCCCATCAGACGAAGAGCTTGAAAAATTAAAAACAGTTGGTGATTTTAAAAAGTGCTTCGCAAAAATCGTGGATGAATCCAATCGCCTGATGACTGAATCGATGGAATCTCTTCCTGAAAGTGCCAAAGAGTCATTTGCTCAAGTAGCAGATACGCTTAAGGAGACTCTTGCACAAACTAAGGAAGCCTTCAATAAAGCTGTTGAGCGTTATGGGGATGATAATGCGGAAGTTCCAAAAGAGTTTCGTGAAACCTTTATTGAACAGTTGAAGGATGCTCGCGACTCTGCCAAAGACTCATCAGAGTCACCAGTTGACCAAGACTCAGACGATGAAGATAGCGATTCAGATGAATAAATAGATTGGTAGCATTGGACTTTTTGTCAAAAGCTAAATCGATAGACCGGAGATAGACTGATCTCTGGTCTTTTTTTAAAGAATCAAGGGACAGGTATGAATTGACGGCAACCTGGCTTGATGCTAGAATGGTAGTGGAATGATAAAAAGGAGAGATTGAATGAAAAAAAGACTATTATCAATGACTGCTTTATTGGGAGCGCTTGGGCTAGTAGCCTGCTCGAATCAAGAAGGGACCTTGTCCAGTGAAAAGTCAGTTCAGAAAACAACCCAGTCTTCTAGCGCTTCTCAGGGCAAGAAAGTGACCAGCTTGAAAGGATCCTCAGAGTCTCCTTTTGTTTTGTATACAGATGAGGAACTTGAAAATGCTAGAACCGTGGGGGATTTTAAAGCTCTCTATGCTTTGATGACGGACCGAACAGTTGCTCATTCGGAAGAAGCAGGAGCATCCCTCACGGGCTCTGCAAAAGAGACCTATGAGACTTATCTGAAAGACTTGAAGGAGAAAATGGAAACGAGCAAGGCCCGTTTTAATGAATTCATGGATACGATAGGGCCTGAAGACACCGATGTCCCGGAAGCTACTCGTGCAACCATTGTTGAAAAATTTGAAACGGCTCGAAAACAAGCTGAAGCATCTGAAAATGGGACCTCCCCATCATCGGAAACTCCCGATCCGGCATCAGGCGAGAAAACGAGTGAGTCAGATCAATAAGCGGGGGACGTTATGTAAAGTCTCGTCTAGGATGGATGAACATTCGCTTTACATGTAAATAAGATCATATCTAAAAAAGGAGCTTGCCTCCTTTTTTTCTGTCTCCTTTATATAAGTATCCCCTATTACGAATTATATAAGTGGAGGTGATGATATGTTTATTGCAACTGATGCAAAGCAACAGCGTTGGAATTGTTTGGAGAAGGTTCCGATGAAAAAGGAGGGTCCCTTTTTCTGTCTCCTGTGTGGAAAGGAAGTCATCTTAAAGAAAGGGCCTGTGATGCGTCCGCATTTTGCCCACGTCAACCTAGAAGCTTGCCCCTTCCATCATGAAACGGAGAGTCCAGAGCATTTGGAGTTAAAGCTGGCACTTTATCAATGGGCCAAGCAACACTCCAATGCTGAAGTGGAAAGTCCTCTGCAGGCTTTCCAACAGATTGCGGATATTCTCCTTCCAGATCAAAAGCTTGCCTTAGAAGTGCAATGTAGTTCCTTATCCATGGAGCGTTTAAAAGAACGGAGCGATGCCTATCGCAAGCATGGTTATCAAGTTTACTGGTTGCTAGGGAAAAACTTATGGCTCAAGAAAAGCCTGTCAGCTCTGCAAGAAGGTTTTGTCTATTTTAGCCAAAATAGGGGCTTTCATCTCTGGGAGTTGGATCTAGAGCAACAGGAAGTTCGGCTCCACTATCTGATCCATCAAGACTTGCGAGGGCGTCTTCATTATCGGACTCAACATTTTCCTTTTTTTGGTGGGAATTTGTTAGATGTTTTGCGGACCCCCTATGCCCAACAAGGTTTGCAACGAATGACGGTCTCTCTAGACAGACAGTTTAAGGACTATCTTCGTCAGCAGTTGTATTACCGCCATCCTAAGTGGATGGCCCTCCAAGAACAACTCTATCTGAAAGGAAAGCATCTCCTGGAGTTGGACTTGGAAGCCTTTTATCCCCTGTGTCGGCCACTGAAGTCTAGGAATTTTATTCAGATTAGGGGAGACTGGCAAGCCTATTATCAGAACTTTATGACCTACTATCGTTCAACTGGAATGAAAGCGACGCAGACTCTTTATTCACCTCGTTTTTATCAGAACTGGAAAGCTTAAATTTCTGTCAATCAAATACCCCCAAATGGTAATATTGTGATAGAATAGAAGCATTGGAGGATTTTTGTAATGGTAAAACAACGAAATGAAATTGATGAAAAATACCAATGGGATTTGTCGACCATTTTTGCGACAGACCAAGCTTGGGAGGAAGAAGCAACTGCCTTAGCTGCAGCCATTAAAGATGCTGCTCATTTTGCAGGTTCTTTATTGTCTTCTCCAGCCAACCTATTAGAAACCACAGAAGTTTATTTGGACTTGAGCCGTCGTTTGGAGAAGGTTTATGTCTACGCCCATATGAAGAATGACCAGGACACACGCGTAGCCAAATACCAAGAATTCCAATCAAAAGCCATGTCCCTATACAGCCTTTTAGGGGAGACCTTTGCCTTCTACGAACCAGAATTTATGGAGATCACCGAAGAGCAATATGCCAACTTCTTGAAAGAAGTCCCTGCTTTAGAAGCTTATGCTCATTACTTTGACAAATTGCTCAAAACCAAAGAGCATGTCCTTTCTCAAAAAGAAGAAGAATTGTTAGCAGGAGCAGGTGAAATCTTTGCTGCAGCGGGTGAAACTTTTGAGATCTTGGACAATGCAGATATTGTCTTCCCAATGGTGAAGGATGACCAAGGCCAAGAAGTTCAGTTGACACATGGAAACTATATTTCTTTGGTTGAGTCGAAGGACCGCCAAGTCCGTAAGGAAGCTTACCAGGCTTTGTATGGTGTCTACGAACAGTACCAACACACCTATGCTAAGACCCTTCAGACCAACGTCAAGGTTCACAATTACAATGCCAAGGTTCGCAAATTCTCAAGTGCGCGTGAGGCAGCTCTTTCTGCTAACTTTATCCCAGAAAGCGTCTATGATAGTTTGGTAGAAGCGGTTAACAAACACTTGCCACTCTTGCAACGCTACGTGAAACTCCGCTCAAAAATCTTGGGAATTGAAGATTTGAAGATGTATGATGTCTACACACCACTGTCTTCTACTGATTACAAGTTCACCTATGAAGAAGCCCTTGCCAAGTCTGAGCAGGCTTTGGCGGTGCTTGGTGAGGACTACCTATCACGCGTGAAGCGGGCCTTCACGGAACGTTGGATTGACGTCCATGTCAACCAAGGAAAACGCTCAGGGGCCTATTCAGGTGGATCGTACGACACCAATGCCTTTATGTTGTTAAACTGGCAAGATACATTGGACAATCTCTTCACCTTGGTGCATGAGACTGGCCACAGTATGCACTCCAGCTATACCCGTGAAACTCAACCTTATGTCTATGGGGACTATTCTATCTTCCTTGCTGAGATTGCTTCAACAACCAATGAAAATATCTTGACCGAGCAACTGTTGGCAGAAGTCGAAGATGATGAAACTCGTTTTGCTATTCTCAACCACTTCTTGGATGGCTTCCGTGGTACAGTCTTCCGTCAAACCCAGTTTGCGGAGTTTGAACATGCGATTCACAAGGCCGATCAAGAAGGACAAGTCTTGACCAGCGAATTCTTGAATGAGTTGTATGCAGACTTGAACGAGAAATACTATGGTCTTTCAAAAGAAGACAACCCAGAAATCCAATACGAATGGGCTCGTATTCCTCATTTCTACTATAACTACTATGTCTTCCAATATTCAACTGGTTTTGCAGCAGCCTCTGCCTTGGCTGAGAAAATTGTGCATGGAACACAGGAAGATAAGGACAAATACCTAGAGTATTTGAAGGCCGGAAATTCTGATTATCCACTCAACGTGATCCGCAAGGCGGGTGTCGATATGGAAAAAGAAGACTACCTCAATGCAGCCTTTGAAGTCTTTGAACGTCGTCTCAATGAATTTGAGGCCCTGGTTGAAAAATTAGGATTGGCCTAGGATGGTTGAGTCTTATAGTAAAAATGCTAACCACAATATGCGCCGCCCAGTTGTGAAGGAGGAAATTGTCTCCTTCATGCGGGAGCGCCAAGCACCGGTAACCGATGCTTTAAAGGAGCTCGAAGAATTTGCTCGTCGGGAAAATATTCCCATTATCCCTCATGAAACGGTCGCTTTCTTTCGTCTCTTTTTGCAGACCATGCAGCCCAAGTCTATTTTAGAAATTGGGACAGCGATCGGCTTTTCGGCCCTCTTGATGGCGGAGCAAGTGCCGGATGCAAAGATTATAACCATTGATCGCAACGAGGAAATGATTGGTTTTGCTAAAGAAAACTTTGCTCGTTTTGATCAACGCAAGCAGATCACCCTCTTAGAGGGGGATGCGGTGGACCTGCTGGAGCATATTGAGCAACGCTTTGACTTGATTTTTATGGATTCGGCTAAGTCTAAGTACATCGTCTTTCTTCCAGAAGTTCTCAAACGATTGGAAGTTGGAGGAGTCGTGATTTTGGACGATATCTTCCAAGGAGGAGATGTGGCGCGTGATATCATGGAAGTTCGTCGTGGACAACGCACCATCTATCGAGGATTGCAACGTCTCTTTGACGCCACTTTGGATCATCCTGGCTTGACAGCCAGTCTGATTCCCCTCGGTGACGGCATTCTTATGATTCGTAAAAATCAGGAAAAGGTTTCTTTGCCGACAGAAGAGTAGCTTTTAGACTTATTTAAGTTATTCTTTTGATTTTGTGGTAAAATAGTAGCAGTGAATTTTAGAATGGAGAAATAAACATGAAGAAAAAATTTGTAGCTGGAGCGGTGACCCTTTTATCAGTCGTAGCGCTAGCAGCTTGTGCAAAAAGTGGCAGTGACAAAGATATCGTCACCATGAAGGGTGACACGATCACTGTTGGTGATTTCTATGATGAAATCAAACACAACCAAGGTGCACAACAATACCTTTTCCAAATGACCATTAATAAAGTATTTGAAAAAGAATACGGGTCAAAAGTCTCAGACAAAGATGTTGAGAAAAAAGTTGATGAGCAGAAAAAACAATTGGGTGAAGCCTTCAATAGCTACCTCACTCAACAAGGTTTGACAGAAGAAACCAACAAACAACAAATCCGTAGCAATCTTTTGTTAGAGTATGCGGTTGACCAAGCTATTTCAAAAGAATTGACAGACGAAGCTTATAAAAAAGCCTTTGAAACTTATACACCAGAAATCACTGCAAATGTGATAAAATTGGATTCAGAAGAAAAAGCCAATGAAGTTCTTGCAAGTGTAAAAGCTGAAGGCGCAGACTTTGCACAAATTGCCAAAGAAAACTCTACAGATGCTAGCACCAAAGATAAGGGTGGAGAAATTACCTTTGACTCTGGAACAACAACTGTTCCAACCCGTGTCAAGGAAGCAGCTTCTAAGCTTGATGTAAATGGTATTTCTGATGTTGTCATTGTTCCTGCTAGTCAAAACAACGCTGGTGCCTACTATATCGTTAAAGTAACTAAGAAGGAAGAAAAAGGATCTGACTGGAAGAAATACGAAAAACGCTTGAAAGAAATTCTGACGGCAGGACGTAAAAATGATGCCAACTTTATCCGTAGCATCATCGCCAAAGCAATGACAAATGCCAATATCAAGGTGAAAGATGATGCCTTCAAGGCAACCTTCAACCAATATATGCAAAATATTGGTGCAACAACAGAAGGCAGCTCATCTTCTAAATAAGGATAATTCTTTTTTCCGGATGCAGAAATTATGAAGTACTTAGAAGTTTATGAGAAATTTGACCATAAATGGACAGGAATCTACAGCGACCTCTTCCTACAATTTAAGATGTTTCGGAAGTAGGAGTATATAAAAGAAAACGAATCAGTAACAGCTGGTTCGTTTTTTAGAAAAAATAGAAATCATGGTATAATAGTTTTAGGTTGAGAGTTATTAGAATTGTTTATAGCATCTCTGAAAATTTAATTCTAAAGGAGTTCAAAATGAGCCGGACCACGCAAATGCATATATATATATATATATATAACCTAATAAAAAAATGTAGAAAATATATACTGAAACCTACTGAAAATACAGTAGGCTTTTTGCGTTTCTTGGAGGTATCTAATGGCTAAAAAGTTATTAAATATCACTGAGATTGAGGATAGAACCAAGGTTTTAGTAGAAAATCTTAATAAATCGACATTTATTGTTGATTTTGTTTCATTGTTTGATATTACTAAAACGACCATAACAAGAGCAAGTAAAACTGCTTCTAATGATTTTATAATAAAAAACAAATTGTATTTTCGTAAAGTTGAAAGCCAACCTTTTCTTGCGTTAACTGAGATTGATAAAGAGATGTCGGGACAGGCTCGTAAACCTCGATTTATTATTACAACAGATTTTCAAGAATTATATGCAAAGGATACACAGACAGAGTTAACTTTAGCAATTACTTTTGATGATTTACCAGCCTATTGTGATTTCTTCTTGCCTTGGAATGGTATTGAAAAGATTGATTATGAGAAGGAAAATCCTGCTGATGTAAAAGCGGCAGAACGTTTTACCAAACTTTATGATGAGCTAATTTCTATCAATCCTGAACTAGCAATCATTGAAACGGATGGTAAATCATTTAATCTATTTTTGATTCGTGTTCTTTTTCTATTATTTGCAGAAGATACAAATATTATCTCCAAGGGAGCTTTCACAAATGTTATTAAGATGAGGACGTCCGGAGATGGTTCTGACTTGAATGAGTGTATTAGAAAGCTATTTACTGTTTTAGATATGCCTGACTTTAGTCGTCAGGATTTTGAGTCGTGGTTATCAGATTTTCCCTACGTAAATGGTAAGCTTTTTTCGGAGCCACATCATGACCTTATTTTCAATAAAAGGACTCGTCAATTACTCATTGAATCAGGGGAATTGCTAAACTGGAATGAAATCAATCCAGATATTTTGGGCTCAATGATTCAAACGGTGGCAAATGCAGAAGCAAGATCAACATCGGGTATGCACTATACTAGCGTGCCCAATATTATGAAGGTCATCAAACCACTGTTTTTAGATAATTTACGAGCAGCATTTACGGAATTAGAAGAACGAGCTGACTACTATATAGGAGGTGGTGACTTTAGCGAGGACCATCGTCGCAAGGAATTGCGACAACTCTTACCCAAGCTAGATGATTTGCTTACTCGTATGGCATCTATCAAATTTTTAGACCCTGCCTGTGGTTCTGGAAATTTCCTCATCATTACCTATAAAGAACTTCGTCGTTTAGAGATTAATATCTTAGTCAAACAGCGAGAAATTCGTGAAGCCTTAAATGAAAAAGCTGTTTATCAAGGAGAATTGATTGCTGATGCCTCTAAGATTTCTCTATTCCAGTTTTCAGGAATTGAATTGGATGATTTCGCTCATGAAGTAGCAAGGCTATCCTTGTATATAGCGGAACACCAGATGAATGTGGAAATGGAAGAAGCACTTGCTGATGTCCATCCAAGACTACTCCCCTTAAGAGAAGCTGGGAATATCGTTTGTGGGAATGCCCTAAGAATTGACTGGGAAACTGTTTTGAATGCGAAGGAAGATGACGAAGTTTATATATTTGGGAATCCGCCGTATATAGGGAGTCAAAAACAAACTTTATCGCAGAAGAAAGATATAGATGAATTATTTGTAAATATAAATAGTCATAGGATTTTGGACTACATTGCAGGTTGGTTTATAAAAGGTGCAAAATTTATAAATAATTATAATGCAAAAATTGCTTTTGTAACTACAAATTCAATTAACCAAGGACAGCAAGTTGCTATTTTATGGCCTGAAATCTTTAGATTAGGGGTAGAGATATCTTTTGCTTATTCATCTTTTAAATGGAACAATAGCGCAGCACATAATGCAGGTGTTACAGTAGCTATTATTGGGTTATCAAGAGTAAATAAACACGCCAAAAAGTTGTTTAGCGAAGATGGAGAAATACGTGATGCAAGCCATATAAATGCTTATCTTGCTGAAGGCGAGGAAATTTTAGTATTTTCAAAATCATCGGCTATATCTTCATTACCTGAAATAAAATTTGGGAATATGCCAAGAGATGGTGGACATTTGCTCATAGAAAATAAAGAAGAAAAAAATAAAATCATATCAAAATATCCTGAATTAGAAAAATATATAAAAAAATATATTGGAGGTTCGGAGTATATTAATGATAAAAATCGTTTTGTATTTTGGTTAGATAAAAATAGCTATGAAAATCTCGCATTAAATCCACTAGTATCAGAACGAGTAGGGATGGTGAGAAATATGCGAGAAAATAGTTCAAAAAAGGAAACAAGATTAGCAGCTGAGAAACCTTATGAATTTGTAGAGAGAATCAGATACGACGAAGCATATGAAAAAGGCGATATAGAAGGTTGTCAAGCCATTATAGTTCCATGTACCTCATCAGAGTCTAGAGATTATGTACCTATGGGATTTGTAGGAGATGATACGGTCATATCTAATTCAGCCATGGTTATTTACAATGCTCCTATCTGGCTTCTTGGTATCTTAGAATCCAAAATGCATATGGTTTGGCTTCGTTCAATTGGTGGTAAATTAAAGACAGATTATCGTTATTCAGCTGGGCTGGTCTATAATACATTCCCACTTCCAGAACTTTCAGAAGCTCGGAAAAATATGCTTGAGGAAGCTGTTTTTGAAATGCTGGATGTTCGAGAAGAAGAAGGTGGAACATTGGCTGAGTTGTACGGTGGTGCTAATAAACCGATGAACGAACGTCTTCGTCAAGCACACGAAAAAATTGATGGTATCGTAGAACGTGCCTACCAGCAAAAGCCTTTTGAATCAGATGAAGAACGGCTCAGTGTCTTATTGAATCTCTACAAAGAAATGACAGAAAAGGAAGCGAAATGACCTCAAATATATTTGAAATCAATTACAATGGGACAGGTGCTAGTCAATCTAATAATGCACTTGGTATGCGTGAAATGCAGGCGCGCGTATATGCTAAGAGAACTTCTCAACACTTATTGATTAAGGCGCCTCCTGCCTCTGGTAAGTCGAGAGCTCTGATGTTTATTGCTCTTGATAAACTACATGCTCAAGGCCTGAAAAAAGCTATAATAGCAGTTCCAGAAAGGTCTATCGGAAAATCGTTTCGTTCAACTAAATTGACAGAATATGGTTTTTACTGGGATTGGGAAGTATTTCCAAAAAATAATTTGACTGACCAAGGGACCAGCAAAAGTAAGGTTAAACAGTTTGTAGACTTTATGCATTCAGAGTCACCTGACGATAAAGTTCTAATCTGTACGCATGCTACCTTGCGTTTTGCCTTTGAACAGCTAGCTGATAGTGATTTTAATGACGTTCTTTTAGCTATCGATGAATTTCATCATGTATCTCAAGATGATAATTCAGTTTTAGGAAATGCCTTAAGAAACATATTAGACAATTCAACAGCTCATGTAGTAGCCATGACTGGTTCTTACTTTCGTGGAGATTCTGTTCCAATTTTGGCACCTGAAGATGAGCAAAAATTTGACAAGGTATCCTATACTTATTATGAACAATTGGAGGGATACCAATATCTGAAAAGTTTTGCCATGGGTTATAACTTTTATCGTGGTCGTTATACGGATGCTTTGCACGAAGTACTCGATACAAGTAAGAAAACCATTATTCATATTCCCAATGTTAATTCAGGTGAGTCAACCAAAGATAAGTATGATGAAGTTGACCGAATTTTAGACGAATTAGGGCAAGCAGTCCCAGATCCTAAGACGGGATTATGGTTGGTAACCGAGGAAACAGGTCGTGTATTGAAGGTTGCTGACCTTGTTACAGAAGAAGGTCGTGAAAAAGTACAGGACTATCTAAATAATATGACTAGTTTAGATGATCTAGATATTATTATCGCACTTGGTATGGCTAAAGAAGGTTTTGACTGGCCTTTTGCTGAGTATGCTTTAACGATTGGTTATCGTCAGTCGCTGACAGAAATTGTTCAGATTATAGGTCGAATAACACGCGATTGTTCTAATAAGACACATGCCCAATTTACTAACCTCATTGCTCAACCAGATGCTCAAGATGATGAAGTTTTCTTTGCTGTAAATAATGTTATGAAGGCTATTACAGCTAGTTTATTAATGGAATCTGTTTTAGCACCAAATTTCAAGTTCAAGCGCAAAGGCCGAGAAGATCAGAAATTTTCTGGTGCAGAAATATTTGTGAAAGGTTTAAAAGACCCTAGTACACAAAGAACAAAGGATATCATAGAAAATGATATGAATGATTTACGTGCTAGCATACTTCAAGAGCCTCGTATTCAAACTGCGATTGCTGCAGGTACAGATGCAGACGTGATTAATAAGCAGATGATTCCGGCAATCATTAAACAAATTTATCCTGACTTAAGTGGTGAGGAAGTTGAAGAGGTTCGTCAACAATTCATTACCCAATCTGTAGTCCAATCAGCTGAACGGAAAGTGGGAGTAGGACAAACCGATTTTCTAAAAATGGCAGATAAATTTGTGAATATTGATGAATTATCTATTGATTTGATTGATAAGATTAATCCTTTCCAAAGAGCTTACGAAGTTATATCACGTGAAATTGATGCTCCGACTTTGCGTCTAATACAAGATTATATGGATGGTCAGAAGATGGAGTTTTCTGAAGAAGAACTTTTGATTCTATATCCTCAAATTAAACTATTTTTAAAAGAAAATAATCGCTATCCTGATAAATCAAGTAATGATATGTACGAACAGAGACTTGCTTATGCATTGCTCCAGTTAGCTCGGATGAAGAGGGATAGTGATAATGACTGATTTTAAAAATTTAGAAGATATTTTTAATGATTCTGATTTTGAACATTTAATATCTCCTTTAAAATCTAACGAGAAAAAAGTTGCGGACCGTGAAGTTGAAAAATTTATAGAAATTGTTGATTGGGTGAGAGAAAATAATGGGCATGAACCGCAAAAGTCCAGAGATATTAAAGAGCGTAGTTTGTATTCACGATTGAACGGTATTAGAAAATCTCCTGATAGTATCCGAAAATTAGAACCTTATGATGAATTTGGGCTACTAAAAATAGATGTAGTTGAGTCTGATACTCCTATTTCAAGTCCTACTAGTTTAAAAGAAATTTTATCAGATGAATTGTTTGAGTCAGTGAATAGTGATGAAAAATCTTTATTTGATATCTCACGTTATAAGCGAACGATTCAAGCGCGTGATAAAACAAGAACACGTAAACGGATGGGCAATTTTGAAGATTATCAAGGATTATTTACTCGTGTTCATGATGAAATTAGTGAAGGTCGTCGTCAAGTCAGAAAGTCTGATGTGATAAAAGAAAAAGAAATAAAACCTGGTATGTTCTATGTGGATAATGGAGTAATGGTTTATGTTGTTTCTAAAGGAGAAGATTTCACTGACAAGAATGGCTATACAAATGCTGAACTTCATCTCGTATACGAAAATGGTACAGAAAATGAGAAGGCCTTACTCCGTTCTTTTGTCTCAAATTTACACGATAGAACCCGACATGGACGAATGGTAACCGAATTGATAGATGATGTGATGACTGGCATCAGTCCGAGTGAACGAATTACAACTGGATATATCTATGTGGTGAAATCCTTGAGTAGCAATCCTCAAATTGCCAATATCAGTAATCTCTATAAAATCGGTTTTACAGAGGATCAAATTACAAAACGGTTAGCAAATGCAGAAAGAGAAGGAACCTATCTTTATGCTCCGGTTCAATTAGTAGCCAGTTTTGAGGTTCAAAATTTTAGCGCTAGAAAACTTGAAACTACTATTCATCATTATTTTGCAGATAAACAATTGGAGGTGGAACTAATAGCTCCAAATGGAGAGAATTTTGTTCCTAAAGAATGGTTCTTAGTATCATTAGATGAAATTCAGGAAGCAATTTCAAAAATCGGACTTGAAATTTGTGTACAATAAAGTAAAGAACTTACTCTTCTTTACCAGTTGACTCAAACTTTAAAAAACGATATAATAGCAGAGTTGAGAATTGATTTTCAGTCATCTTAGTCCAGAGAAATGGCGGTGCTGCGAGCCATCTAAGCTAGGAAGTCATGCTACTCAATCATACAATTGCATAAGAATAAGAGAATGACAAGTTCATTGAATGAAGGTGGTACCGCGGTTTTTCGCCCTTCGTAGTGAGCTTGTCTTTTTTTCAGCATTTCTACCGGAGATTCTTTCTAGTAGCAGAAAGACCTTCCTATGGATTTGCAGGAGGAAACTGATGAAAACGTATCTGGTGAAACAAAAGTTTCGACTTGGAGGGGAACGCTTTGACATCAAAAATGATCTGGGAATGGTAGAATACCAGGTAGAAGGTTCATTTTTGAAAATTCCCAAAACCTTTACGATATTTGATGTGGAAGGCCAGAAGGTCAGCCATATCACGAAGAAGCCTTTTAGCCTCTTACCCCAATTCACTGTAGAGTTGGCGGATGGCTCCAGTTTTTTCATCCGTAAAAAACTAACCTTACTCCGTGATAAGTACGATATTTCTAACCTAGGACTACGCATCGAAGGCAATATCTGGGATTTGGATTTCAAGTTATTGGATGATCGCGACCAGCTGGTTGCAGAGATTAGCAAACAAGTCTTTACCATGACGTCGACTTATCAGGTATCCGTCTATGAAGAGGAATATGCTAATCTCGTGATTTCCTTGTGTCTTGCCATTGACTATGTAGAAATGATGGAGAATGGCTCTTAAGCCGATCAATAGAAAACAATAAATAGAGGAGAAAACATGAAACAATTATCTAGTGCACAAGTCCGCCAAATGTGGCTTGATTTCTGGGCTACAAAAGGCCACTCAGTAGAACCATCTGTTAGCTTGGTTCCAGTAAACGACCCAACTCTTTTGTGGATCAACTCAGGGGTTGCAACTCTTAAGAAATACTTTGATGGGACCATCATCCCTGAAAACCCACGGATTACCAATGCGCAAAAAGCCATCCGTACCAACGATATCGAAAACGTAGGGAAGACTGCACGTCACCATACTATGTTTGAAATGTTGGGGAACTTCTCAATCGGAGATTACTTCCGTGACGAAGCCATTACTTGGGCTTATGAACTCTTGACAAGTCCTGAGTGGTTTGACTTCCCTAAAGACAAACTCTACATGACTTACTATCCAGATGACACAGATTCATACAACCGCTGGATCGAAGTGGGCGTGGATCCAAGTCACTTGATCCCAATTGAAGATAACTTCTGGGAAATCGGTGCTGGACCTTCTGGACCAGATACAGAAATCTTCTTCGACCGTGGAGAAGCCTTTGACCCAGAAAACATTGGAATTCGCTTGCTTGCAGAAGATATCGAAAACGACCGTTACATCGAAATCTGGAACATCGTCTTGTCACAGTTCAATGCGGACCCAGCTGTACCTCGTAGCGAGTACAAGGAGTTGCCACACAAGAACATTGATACGGGCGCTGGTTTAGAGCGTTTGGTAGCAGTGATCCAAGGGGCCAAGACTAACTTTGAAACAGACCTCTTCATGCCAATCATTCGTGAAGTTGAGAAATTATCTGGTAAGGTCTACGACCAAGATGGAGACAATATGAGCTTCAAGGTCATTGCTGACCATATCCGTTCGCTTTCATTTGCCATTGGTGATGGTGCCCTTCCAGGAAATGAAGGTCGTGGTTATGTCCTTCGTCGTCTCCTCCGTCGTGCTTCTATGCATGGTCAAAAATTGGGCATCAATGAACCTTTCCTTTACAAATTGGTTCCAACTGTAGGTAAAATCATGGAAAGCTACTACCCAGAAGTGCTTGAAAAATGTGACTTTATTGAAAAAATCGTGAAGAGCGAGGAAGAGTCATTCGCCCGCACTCTTCACTCAGGTCAACACTTTGCCCAAAGCATCGTAGCAGACTTGAAAGAAAAAGGCCAAACAGTTATTGCTGGGCAAGATGTCTTCAAACTCTATGATACTTATGGATTCCCAGTGGAGTTGACAGAAGAAATCGCTGAAGAAGCTGGTATGACTGTAGACCGTGAAGGCTTTGAAGCAGCCATGAAAGAGCAGCAAGAACGTGCGCGTGCATCTGCTGTCAAAGGCGGATCTATGGGTATGCAAAATGAAACCCTTCAAAACATTACAGTTGAGAGTGTCTTCAACTACAATGCTAGCCAATTGTCTTCTAAGTTGGTGGCTATCGTAGCGGACAATGCAGAAGTAGAAGCTGTATCTGCAGGAACTGCATCTCTGATCTTTGCAGAAACTCCATTCTACGCTGAAATGGGTGGACAAGTAGCTGACCACGGTCAAATCTTGAATGCTGCAGGTAACGTCGTAGCGACAGTGACAGACGTTCAAAAAGCACCGAATGGACAAGCTCTTCATACTGTTGAAGTTCTTGCACCTCTTGCTTTGAACCAAGAATACACTTTGGCCATCGATAGCAATCGTCGTCACCGTGTCATGAAGAACCACACAGCCACTCACTTGCTCCATGCGGCTCTTCACAATATCCTTGGCCACCATGCAACTCAAGCAGGTTCACTTAATGAAGTAGAATTCCTCCGCTTTGACTTCACCCACTTCCAAGCCGTAACTCCAGAAGAATTACGTGCTATTGAGCAACAAGTCAATGAGAAGATCTGGGAAGCTATCGCAGTGGAAACTGTTGAGACAGACATCGACACAGCCAAGGAAATGGGTGCTATGGCCCTCTTTGGTGAGAAGTATGGTAAGGAAGTCCGTGTTGTCACTATCGGAGACTACTCAGTGGAACTCTGTGGTGGTACCCACGTTGGCAATACTTCTGAAATCGGACTCTTCAAGATTGTCAAAGAAGAAGGGATTGGATCAGGAACTCGTCGTATCTTGGCAGTGACTGGTAAAGAAGCCTTCGAAGCTTACCGTGAACAAGAAGATGCCCTAAAAGCAGTCGCAGCAACCTTGAAAGCACCTCAACTCAAAGAAGTTCCTCACAAGGTGGAAGGCCTTCAAGAACAACTCCGTCAATTGCAAAAAGAAAATGCTGAATTGAAGGAAAAAGCAACAGCAGCGGCAGCAGGCGATGTCTTCAAGAATGTTCAAGAAGCAAACGGCCACCGTTACATTGCCAGTCAAGTTTCTGTATCAGATGCAGGTGCACTTCGTACCTTTGCGGATAACTGGAAACAAAAAGACTACTCTGATGTGCTTGTTCTTGTCGCAGCTATCGGTGACAAGGTTAACCTTCTCGTAGCAAGCAAGAGCAAAGACATCCATGCAGGAAACCTTGTCAAAGAATTGGCTCCAATCGTCGATGGTCGTGGTGGTGGAAAACCAGACATGGCCATGGCAGGAGGAAGCAACCAAGCCAAGATTCAAGACTTGTTGGATGCCGTAGCAAGTAAATTGTAAGAATCGAAGAGGTTGGATGTTTGTCCAACCTCTTATTTTAAAAAAGAAGCGGCTCCAATCAGAAAAAGATTGCAACAAAAAACCTTTCCGTCTGGAAAGGTTTTTGACTTATAGTCCGTAATTATAATCGTCATCCTGCATGGCTTCTACTTCACCGAGAAGGTAACCATTCCCGACTTGAGAGAAGAAGTCGTGGTTGGATGTACCGGTTGAGATTCCGTTCATGACGATTGGGTTGACATCATCTGCTGAGTCTGGGAAAAGTGGATCTTGTCCCAGGTTCATGAGGGCTTTGTTAGCGTTGTAACGAAGGAAGGTCTTGACTTCCTCAGTCCAGCCCACACCGTCATAGAGGCTCTCTGTGTAGCCTTCTTCGTTTTCATAGAGGGTGTAGAGCAGGTCATACATCCATTCTTTGAGTTTTTCTTGTTCTTCTTCTGGTAATTCGTTAAATCCGAGTTGGAACTTGTAGCCGATATAGGTTCCGTGAACAGATTCGTCCCGAATGATCAACTTGATGATTTCAGCCACATTGGCTAACTTGTTGTTTCCGAGATAGTAGAGCGGTGTGAAGAAACCAGAGTAGAAGAGGAAGGTTTCAAGAAAGACGCTGGCTACTTTCTTTTCTAGAGGAGTTCCATTGAGGTAGATTTCATTGATGATTTCTGCCTTCTTCTGAAGGAAAGGATTGGTATTGGTCCATTCGAAAATCTCTTCGATTTCTGACTTGGTATTCAAGGTAGAAAAGATTGAAGAGTAAGACTTAGCATGGACAGATTCCATGAATTGGATGTTGTTAAAGACAGCTTCTTCGTGGGGAGTACGGATATCTGCACGAAGGGCTTGCACACCAGTTTCGGACTGCATAGTATCCAAGAGTGTCAATCCACCAAAGACTTTACCGACCAAGTCTTTTTCTTTGAGAGATAACTTTCTCCAGTCGTCCAAGTCGTTTGACAAAGGAATCCGTGTATCCAACCAGAATTGTTCGGTTAGCTTTTCCCAAGTAGATTTATCGATGACATCTTCGATGGCATTCCAGTTAATGGCTTTGTAGTAAGTTTCCATTTGAAATCTCTTTCTTTTTCTAATTCATTCGATCATACAATCATTGTTATTCTAACACAATTGTTAGCATCCCGCACAAAAAGTCGGCGGACCGACTTTTGGTAGCAGTGGATCAGAGTGTCTTAGATGACACAGCTTTCACATTGGTTCGCGCCAACTTCTCCACCATCATCTGTAAAGGTACGGACGTAGTAGATAGACTTGATTCCCTTATTAAAGGCGTAGTTGCGAAGGATAGACAAGTCACGAGTGGTCTGTTTGTTTTCAGTTTTCCATTCGTAAAGTCCTTTTGGAATGTCACTGCGCATAAAGAGAGTCAGTGAAAGCCCTTGGTCTACGTGCTCAGTTGCGGCAGCATAGACATCGATGACTTTCCGCATATCCATATCGTAGGCAGAAGTGTAGTAAGGAATCGTTTCCGTTGACAATCCTGCTGCAGGATAGTAGATCTTCCCAATTTTCTTCTCTTGACGTTCTTCAATCCGTTGTGTAATTGGGTGGATAGAAGCAGACACGTCATTGATGTAGCTGATAGAACCATTTGGTGCCACAGCAAGACGGTTTTGGTGATAAAGACCATCTGCTTTCACTTTATCACGAAGTTCAGCCCAATCTTCTGCACTAGGGATGAAGATGTCTTTAAAGAGTTCTTTGACACGCTCTGATTTTGGAACAAATTCTCCAGTCGTGTACTTATCAAAGTAAGTGCCGTTTGCGTAGTCTGATTTTTCAAAGTTGTGGAAGGTAACGCCACGTTCACGCGCGATGTTGTTTGATTCCACGAGGGTCCAGTAGTTCATGAGCATGAAGTAGATGCTAGTGAACTCAACAGACTCAGGTGATCCGTACTCGATCAATTGTTGCGCAAGATAGCTATGAAGTCCCATCGCACCAAGACCAAAGGTATGCGCTAGGCTATTTCCGTGGTCGATCGTAGGAACAGCGACGATGTGAGAACTATCTGTCACAAAGGTCAAAGCACGAACCATGGCACGAATAGAACGACCAAAGTCAGGTGAGGTCATCATGTTGACCACGTTGGTTGAACCAAGGTTACATGAGACGTCGGTCCCCATTTTAATGAATTCTTGAGCATCGTTGATCAAGCTTGGCTCTTGAACCTGGAGGATCTCTGAACACAAGTTACTCATGATGATTTTGCCATCAACTGGGTTTGCGCGGTTAGCAGTATCGATATTGACTACATACGGATAACCAGATTCTTGTTGCAATTTAGAAATTTCTGTTTCCAAATCACGGGCTTTAATTTTTGTCTTACGGATGTTTGGATTAGCGACTAACTCATCGTATTTTTCAGTGATGTCGATGTAGTTGAATGGCACTCCGTATTCACGCTCTACAGAATATGGGCTGAAGAGATACATTTCTTCGTTCTTACGAGCCAACTCATAGAACTTGTCTGGTACGACGACACCAAGTGAGAGAGTCTTAACCCGGACTTTTTCATCGGCATTTTCTTTCTTAGTAGAAAGGAAGGCGATAATGTCTGGGTGGAAGACGTTGAGGTAAACAACCCCCGCCCCTTGACGTTGACCAAGTTGGTTAGAGTAAGAGAAGCTATCTTCGAAAAGCTTCATAACTGGAACGACACCAGAAGCAGCTCCTTCATAACCCTTGATCGGTGCTCCAGCTTCACGAAGGTTGCTGAGAGAGATTCCAACCCCACCACCGATACGTGACAGTTGAAGGGCAGAGTTGATAGAGCGTCCAATCGCATTCATATCATCTGTTACTTGGATCAAGAAACAGGAAACCAATTCTCCACGGCGGGCACGTCCAGCATTTAAGAAAGAAGGAGTAGCAGGTTGGTAGCGTTGGTGGATGATTTCATTTGCGATGTCTTTGGCAATGTCTTCATTTCCATCCGCAAAATAGAGAGCATTGAAGAAGACGCGGTCTTCCATGCTTTCGAGATAGTATTCTCCATCATTTGTTTTCAGCGCATACTGGTTATAAAATTTATAGGCAGCCATGAAGGACTTGAATTGGAAGTTTTGGTCTTTGATAAATTGATAAAGTTCTTCCAAGAATTCTGGACGATATTTCTTGATAAAAGCTGTTTCGATATAGTTGTGTTCAATAAGGTAGTTGATTTTATCCGTTATTGAATCAAAGGCCATAGTATTTGGCGCAACATTTTCTTTAAAGAAAGCATCCAAGGCTTCTTTGTCTTTATGAAGCATGATTTGACCGTTTACTGGACGGTTGATTTCATTATTAAGACGGAAGTAGGTTACGTCTTCAAGTGATTTTAATCCCATAATGTTCCTTTTTCTAGTTCAAAAACAAAGGGGAGGCAAGCTCCCCTGTACAAGTAAAAGGGCCAGGGAACACCATAGTCAAGGACTACAATAATTCATTCCCCAGACCAATCAGATCCTGTTTGATAATGTTAAGATAATTTTTTGAGCTTAGCTGGTTGGAAGCCAGAGAAGACTTCATCTGCCGTTTGGATAACTGGCGCAGCATTGAAACCAAGGTTCTTCACATGGTCCACAAACTCAGGTTGCTCATCTAGATTAATTTCACGGTATTCAACGTGATTGGTATCTAAAAAACGTTTGGTCATTTTACATTGAACGCAATTATTTTTTGAATAAATTGTCACCATAATGTGATCTAACTCCTCTAAATTCATAAATCTGTATCTAGTATAAACAAAAGGTTTTTCCTTGTCAAGAGTTTTAACTAAATATTGTGCACATAAATTAACTATACCGGAAGATACCACAATATGTAGTATTGTAAGAATTAGTGAAAATTGAGGAAAACGTGATAAAATATAGGTTTTTAAAGTCAAAGGAATTCCTATCTTTTTCCTAAAATTCTATATACTGTGTCCGTGAAACTAATTCTATTTATTTAATAGAAGAAAGTAAAAAAGCAGTTCAAAAGAAGAGAAAAATTGAGTGCTTCCTGTAAGTATTTTCAGTAAGTGTGTGATAAAAATCTTGAAAAATATTGGAGAAGATGATATAATAGCAAATTGTAAGGGTTATCACAGATAACTCAAAACTAATTTTAAAAGGAGAGTCAAACTATGGCTTCTAAAGATTTCCACATCGTGGCAGAAACAGGTATCCACGCACGTCCAGCAACTTTGTTGGTTCAAACTGCTAGCAAATTTGCTTCAGATATTACTCTTGAATACAAAGGTAAATCAGTTAACTTGAAATCAATCATGGGTGTTATGAGCCTTGGTGTTGGTCAAGGAGCTGACGTTGTAATCTCAGCTGAAGGTGCTGACGCTGATGATGCTCTTGCAGCAATCGCTGAAACAATGGAAAAAGAAGGATTGGCATAAACATGACAGAAATGCTTAAAGGAATTGCAGCATCTGATGGTGTTGCCGTTGCTAAGGCATATCTACTTGTTCAACCCGACTTGTCATTTGAAACGATCTCAGTTGAAGATACAAATGCAGAAGAAGCTCGTTTGGATGCAGCTCTAGAAGCTTCACAAAACGAGCTTTCTCTTATTCGGGAGAATGCAGTAGCGAGCCTTGGTGAGGAAGCGGCACAAGTATTTGATGCTCACATGATGGTTCTTTCTGACCCTGAAATGGTTGGTCAGATCAAGGAAACAATTCGCACGAAGAAGGTGAATGCTGAGGCTGGTTTAAAAGAAGTTACAGACATGTTTATCACCATCTTTGAAGGAATGGAAGATAACCCATACATGCAAGAACGTGCAGCAGATATTCGCGACGTGACCAAACGTGTTCTTGCAAACTTGCTTGGTAAAAAATTGCCAAACCCTGCGACCATCAATGAAGAAGCAATTGTGGTTGCGCATGACTTGACTCCATCCGATACCGCTCAATTGAACAAACAGTTTGTTAAAGCTTTTGTTACAAACATTGGTGGTCGTACAAGTCACTCAGCGATTATGGCGCGTACGCTTGAAATCGCAGCGGTTCTTGGTACAAATAACATTACAGATCTTGTAAAAGATGGTGATGTGTTGGCCGTATCTGGAATCACTGGTGAAGTAGTCATCAACCCAAGTGAAGAACAAATTGCAGCCTTTAAAGTAGCTGGTGAAGCTTATGCCAAACAAAAAGCTGAATGGGCTCTTTTAAAAGATGCGAAAACAGTGACAGCTGATGGCAAACACTTCGAGTTGGCTGCTAACATCGGTACACCTAAAGACGTTGAAGGTGTGAACGAAAATGGTGCAGAAGCTGTTGGTCTCTATCGTACTGAATTCTTGTACATGGATTCTCAAGACTTCCCAACTGAAGATGACCAATACGAAGCATACAAGGCGGTTCTTGAAGGTATGAACGGTAAACCTGTTGTCGTTCGTACAATGGATATCGGTGGGGATAAAGAACTTCCTTACTTCGATCTTCCTAAAGAAATGAACCCATTCTTGGGTTACCGTGCTTTGCGTATCTCTATCTCTGAAACAGGTAACCAAATGTTCCGTACACAATTGCGTGCTTTGCTTCGTGCATCTGTTCACGGTAAATTGCGGATCATGTTCCCAATGGTTGCTTTGTTGACAGAGTTCCGTACTGCTAAAGGTATTCTGGAAGAAGAAAAAGCGAAATTGGTTGCTGAAGGTGTTGCCGTTGCTGACGACATCGAAGTAGGGATCATGATTGAAATCCCAGCAGCAGCAATGCTAGCTGATCAATTTGCCAAAGAAGTTGACTTCTTCTCAATTGGTACAAACGACTTGATCCAATACACAATGGCTGCTGACCGTATGAACGAACAAGTTTCATACCTTTACCAACCATATAACCCATCAATCCTTCGTTTGATCAACAATGTGATCAAAGCAGCTCATGCTGAAGGTAAATGGGCTGGTATGTGTGGTGAAATGGCCGGTGACCAAACGGCTGTTCCACTTCTTGTCGGAATGGGCTTGGATGAGTTCTCTATGTCAGCTACTTCAGTCCTTCGTACACGTAGCTTGATGAAGAAATTGGATACAACTAAGATGCAAGAATACGCTAACCGTGCTCTTACTGAATGTTCAACAATGGAAGAAGTTCTTGAACTTTCTAAAGAATACGTGAACGTAGACTATTGATGTTAAAAATCTGATAAAAGTTATCACCTCGGAAGAGGTGATAGCTTTTTTATTTTAAACCTGTATTTGTTTCTTTAAATGAAGTAGCTGAACAAAAATGGACTAGGTGTCGCTATATCAAAACAAAAAAATCTAAATTTTCTAAAAATTTTCGGAAATAGCTTTAATTACACTTATTTTTATAGTATAATATTGGAAAGATAGTTTGAAAGCTGAACAATTATGAATCTATTTTAGGAAATATCAGGGAAATAATGGAAGTTTCAAATTCTTTTCATAAATTTTCATCGTATTATTCAAGAAAAAATCTTGAATATTTCAACTATTTATAGTAGAATAATACTAATAGGAAGCGCTTACATAAAAGCGAGAGAGGTGAGTGAATGGATACGAAACAAGCATTGTATACATTTGGAACTGGGGAGAACTTTCATCTTCAACATTATCTAGGGGCTCATAAAGAGCAAGTAGATGGTGTGGAAGGGTATAGTTTCCGTGTATGGGCTCCAAATGCTCAGGCAGTACACCTAGTAGGTGATTTTACCCAATGGGAAGAAAATGAAATTCCTATGGTGCGAAACGAAGCTGGTGTTTGGGAAGTTTTTACAACTGCACCTCAAGTTGGCGATATCTATAAGTTCCATGTTACAAGACAAAATGGCCATCGCTTGATGAAGGTGGATCCTTTAGCAGTCCGCATGGAAAAACGTCCGGGTACTGGAGCAGTCATTACGGAGATTCCTGAGCGGAAATGGAAAGATGGACTCTGGATGGCGAGACGGAGAAAACTTGGCTTTAGATCTCGTCCAGTAAATATTTATGAAGTTCACGCAGGTTCTTGGAAACGCAACGAAGATGGAAGCCCTTATTCCTTTGCTCAGTTGAAGGAAGACTTGATTCCTTACTTGGTAAAAATGAACTATACCCATGTGGAGTTCATGCCGGTGATGGCTCACCCGCTTGGATTAAGTTGGGGCTACCAATTGATGGGTTACTTTGCCTTAGAGCATACCTACGGAACACCGGAAGAGTTTCAGGATTTTGTTGAGGCCTGTCACTTGAATAACATCGGGGTGATTGTGGACTGGGTTCCAGGACACTTTACCATCAATGATGATGCCTTGGCTTATTACGATGGAACACCAACCTTTGAATACCAAGACCATCATCGTGCCCACAACTATGGCTGGGGAGCTTTGAACTTCGACCTAGGGAAAAACCAGGTCCAATCCTTCCTCATCTCTAGTGTGAAGTTCTGGATTGAGTTTTATCATTTGGATGGAATTCGGGTCGATGCGGTCAGCAACATGCTTTACTTAGACTATGATAGTGGACCATGGACACCAAATATTGATGGTGGAAATCTCAACTATGAGGGGATCCATTTCCTTAAGCGGATGAATGCTGTGATTAAATCAGAACATCCGGATGTTATCATGGTAGCGGAGGAAAGTTCATCTGGCACCAAGATTACTGGTCCAGAAGAGTATGGTGGTTTAGGATTTGACTACAAGTGGAATATGGGTTGGATGAATGATATCCTTCGCTTCTACGAGGAAGATCCTATTTATCGGAAATTTGATTTTAACTTGGTGACCTTTAGCTTTATGTATGCTTTCTCTGAAAACTTCTTGTTGCCATTTTCTCACGATGAAGTGGTCCACGGGAAGAAGAGTCTTATGCATAAGATGTGGGGAGATCGCTACAACCAGTTCGCTGGCTTGCGAAACCTCTTGACCTATCAGATTTGTCACCCAGGTAAGAAATTGCTCTTCATGGGTTCAGAGTTCGGCCAATTCTTAGAATGGAAGTCTGAAGAACAGCTAGAATGGTCCAATCTGGAAGATGACATGAACCGCAAGATGCAAGAGTTTACTTCACAGCTCAATCAATTCTACAAAGATAACAAGATGCTCTGGGAAATTGATGATAGCTATGATGGTATTGAGATTATTGATGCAGATAACCGAGATCAAAGTGTCTTGACCTTTACTCGTAAGGATAAAAAAGGGAATCATCTGCTATGTATCTTTAATATGGCCCCAGTAGAGCGCAAGGACTTTACAGTCGGCGTCCCTGTTGCTGGAGTCTATGAAGAAATTTGGAATACAGAATTAGAGAAATGGGGAGGTGTCTGGAAAGAGCACAACCAGGAAGTGAAGACTCAAGAGGGATTATGGAAAGATTATCCACAAACCTTGACCTTCACCTTACCGGCTCTTGGAGCTAGTGTATGGAAAGTGAAACGTAAACTTCGTTCCAATGTGTCTAAAACAAAAAAATAGTTGTTGGTGATCAACTGATCGCAGTCTATGATCCCATTCCTAACTTTGTAGAAGAAGTTACAGCACCTCTTCTCAGAAGTGGGAAGAAGGTCTCGTCAATCCAAAAAGGAGTAATCAATGAAGAATGAAATGCTAGCTCTGATCCTTGCTGGTGGGCAAGGAACTCGCCTTGGAAAACTCACTCAAAGCATTGCCAAACCTGCAGTGCAATTTGGGGGACGTTATCGTATTATTGACTTTGCCTTATCCAACTGTGCCAACTCAGGTATCCACAATGTTGGCGTGATTACTCAGTATCAACCGCTTGCCTTAAACAACCATATCGGAAATGGTTCTAGTTGGGGTCTTGATGGTATTAATACTGGGGTTTCTATCCTTCAACCTTATTCTGCAAGTGAAGGAAATCGTTGGTTTGAAGGAACAAGTCATGCGATTTTCCAAAACATCGACTACATCGATAGCATCAATCCAGAGTATGTGTTGATCCTTTCTGGAGACCATATCTACAAGATGGACTATGACGAAATGCTTCAGTCTCACAAAGACAATAATGCCAGCCTTACCGTAGCTGTATTGGATGTCCCTTTAAAAGAAGCTAGTCGTTTCGGAATTATGAATACGGATGCCAACAATCGAATTGTCGAATTTGAAGAAAAACCTGCAGAGCCAAAATCAACAAAAGCTTCTATGGGGATCTACATTTTTGACTGGTCTCGTCTTCGCAACATGTTAGTAGCTGCAGAGAAGAGTGACATGGATATGTCTGACTTTGGTAAAAACGTTATTCCAACTTACCTTGAATCTGGAGAAAGCGTCTATGCTTATGAATTCAAGGGCTATTGGAAAGACGTGGGAACTATTGAATCTCTCTGGGAAGCGAATATGGAATACATTGATCCAAACAATGCCTTGGACAGCCGTGATCGTCACTGGAAGATCTATTCTCGTAACTTGATTTCACCACCAAACTTCTTTGGCGAACATGCCCATATTGAAGATTCCTTGGTAGTGGATGGGTGCTTGGTAGACGGAACAGTAAAACATTCTATCTTGTCTACGGAAGCACAAGTTCGTAAAGGTGCAGTCGTTGAAGATTCTGTCGTCATGAGTGGTGCCATTATCGGTCAAGGTGCTGTAATTAAACGTGCTATTATCGGTGAAGGAGCAGTTGTTTCAGAAGGTGTTGTCATTGATGGAACGGAAGAAGTACAAGTCGTTGGATATAACGAAAAAGTGGGGGTAGCAACAGATGAAGATTGATAAGTATTCAGCTATTTTAGGAAACACAGTAGGCTTCCATGATATGTCATCATTGACAGATCATCGTCCTGTTGCCAGTCTGCCATTTGATGGGAAATATCGCTTGATCGACTTCCCGCTTTCTAGCCTCGCTAATGCAGGAATCCGTAGTGTATTTGGTATCTTCCAGCAAGAAAATATCAGTTCTGTCTTTGACCATATTCGCTCTGGTCGTGAGTGGGGCTTGTCAACTCTTTTGAGCCACTACTATCTCGGTATCTACAACACTCCAGTAGAAAGTTCAAACGTTGGCAAGGAATATTATGAGCAACTATTGACCTATTTGAAACGCTCTGGTTCGAACCAGACAGTCGCTCTTAACTGTGATATCTTAGTAAACATTGATTTGAACCAAGTCTTCCACTTGCACAATACCGTTGACAGACCAATCACAGTGGTCTACAAAAAGATGCATCATCGTGACATCTCTGAAGTAAATGCGGTTTTAGAAATCGATGAGACAGATCATGTACGTGGACAAAAGTTGTTTGATGGAACAGATCCAGATGCTCTCTATAATATGTCAACGGATATCTTTATCGTTGATACACCATGGTTGATTGAAAAATTGGAACAAGAGGTTCACAAGGAACATCCAGAAAAATTGCGTTATATCCTACGTGATTTGGCGGTTGAATACGGAGCATTCGCATTCGAATACACTGGCTATATTGCCAATATTCATTCTGTTGAATCCTACTACCGCGCTAATCTTGATATGTTGGAAACCAATAAATTCATGTCTCTCTTCTCACCAAATCAAAAAGTTTATACCAAGGTGAAAAATGAAGAGCCAACTTACTATGCTCCTGGTTCGCAAATTAAGAATTCGCAATTTGCATCAGGAAGCATTGTCGAAGCTTTGGTACATGATTCTGTCATTTCTCGTCGTGTTCATCTCCACAAGGGGGCAGAAATTCGTAGCAGTCTCTTATTCCCGGGAGTCGTTGTCCATGAGGGAGCTGTCGTAGAGCATGCGATTCTTGACAAGGGCGTCGTAGTTGAGACTGGTGTAACCATTCGTGGAACCAAAGAAGCACCTCTTGTGATTAAAAAAGGTGCTGTGATTACAGAGGATATTGGATAATGAAATTATTGTTTGTTGCCGCTGAAGGAGCTCCCTTTTCAAAAACAGGGGGCCTAGGAGATGTGATTGGGGCACTTCCTAAATCCTTGGCTAAAAAGGGACATGATGTCCGTGTCGTCCTTCCTTATTACGATATGGTGGAGGCGAAATTTGGCGATCAGATTGAAGATGTGCTACACTTTACTACAAAGGTAGGTTGGAGAAGTGAGTATGTTGGGGTAAAACGTATTTTTAGAGATGGTGTTACCTTTTACTTCATTGATAATCAAAAGTACTTCTTTAGAGGACACGTCTATGGAGATTTTGATGATGGGGAGCGTTTTGCCTTCTTCCAATTGGCAACGCTTGAGATGATGGAACGAGTAGACTTTATTCCTGACATCATCCATGTTCATGATTATCATACAGCCATGATTCCTTTCCTACTAAAGGAGAAATACCGTTGGATTCAAGCTTACAATGGGATTAAGTCTGTCTTAACCATTCATAATCTGGAGTTCCAAGGTCAGTTTGACCCAGGAATGTTGTGGGATCTGTTTGGAGTTGGTTTTGAGCGCTACGAAGATGGTACCCTTCGGTGGAAGGATTGCTTGAACTGGATGAAGGCTGGGATCCTCTATGCTGATCGAGTGACCACTGTTTCACCAAGTTATAGTTATGAAATCAGGACAGCTGAATATGGTTGTGGCCTTGATCAAATCTTGCGCATGGAATCTGGTAAATTGACGGGGATTGTGAATGGAATCGATACAGACCTATACAATCCTGAGACAGACCCGCTCTTGACCTATCATTTCAGTAAAGATGATTTATCAGGAAAAGCAGCAAGTAAGCGAGCTCTTCAGGAACGTGTCGGACTTCCGGTTCGTGATGATGTTCCCTTGTTTGGAATCGTTTCTCGTTTGACTCACCAAAAAGGGTTTGATGTGGTAGTTGAAGAATTACATAACCTCTTACAAAAGGATATCCAAATCGTTCTTTTGGGAACAGGAGATCCTGGCTTTGAACATGCCTTTTCTTGGTTTGGTCAAGCTTATCCAGATAAACTCTCTGCCAATATTATGTTTGATGTCCAGTTAGCGCAGGAAATTTATGCTGCTTCTGATGTCTTCTTGATGCCAAGTCGTTTTGAACCATGTGGACTATCTCAAATGATGGCCATGCGCTATGGCACGCTACCATTGGTTCACGAGGTAGGAGGACTTCGAGATACAGTACAAGCCTATAATGTGCTTGATGGTAGTGGTACTGGCTTTAGCTTTAACAACCTTTCTGGTTACTGGCTAAACTGGGCTGTAGATCAAGCATTGACAGTCTATACTCATGATAAGGAGGCTTGGCTTGGTCTCCAAAGACAAGCCATGAGCCGTGACTTCTCATGGGATACAGCTAGTCAACACTATGCTGATCTCTATCAATCATTATAAGATGAATGAGAGAGTGGGACAGAAATCGGTAATTCGTTAGAATTCGATTTCGTCGTCCCACCTCCGCACAGTTGAGTAGGGCTATAAAAGCTGATGAAATCAGCGTAGTAGAGCCCACTCAACCACTGCGTCTTGCTCGACAATCCAAAGACAATTGAGAGGCTAGGACCTTTGTCCCAGCCTCTTTTTGGCTTGTAGAAGGAAAAATTTACTACTAAAATATAGGGAATCAAAAAAAGGAAGAAATCTGAGTAAGATATGTTGCTAAAATCACTGAAAAAAGATAAGATAGGTAAAGGTAAAAAATCACAGGAAGCTAGTTTAGAGAAAGGGAGTATCTACTCCAAAAATAAATGTGGCTTCTTATGATGTGCTAATATTACTATGTAGGAAGTTATAGGATGAAACAAACAGGAAAAGCTGTTGAAAAGATTACGAAGTATTCGATTCGAAAATTATCTGTCGGAGTAGGACCAGTTGCTATTGGAGCCTTTTTCTTTGCAATTAGCCTATTAGGATCACCATCCGTACAAGCAGATCAACTGACACGAGAAGCGACAGTTCATTTAGGCTATGTTACGGAAAATGAGTTAACACCCGAAGAACAAGCCCAGGTGATTCATGCTATTCCGGAAGAGTATCAAAACGAAGATACCTTTTATCTGGTGTATAGGAAGAAAACAGCTAGCCAAGGTATACTGCCACAAACAGGGACGACTGAACTGGCGATGGCAGGCCTTAGTTTAGCGACTGCATCCTTTGCAGTTCTTTTGCTGTCTAAGAAGCACCGTAAAAAAGTAATGGGACTTTTATTAATTGGTTCCATGGGGCAGAGTCTGCTCTTGTCTATCGATGCAGCGGCCTTGCAAAATATTGAATTACGAAGCTACAATCAAACTCTTTCCATTGCAAGCAGTAAAGAATTAGCCAATGGTGTTATTCCGATTGAAGGTTATGACTATGTCGGCTATCTCCGATATTCAGCTACTCCTAAATTGGATGGGCAAACGCCTGTCGTGAAAGTTGAAGAAAAGCCGGCCATATCCGGTCTCTATCAATCTGCAACGAAAGAGGAGACTCTATCTCAGGTTACACCAAAAGAAGGTCCTACTTTCCCTGTAGTGGAAAATCCAAAAGTTGAAGTATCAACAGAAAGTATTCCATTTGAAACTGTAGAACAAACAGATCCTACGTTGACCAAAGGTCAAACAAGGGTTCTAAGAGCTGGGCAAAATGGGGAACAAACTGTTTTAATAGAAGTGAGTACGGTAAATGGTCAGGAAGTCCGCAAAGTACTTGAAAGAACTGTAACAAAAGAAGCAGTTCCACAAATAATTGCCATTGGAACAAAGGAGGAGAGTCAACCAAGTCCTCAACCTGCTCCAGTTGTAACTGCTAAAGGAACACAGGAAGAAGGTCATGTAGGTGAAGCTCCTGTACAGCCAGAGAACCCAGCTTATACCGGTGTTGTGGAAGCCAAGGGAACACAGGAAGAAGGTCATGTAGGTGAAGCTCCTGTACAACCAGAAAATCCAGCTTATACCGGTGTTGTGGAAGCCAAGGGAACGCAAGAGGAAGGCTATGTTGGTGAAGCTCCTGTACAGCCAGAAGCTCCCGCCTATACCGGTGTTGTGGAAGCTAAGGGAACGCAAGAAGAAGGCCATGTAGGGGAAGCTCCTGTACAACCAAAAAATCCAGCTTATACCGGTGTTGTGGAAGCTAAGGGAACGCAAGAAGAAGGCCATGTAGGTGAAGCCCCGATTCAGCCTGAGAATCCAGCTTACCAAATAACGGAAGGAACGGTTACAGAAACAGTGGTCCTTCCGTATGAAACCGAATATGTAGCAGATGCAAATCGCTATACTGATGAAGAAAGTATCCTTCAGAAAGGAGAGGCAGGTAGCCAGGAAGTTCGCCGTGTCTATAAAACGGTCAATGGCGAGATTATTGGTGAGCCTCTTAGCACAACAACTGAAACGGTAAAAGCACCTGTGACAGAAAAAATTAGTCGTGGGACCAAGGCGATTGAAGGGCAAACAGAGGAAGTTGCTTTTGAGGAAATTCCATTTAAGACGGTAACCGAACAAGATGCCACCCTGCTAAAAGGAAGCGAAACGGTTTCCCAAGCAGGAAAAAATGGGAAGAAGAAAATCACCAAGGTCTATAAGACCATTAAAGGTGTAAAAACTGCGGATGCTCCAACGGTTTCGGAAGAAGTCGTTGAACAAGCTCAAGATCAAATTATTAAAAAAGGGACCAAAGAACTAGCTAAGCCAACCTTGACCTTGACTCAGGTTGATAAGGAAGAATTGAAGCGCAGTGCTAAAGCTACCTATCAGTTAGACAAACCAGAGGGGGTAACCATCAAGTCCATCCAGGCTGTGTTGAAGAAGGGTGATCAAGTTGTGAAAACTTTTGCCCTTTCAGAGGCTGATTTAGCAGCTGCCTTACTGGATTTAGACTACTACAAGGATTATACGCTTGCGACGACCATGGTCTATGATCGTGGAAATGGGGATGAAGAAGAAGTCCTTAAGGAAGAACCATTAAGACTTGACCTTAAAAAAGTTGAAATCAAAAACATCAAGGAAACCAGTCTGATTAGCGTGGATGACCAAGGCCTTGAGAGCGATCGTAGCCTCTTGTCAGAAACACCTTCAGATGTAAAACCTTATTACTTAAAGGTTACTACTCATGATAATAAGGTCACGAAACTAGCCGTTGATAAAATCGAAGAAGTGACGGTTGATGGCGCGACCCTCTACAAAGTAACAGCCAAAGCTCCAGATTTGGTCCAACGGACTGCAGACAACCAGTTCAATGAGGACTATGTCCACTATATTGCGAAACCAAAAGCTCATGAAGGTGATGTCTACTACAATTTCAACGAACTTGTAAAAGCCATGCAAGCCAATCCGACTGGAACCTTTAAGATTGGTAGCAATATGAATGCAGCCAATGTCCAACCAGCAGGAAAATCCTATGTGACCAATGCCTTCAAGGGAATTTTGGAAAGTACAGAAGGTAATAAATTTGCTATTCATAACATTACGAGACCATTATTTGGGAACATCGAAGGTGGTTCGGTTAAGAATCTTCTGCTTGAAAACATCGCTATCGACCTACCTACGGTAGATCGAGTAGCACCAATTGCAAATGTTATCAAGAATAATGCGACTGTCGAAAATGTTAAAGTAACAGGTAATGTTGTTGGGGGAAACGATGTAGCTGGTATTATCAATAAAATTGATGGCAGTGGGAAGGTAAGTAATGTTGCCTTCATCGGTAAACTGCACGCTGCTGGGAATAAAGGTGGCTATCTAGCAGGTGTTGTTGGCGAGAACTGGAAAGGTATCGTAGAAAAAGCTTACGTTGATGCTGAAATTACTGGTAATAAAGCAAAAGCTGCAGGTTTAGTTTATTCTTCTCAAAACGGTGGAAATAACCACACAGTAGGTAAAGAAGGAGTTCTCAGAAATTCAGTTGCTAAAGGTTCTATCGAGCTGAAAGAAGCGGTTCAATCTGGTGGATTACTGGGGACCAACTGGGCCTTGGGTGCCATTGAAGACAACATCACCATGATGAAAGTCAAAACAGGTGAGATGGTTTTCGGACACTCGGATATCGATGCAGATGATTACTTCACCTATTCAAGAACCAAACGGAATTACAGTGTGGAGGACGTGAGTGAAGGTAAGAAAACCTATAACAACTCCCGTAAAATCCCTAGCATTTCCCTTGCAGAAGCTGAGAATAAAATTGAAGCAATGGGGATTACTGCTAATACATTCACCAGCGACAAACCGATTGAAGACAAGCTCAATAACCTTGTTAACAAAGAGGATCAATACAAGGCAATTGATGGCTACGACGCCGCTCGCGAACTTGCTTACCGCAATATAGAAAAATTACAGCCTTTCTATAATAAAGAATGGATTGTCGACCAAGGAAACAAATTGGCTGCGGCTAGTCCTCTCTTGACCAAGGAAGTCTTATCTGTGACGGCCATGAAGGGCAATGATTTTGTCACAGAATTGGCTGATGCCGACCACATTCTGATCCATTACTCGGATAAGACAAAAGATATCTTTAGCATTTCACCGAAAGATTCTAAAGTCAAACAAGTGAAAGAGTACAGTGTAGCAGAACTTGGTGAAGTGGTCTACACGCCAAATATGGTTGACAAAGACCGGACTGAGCTAATTAGTGCTATTGTTGAAAAATTAAGTCCTGTAGAATTACAATCTGATCCAATCTACACGCACCTTGGTAGAACTGGTCCAAATAAAGTCAATGCCATTAAGAACCTCTATCTGGAAGAATCCTTCAAAGAAGTGAAGGATCATTTGACCCATTTTGTGAAACAGTTGGTTGAAAATGAGGACCATCAATTAAACACAGATGAGGCTGCCAAACGGGCCCTTATCAAGAAAATTGATGACAACAAGGCGGCAGTTCTTTTGGGGCTCTCTTACCTCAACCGTTATTACGGGGTGAAATTCGATGATGTCAATCTCAAGCAACTCATGTTGTTTAAACCAGACTTCTATGGGAAGAATGTTGATGTATTAGACTTCTTGATTCAGATTGGTTCTAAAGAAAGTAATATTAAAGGCGATAGAACTTTAGAAGCTTATCGCGAAGCTATCGGAGGAGTTATCGGTATAGGCGAGTTAAATAGTTTCTTAGACTATAATATGCGTCTATTCACAGAAGACAAAGACCTAAATGATTGGTTCATCAAAGCAACCAAAGAGAATGTCTATATCGTTGAACCAGCAACAACAACTCCTGAGTTTGCGGATAAGAAACACAGAGCTTACGAAGGCTTAAATAACGATGTGCATGGCAAGATGATTTTACCACTCTTGAACTTAAAAGATGCCCATATGTTCTTGATTTCAACCTACAATACCATTGCCTACAGTTCCTTCGAGAAATACGGTAAGAACACTGAAGCGGAACGAAATGCCTTCAAGGCGGAAATTGATAAGGTCGCTAAAGGGCAACAAAATTACCTAGATTTCTGGTCTCGTCTAGCAACGGATAAGGTTCGCAATCAGCTCTTGAAAAGCAATAATATGGTGCCGACCCCTGTCCTTGATAACCAAAACTATAAAGGCATTAGTACAGATCGTTATGGACATACAGATAGTGGCAAAGATGTTGCTCCAGTCCGTGAATTGTACGGGCCTACCGATCGTTACCATGCGACAGATTGGCGGATGGGGGCTGTAGCTCGAATTTACGGAAATCCTTATAAAGACGATTCCGTCTTCTTCATGGTAACGGATATGATCAGTGATTTTGGGGTTTCTGCCTTTACGCACGAAACGACGCACGTCAATGACCGTATGGTTTACTTAGGTGGTTGGAGACACCGCGAAGGAACAGATATTGAAGCCTTTGCCCAAGGAATGCTCCAAACCCCATCTGTATCCAATCCAAATGGGGAATACAAAGCCTTAGGTCTCAACATGGCCTATGAACGTCCAAACGATGGCAACCAATGGTACAATACCAATCCAAATGACCTCACCTCACGTGACGAAATTGATCGTTACATGAAGGGCTATAATGATACGCTCATGCTTCTGGATTATCTAGAAGGAGAAGCTGTCCTCAATAAAGGCAGTCAGGACTTGAACAATGCTTGGTTCAAGAAGGTCGATAAACAATACCGAGGAGCTAACACCAAGAATCAATTCGATAAGGTCCGTCCTTTGAGTGATGAGGAAAAAGCCATTGCTTTGCATACAGTAGATGACCTCATTACCAACAACTTCATGACCAACCGTGGTCCTGGAAATGGAGTCTATAATCCATCAGACTTTGGTTCAGCCTATGTGACTGTGCCAATGATGACGGGTATCTATGGTGGAAACACCAGTGAAGGGGCTCCAGGAGCTATGTCCTTTAAACACAATACCTTTAGAATTTGGGGCTATTATGGCTATGAAAAAGGCTTCCTAGGATATGCTTCAAACAAGTATAAACAAGAATCCAAACAAGCTGGACTTGCCACTCTAGGAGATGATTTCGTTATTCAGAAAATTTCTGAAGGTAGATTTAATAACCTTGAAGATTGGAATAAAGCTTACTTCGAAGAAGTAGTGAATAACGCTAAAAAAGGAATTCAATCTATTGACATCGACGGTAAAACCTACAATAGCTATGAAGACTTGAAACGTGCATTTGCTGAAGCAGTGGATAAAGATAAAGCAACCCTAAGTAACGGCTCTGTCAAATTTGACAATACTGTTTCACTGAAAGAGAAAGTCTTTAAGAAATTGCTACAAGAAACGGACAGTTTCAAAACCTCGATTTTCAAATAATCGAAGAACTCATCTGCTGAGCAGATGAGTTTTTATGTTTGGTAAAATTAGGTCTCCTGCTGATAAAAATAGTATAAATTTTTATTGAAAGCAAAAATAGACAAAGCGTCTAAAAATGATTAGAATCTTTTGAAAGCTAGTGACAAGAGGAATTTTGAAAGTAGTAACAGAATTGCTATAAAACGTTTTCTTTCTAGGCAAACATTTGACTATTATATCTTTTAGGAGTAAACTAAAGGAGTAAAATTTATAAAAGGAGAATTCATCATGAATTTAACATTTTTAGGTCTTTGTTTAGCCTGTTTTGGTGTGTCACTTGCGGAAGGTTTGATGATGAGCAATCTGTTCAAATCTGCATCACGTCAACCAGAAATTATTGGTCAATTGCGTAGTCTCTTGATTCTTGGTGTTGCCTTTGTCGAAGGTACTTTCTTTGTAACTTTGGCCATGGCCTTCGTTATTAAATAGACAACTCTATTTAGAAAAGGAGGTGTCAAACCTTGGAAGAAAGTGTGAATCCAACCCTAAATATTGGACCAGTATCCTTTGATTTGACCCTACTTGCCATGTCTCTTGTAACTGTTTTGACGGTCTTTGCCTTTGTCTATTGGGCAAGTCGCAAAATGACCCTTCGTCCAAAGGGCAAGCAAAATGCTCTGGAGATGATTTATGATTTTGTTATCGGTTTTACCAAGGGAAACATTGGGGAACATTATATGAAGGATTACTCTTTATTCTTGTTTTCTCTCTTTCTCTTTATCTTGGTAGCCAATAATATTGGCTTGATGGCAAAAATTCAGACAACAAACGGTTATAACTTATGGACTTCCCCAACGGCTAACCTTGGATATGACCTATCTCTTTCATTTTTGATCACCCTGATTGCTCATGTGGAAGGAATTCGTCGCCGAGGCATTAAGGAATACTTGAAGGCTTTTGCAACACCAGGATTTATGACCCCGATGAACCTCCTAGAAGAGGTGACTAATTTTGCATCCTTAGCGATTCGGATCTACGGGAATATTTTTGCTGGTGAAGTCTTAGCATCCTTGTTACTAAGCTTGTCGCAACTGGCCTTTTATTGGTATCTAGCAGCCTTTGTTGGAAGCATGTTATGGACAGCCTTTTCGATTTTCATTTCATGTATCCAAGCTTATGTATTTACCATGTTGTCTTCGATGTACATTGGTAAAAAAATAAACGGTGAGGAAGAGTAAGTAGAGGAGGAGTAGAAGATGGATTTAACTATTGGTACCATTATTGGTGACTTTATTCTGATCGCTGGTTCCTTCCTATTACTAATCTTTTTAGTAAAGAAATATGCTTGGGGCAATATTACCAGTATTTTGGATGCGCGTGCTGAAAAAATTACCAATGATATTGATGAAGCAGAAGCAGCTCGTCAAAAAGCTGAGGAACTAGCAAGTAAACGTGAAGAAGAGTTGGCAGGTAGCCGCAAAGAAGCTGCGTCTATCGTCGAAAATGCAAAGGAAACTGCAGAAAAGAACAAATCTCAGATTCTTTCAGAAGCCACTCAAGAAGCAGTACGTTTGAAAGAAAAAGCGCAACAAGAAATTGCGCATAACAAAGAAGAAGCATTGAACAGTATCAAAGGCGATGTGGCAGATCTCACTGTCAATCTTGCCAGCAAATTGTTGAGCCAACAGCTGGATACTGAAGGTCAACGCCAACTGATCGATCGCTATCTTGATGAATTAGGAGAAGCCTAATGGACAAAAAGCAACTGATGGTGATTGAGAAATATACCCAGCCTTTTGTTCAATTGGTCTTTGAAAAAGGAGAACAAGATCTTGTCTTTGAAAAATTGACCCAAATCAAGGGCATTCTTGAGGAGACTGGACTTGCGAACTTCTTAGCTCATATCGGTGTAGAGGATGAAGAGAAAGCAAAAAGTCTACGGCTTTTTCAACCCTCTGATTCACAATTACTCGACCATTTGATTGAAGTGGTGATTCTCAATCATCGTGAAGCCTTATTTTATGACATTGTAACGGTTTGTTTGGAGCAGATTCAATTACTGAGCAACGCTTTTGTCGTCACAGTTACGACAGTTGCAGGTTTGGATCCCATTCAAGAGCAAAAGCTAGTACCCATTATCGAAAGAAAATTTGGGGTTCAAGTTCGCTCGATCCAACAAAAGATCGATCCAGATTTAATTGGTGGCTTTGTCGTGACAGCCAATCATAAAACGTTGGATACCAGTCTCAAACACCAATTGCAAGTTATAAAATCTAAATTGAAATAGAAAGTGGTGTGAATTTTGGCGATTAACGCACAAGAAATCAGCGCTTTAATTAAGCAACAAATTGAAAATTTCAAGCCAAACTTTGACGTCACTGAGACAGGTGTTGTAACCTACATTGGTGACGGGATTGCTCGCGCTCATGGGCTTGAAAATGCCATGAGTGGTGAGTTGTTGATCTTTGAAAATGGCTCATACGGGATGGCCCAAAACTTAGAAACAACGGATGTCGGGATTATCATCTTGGGTGATTTCACGGATATTCGTGATGGAGACTCGATCCGTCGGACTGGTAAAATCATGGAAGTCCCTGCCGGGGATGCCTTGATTGGTCGGGTTGTCAATCCTCTTGGTCAACCAGTGGATGGCTTGGGAGACATCGTAACAGATACCTTCCGTCCAGTTGAAACACCAGCTCCTGGTGTTATGCAACGGAAATCTGTCTCAGAGCCCCTTCAAACCGGTTTGAAAGCCATTGATGCCCTCGTTCCAATCGGACGGGGCCAACGGGAATTGATCATCGGAGACCGTCAAACAGGGAAAACCTCTATTGCCATCGATACCATCTTGAACCAAAAGGATCAAGACATGATCTGTATCTATGTGGCGATTGGTCAAAAAGAATCAACAGTTCGTACGCAAGTAGAAACTCTTCGTAAATACGGAGCCATGGATTATACGATTGTGGTAACCGCTTCGGCTTCTCAACCGTCTCCATTGCTTTACTTGGCACCTTATGCCGGGGTTGCTATGGCAGAAGAGTTCATGTATAACGGTAAACATGTTTTGATCGTCTATGATGATTTGTCAAAACAAGCCGTAGCCTACCGTGAATTGTCCCTTCTTCTTCGTCGTCCACCAGGACGTGAAGCCTTCCCAGGGGATGTCTTCTATCTCCACAGCCGTTTGTTGGAACGTTCAGCTAAAGTTTCAGATGAATTGGGTGGGGGCTCTATTACTGCCCTTCCAATTATTGAAACCCAAGCAGGGGATATTTCTGCTTATATCGCGACTAACGTAATTTCGATCACAGATGGACAAATCTTCTTGCAAGATAGTTTGTTCAATGCTGGTATTCGTCCAGCCATTGATGCAGGTTCTTCTGTATCCCGTGTAGGGGGAGCTGCCCAAATCAAGGCTATGAAGAAAGTTGCGGGTACCCTTCGTATCGACCTTGCTTCATACCGTGAATTGGAAGCCTTCACGAAATTTGGTAGTGACTTGGATGCTGCGACTCAAGCGAAATTGAACCGTGGTCGCCGAACTGTAGAAGTCTTGAAGCAACCGGTCCATGAACCATTAACTGTCGAAAAACAGGTGGTGATCTTGTATGCTTTGACACATGGATTCTTGGATAGTGTACCAGTTGATGATATCCTTCGCTTTGAAGAGGAATTGTTTGCCTTTGTAGAAGCGCATCATCCAGAAATCTATGAAACCATTCGTACGACCAAAGATCTTCCAAGTGAAGAAACAATGGATGCAGTGATTACTGATTTTGTCAACCAATCAAGTTTCAAATAGAAATAGGAGTGGCAGATGGCAGTTTCTTTAAATGATATCAAAAATAAAATTGCATCGACAAAGAATACCAGTCAAATTACGAATGCTATGCAGATGGTATCTGCTGCCAAACTTGGGAAGTCTGAGCAAGCTGCCAAGGACTTCCAAATTTACGCATCTAAGGTTCGTAAACTATTGACAGACCTCTTACATGGACACGAGGCAGAGAATGCTAAGTACCATCGATTTTTAAAGAGTCGTCCTGTCAAAAAGTCTGCTTATATTGTTATCACTTCTGACCGTGGACTAGTGGGAGGCTACAACGCCTCTATCCTCAAGTCAGTCATGGAATTGAAGGAAGAATACCATCCAACGGGTGAGGATTTTGAAGTCATCTGTATTGGAAGTATTGGGGCAGATTTCTTTAGAGCAAGAGGCATTCAGCCGGTTTATGAACTACGTGGCCTAGCGGATCAACCAAGCTTTGATGAAGTGTGGAAGATCATTAACAAGACAGTCCAAATGTATCAAAATGAATTGTTTGATGAATTGTATGTCTGTTATAATCACCACGTCAATAGTTTGACCAGTCAATTGCGGGTAGAGCAAATGCTTCCGATTATTGACTTGGACCCCAATGAAGCAGATGAAGATTATATCTTGAATCTGGAGTTGGAATCAGACCGTGATGCGATTTTGGATCAATTGCTTCCACAGTTTGCGGAAAGTATGATTTATGGAGTCATTATTGATGCCAAAACAGCTGAAAATGCTGCCGGTATGATGGCCATGCAAACCGCAACAGACAATGCCAAGAAAGTAATTGATGAATTGACCATTCAATACAACCGAGCTCGTCAGGCAACCATTACGCAAGAAATTACGGAAATTGTTGCAGGAGCGAGTGCGCTTGAGTAGTTGATTCGATGCACATTTTAACAATAAATAAATAAATAAGCTTGATCGCAGTTATTAACAAGCTTAGAAACTTAATAGAATAGGAGAATGACATGAGTTTAGGCAAAATTTCTCAGGTTGTAGGTCCTGTCGTTGACGTAGCTTTTGCTGCGGGCGATAAACTCCCTGAGATTAATAATGCGCTTGTAGTCTATAAAAATGACCAACAAAAATCAAAAGTCGTTCTTGAAGTAGCTCTTGAACTTGGGGATGGTGTCGTTCGCACCATTGCCATGGAATCAACAGATGGCTTGACTCGTGGGATGGAAGTATTGGACACTGGTCGTCCAATCTCTGTACCTGTCGGAAAAGAAACTCTTGGACGGGTCTTTAACGTCTTGGGAGATACCATTGACTTGGAAGAAGCATTTCCAGAAGATGCTCCTCGTGAATCCATTCATAAAAAAGCTCCATCCTTTGATGAGCTTTCTACTTCAGAAGAAATTCTTGAAACAGGGATCAAGGTCATTGACCTCTTGGCCCCTTACCTGAAAGGTGGGAAGGTTGGACTCTTCGGTGGTGCCGGAGTTGGAAAGACCGTCTTAATTCAAGAATTGATCCACAACATTGCCCAAGAGCATGGTGGGATCTCTGTATTTACAGGGGTTGGAGAACGGACCCGTGAAGGGAATGACCTGTACTGGGAAATGAAGGAATCTGGCGTTATCGAAAAAACAGCCATGGTCTTTGGACAAATGAACGAACCACCAGGAGCACGGATGCGTGTAGCTTTGACTGGTTTGACTATTGCGGAATACTTCCGTGATGTGGAAGGTCAGGACGTTCTCTTGTTTATCGACAATATCTTCCGTTTCACCCAAGCCGGTTCAGAAGTATCAGCCCTTTTGGGACGGATGCCATCAGCCGTTGGTTACCAACCTACTTTGGCAACGGAAATGGGACAATTGCAAGAACGGATTACCTCAACCAATAAAGGTTCTGTTACATCGATCCAAGCCATCTATGTGCCAGCCGATGACTATACAGACCCTGCCCCAGCAACAGCCTTCGCCCATTTGGACTCAACGACCAACTTGGAGCGTAAATTGGTACAATTAGGGATTTACCCTGCCGTTGACCCATTGGCATCTAGCTCTCGTGCCCTTTCTCCAGACATCGTCGGAGAAGAGCACTATGCAGTGGCTTCTGAGGTCAAACGCGTCCTTCAACGCTACCATGAACTGCAAGATATCATTGCTATCTTGGGGATGGATGAATTGTCTGATGATGAAAAGACCTTGGTGGCTCGTGCCCGTCGTGTCCAATTCTTCTTGTCTCAAAACTTTAACGTGGCGGAACAATTTACTGGTCAACCAGGTTCTTATGTACCGGTTGCAGAAACTGTTCGTGGCTTTAAGGAAATTTTGGATGGGAAGCATGATCACTTGCCTGAGGATGCCTTCCGTGGTGTCGGTTCGATCGAAGATGTGATTGCGAAAGCTGAGAAAATGGGATTCTAAGAAGAGGTGAAAGATGAGTCAAATGAACGTCCAAATCGTTACACCGGATGGACTGGTTTATGATCATCATGCCGCATTTGTATCTGTCAAGACAATTGATGGTGAATTAGGGATTTTACCTCATCATATCAATACCATTGCGGTTTTGGCTGTAGACCAAGTCAAGGTTCGTCGTGTCGACGATGACAAACATATTGATTGGATTGCAGTCAATGGTGGGATTATTGAAGTGGCAGATAATGTCATTACCATCGTAGCGGATTCGGCGGAACGCGCTCGAGACATTGATGTTAGCCGGGCTGAGCGTGCAAAAATGCGTGCTGAAAAAGCCCTTGAAGAGGCCAAAGATCAACATTCTGTTGATATGGAGCGTCGTGCAAAAATTGCCCTTCAACGAGCTATTAACCGGATTAATGTCGGAAATCGATTATAAAAAGTTAAAGAGGCTGGGACAAAAGTCCTAGCCTCTCAATTGTCTTTGGACTGTCGCGCAATACACAGTGGTTGAGTGGCTTCTACTACGCTGATTTCATCAGCTTTTACAGCCCTACTCAACTGTGCGGAGGTGGGATGACGAAATCGAATTCTAACGAATAACCGATTTCTGTCCCACTCTCTTTTTTTGAATCTAAAGAATATAAAGGGAAACTTTTTCTTGTGGTATAATAGAGGTATGATTCAAATGATTTTTACTTTTTGCAGTCACCTATTATTTATTTCTTTTGCCTACCACCTTCTTTCAACGGTGGTTCAGTGGGAGCGTTTTTTAAAGGTAAGTGCTGATACAGCCTTGAAAATTCGTCTTCTTATTCTATTGATCAGCATTAGTTTAGGGTATTTGACGAGTAGCTTCTTTATCAGTATCTATGAATTCAGTCGGCAGTTGTTTAACGGGAACTTTTAGCTTCTTTTTTGATGAATTTATGGTATGATAGTAGTCGTGACTGAATGAAATGGAGTAATAACGAGTATGGATAAAATTATTGTAAACGGTGGTCAAAATCGCCTAGTTGGAACTGTGAAGATTGAAGGAGCAAAGAATGCCGTCCTTCCCCTTTTAGCAGCAACTGTTTTGGCCAGTGAAGGAACAACGACTTTGACCAATGTTCCTGTTTTATCTGATGTCTTTACCATGAATAATGTCGTTCGTGGCTTGAACACTCAAGTGACGTTTGATGAAGAGACCAATACAGTAGTCGTTGATGCAACTCAACCATTAACAGAAGAAGCGCCTTACAAATATGTCAGCAAGATGCGGGCTTCGATCGTCGTATTAGGTCCTGTCTTGGCTCGGAATGGTCATGCCAAAGTTTCCATGCCGGGTGGATGTACCATTGGTAGTCGTCCAATCGATTTGCACTTGAAGGGATTGGAAGCTATGGGGGCGAAGATCACTCAAACTGCGGGCTATATTGAAGCAAAAGCAGATCGTCTTCATGGAGCGCATATCTATATGGATTTCCCATCTGTAGGTGCCACCCAAAATATCATGATGGCAGCAACTTTGGCAGATGGAACTACGGTTATCGAAAATGCAGCCCGCGAACCTGAGATTGTGGATTTGGCCTCTCTTTTGAATAAGATGGGCGCTAAGGTGCGTGGAGCTGGGACAGAAACCTTGACGATTGTTGGGGTGGATCGCCTGCATGGAGCGGTTCATAATGTCGTTCAAGACCGAATTGAGGCAGGCACTTTCATGGTTGGTGCAGCCATGACAGGTGGAGACGTTTTAATCGAGGATGCTATCTGGGAACACAACCGTCCTCTTCTTTCTAAGATGCAAGAAATGGGTGTTGAAGTAACGGAAGAAGAAAATGGTATTCGCATTCGCTCAGATGTCTCTAAATTGAAACCAGTGACGGTAAAAACCTTGCCTTATCCAGGTTTTCCTACAGATATGCAAGCTCAATTTACTGCTTTGATGGCCATGGCCTCTGGTGAATCGACTATGATTGAAACAGTATTTGAAAATCGTTTCCAACACTTGGAAGAGATGCGTCGGATGGGCTTACACTCAGACATTATGAGAGATACAGCCCGCATCCAAGGTGGAGCTAGCTTACAAGGGGCTGAAGTGATGTCGACAGACTTGCGTGCTAGTGCGACCTTGATTTTAATGGGGCTTGTAGCTGAGGGAGAAACCAAAGTTAGCAAGTTAACACACCTTGACCGTGGATATTTTAAATTCCATGAGAAATTGGTGGCTCTTGGAGCAGATGTACGTCGTGTGAAGGAAGATGATGATGAAAACTAAATTAAAAGCAATTGGAAAACAATTGGGAATCGTCCTATTGGTTCTTACTATTTTAGCGATTGTCTTCGCTCTTGGCTTGGTCATTGGATATGGTATCATTGGTAATGGGAAGGATCCTTGGTCTATTCTCTCGCCAGATACATGGAAGGAAATCCTTCAGAAATTTACAGGTAAGTAACTATTTATCAAAAAGAGGAGCTTGAGATCGTGATCCCAGGCTCTTTCCAATTCAGTAGAAATAGAGGAAATCATTGTGGCAAACAATCAAAAGAAACCACTTAAAATGAAAAAATCGGGACAAACCTTACTAGGCTTGGTGGTGGCTGCAGCTCTCTCGATCGGCGGGGATTATTTTAGTCATCCCCAGCCAGTCGCTAGTCACTCTCAAGTTCAAACGGTTGTCACTTCGAGTCAACAAGCAACACCGAGTAAGGAACTAGCAGAGAGTGTTCTGACGGATGGTGTTCGTACGAAACTAGGAAAGAACATTCAATGGAACGAAGCGGGCGCTTTCATTATTAACCAGAACAAAACCAATCTGGATGCAGATGTTGCGAGTCTCCCTTATGCAGATACGAAGACAAAGACTGTAAAAGGACGAGAAATTCCCACAGTTGCCAACGCTTTGATGACCAAGGCGACTCGTCAATACCAAAAGAGAGAGCAGACAGATGTAGATTGGACGCCAGCTGGATGGCACCAAGTAACCAATTTAGCTGGGGAATATGACCATGCGGTTGATCGGGGACACCTTCTCGGCTATGCCTTGATTGGCAAGCTTGATGGCTTTGATGCCTCAACGAGCAATCCAAAAAATATAGCGGTTCAAACAGCTTGGGCGAATCAAGCGCGTGATAGTTTTTCGACAGGACAAAATTACTATGAGACCCTTGTTCGGAAGGCCTTAGACAATAATAAGCGGGTTCGTTATCGGGTGACTCTCCACTATGCATCGGATGATGATTTGGTACCAGTCGGCAGTCAAATTGAAGCAAAATCTAGTGATGGTAGTCTAGAGTTTAATGTTTTTGTTCCAAATGTTCAGAGTGGGATTAGTTTGGATTATCGTACGGGAAAAGTAACAGTGCATCGTTAAGCTAAACGGAAAAGAAGAAGCAAGATAAGAAGGATTCGGTTGGCTTTGTAGTCAACTGAATCTTTTTCTTTTCATGACTGCAATCTTTAGTTTATTTTAAGAAAATTAAGGTATACTATGCTCTTCTAGACCTAAACAGAGGTCTTTCCAAGAAAAGGAGGAGCTTATGAGAACTATTATAGCCATGATTCGTTTTCTAATAAGGGCCATTTGGAGTCTTGTTTGGGGCTTGTTTTGGACCCTGGCCCTCAGTTTTGCCCTAGTAGTTGGTGTTCTGTTCTTTAGTGGCAAAACCGGTAGCGGGATAGACGGCGTCAGTCGTGCGGCCCAAACGGTTGTCACGCAGGTGGATGCTTACTTTCATCGAACTGGTCCTATGCTAAGTCAAGGGAGCCCATCTGCTCAAGAAGGCCTAGCAACTGATGGCCATACCTCTACAGGAGCAAGGTGGGATCAGGCAACTGCAAAAGTTTATCTAGATCCTGCGATGGATGAGACCTTTACCCTTGCTTATGAGGAAGCGCTTGAGTCTTGGAATCAGACAGGGGCCTTCACTTTCCAACTTGTCACCAGTGAAGAAGAGGCGGATATCCTCCTAACAGAGATGGATGATAGCACGGTTTCTGCAGCAGGTGAAGCAGAATCCCAGACCAATGTTTTAACCCATCGATTCAAACGTGTGATTGTTCGTTTGAATCGCTATTACCTATTAAATAAGCAGTACAACTATTCCCATCAACGGATTGTGAATACAGCTGAGCATGAACTAGGCCATGCCATTGGTTTGGACCATAATGAGGAAGAGTCCGTCATGCAGTCGGCTGGTTCCTTTTATAGCATCCAAGCGAGGGATATTGAAGCTGTTCGTCAACTATATAAGGAGTCAGAATGATCAAACGGATACTGTATCTTATTCGAACCTTTCCAGAACAAGTGGCACTCTTTGTGTTTAACTCTGGAATCTTTCTTTGGATATCCCAAAAAGGGCAAGTAATTTCCCATGAATTAGGCATTCAACAGGCTTGGGAAAATTATGCTCCTGAGGGAGTCCGTCAATTTTTCGGGAACAATAGGGAAGCTGTTCAAGCTTTCCTCTCCCATTCGGCCATTACTTGGCTGATTGGCTCCATGATTATCCTGCTTGTGATTCGCTTTGTGAAGGGCGTCATCAAATGGGGCTTGTTTTTGCTAGTGATTGGCATCGGGCTTTTCCTAGCCTGTCAGTACAGTCAAATGGCTTCCAATGTCTCAGCGATTTAAAAAGTGAAGAAAGGTCAAGCGCGTCTAGCGTTTGGCCTTTTCTTCAATTGTCAATTTGTCAAAAGTAAGGTACAATGAAACTATGATTATTTTACAAGCCAACAAAATTGAACGCTCTTTTGCAGGGGAGGTTCTTTTTGATAATATCAGCCTGCAAGTGGATGAACGGGATCGAATTGCTCTGGTCGGAAAGAACGGCGCAGGCAAGTCTACGCTCTTGAAAATCTTGGTGGGAGAAGAAGAGCCGACCTCAGGAGAAATCAATAAAAAACGCGACCTTTCTCTCTCTTATCTGGCCCAGGATAGCCGCTTTGAGTCGTCCAATACCATCTACGATGAGATGCTCCATGTCTTTGACGATCTCCGTAAGACGGAAAGAACCTTACGGCAGATGGAGCTCGATATGGGGGAAAAAACTGGAGCCGATTTGGAGAAACTCATGCAGGATTATGACCGGCTCTCGGAAGAATTCCGTCAGGCTGGTGGCTTTACCTATGAGGCAGATATCCGTGCCATTTTAAACGGCTTCAAGTTCGATGAATCTATGTGGCAGATGAAGATTGAAGAGTTGTCTGGAGGGCAAAATACCCGTTTAGCTCTGGCCAAGATGCTCTTGGAAAAGCCAAATCTTTTGGTACTGGATGAGCCGACCAACCACTTGGATATTGAGACCATCGCCTGGTTGGAAAATTACTTGGTCAATTATAGTGGGGCCCTTCTCATTGTCAGTCACGACCGGTATTTTCTAGATAAGGTAGCAACCATTACTCTGGACTTGACCAAGCATTCTTTGGACCGCTATGTCGGCAATTACTCCAGCTTTGTCGAGCAAAAAGAGCAAAAACTCCTGACCGAAGCCAAGAACTACGAGAAGCAACAAAAAGAAATCGCTGCTCTCGAAGACTTTGTTAATCGCAATTTAGTGCGGGCTTCGACCACCAAGCGGGCCCAGTCTCGTCGCAAGCAGTTGGAAAAAATGGAGCGCCTAGACAAGCCCGAAGCTGGGACCAAGTCTGCCCATATGACCTTCCATTCTGATAAGACCTCTGGCAATGTCGTTTTGACAGTAGAAGAGGCAGCTGTCGGCTATGACGATCAAGTCCTATCAGAGCCCATCAATCTGGATATCCGCAAGATGAATGCGGTCGCTATTGTAGGACCAAATGGGATCGGGAAATCGACTCTTATCAAGTCCATCGTTGGACAGATTCCTTTTATCAAAGGAGAAGCCCGTTTTGGGGCCAATGTCGAGGTAGGCTACTATGACCAGACCCAAAGTAAGCTAACCCCTCACAACAGTGTTTTGGATGAACTCTGGAATGACTTTAAGCTAACACCAGAAGTGGAAATTCGCAATCGCCTGGGAGCCTTCCTTTTCTCTGGGGACGATGTCAAGAAAACCGTCGGCATGCTGTCAGGTGGAGAGCGGGCGCGCCTGCTCTTGGCTAAACTATCCATGGAGAATAACAACTTTTTGATTCTCGATGAGCCGACCAACCACTTGGACATCGATAGCAAGGAAGTGCTGGAAAATGCCTTGATTGATTTTGACGGGACTCTTCTCTTTGTCAGCCACGACCGCTACTTTATCAATCGGGTAGCCACCCAAGTCTTAGAACTCTCAGAAGAGGGTTCAACTCTTTACCTAGGAGACTATGATTATTATCTGGAGAAAAAAGCAGAGTTAGAGGCCCTTGCCGCAGCGCAAGCAGAAGCTGTGCCCGCTGCTTCAATGGAAGAAGTCACCAGCAATGATTATCACTTACAAAAGCAAAACCAAAAGGAACTCCGTAAAATCACTCGTCGCATTGAGCAATTGGAAGCGGAGATGGAAGAGCTGGATCAAAAAATTCAAGCCATTACCGAAAGCATGCATAGCACCAATGATGCGGAAGATTTAGTTCAATTGCAAAGCAATCTGGATCAATTGACCATCCAACAGGAAGCGGTCATGGAAGAGTGGGCAGAACTGGCGGAGAGAGTGTAGTTTTCTAATTTGCCTAAGGAGAACATTGTGATGACTGAAAATGATTGGTTTATGAATCAGATTAAAGGTGTGGCCGATATAATTGGTACAGCTTTGCGCCTACAGATTCAGAATTTAGATTTGGGGCAGTATGAGGATGAGGAAGGAAGACTCATCAACGGGAATCACTATCTTCAGCAAGTTTTAGAAGAGCAGCGCTTTGCAGAGGCCATTTCTTTTGTTGAAGAGCAGATGAAACGCCTACCTCTTCATCAGTATGATCTATTGGTTGATTGGCTGATTTCTTACTTAAGACAATTAGATTTTTCCGTTAAAGAAGAGCATGGATTCTACGAAGGATACTTGCAAGAGTTAGAAAGGTACTTAAAGGAATTTAAGTGGTAATCAAATGGAAGATTTAGGCAAAGTTTTTCGTGAATTTCGAATGAGTAAAAATTATTCATTGAAAGAAGCTGCAGGAGAGGCCTGCTCGACCTCTCAGTTATCCCGCTTTGAATTGGGGGAGTCGGATCTAGCAGTCTCGCGTTTCTTTGAGATATTAGACAATATCCATGTGACGATTGAGAATTTTATGGACAAGGCCAGAAATTTTCAACACCATGAACATGTGGCCTTGATGGCTCAGATTATTCCTCTTTACTATTCAAATGATATTACTGGTTTTCAAAGGCTTCAAGGAGAACAACTTGAAAAGGCTAAAAGTTCGACCAATCCCCTTTATTTTGAATTGAACTGGATTTTGCTACAAGGGCTGATTTGCCAGAGATATGCCAGCTACACGATAAAGCAAAGTGATCTGGAAAAGGTGGCGGATTATCTCTTTCAAACGGAAGAATGGACCATGTATGAGTTGATCCTCTTTGGCAATCTTTATAGCTTTTATGATGTGGATTATGTCACTCGGCTTGGGAGAGAAGTGATGGAGCGTGAAGATTTCTACAAGGAAATTGGTCGCCATCGAAAACTGGTCTTGATTCTAGCTCTGAATTGTTACCAGCATTGTTTAGAACACCGTTCTTTTGAAAATGCTAGTTATTTTGAAGCCTATGTGGAAAAGATTATCGGCAAGGGAATTAAACTCTACGAGCGCAATGTCTTTCATTACCTCAAGGGATTTGCCCTCTATCAGAAGGGGCAAAAGAAAGAAGGCTGTCAGCAAATGCAGGAAGCCATGAATATTTTTGATGTGTTGGGACTACCAGAGCAGGTAGCTTACTATCAAGAACACTTTGATAAATTTGTAATAGATGAATGTTCCTAAATAAGCAAGAGATAAAGGAGATTTTATGAACCGACATGCGGTCCAATTAATTAGTCGTGGAGCGATTAACAAAATTGGAAATATGCTCTATGATTATGGGAATAGTGTCTGGCTGGCCTCAATGGGGACTATAGGAAAGACGGTATTAGGAATCTATCAGATTTCTGAGTTAGTGACAGGGATTCTCGTCAATCCTTTTGGAGGAGTGATTTCAGACCGTTTTTCTCGTCGCAAGATTTTGATGACGACCGACTTGGTTTGTGGACTCCTTTGTTTGGCGATTTCTTTTGTCAGAAGTGATCGTTGGATGATTGCGGCACTGATTTTTGCCAATATTGTTCAGGTCATTGCCTTTGGTTTTTCTCGACCTGCCAATAAAGCCATTATCACAGAGGTGGTAGAGAAAGAAGAGATTGTAACCTATAATGCGCACTTGGAGTTGGTCTTACAGGTTGTTAGTGTCAGTTCACCTGTGTTTTCTTTCCTAGTTCTACAATTTGCCAGTCTCCATGCGACCCTCTTACTAGATGCGCTGACCTTTTTCATTGCCTTTGTCCTAGTGGCATTCCTTCCGAAAGAAGAAGCTAAGGTTCAAGAAAAGAAACAGTTTACGGTGAAAGATATTTTTTCTGATATCAAGGAGGGGTTAGACTATATCTGGCATCAGAAAGACATCTTCTTTCTCCTCTTGGTGGCTTCCGGCGTTAATTTCTTTTTTGCAGCTTTTGAGTTTTTACTTCCCTTTTCGAATCGACTTTACGGAGTCAAGGGGGCTTATGCGACTATTTTAACACTGGGTGCAATTGGGTCTATTCTAGGAGCACTTGTTGCCAATAAAATTGCATCAAGTATGAAAATTCTCCTGTTTTTACTGATTATGGCGGGGGTCGGAGTGTTCATGATGGGCTTGCCTCTTCCGCCTTATTTTTCCTTTTCGGGAAATCTGGTCTGTGAATTTTTTGTGACCATTTTCGACATCCACGTTTTTAGTCAAGTGCAAACCAAGGTGGAAGATGATTATCTGGGGAGAGTCTTGAGCACGATTTATACTTTGGCTGTTCTTTTTATGCCCATAGCCAAAGGTTTGATGACTTGGTTACCAAGTGTCCAAGTAGAATCCTTTCTCCTGATTGGAGCTGGAGTTATTCTCTTTTCACTCTTTGCTCAGCTAGTAGCTAAGCAGTTTCAATCAAAAGAACAGTAGGTATCCTTTTATAAAATTGCAATCTATTATTTTTCCCAAATAAGGGACAAAATGAAAACCTCTTTCATGAACTGATACAATAGTTTCAGAAAATGAAGGAGGTTTTTTTATGAAGCGACATGCAGTCCAGTTAATTTCTCGTGGTGCGATCAATAGAATGGGGAATATGCTCTATGATTATGGGAATAGTGTCTGGCTGGCCTCGATGGGGACGGTAGGAAAGACAGTATTGGGGATTTATCAGATTTCTGAACTTGTGACCTCCATTCTAGTTAATCCATTTGGAGGCGTGATCTCAGATCGTTTTTCCCGTCGCAAGATTTTGATGACGACCGACATGGTTTGTGGGCTTCTTTGTTTGGGCATTTCTTTTATCAGGAACGATCGTTGGATGATTGCAGCCCTGATTGTTGCCAATATTGTCCAAGCCATTGCCTTCGCTTTTTCTAGAACTGCCAATAAAGCCATTATTACAGAACTTGTAGAGAAAGACGAGATTGTGACTTATAATGCCCACTTGGAGTTGGTCTTACAGGTTATTGGTGTCACTTCTCCCGTGTTCTCTTTTCTTATTTTACAATTTGCCAGTCTCCATGCGACCCTCTTACTGGATGCACTGACCTTTTTCATTGCTTTTGTACTGGTTGCTTTACTGCCGAAAGAAGAAAAGGTTCAAGAAAAGAAAGGGTTTACGGCAAAGGATATTTTTTCTGATATAAAGGATGGATTGCACTACATCTGGCAGCAGAAAGACATTTTCTTTCTCTTGTTGGTTGCTTCCAGTGTCAATTTCTTTTTTGCAGCTTTTGAGTTTTTACTTCCCTTTTCCAATCGACTTTACGGAGTCAAGGGGGCTTATGCGACCATCTTAACCTTGGGAGCTATCGGGTCCATTATCGGAGCCTTGATCGCCAATAAATTTAAATCAAGCATGGAGATGCTTCTCTTCTTATTGATTTTAACAGGAGTAGGAGTATTCATGATGGGCTTACCTCTTCCTCCTCTCCTTTCCTTTTCTGGAAATTTAGTCTGTGAACTCTTTATGACGATTTTTAATATCCACTTTTTTACCCAAGTGCAAACCAAGGTGGAAGGAGACTATCTAGGCAGGGTCTTAAGCACCATTTTTACCCTGGCCATTCTCTTTATGCCCATTGCCAAAGGCTTGATGACTTGGTTGCCAAGCGTCCGAGTAGAATCCTTTCTCCTGATTGGCGCTGGCGTCATTCTCTTTTCCTTCCTAGCCCAACTAGTAGCCAAGCAGCTACCATCAAAAAGTCATTAGATCAGCATGAAAAAAAGCACCGACTGGTGCTTTTTTTGATCTAGACAAACTATTTTACAGAAAACAACCGAAGCGATGCTAAAAAATCAATCGGTGCTTTTGTTTTCGATTTGTTCGATTTTTTCTTCTTTTTCGCTCGACATCTTTTGTCCTAGTTGTTTTTTCGCAGATTTTAATTCATGTTTTAATGAGAAATTTTTTGGAAGGCTGACTAAGAAAGTCACTAGCGAACCGAGAAGGACACAGATCAGAATCAAAATGATGAGAGGGAGTTTAAATTGGACCAGCAAAAAGTTCACAGTCACCGTTTGCATATTGGCCAAGGAAATAATTGCAATGAGCAGTACAGAAATCAGTAGTGTAACATATTGTAGTTTTCGTTTATTCATTTTGTCTCCTTATTCTTCTAATTCAGCCTTGCTTTTCACATCAGCGTATTCTTCTGCTTTTTCAAGGCTTAAGATATCATTGTAAGTCGCTAGGTCGATGTCTTGTCCATATTTTTTCTTTAGAGCAGTTGTCACCAAGCGATAGGCTAAATTGGCGTTACGAGAGAGGATAGGGCCGTGGAAGTAGCTCCCAAAGACGTTTTTGTAATGAACGCCTTCGCACCCATCTTCCTTGTTGTTCCCATTTCCATAGACGACCTTGCCCAGCGGTTTTTCATCCTCTGCCAAGAAGGTCCGACCCTGGTGGTTTTCAAAACCATAGTAGGTTTCATTGAACTCTTCGTTATGGATCTTGATGTCGCCAATATAGCGGTTGTTTTCTTGGTTGAGAGTGTAATGCCCCATAATACCAAGACCTTCAATGCGTTTACCAGAAGCTTCAATGTAGTACTGACCTAGAAGCTGAAAGCCACCACAGATAGCAAGGACTACACCATCGTCATGAATAAAGCGCTCGAGGTCTTCTTTTTTATCTGGTAGATCTTCTGATACAATGGTCTGTTCGTAGTCTTGACCTCCACCGAAAAAGGCAATATCGTAGACTTCTGGATCAAAGCGGTCTTTGAGAGAAACGATATCCACAGTGACATGAGCACCAAGCTTCTCCGCAACGTACTTGAGCATGAGGATATTTCCATTGTCGCCATATGTATTCATCAGATTCCCATAAAGATGGGCAATTCTCAATTCGTATTGGTAGGTTTCCTGATCAGGGGATTGTAGTGAAGTGTAGGTCATTAATTCATCTCCTTTCCAATCAGGTGTTCTTGAGCTAGAAGTTCACGGAATTCTAGCATGGCCGTATAGGTGGCTAAAATATAGGCGTGAGGGGTTTCCTGTTGCTGGATGCGTTGGAAGACCTCTTTTAATTCAGCTATTTCTGTGATCTTTTCAGCAGGATAGCCTGTAACCCGAAGTCGCCGAGCAATTTCAGAGTGGCGCACCCCTCCAGCATTGATCTCTGGAATGTCCATTTGAGTGATTTGTTCAAAGTCTGCATCCCAGATCCAGCTGGTGTCTATCCCGTCAGCATAGTTGGCATTGAGAAGTACGGACAAGCTGAATGGATAAGGTGCTAGCTTGATCATTTCAATAGCCTGCGTCGCACCGACTGGATTTTTGATCAGGACCAAGGTACATTCCTTGTCCCCAATCTTAAAAGTTTCTTGACGACCAAAGACAGCCTTACTCTTGTCGAAACCACGCTTAATGACGTCTGGACTTACTTCAAAATAATGGGCAACAGCAACTGCAGCAAGGGCATTATAAATATTATAGAGGCCCCCGATATTGATGTGGTAATTTGTGCCGTTAATCTTGAAGTGAGAAGAAGTATTGGTTAACTCGGTCAATTCATCGACAGCGACTGTCAAAGGAGGACGGTGGAAGCCACAGTTTTCACAGAGGTAATCCCCTAGATTCGCATAGGTATTCAACTGGTAGGTCAAAATGCCATGACATTCTGGACAGACAATTCCTTCCGTATTGTAATGGGCCAACTTGGGAGCAGTTTTTTCTGTATCAAAGCCAAAATATTGAACGGTATTTGGTAGGGGAAGGGTATGGAAAAGAGGACTATCCCCATTCATCAGAACAGTCGCCTGTGGCGCTTTTTTAATCCCATCCAAAATCATCCGATAAGTTGTGTAAATTTCCCCATAGCGGTCCATTTGATCCCGGAAAATATTGGTGATTACAAACAAGGTCGGAGTGATGTAGTCACAAATTCGAGACAGGCTGGCTTCATCGATTTCAAGAACAGCGATTGGACGACCAGAAGAACCCTTTGCGTTCAAGAAAGTAGTCGTAATCCCTGAAATCATATTGGCTCCACTAGGATTGGTCACGATAGGTCCGAAAGCCTCCTGAAGAATTCCAACAGTGAGAGCTGTTGTCAGTGTTTTCCCATTCGTACCAGTGACAACCACAATTTCGTAGTTCTGGGCCAGGTGTTGTAAAATGTCTTTATCAATTTGAAGGGCGATTTTTCCAGGAAGGGTAGAGCCACGTCCAAGCATGCGCAAGAGGTGACTACTCATTTTTCCGGCAATAAGCCCCATACTAGTCTTAATCTTCATAATTCATATTTTATCACAAAAACCAACAGAAGGTTACAGAAAAATCTGTTGAAACATGATATAATGATGTAGAGTGGTTTGAACGCGCTATCCTTTTGATAGAAGCCTTGCTGTTGCTAGTAAGATTCTACAATTTGTTAGCCGTTCGATAAGCCTAGAAGAGAAGTGGTAGGTATGAGATCGTGAACATCCAACAACTGTCAAATCCCCAGTATTGGGCCAGTTTATTTCCCACTCCCTGGAGTGTGGTTGTCAACCTGATTGACATTGCCCTAGTAGCTTGGTTATTGTATTATTTTATAAAAGCCATTGTCGGCACTAAAATTATGATTTTAGTCCGTGGTGTCTTGACCTTTTTCTTATTTGAGTTAGTTGCCAATATGATTGGTCTGACGACCATTTCTTGGTTGATCAACCAAATCATCACATACGGGGTCATTGCTGCGGTAGTGATTTTCTCTCCGGAAATTCGGACGGGATTAGAACGATTAGGTCGAGCAACTGAATTTTTCTCAACCAACCAGATTAGTACAGAAGAAAAATTGGTTCAATCCTATGTAAAAGCCGTTGCTTATATGAGTCCTCGAAAGATTGGTGCCTTGGTTGCTATTCAAGGGAGTAGAACCCTTCAAGAATATATTTCTACGGGTATTCCCCTCGATGCAGATGTTTCGGGTGAACTTCTGATTAATATTTTTATTCCCAACACCCCGCTTCACGATGGGGCAGTGATTGTCACCAATGATAAAATTGCTGTATCTTGTGCTTATATCCCCTTAACAGAAAGCACGGGAATTTCAAAAGAGTTCGGTACGCGACACCGGGCTGCAATCGGCTTGTCTGAGGTAAGTGATGCCTTCACCTTTGTTGTTTCGGAAGAAACGGGTGGTATCTCCATTGCGAGAAATGGGAGCTTTAGACACGACCTCAGTATCGAAGAATTTGAACAAGAATTGCGTTCCTTCATTATTCCAGAAGATCAAGGAAAAAAAGATTTGAAATCAAGAATTTTTGGAGGACGTATCAAATGATTCCAAAAAGAAAAATTGTCTATATTGTGACATCAGTCTTTTTCTCAAGTCTCTTATTCATCATTGCCACCTCTGTTAATTTCCAGAATAACAGTAGTGCGCGTCAAGTGAGCTCTGAAACTTACACGAACACCTTAACCAATATTCCGATTGATGTAAAATATAACGATAGTAAATATTTTGTTAGCGGGATTAGTTCAGAAGTAACAGTTTTTCTGAAGGGATCTAACCGTGTCGCCTTAGCATCAGAAATGCAGGCTAGTACTCGTAAATTTAAAGTGGTAGCTGATCTGAGCAATCTGAAAGAGGGCCAGCATGAAATCACCTTAAAGGTCGAAGACCTGCCTTCAGGATTGACTGCAACCATCGAACCTCAGAAAGTTACTGCAAAAATTGGTAAGAAAAAAACGAAAAAGTTTGATGTTTCTGTCACGGTACCAGACAAACAAATTGCCCCAGGGTGGAGTCTCTCACATGTTACTTTTTCTGAGGATAAGGTCTCTGTAACCAGCGACCAGGACACTTTAGCCAAAGTTGATCATGTAGAAGCCATCTTCCCTGAAGGAGATCTTTTAAACAATACCTATACGGCAACCGTCTCCTTGAAGGCAGTAGATAGCGAGGGAAATGATTTACCAGTTATTATCTCTCCATCAGAACTATACATGAAGGTTGAGTTGAAACAGACAAGTTCTAGCTCCTCCTCATCTAGTTCCTCATCAAATAATAGCAATTAATAAAGAATCATCGAAAGGATTATCATAATGGGTAAATATTTTGGAACGGACGGAGTCCGTGGAGAAGCAAACGTCGAATTGACGCCAGAGTTGGCCTTTAAGCTCGGTCGATACGGAGGTTACGTTCTCAGCCAACATGAGAAAGAAACTCCCCTTGTTTTCGTGGGACGAGATACCCGTATTTCTGGTGAAATGTTAGAAAGTGCTCTCGTAGCAGGTCTCCTATCTGTAGGGATTAAAGTTTATAAACTCGGTGTCATCGCGACACCAGGTGTAGCTTATTTGGTTCGTTCTGAAGGTGCAAGTGCTGGGGTCATGATTTCTGCCAGTCATAATCCAGCCTTAGACAATGGGATTAAATTCTTTGGAAATGACGGCTATAAATTAGACGATGACCGTGAACTAGAGATTGAAGCCTTATTGGATGCGGAGTCTGATACTCTTCCTCGTCCTAGTGCGGAAGGTCTTGGAACGGTAATGGACTATCCTGAAGGACTTCGTAAGTATCAAGAATACTTAGTTTCAACTGGAACCCAGCTTGAAGGAATGCACGTGGCTCTAGATGCTGCGAATGGTTCAGCGTCTACAAGTGCCCGCCAAGTCTTTGCTGACTTAGGAGCACGTTTAACAGTTATTGGAGAAAGCCCAAATGGTCTTAATATCAATGATCAAGTAGGCTCTACCCATCCTGAGGCTTTGCAGGAGGCTGTTCGAGAGTCTGGTGCAGCTATTGGTTTGGCTTTTGATGGTGATAGTGACCGTTTGATTGCGGTTGACGAAAATGGGGACCTAGTCGATGGTGATAAAATCATGTACATCATTGGAACCTACCTTTCTGATAAGGGCCTCTTAAAAGATAACACCATCGTAACGACGGTCATGTCCAATCTAGGATTCCATAAAGCCTTGGATGCTAAAGGTATTAATAAGGTTGTAACTGCGGTAGGAGACCGCTATGTAGTTGAAGAGATGCGGAAGTCCGGATATAATCTTGGTGGAGAGCAATCTGGTCACGTGATTGTTATGGACTACAATACCACTGGAGATGGCCAGATGAGTGCCGTTCAATTGACTAAGATTATGCAAGAAACTGGTCGAACCTTATCAGACCTTGCATCAGAAGTGACCATCTATCCTCAAAAATTGGTCAATATCCGTGTTGAAAATAGCATGAAAGATAAGGCTATGGAAGTTCCGGCTATTCGCGCAATTATTGAAAAAATGGAAGCTGAAATGGCAGGGAATGGCCGCATCTTAGTGCGTCCAAGTGGTACCGAGCCACTGCTTCGTGTTATGGCAGAAGCTCCGACTGATGACGAAGTGGATTACTATGTGGATACAATTGCCGCTGTGGTCAAAGATGAAATTGGTCTTGAAGATTAAATAAAGAAGTAAACTCTCCAAGCGAGAGTTGAGGAGGTCAATATGAAATATTTACGTCGAATGATGTGGTCTCTAGCCCTTGTTGCTACTGTCCTCTTTTCGAAGGCTTTTGTGCAAACGATTCAGGCGTCAGAAGTCCTGTCTTATACGCAAACAGCAAGCCTAAGCAAGGACAACCAAGTAGTAACCAATGGAACTACAGTCTTATCAAATGAAAAATTGTCAGCTACCATCAATGTAGCCTTTCCAGATACACAATCCATTCAAGCAGGAGACACCCTGACCTTGTCTTTGCCTAAAGAATTAACCTTCTATACAGCTCTAGAATTTGATGTGGTAGAAGAAGGCCAAACAAATGGTCAGACAGTCGGGAAAGCTGTTGTTAATTCGGCAAACAAGACCGTAACGGTTACATTTAACGATTACTTTGCTTCACACCCCCTCAATAAACGCGTTTCTTTGCGTTTTGATGTGAAAGTGGATCCAGAGGTTGTTACAAAAACATCCCCATTGACCTTTAAAATTGGCAATACAGATTTTTCATTAAACTACGAAAAAACAGATGGTCAAGCTGGTGACTATGAAATGAAATATGGCTACCAAGACCAAACGGATCCAACGATTGTAAAATGGCGGATTATCTTAAATGCTCGTCAAGATATTCTTCGTGGCATGGTCATTAAAGATCAATTTGGAGATGGCTTGACACTGGTAGAAGGTAGTTTCCGTGCGGTTCGCTTTAGTCCAGTAGATGGTGGAATTAGAAACGAAGCCCATATTTTAAGTCTGCCAGTTTTAGATAATTTCAGTAAAAAAGCTGTCTTCGACAAGAATGCAGCTGGTCAGATCACAGGATTTACTATTGAATTTGGAGATAACTACAATTGGCCAATGTATATTGAATACTCTACTAGAGTGGCTCCGGGTACAAAAGTAGGCGATCTAGTTCATAATACTTTGACATGGAAAGCAACCAATTTCCCTGAGCCTCGTAGCTTAACACGCGAAGTAAGATTAGAATCGGGGTCTGGCGAAGGATTGGGTGAGAAAGAACAAACCCCACCGACACCAAGTTCAAGTTCTTCATCAAGTTCAAGTTCTTCGTCAAGTTCTAGCTCTTCGTCAAGTTCATCGTCTTCATCAAGTTCTAGCTCTTCGTCAAGTTCATCATCTTCGTTAAGTTCTAGTACTTCATCAAACTCATCATCAACTTCTGTCAAAGAAGAAGAAACTCCAAAAACTGGGAAGAAAAAAGTTCTTCCAAGTACAGGTGAAAAGATGACGCCTGTTATCTTCCTTGTCGGTATCTTGGGATGTGCAGTTGCTATTACAGTATTTCGCTCTAAGAAGTTAACAAAATAATCCTCGTTTTTAAAAGGCTGGAAATTACTCCAGTCTTTTTTAATTGGATGCTAGAAATAAATATGCAAAAGTATGGTTGTAAAAAACACCTGCCATAAATTAGCTATCTTTCTTGTAAAAGGTGGATGTTTGAAAAATGCCCTTTTTCGTGGTAAAATAGGGCTAATGAATTTATTGTAATAGAGGTAAAAAACGTGGCTTTTGGAGATAACGGAAAACGCAAAAAAACATTTTTTGAAAAATTGACTATGCTAGTCATTGTGATTATGTTAATTGTAACGGTTGGAGCAATTTTTGCTGCAGCATTTGGTGCACTATCCTACTAAGAGGATTCCAAGCAGCACTTGGTAATAAAAGGAAAACGTTAAATTATGAGTATGTTTTTAGATACAGCCAAAATCAAGGTCAAGGCTGGGAATGGTGGAGATGGCATGGTCGCCTTCCGTCGTGAAAAGTATGTTCCCAATGGCGGACCTTGGGGAGGTGATGGAGGACGCGGAGGCAATGTCATCTTCGTTGTAGACGAAGGCTTGCGCACGCTGATGGACTTCCGCTATAACCGGCATTTTAAAGCTCAAAATGGTGAGAAGGGGATGACCAAAGGGATGCACGGACGGGGAGCAGAAGACCTCTATGTGCGAGTACCGCAAGGGACAACTGTCCGAGATGCGGAGACTGGTAAGGTCATTACCGACTTGGTTGAAAATGGGCAAGAATATATTGTAGCCCATGGCGGACGTGGAGGACGCGGAAATATCCGTTTTGCAACTCCTAAAAATCCAGCGCCTGAGATTTCAGAAAATGGGGAACCAGGTCAGGAACGCGAACTCGAATTAGAACTCAAGGTCTTAGCAGACGTTGGTTTGGTTGGCTTCCCATCAGTAGGGAAATCAACTCTTCTCAGTGTGATTACTTCTGCTAAGCCAAAAATTGGAGCTTATCATTTTACAACCATTGTTCCGAATTTGGGCATGGTTCGGACACCATCAGGTGAGTCCTTTGCAGTTGCAGACCTTCCTGGATTGATCGAAGGGGCTAGCCAAGGTGTCGGTCTGGGTACCCAATTCCTTCGCCACATCGAGCGTACCCGTGTTATCTTGCATGTCATCGATATGTCAGCGAGTGAAGGACGCGATCCTTTTGAAGATTACGTTCAAATCAACAAGGAGCTTGAAACCTATAATCTTCGCTTGATGGAGCGACCACAGATTATTGTCGCTAATAAAATGGATATGCCAGAGAGCCAAGAAAACTTGAAAGAGTTCAAGAAAAAATTGGCTGCCAATTACGACGAATTTGATGAATTGCCACAGATCTTCCCAATCTCTAGTTTGGCCCATCAAGGCTTGGACAATTTGTTGGAAGCAACAGCAGACTTGTTAGATAAAACACCAGAATTCCTCTTGTATTCAGAAGAAGATATGGCGCAAGAAGAAGTCTACTATGGCTTTGATGAGGATCAACCAGCCTTCGAAATCAATCGAGATGATGATGCTTCTTGGATCTTGTCTGGTGATAAGTTAGAAAAACTCTTCAATATGACCAATTTTGATCGGGATGAGTCTGTCATGAAATTTGCGCGTCAATTGCGTGGAATGGGTGTCGATGAAGCTCTTCGAGCACGTGGTGCTAAAGACGGCGATATCGTTCGAATCGGTAAATTCGAATTTGAATTTGTTGACTAGTTAGAGATAAAGAGGAGAAGAAGATGGGAGATAAACCTATATCCTTTCGTGATAAAGACGGAAATTTTGTCTCTGCTGCAGACGTTTGGAATGCAGAAAAATTGGAAGAACTCTTTAATAAGTTGAATCCCAATCGTAAGTTACGCTTAGAACGGGAAAAGCTAGCAGCCTCCAGTGAAAATTAGGAATGAGGAGAAGAAAATGGCAAAAACAATTCACACAGATAAAGCACCAGCAGCAATTGGTCCTTATGTTCAAGGAAAAATAGTGGGCAATCTCTTATTTGCAAGTGGGCAAGTTCCCCTTTCACCAGAAACAGGTGAAATTGTTGGTGAAACCATTCAAGAACAAACCCAACAAGTCTTGAAGAATATTTCTGCTATCCTTGAAGAAGCTGGAACGGACTTTGATCACGTGGTGAAAACAACCTGTTTCTTAAGTGATATGAATGATTTTGTACCTTTTAATGAGGTTTATAAGACAGCATTTTCAAGTGAATTTCCAGCACGTTCTGCAGTAGAAGTGGCTCGCTTGCCACGCGATGTCAAAATCGAAATCGAAGTGATTGCAGAAGTATAGTCTCAATAGAAGGAATGCATTCGGGTAAAAGGAATGTTGGAGTGAGAGCCATCGACTGACCAACTGGAAAGATGATGCCCTCCTCCTTTTTTGTAAGGAAAAGGTGATTAGGATGACAGATACAGAAAAAACAATTCAACTGGTCATTGTAACAGGAATGAGTGGAGCAGGGAAGACCGTAGCCATTCAGTCCTTTGAAGATATGGGCTATTTCACCATTGATAATATGCCTCCAGCTCTCTTGCCAAAATTTATAGAGCTGATTCAACTCTCGATGGACAATAACAAGTTGGCTCTCGTCGTGGATATGCGTAGTCGGTCTTTCTTTGCAGAAATTCGCTCCATTTTGGACGAATTAGAGAATCACGAAGGAATTGATTTTAAAATTCTATTTTTGGATGCGACCGACAGTGAATTGGTTGCTCGCTACAAAGAAACCCGTCGTAGTCATCCACTGGCTGCTGATGGGCGCGTCTTGGATGGGATTACTCTAGAACGTGAACTTTTGGCTCCGCTTAAAAACATGAGTCAAAATGTCATTGATACGACGGAATTAACTCCCCGTAATCTTCGTAAAGTGATTGCTGAACAATTTTCCAGACAAGATAGCCAGCCTGAGTTTCGGATTGAAGTCATGTCCTTTGGCTTTAAGTATGGTCTGCCTTTAGATGCGGACTTGGTCTTTGATGTTCGTTTCCTACCTAATCCTTACTACCAACCAGAGCTACGGAATCAAACAGGGCTAGATGATGATGTCTATAACTATGTCATGGATCACAAAGAATCAGAGGAGTTTTATCGTCATCTTTACGAGTTGATTGCTCCCATCTTGCCGGCATACAAACGAGAAGGGAAGTCTGTCTTGACTATTGCTATGGGATGTACAGGAGGTCAACACCGTTCAGTCGCCTTTGCGGTACGGCTCGGACGTGATTTAGCTAAAGATTGGACAGTTAATATGAGTCATCGCGACAAAGACCGACGGAAAGAAACGGTGAATCGTTCATGAGAAAACCAAAAATGACCGTCATCGGAGGCGGTACAGGGATTTCTGTCATCTTGAATAGCCTACGGAAAAAGGATGTTGAAATTACGGCTATTGTGACAGTGGCGGATGATGGTGGTAGCTCTGGAGAACTTCGAAAAAATATTCATCAATTGACACCGCCAGGCGACTTGCGAAATGTTCTAGTAGCCATGTCTGACATGCCTCGTTTTTATGAAAAAGTCTTTCAATATCGTTTTGCGGAAGACGATGGGCCACTAGCTGGTCATCCTCTAGGGAATTTGATTATTGCTGGGATTTCTGAAATGCAGGGCTCGACCTATAATGCCATGCAATTGCTTACGAAATTTTTCCATACGACAGGAAAAATCTATCCTTCCAGCGATACACCGTTGACCCTTCATGCCGTATTTATGGATGGGTCAGAGGTCGCTGGGGAGAGTGAAATCGCCCATCATGAGGGCATGATTGATTATGTCTATGTCACCAATACCTATAATGATGAGACGCCGAAAGCGAGTCGAAAAGTAGTAGATGCGATTTTAGAAAGTGATATGGTTATTTTAGGACCTGGTTCTCTCTTTACATCGATCCTTCCTAATCTAATGATTGAGGAAATTGGACAAGCCTTGCTTGATACAAAAGCAGAGGTCGCTTATGTCTGCAACATCATGACCCAACGTGGGGAGACAGAACACTTTACTGACAGTGACCATGTATCCGTCCTTCATAAACACTTGAAGAAGCCTTTTATTGATACTGTTTTGGTCAATATTGAAAAAGTACCTCAAGAATACATGGACACGAATCGATTTGATGAATATCTGGTTCAAGTAGAACACGATTTTGCAGGTTTAAAATCTCAAGTGCCCCGAGTTATTTCAACCAATTTCCTACGCTTGGAAAATGGCGGAGCCTTCCATGATGGAGAAGCTGTTGTGGATGAACTGATGCAAATGGTACAGGTGATTAAATGAGTTTTACCATTAAAGTAAAAGAAGAGCTCTTGACCCTTCACCGCTTTGAGAAAAGTGAATTATCTGCTCTGATTAAGATGTCAGGTAGTTTGGGCTTGAGTATGGGGGGCTTAAGTTTGTCTCTGACAACGGAGAATGCTAAGATTGCCCGCCATATCTATGAATTAATTGTAGAGTTTTATCAGGTTAAATCCGATATTCGTCACCACCAAAAAACCAATTTGAAAAAGAATCGCGTCTATACTGTTTCTATTGATGAAAAAGTCGAAGAGATTCTTGCAGACCTGCATTTGGCTGATTCTTTCTTTGGTATTGAGACTGGGATTGACCCGAGAATCTTAGAAGAAGATGAAGCAAGTCGAGCTTATCTGAGAGGAGCTTTCTTAGCAAGTGGGACTATCAAGGATCCGGAATCAGGACGCTATCAATTAGAAATTAGCTCTGTTTATTCTGACCATGCCCAGGACTTGGCCAACCTGATGCAACACTTTTTGTTAGATGCCAAGACCATCGAACGCAAAAAAGGAGTTGTCACCTATTTGCAGCGGGCAGAGGATATTATTGATTTCCTCATCTTAGTAGAAGCTAAGCAGGCCTTGGAAGAATTTGAGTCTGTCAAGGTCATGCGAGAGGCGCGCAATGATCTCAATCGAGCCAATAATGCTGAAATGGCCAATATTGCTCGTACAGTAACGGCTAGTATGAAGACCATCAACAATATCGTCAAAATCATGGATACTATTGGATTAGGTGGTCTTCCTGTCGAGCTGCAGGAAGTTGCTTATGTTCGAATTCAGAATCCCGACTATTCCATCCAGCAAATTGCAGATGCCTTGAAAACACCCTTAACCAAAAGTGGCGTCAATCATCGCTTGCGGAAAATCAATAAGATAGCAGAAGAACTAGATGAACTATAAAAAATCCTTTGAATCAAAAGATTCAAAGGATTTTTCTTATAAGCTAGTCGAGTGGACTGGTTGAACTTTCTTATCTGGATAAATGTAATTAATGGCGTTATTCACTGCTGTAGGAGCTTCGCCTAAGCCGGTTGCAATTAAATCAATTTTCCCATCATAGAAGCAACAATCGCCACAAGCATAGATTCCTTCACGACTGGTCTCCTGTTTGCGATTCACGAGGATTTTATGGCGTTGGAGATCCAAGCCCCATTCTTTTAATTTGCCTACTGACGATTTGAAGCCGTAGTTGACAAAGAGTTCATCGATAGGGAGTAATTGGGTTTCATCTGATTTGACCTTGGTGATTTCCAAGTGGCTGGCACGGCCGTTTTCTCCGATTAAACGGCTAGGAACATAAGGAGTTTGAATAGAGACAGAAGAAGCCTTTAATTCCTCAACGCTATGTTCGAGAGCTCGAAAATTATCGCGACGATGGACCAGAGTTGTCGGTGCGATTTTTTCAAAGGCCAGGGCCCAATCGACTGCTGAATCTCCTCCACCTAGAATAGCAACTTGTTTGCCAGTATATTGTTGGATATTTGAAACATGGTAGTGGACGTTCTCAAATTCTTCAGCCCCATCCACTTCTAATGGACGTGGTTTGAAGGCACCACCGCCCATAGCAATGATGACAGCACGACTGAAATGTTGGTCTTTATTGGTTTCAATTAGGAAGTGATCCTCGTTTTTATGAATGTCCAAAACAGTTTCATTCAAACAAATGTCGGTCTCGAATGTTTTTAATTGATCGATCAACCGATTGGACAATTCTTCCCCTGTTAGGTTGGTAAAACCAGGGACATCTAGGATACGTTTCTCAGGATAGAGAATAGCAGGTTGACCACCTAGTTGAGGGAGGGAATCGATTAATTTCACTTTTACTTGACGCAGATGGCCATAGAAGGCAGCAAAGAGCCCTACAGGGCCACCGCCGATAATGGTAATGTCATAGATTTCAGACATGGTATCTCCTTTGTGATGTGTAACTAATCCTATTGTATCATAATTCGGAGTTAAATAGAAAGTGGAGGAGAGTACAAGGATTAAAAAGGATGAATCAAGGGATTAAGATATATTTTTTAAAAATAATGTTCGGTTTATTTACAAGTGTTCGATATTCTGATAGAATAAATTATTATTATTTTTTTATAAGGAGATTATTCAAAAATGCAATTTGATTTTTGGGTTAAAGTTGCGACCGAATTTATTGCAACAGCTTTATTGATTATTTTAGGAAATGGTGCCGTTGCAAACGTTGAATTGAAGGGTACCAAAGGGCATCAAAGTGGATGGCTCGTGATTGCAATTGGCTATGGAATAGGTGTTATGATGCCAGCCTTGATGTTTGGTAATGTATCAGGAAACCATATCAACCCTGCTTTTACGATTGGACTTGCAGTTAGTGGCCTCTTCCCTTGGGAAAATGTTTTATACTACATCGTTGCTCAAGTTCTTGGAGCCATGTTTGGACAATTGGTTGTCGTTGCGACTCACCGTCCATATTACCTTCAAACTGAAAATCCAAACAATATCTTGGGAACTTTCTCAACGATTTCTAGCTTGGATAAAGGAACTCCTGAATCACGTAAAGCAGCAACCATCAATGGTTTCGTCAATGAGTTTGCAGGATCATTCGTCCTTTTCTTTGGTGCACTTGCCTTGACAAAACACTTCTTCGGTGCTGAGGTTGCTTCTCTAGCTCAAAGAGCTGCGACTGAGCAGGGAGGGATTTTCGATGCTTCTTCAACAGCTGCAAAATTGGCTTTGTCACAAGCACATGCTCCTGGTCTAGGAGTTGCTCACTTGGCACTTGGATTCCTCGTTATGGCTTTGGTGACATCACTTGGTGGTCCTACAGGACCTGGTTTGAACCCTGCACGTGACCTTGGTCCACGTTTGGTTCACGCCTTCCTTCCAAAATCTGTCTTAGGTGAACACAAGGGAGATTCAAAATGGTGGTACGCTTGGGTACCAGTTGTAGCACCAATCTTGGCTGCAATTGTTGCCATTGCCCTCTTTAGCTTCCTTTATATGTAAGACCAGAACACTTTTCGTAGACATTACGGAAAGTGTTTTTATCTTTTGTTGAGTAGCAGTTTTTATAAAGGAGTAGGGATGAAAGAAAGGAATTTAATAGAAGACAATCGAAGAGCTGATCATTTTAGTTTTCTATATTATTTGCATGAGAAGAAAGTGTTTCATTCGGAGTCACTTGCTGCTCTTTGTCAGTATCTAGTAGGATTGGAATCAGTTACTATCGCGCAACTAAGGGATGTGCGCTGGATAGAAACTCAAATTTTGCGTCATCTGGTCTATCATTTTAAGTAAAATTAGTAATCTCCCAATGGATTATTGGGAGGAAGTAGAAGCGTTCGAACAAGTAGTATCAAACCTGTATGATCGTTATGAATAACAGGAGTTCAGAAAAAAATGAATCTTCGAACAGATTTGATAAACGTTTAGAGAGTGGCCAGAGGTGAATTCCTTTAACTTTTTCTTGACAATCTTAAGAATTCCGTGTAGAATAGAGTAGATCTTGAACTTGAAGGGAGTGAAAAACATGTCAAAAACAGTAGTACGTAAGAATGAATCTCTTGACGATGCTCTTCGTCGTTTCAAACGCGCGGTTACTAAAGCTGGTACTCTTCAAGAAACACGCAAACGTGAATTCTATGAAAAACCTTCTGTAAAACGTAAACGTAAATCAGAAGCAGCTCGTAAACGTAAAAAATTCTAATTGAATATAAGAACAGACTTCGGTCTGTTTTTTGTTTCTCTAGAAAAATCGAAGACAAAAAAAGCCGACCTTCTAACTAGAAGATCGGATCTTTTTATCTGATTATTTGTTTGCAAGCAAGTCGCGGATCTCAGCAAGCAACTCTTCTTGAGTAGGACCAGCAATTTCTTCTTCAGCAGCTTCTTCCTTTTTACCAAGGTTTTGAGCTTTTTCAGCAGCTTTCACTACGAAGAAAAGAACAGTACCGATAACAAGGAAGTTGATAACAGCGCTCAAGAAGCTACCGTATGCAACACCGTTCCATGTCAATTCAGCAATATTTTTAACATGAGCAGCTTCCAAAGCTGGGTTCAAAATAAGTGGAGTGATGATATCGTTCACAAATGATGTTACGATAGCTCCAAATGCAGCCCCGATGATAACTGCAACAGCAAGGTCAACAACGTTCCCACGAAGGAGAAAAGCTTTCAATTCTTTTAACATATCCTAAATATGTCCTTTCATAATAAATTTTTTACAGACCATAGTATAACCAAAAAGTTTGTTGAATTCAATGATTATGCTCAAATTTTTTAAAAAAGTTGATTTAAGCAAACTGTTGATTTTAGAAACTATGGAAAGATGTGGAAAAATAGGATGAAAATCAATCTGAATGATTTACAATTGACAAAAATTAGTTTAAAATAGTTAATGATATTCTATGGTAAAATGGAGGCACTGTTTATGGTTGACAAACAACTGATTTCAGAAATTAAAAACAGTGTGAATATTGTAGATGTAATCGGAGAAGTTGTTCAATTGACAAAGGCAGGACGAAACTTTTTAGGTCTCTGCCCTTTTCATGGTGAAAAGACGCCTTCTTTTAATGTCGTCGAGGATAAACAGTTCTATCATTGTTTTGGTTGTGGCAAATCAGGCGATGTTTTTAAGTTTATCGAAGACTATCGTGGTATCTCCTTCATGGAAGCTGTTCAAATTGTTGGAGATCAGGCAGGCATTCAGGTGCAAGCTCTTGCTCCCTCTCAGTCCAGGGGACAACAAGCGGATGGAAAACAACCCTTTTATGAGATTCATCAAGAGGCAGCCAAATTCTATCATGCAATCCTGATGACGACAAAGATGGGAGAGGATGCTCGGCAATACCTTTATGATCGAGGGCTTGATGATGAGATGCTTCGGCATTTTCAAATAGGCCTAGCACCAGCAGAAGGGAATTATCTGTATCAGAGTGTTTCCGGAAAGTTTTCAGAAAACATTATGGCCGAGTCGGGACTGTTTCATATTAGTGATATGGGAACTATGTATGATGCTTTTCAAGATCGCATTATGTTTCCCTTATCGGATGATACTGGCCGAGTTATTGCTTTTTCTGGTCGACTTTGGCGTGAACAAGCCGAAGGGACCAAGCCTCAGGGGAAATATAAGAACAGCCGTAGTACGCTCCTTTTTAACAAGAGTTATGAGTTGTACCATTTAGATAAGGCCAAGCAGGTCGCTAAGAAGAACCATGAACTCTACTTAATGGAAGGATTCATGGATGTCATCGCAGCCTACCGGGCTGGGATTGAGAATGCGGTTGCTTCCATGGGGACAGCTCTGACCCGTGAACATGTAGCCCATCTCAGCAAATTTACCAAAAAGGTTATCTTGGCCTATGATGGAGATAAAGCGGGAAGGCTAGCGACAGCAAAGGCTTTAGAGGTTCTGGAAAAACTGGAAGTAGAGGTTGTCCAGATTCCTGATCAGATGGACCCTGATGAGTATCTCAAAAAGAATTCACCGCAAGCTTTGGCAGACTTATTGGAAAAAACGCGTCTTAGCCGCGTAGAATTTCTCATGGATTATTGGAAGCCAGACAATATTGAAAATTTGCAGGCGCAGATTGAATTTGTTGAAAAAATGGCTCCTTTAATTGCTCAGACGCCATCTGTAACGGCACAAAATACCTACATTTATAAATTAGCCGACCTCTTGGTTGATTTTGATTATTTGCAGGTGGAACAAACGGTTAATGCTAGTCGTCTTCAGATGCGTAGTCAGCGTCAAGATCAAGGTCCAATCCAGACACAAGCTCCAGTTGCTAGTCCAACTGTTGTACAGAAGCAGTTGCCTCGCCTGGTTCGGGCTGAGAATCATCTTCTCCATCGGATGAACGCTTTTCCTTATGTTTTGAATGAATATCGTCTTCGGACAGATTTTTCATTTGATACCCCTGCCTTGCAAACCTTGTACCAACTTCTTTGCCAAAATGGAGAAGTGACATCGCAGGATTTGTCCGAGCAGACAGAGGAAGTCCAACGAGCCTGGTATCTGATGTTAGAAGAAAATTTACCGGATGAAATAGCGGAGAATGAGCTGGAAGAAGTGGAAGAAACGAGAAATCGTGAGCTTCTCCGTAAAGAAAGTCAACAAATAGGGAAAAAAGTCCGAGAAGCGTCTCACAGTGGAGATGCGGATCAGGCTTTATTGGAACTCGAGCGACTAATCGCTCAAAAAAGAAGAATGGAGTAGGAATGGCGAAAGAACAAAAAGATATCACAACTTTAGATGTCCAAATTGCAGAGTTTATTCGTAGTCATAAGAAAAGTGGTACTGCAACAGATGATGAAATCAATGATCAATTGGTCATTCCTTTTGCTTTGGATGCCGATGGAATTGATGATTTGTTGCAACGGATTCAAGATGCTGGGATTTCAATCACGGATAAAGAAGGAAATCCAAGTGCGCGTGTCCTGAACAACGAAGAAGAAGAACCAGAGTTGACGGATGAGGAATTGCTTGGAAGCAACTCTGCTAAGGTCAATGACCCAGTACGGATGTACTTGAAGGAAATTGGGGTCGTTCCTCTTTTGACCAATGAAGAAGAACAAGAATTGGCCATCTTGGTGGAACAAGGGGACTTGGAAGCTAAGCAACGTTTGGCAGAAGCCAACCTTCGTTTGGTTGTTTCTATTGCGAAACGCTATGTTGGTCGTGGGATGCAATTCTTGGATTTGATCCAAGAAGGAAACATGGGCTTGATGAAGGCCGTTGATAAGTTTGACTATACCAAAGGATTCAAGTTTTCTACTTATGCGACTTGGTGGATTCGTCAGGCTATCACCCGTGCCATTGCAGACCAGGCTCGTACCATTCGTATTCCTGTCCACATGGTAGAAACTATTAACAAGTTGGTTCGTGAACAACGCAACCTCTTGCAAGAATTGGGACAAGATCCTACACCAGAACAAATTGCTGAACGCATGGATATGACTCCTGATAAGGTGCGCGAAATCTTGAAGATTGCCCAAGAACCTGTTTCTCTTGAAACGCCAATCGGGGAAGAGGACGATAGCCATTTGGGAGATTTTATCGAAGACGAAGTGATTGAAAATCCAGTGGATTACACCACTCGTGTGGTACTACGCGAACAATTGGATGAAGTCCTTGATACTCTTACCGACCGGGAAGAAAATGTCCTTCGTTTGCGTTTTGGTTTGGATGACGGTAAAATGCGAACCTTGGAAGATGTGGGGAAAGTTTTTAACGTGACCCGTGAACGGATCCGTCAAATTGAAGCCAAAGCCCTCCGCAAACTGCGCCACCCAAGCAGAAGCAAACCATTACGTGATTTTATAGAGGATTAAAAAGGTCCGGGGGACCTTTTTAACCCGAGCCGAGAAACTCGGAAGCGAGGAATGTCCACTGGACATTTTTAACGGTCGCCTAGAAATAAAAAAGCGACCCAGGTCCGGGGGACCTTTTTAACCCGAGCCGAGAGATTCGGGAGCGAGGAAGGTCCGGGTGGTCTTTTATAGAGTTTCCTTAATATTTGGGTTTCCGTAAAAAAAGAAATTCTTCATAGGGATGAACCCAACGAAGAAGGAGTAAAGAATGAGTTATACGACAGAAGAAATCGAACAAATTAAAAACCGTATTCTTGAAAATCTAGAGCAGGTCATCGATCCTGAATTAGGGATTGATATTGTCAACCTTGGTTTAGTCTACGAAATTCGGTTTGATGGTGAAACTGGTGAAACAGAAATCGATATGACCCTAACCACTATGGGGTGTCCATTGGCAGACTTGCTGACGGATCAGATTTATGATGCCTTAACAGGAATGGAAGAAGTGACCAAGGTCGATGTAAAATTGGTCTGGTATCCAGCTTGGACGGTTGAAAAGATGAGCCGCTATGCGCGGATTGCATTGGGAATTAAATAAAATTGATTTAAAGGAGGGACAGATGTTCCTCTTTTTTTATGAAGATGGTTTGGATGTCAAATAGTACGAACATTCTACCTTCTTTTACGATTATATCTTGCAATCACTTCTTAGTAAGGTTATAATAGAATCATTATTAAATTAAGGAGAAGATTATGAATCAGTACCCTTTGGTCTACTTAGACCATGTTCAAAAAGTGTATGGTAAACATATTGCCTTAGGTGATGTGAGTGTCAATATTCAACCGGGTCGTATCATTGGTTTGTTAGGACCAAACGGAAGTGGGAAAACTACCATTATTAAATTAGTGAATGGGCTTTTGCAACCAACTTCTGGTAATGTCTACATCCATGGCCAAGTACCGTCTGCAAAAACCAAACAGGTCGTTTCTTATTTACCAGATACAACTTATTTGGATGAAAATATGAAGATTTCAGAAACAATCCGTTTCTTCCAAGACTTCTATAAGGATTTCAATGCTCAACGTGCTTATCAATTGTTGAATGATTTACATTTGCACCCAGAGCAAAAATTGAAACAACTCTCTAAAGGGAATAAGGAAAAAGTTCAATTAATTTTGGTCATGAGCCGTGAAGCGGATTTGTACATTCTGGATGAACCAATTGGGGGAGTAGACCCTGCTGCGCGTGATTACATTCTTAGAACCATCATTCAAAATCGTCGTCCAAACTCATCTGTATTGATTTCAACCCACTTGATTGCGGACGTTGAACAAGTCTTGGATGAAGCGCTCTTTATCAATCAAGGTCGTATTCTGTTGCATGAAAACACAACTGTTCTTCGCAACCAATACGGTAAATCGATTGATGAGATCTTCCGTGAACAATTTAGAATGTATTAGGAGGTTCTTATGTTTGGGAAATTAATGAAATATGAATTAAAAGCAACCTATAAGTGGTATCTCATTATTTCGGGTGTGCTTGCTATTCTCTCCATTTTTGCTGGTTTATTAGCTTCTAGTGTTATAACTGGGGCATCAACTTTCACAGAAAACACAGCCTTAACTATTGGGAGTATTGTTGTTTTGGTCATTTTTGCGGGCTACATTGGCTTGACCTTGACCAACTATATCATTATTATTCGTCGTTTTTACAACAATATTTTTGGTCGTGAAGGTTATTTGACCTGGACCTTGCCAACTGGATCTCATACTGTTTTACTTGTAAAAGTAACATCTGCTTTGATTTGGAGTATCTTCTGTTTTATTAGCTTGATTCTTTCTTTGCTTATTTTCTTAGGAGTGATTGGCCTCGCTCAACAACAGAATATTTTTGATTTACTTGGTCCATTGTTCGAACATATTGGGTCATCTCTTATTTGGCAAAGCTTGCTATTTCAAGTGTTAGCGACTATTTCAGGTATTTTAATGCTCTACTGTGCCATCTCACTGGGTCAGCTCTTCATTAACAGTCGTATCGTGATGGCCTTCGTCTTTGGATTTATCCTTTGGGTTGTACTAAGTATCATTGGAAGATTGTTCCCTTCTATATCTATTTCAGAACTTTCAAGAACTGCAACTATGTCTTCTGATACTCTTAGTGATATCTTAGTTGTTAACTTTATTCCTGCCTATATCTATGAAGTGGTGAAAATTGTAGCGATGTATTTCACGGTACATTATGTAACAAAATTCAAACTAAACTTGCAATAAAAGTGAAAGAGGGAAGAGATCCCTCTTTTTCTTTTGCCATTTTATACAAAAAATGATACACTTGAGTATATCATTTTGGGGTCGTTACGGATTCGACAGGCATTATGAGGCATATTTTGCGACTCGTGTGGCGACGTAAACGCTCAGTTAAATATAACTGCAAAAAATAACACTTCTTACGCTCTAGCTGCCTAAAAACCAGCAGGCGTGACCCGATTCGGATTGCTCGTGTCTGATGACAGGTCTTGATTTTAGCGAGATACGATCAAACTTTGTCTAGCAGTTTGATAAGAGATTGATAGACTCGCAGTTCCTAGGCTTGAGTTATGTGTCGAGGAGCTGTTAAACCAATACATAACCTATGGTTGTAGACAAATATGTTAGCAGATGTTTGGACGTGGGTTCGACTCCCACCGGCTCCATTTTTTATATGCAAGAGGCTGGGACAAATGTCCTAGCCTCTTAACTGTCTTTGGTTTGTCGAGCAAGACTTAGTGGTTGAGTGGGTTCTACTACGCTGAATTCATCAGCTTTTACAGCCCTACTCAACTGTGAGGAGGTGGGACGACGAAATCGAATTCTAACGAATGACCGATTTCTGTCCCACTCTCTTTTTATTTCTTTAAAATCCATCAAGCAATGATATCTTGTGAGCGATTCCTAAATTTTTTGTTGACAGAAGGGGCGCTTTTCCGTATAATGGATACTAGTTTGGAAGATTACTCAAGAGGCTTAAGAGGCCGTGTTGGAAACGCGGTAGGCGTGTAACAGCGTGCGTGGGTTCGAATCCCATGTCTTCCGTATAAGAAAGAAAAGCAGATCAGTCGGTCTGTTTTTTTTGTTAGGCAGGATTGGCAATGGGTAAGAGTGTCTTCTTTGCCGGATTTCCTGTATAATAGAAGGAAAGAACGGATGAAAAGGAGAACAAGGTGATTACACAGCTGGACACAAAATCAGTCTACACCTTTATGGACAGTTTAGTCTCTATTCGAGACTATATTCATCGTGCCAAAGAAATGGGTTACCAACAAATTGGTCTCATGGACATCGATAATTTATATGGGGCTTACGAGTTTTTAGAAGAGTGTCAAAAAGCTGGTATGGGGGCTGTCCTAGGTCTTGATTTGGAAGTCGAGATACCGGCGGGTCCTTTGTCTATCCGTTTGGTTGCATTAGGAACCAAAGGCTACAAACACTTAATTAAAATTTCCAGCATGAAAATGATGGGGACAACAGATTGGTCAGCCTTTCAACACTTATTGGATGATATAGCCATCATCGTTCCCTATTTTGAAGGGATTGAGTATTTAGACTTAGGCCAAGACTTTGCGATTGGTGTCTTTCCGGATACTCCAGCGAAACAGTTTTCTCGTCCTGTTTTCCCACTCCATACGGTCCGATATTTTTCTACGAGTGATTTGGAGAGTCTTCAGATGCTTCACGCCATTCGTAATAATTGCAGTCTGAAGGAAGTAGGAGCTATTGACACCTCTATGATGTTCCTGCCACCTGAAGAGTTGGAGCGGGCATTTTCACATAATTTTCCGGATAGTATTCCTTATCTAGAAAAGACTCTTGCTGCCGTTCATTATGAGATTGATACGCAATTAAAGCTTCCCCGCTTTAATCCAGAGAAGCCTGCAGTCGAGGAATTGCGTGAATTGGCTGAAGAAGGCTTGAGAGCCAAGGGGCTGGACCAGACGGTTTACCAAGAGCGTTTGCGTCATGAATTAGCTGTCATCCATCAGATGGGCTTTGATGACTACTTCTTGATTGTCTGGGATTTATTACGGTTTGGACGAAGTCAAGGTTACTATATGGGGATGGGCCGTGGCTCAGCAGTTGGTAGTCTAGTAGCCTATGCCTTGGATATTACAGGGATTGATCCAGTCAAGAACAATCTCCTCTTTGAGCGTTTCTTGAACTTAGAGCGCTATACCATGCCAGATATTGATATTGATATTCCGGATGTCTATCGTCCCAAATTTATCCAGTATGTTAAAAATCGCTACCGCAGTCCTCATGTGGCTCAAATTGTGACCTTCTCAACTTTTGGAGCGAAACAAGCCATTCGAGATGTGTTTAAGAGATTTGGAACCCCAGAGTATGAGTTAACCAACCTTACCAAGCGGATTGGCTTACGGGACACCTTAGCTTCTGCTTATGAAAAGAATGTAGCTTTTCGCCAAGCCATCCAAAGTCGCCCAGAATACCGGAAGGGTTTTGAAATTGCGAAGAGGATTGAAGGGCAACCGCGTCAGACCTCGATTCATGCGGCAGGTGTCGTCATGAGTGGAGAAGACCTCACCAATCAAATCCCGATCAAGATGGGCGAGGAGATGAATCTGACCCAATATGATGCCCATGGTGTTGAGGCGAATGGTCTGCTCAAGATGGACTTCTTAGGACTCCGAAATTTGACCTTTGCTCAACGGATGCAGGAAGCAGTAAAGGAAAAATATCAAAAGGATATTAAAATCGAGGATATTCCTCTAGAAGATCCGGAAACGATTGCTTTGTTTGCTGCGGGAAATACCAAGGGAATCTTCCAGTTTGAGCAAGCGGGAGCTATTCGTTTGCTTAGAAGAGTTCAACCCAATTGTTTTGAGGAGATTGTTGCGACGACTTCCTTGAACCGGCCAGGAGCTAGTGACTATATTGATAATTTCGTTAAACGTAAGCATGGCAAGGAAAAGGTCGATATGATCGATCCTAGTTTGGAAGAGATTCTAGCACCAACTTATGGCATCATGCTCTATCAGGAGCAAGTCATGCAGGTGGCCCAGACCTTTGCTGGCTTTAGTCTAGGAAAAGCCGATATCCTCAGGCGGGCCATGGGGAAAAAGAATGTTGCAGAAATGCATCGGATGGAAGATGACTTTATCAAAGGTGCTGTCGCGCTTGGGCACAGTGCAGAAAAAGCCAAGCAAGTTTTTGCTATTATGGAAAAATTTGCTGGCTATGGCTTCAACCGTTCCCATGCCTATGCCTACTCAGCCTTGGCCTTCCAATTGGCTTACTTTAAAGTCCATTATCCAGATGTCTTCTTTGACATTATGCTCAACTACTCTAGTAGTGATTATTTGACTGATGCGCTCCAATTTGACTTCCAAGTAGCTCCTTTGACCATTAATACCATTCCTTATAAGGATAAGTTCCAAGATCAGAAGATTTATCTAGGAATGAAAAATATCAAAGGTCTTCCAAAAGATCTAGCCTATTGGATTATTGACCAACGCCCCTTTGAGAGCATTGAAGATTTTATTTTGCGCTTGCCTAGCCAATACCACAAACTTCCTCTCTTAACGCCACTAGTAGAATTGGGCTTGTTTGACTGTTTTGAAAAGAATCGCAGAAAAGTTCTTCAGAACCTTCCCAATCTATTTGTCTTTGCGGATGAATTGGGGAGTTTGTTTGGGGAAGCCAATTATTCCTGGATGGATGCTGAGGATTATAGCAAGGCCGAGAAGTATGAAATGGAGCAGAGGGTCATTGGGGTCGGTCTGAGCCCTCATCCTTTGGTGGAAATTGTAGCTGCAAGTAGCAAACCGACTCGATCAATCGCCTCTTTAAGCGAAGGAGAACAGGCTACTATCCTGGTCGAAGTCCAATCAATCCGGACGATTCGAACAAAAAATGGGGAAAATATGGCCTTTTTACAAGTTTCCGATCTCCAAAAGAAGATGGATGTCACTCTTTTTCCGGATACTTATCGCCAGTATAGTTCAAAAATAAGAGAGAAGGGCTATTACTATCTCAAGGGGAAAATCCAGTCTAGAGATGGTCGACTCCAAATGATTTTGATGGAAGCAGAAGAAGCCACCAATCAGCGTTTTTGGATTCAATTGTTTGATCACCAGGAGGACCGGGCAGTCTTAGATGTTTTAAAAGCCTATCCGGGTCCCTATCCTGTTGTTATTCGCTATGAAGAGGAGAAAAAGACCATTCAATTAAAAGGAGTTTCCGTCCAGAAAAACGAGAAGTTAGAAAATGAGCTGGCAAGTATTGCTATGAAAACGATTTATCGATAAAATCTACGGAAAATAGGAGAAATTTGAGCCTCTTTGTGTTATAATCATTTAGAATGTAAAAGAAAAAAAAGGAGCAAATATCGAAATGAAACGTATTGCTGTTTTAACCAGTGGAGGAGATGCCCCTGGAATGAATGCTGCTATCCGTGCAGTTGTTCGCCAAGCAATTTCTGAAGGAATGGAAGTATTTGGTATCTATAATGGATACGCTGGTATGGTTGCTGGCGATATCCATCAATTGGATGCTTCATCAGTTGGGGATATTATTTCTCGTGGTGGAACAATGCTTCACTCAGCTCGCTATCCTGAATTTGCTGAACGCGAAGGTCAATTAAAAGGGATTGAGCAGTTGAAGAAACATGGAATCGAAGGTGTCGTCGTTATCGGTGGTGATGGATCATACCACGGAGCGATGCGTTTGACAGAACATGGCTTCCCAGCTGTAGGACTTCCTGGTACAATTGATAATGATATCGTTGGTACAGATTTTACAATTGGATTTGATACAGCTGTTACAACTGTAATGGATGCGATTGATAAGATCCGGGATACATCGTCTAGTCACCATCGTACCTTTGTAATCGAGGTAATGGGACGTCATGCAGGGGATATCGCCCTTTGGTCAGGTATTGCTTCAGGAGCTGATGAGATCATCATTCCAGAAGAAGGCTTCAAAATCGAAGATGTCGTTGAAAGCATCAAGATGGGCTACGAGAAAGGTCGTACACACAACATCATCGTCCTTGCAGAAGGTGTGATGTCTGCTGCTGAATTCGGTAAAGCCTTGAAAGATGCCGGAGATACAAGTGATCTTCGTGTAACAGAACTTGGACATATCCAACGTGGTGGTTCACCAACTGCGCGTGACCGTGTCCTTGCTTCACGTTTGGGTGCACATGCTGTTAAGTTGTTGAAAGCTGGTATCGGTGGTGTAGCTGTTGGTATCCGCAATGAACAAATGGTGGAAAACCCAATTCTTGGTAGTGCAGAAGAAGGTGCTCTCTTCAGCTTGACTGAAGACGGCAAAATCAAGGTGAACAACCCTCACAAGGCTGACTTGAACCTTGCAGAGTTGAACCGTAGCTTATCTTCTATCTAATAGTTATTTGTTAAAATTTGTCTAAATAGACAGTGTATTTTAAAAGGAGTCACAAAAATCATGAACAAACGTGTAAAAATCGTTGCAACCTTAGGTCCTGCGGTAGAAATCCGTGGTGGTAAAAAATTTGGTGATGATGGATATTGGGGTGAAAAACTTGATGTTGAAGCTTCAGCACAAAACATTGCTCAATTGATTGAAGCAGGAGCTAACACTTTCCGTTTCAACTTCTCACACGGTGACCACCAAGAACAAGGTGACCGTATGGCAACCGTTAAACGTGCAGAAGAAATCGCTGGTAAAAAAGTTGGTTTCCTTCTTGATACAAAAGGTCCAGAAATCCGTACAGAGTTGTTCGAAGGCGATGCTAAAGAGTACTCATACAAGACTGGTGAAAAAATCCGTGTTGCAACTAAACAAGGAATCAAATCAACTCGTGAAGTGATTGCTTTGAACGTTGCTGGTGGTCTTGATATCTACGATGATGTTGAAGTTGGTCATCAAGTCTTGGTTGACGATGGTAAATTGGGTCTTCGTATTTTCGCTAAAGACGATGATACTCGTGAATTTGAAGTGGTTGTTGAAAATGACGGTATTATTGCTAAGCAGAAAGGTGTGAATATCCCTAATACGAAGATTCCTTTCCCAGCTCTTGCTGAACGCGATAACGACGATATCCGCTTCGGTTTGGAACAAGGTATCAACTTCATCGCGATCTCATTCGTACGTACTGCGAAAGACGTGAACGAAGTTCGTGCAATCTGTGAAGAAACTGGTAACGGTCACGTTCAATTGTTCGCTAAAATCGAAAACCAACAAGGTATCGATAACTTGGATGAAATCATTGAAGCTGCTGACGGTATCATGATCGCTCGTGGTGACATGGGTATCGAAGTACCATTCGAAATGGTTCCAGTATACCAAAAAATGATCATCACAAAAGTGAACGCTGCTGGTAAAGTTGTTATCACTGCAACAAACATGCTTGAAACAATGACTGAAAAACCACGTGCAACTCGTTCAGAAGTATCAGACGTATTTAACGCTGTTATCGACGGAACTGACGCGACTATGCTTTCAGGTGAGTCTGCAAACGGTAAATACCCACTTGAGTCAGTAACAACAATGGCTACAATTGACAAGAATGCACAAACTCTTCTTAACGAATACGGACGTTTGAACTCAGATACTTTCGAACGTAACTCTAAGACAGAAGTTATGGCATCAGCTGTTAAAGATGCAACAAACTCAATGGATATCAAATTGGTCGTTACTCTTACTAAGACTGGTCACACTGCACGTTTGATTTCTAAATACCGTCCAAATGCTGATATCTTGGCATTGACATTTGATGAATTGACTGAACGTGGATTGATGTTGAACTGGGGAGTTATCCCAATGTTGACAGATGCTCCATCATCAACTGACGATATGTTCGAAATCGCAGAACGTAAAGCAGTAGAAGCAGGTCTTGTACAATCTGGTGACGATATCGTTATCGTTGCAGGTGTGCCACTTGGTGAAGCTGTTCGTACAAACACTATGCGTATCCGTACAGTACGTTAATCTAACTAACCAACCTTGTTCTCTAAGTGTAAAATCTTGGAGACAAGGTTTTTTTCGTCCAAGTTTCTGACGATTTAGGAATGTGGGCCTTTTTTATTGTCTAATAAAATGGTATAATGGAAGGAACTGAAAGGGGGGATAGGAATGTCAAAAAGGGATTTGATTCGGAATATTATCATCATTGGAATATTGGGCTTGGTACTCATTACTTTGCGCCTATTTGTTTTTCAACCATTGTGGGTATCTGATCAAATGGCCAATGCCTCCGTTAAGAAAGATGATTTAGTATTAGCGACTAAGAAGGGAAAAATTGATCGGACAGATTTGGTCCTCTACCATGTAAAAGAGAAACAATATCTTGGACGTGTCATTGCGATAGAGAGCGATGAGGTCAGCTATGTGGATGATGTCTTTTATTTGAATGGTTTAGCTACAGCAGAGCCGTATTTGGATAAAATGAAGACCAAACATTTGGCGGCCCCAAGTGGCGATTATTTTACAAATGATTTTTTCTCTAGAGAACTTAAAGGAACCAAGGCAGGGAAAGTACCAAGTAATAGTTATTTAGTCCTAAACGATGATCGCAACAATACAAAAGATAGCCGTGAATTTGGTTATATTAAAGCTAGTCAGATTGAAGGGGTAGTTGATTTCCGCTTGTATCCTTTAAATAAATTCGGCTTTATTAAAATCGAAGAATAGTCCAGAAGGACTATTTTTTCTTACAAAAAAGCTACTGCAGAATATGTGAACTGCAGTAGCTTTTTATCTTTGTTTCTCCCAGTTAGAGGGCCCTAGTTTTCCTTTTTACTGGTAATTTGATGAAAGACCTTTTGCCAATGTTCATGGCGACGCCAGAGACTGGTATGGATCTGGTTATTTAATTCATAGCGAATCAGCTTAGTCTTTTGACTGATGGATTCGATCTCGAAATTCTTAAAGGGAATCTGATTCTCTTCCTGCAAACGGACCAGGTCCTCCTTGTGGCTTTCTTGGCCAAACTCATCGATGAGGGTGAAGTTGTCTGCTAGGAGGGTTGAATATTCTTGCTGAGCTTGCAAGCGCTCTTCGTAGGTTTTTAGTTTGAGAAGGACATTGTCCAAAATCTCATCTTCTGGGATAGAACTTGGTTCCACATGGACATCAATGTCAAAGACTCCAAATTTTTCCTTGAGAAGGCGCTCGACCTCTTCGGTAATGGCATGACTCTCATAAACAGAAAGGTCTGGATTCATTTCGATGACGACATCTAGGTAGATATTGCTTCCGTAGGTCCGTCCTCGTTGGGATTTGACCCGGCTGACCTTTGGCAATTCTAGAATAGCAGCCTTGTATTTATCAAGAAGACTTTCATCAAATCCATCTGAGAGGCTGAAGGAGGATTCAATGAAAATATCGTAGGCTGTTTTTAGAATAAAGAAGGTAATAACGATGGCCACTAATTGGTCCACAATCGGATAGTTAAGAGCACTAGCTCCAATCGCAACAGAGGTTCCTAAAGAAGTGACTACGTCAGACAGGTTGTCTTTAGCAGCAGCATTGAGGGCCTTGGATTGGGCTTTCTTAGCTAAAGTGCGGTTATATAGATAGACTGCAAACATGACTAGGGCTGACCCAACTCCGACAATGGCCCCTAAAGGATCAATGACCGATGTTTCCCTGCTGAGGATTTTTTGAACCGTATCACGTAAGACATCAAAGCCCACATAAAACATGATGATGGAAGTCACCAGACTAGCTAGATCTTCAATCTTCCAATGACCGAATCGGTGGTCGCGGTCAGCTGGCTGGCGGGCCATGCGAATGCCAATGAGAAGGGCGACATTGCTGATTATATCTGATAAGTTATTAAAACCATCAGCAACCAAACTAGAGGAGTGAAGGAGGTGGCCTGTTGCTAATTTGGCAGCGGAAAGGATCAGGTAGGCTACAATACTGATCAGGGCTCCACGTTCGGCAAGTTTTAAATTACTTTGTGATTGATTCACTGATAACTCCTCCAGACTTCTGTAGATTTCCTCATAAGCGGTTGTTGAAGAGGGAAAATTCGTTCTTCTTAAGGCTTTATTATAGCCTTTTTGAGGGCAAAATTCAAATGAAGCCGACCATTTTCCAAAGGTGCAAGGGCGAAATTGTGGTATAATAGAACGATTGAAAGAATGAGGAGAATGAGATGAATCCTTTATTGAAAGGTATGAATGATCGCCAAGCAGAGGCGGTCCAAACGACAGAAGGCCCCCTCTTGATCATGGCGGGGGCTGGTTCGGGTAAGACACGTGTCTTGACCCACCGCATCGCTTACTTGATCGATGAAAAAATGGTCAATCCTTGGAATATTTTGGCCATTACCTTTACCAATAAAGCCGCTCGGGAGATGAAGGAGCGGGCTTATAAGTTAAATCCAGCGACTCAAGATTGCTTAATTGCAACCTTCCACTCCATGTGTGTGCGTATCCTCCGTCGAGATGCGGATCACATTGGCTACAATCGGAATTTTACCATTGTCGATCCAGGTGAGCAACGGACCTTGATGAAGCGGATTTTGAAGTCCTTGAATTTGGATCCTAAGAAATGGAATGAACGGACCATTTTGGGGACCATTTCCAATGCCAAGAATGACTTGATCGATGAAGTGGCCTATGCTGCCCAGGCTGGAGATATGTATACCCAGATCGTCGCCAAGTGTTATGAGGCTTACCAAAAGGAACTGCGTCAGTCAGAAGCGGTAGACTTTGATGATTTGATCATGCTAACCTTGCGTCTTTTTGACCAGCATCCAGATGTACTGACCTATTACCAGCAGAAGTTCCAATACATCCACGTAGACGAGTACCAAGATACCAACCATGCCCAATACCAATTGGTCAAACTCTTAGCTTCTCGCTTTAAAAATATCTGTGTTGTTGGGGATGCTGACCAGTCTATTTATGGCTGGCGGGGAGCAGACATGCAAAATATTCTCGACTTTGAAAAGGATTATAAGGAAGCTAAGGTCGTACTCCTAGAAGAGAATTATCGCTCGACTAAGACGATTTTGCAAGCAGCCAACGATGTTATCAAAAATAATCGGAACCGCCGTCCGAAGAATCTCTGGACCCAAAATGCTGACGGGGAAGAGATTGTCTATTACCGGGCTAATGACGAGCAGGATGAAGCAGTCTTTGTTGCTAAAACGATTGAAGAGCTTAGTCGCGAAGCTGGGTACAAACACCGTGATTTTGCTGTTCTCTACCGGACAAATGCCCAGTCACGGACCATTGAAGAAGCCTTACTCAAGTCCAACATTCCCTACACTATGGTAGGGGGCACCAAGTTCTACAGCCGGAAGGAAATTCGAGATGTCATTGCTTATCTGAACTTGATTGCTAACCTCAGTGACAATATCAGTTTTGAGCGCATTATCAATGAACCTAAGCGGGGAATCGGGCCAGGTACAGTAGATAAGATTCGCGATTTTGCCCAAACGCAAGAGACTTCGCTCCTGGATGCTTCGGCTAATATCATGCTCTCAGGCATCAAAGGAAAGGCAGCCCAGGCTATCTGGGACTTTGCCAATCTCATTCTTGATTTGAGAGAAAGATTGGACCAGCTGACCATTACAGAACTGGTCGAAGAAGTCCTTGACAAGACGGGTTATATGACAGCCTTAACCAATCAGGGGAATTTGGAAAGTCAGGCCCGCATCGAGAATATCCAAGAGTTCCTGTCTGTTACCAAGAATTTTGATGAAAACGGGGAAACCGTCGAAGACGAAACAGGTGTGGAAACCTTGAGTCGTTTCTTGAATGATTTGGCTTTGATTGCCGATACAGACGATGGAGCGCAAGAGACCTCAGAAGTGACCTTGATGACCCTTCACGCGGCCAAAGGTTTGGAATTCCCAGTGGTCTTCTTGATTGGGATGGAAGAAAACGTTTTTCCTCTTAGTCGTGCAGCAGAGGATCCAGATGAGTTGGAAGAAGAGCGTCGTTTGGCTTACGTGGGGATCACGCGGGCAGAGAAGGTTCTCTTTTTGACCAATGCCAATTCTCGTTTGCTCTTTGGGCGGACCAGCTACAACCGTCCGACGCGCTTTATCAATGAAATTAGCTCAGATTTGTTAAGCTACCAAGGATTAGCGCGTCCAGTCAACACTAGTTTTAAGGCTTCTTATAGTAATGGTGGCGGAACAACCTTTGGAAAAGGCATGAGTCTGTCACAAGCCCTTCAAGAGCGCAAGAGACAAGCAGCTCCAAGTGCTCTCACGTCATCAAGCCTACCCTTTGGCAATGGTAACCGAGCGGGTGCCAAAGAAACTGTCGCTTGGTCTATTGGCGACATTGCCATTCACAAGAAGTGGGGCGAAGGAACTGTCCTAGAAGTCTCTGGTAGTGGTAGTACCCAAGAACTCAAGATTAACTTCCCAGAAGTGGGTCTCAAAAAACTCTTGGCCAGTGTCGCGCCAATTGAGAAAAAATAAACGGAAACCAGTAAGCCTAGTGTATTATTTCAGAACATAAACAAGCAATATCTCCTCAAGGATCTAATTGCTTACTGCATGAAAAAGTTGCAAGAAAAGAAATTTTGGAAATAGTGCGGAATAGATTGAGACTTTTCGCCGTGAGGAAAGCGCCAGAAACACATAAGTTTCTGGTGCTCGGTATATTTGAGACGTGAGGCTCAAATATAAGGTATGGAATCCCAAAGGGAGTCGCTACCGTCCGTCCTCACCTAAGAAAAGTCTCCAATAGAGGAATGAATACTCGGTTAAAACCAGCAGGCCTAGCTTGCTGGTTTTGATTTTACTACTAGCATGATATAATATACTAAGAATAGAGAAAGAGGCATGCTATGAACGAAATCAAGTGCCCCAACTGTGGGGAAGTATTTACAGTCAATGAAAGTCAATACAGCGAGCTCTTGTCCCAAGTGAGGACGGCGGAGTTTGACAAGGAAATTCATGAGCGGATTCGGCAGGAGTTGGCTTTGGCAGAGCAAAAGGCCCTCAATGAGCAACAAGAGAAGTTAGCAAAAAAGGACCAAGAAATTGCCCAGTTACAAAACCAGATTCAACAGTTTGATACTGAAAAAGAATTGGCTAAAAAAGAGGTGGAGCAAACTGCTAGCCAAAGTCTGCTAGAGAAAGAAAAAGAGGTTCAGGCACTGGAGAATCAATTAGCCACCTTGCGCTTGGAGCATGAAAACCAACTACAAAAGACTTTATCTGACTTAGAAAAAGAACGTGACCAGGTCAAAAATCAGCTCCTTTTACAAGAAAAGGAAAACGAACTTTCTCTGACTTCAGTTAAACAAAACTATGAGGCCCAGCTTAAGGCGGCTAATGAGCAGGTTGAGTTCTATAAGAACTTCAAGGCCCAACAATCAACCAAGGCCATCGGAGAAAGTCTGGAGCAGTATGCGGAGAGTGAGTTCAATAAGGTTCGCAGTTTTGCCTTCCCAAATGCCTACTTTGAAAAGGATAATAAGATTTCTGCACGTGGGTCTAAAGGGGACTTTATCTTCCGTGACTTTGATGAAAATGGGCTAGAATTCATTTCCATCATGTTTGAGATGAAAAATGAAGCCGACGGGACAGAGAAGAAGCATAAGAATGCTGATTTTTATAAGGAATTGGACAAGGACCGTCGAGAAAAGAACTGTGAATATGCTGTTTTGGTCAGTATGCTTGAAGCAGATAACGACTATTTCAACACAGGGATTGTCGATGTCAGCCACGAGTATGAGAAGATGTATGTGGTCCGTCCTCAGTTCTTTATCCAGTTGATTGGTCTCTTACGCAATGCTGCCCTCAACTCTCTAAAATACAAGCAGGAACTAGCACTAATCCGTGAGCAAAATATTGACATCACTCATTTTGAGGAAGACTTGGATGCTTTCAAGGTTGCCTTTGCCAAGAACTACAATTCGGCTTCTGTCAACTTCGGCAAGGCCATTGATGAAATCGACAAGGCCATTAAACGCATGGAAGAGGTCAAAAAATTCCTCACCACATCTGAAAATCAACTTCGCCTTGCTAACAACAAATTGGATGATGTTTCCGTTAAAAAATTGACTCGGAAGAATCCGACTATGAAAGCCAAGTTTGATGCCTTGAAGGAAGACTAGGAGGCTCCAATGCAGATACGAAAAGCAACCATGAAGGATGCTGAATCCTTACTGTCTCTATACGAAGACTTGGGCTATCCAACGACTGCTTCTAAGCTGTCTCGTCGTTTAGAAATGATTCTCTCTCAGCCACATTATGGCCTTCTTCTAGCTGAAAGAAACGGAGAAATTTTAGGTTTCTTAGGTTATGCAAAGCTCTTCTTTTTTGAAGCAGATGGATCTTACTATCGTATTTTAGCTTTGTCGGTTGCAAAAGAAACAAGACGACAAGGAATTGCTAGTAGGCTAATCGATGAATTGAAAAAACAAGCGGTAAAAGAAGGAGTTAATGCACTGGCTCTAAATAGTGGATTAACTGCTGAACGAAATGCTGCACATCAGTTTTATCAGGCGGTTGGATTTGAAAAAGTGACTGCCGGCTTTGTTCTGCATTTAAAAAGTTAACATGAATAAACATGATAAAATAGTAAGGGAAACGAAGTAATGTCTTCAACAAAAGGGAAAAACTTATATTTTAACGATAAGAGCATGGACTATGTAACATTTGGAAAAGGAAAGCAGCCCCTAGTGATCATACCAGGCTTAGGGGATGGGTTGCAGACAGTCAAAGGAAAGGCCCAGCTCTTTTCCCTCTCTTATCGTTTACTTGCTAAGAGATATAAAGTTTATGTTTTTTCTCGAATCAACGAGTTGAGGCAGGGTTATACGACACGGGATATGGCAGCAGATGTAGCAGAAGCAATGGAGACACTAAACCTAGATGCTGCCTATGTTATGGGGATTTCACAAGGTGGAATGATTGCCCAATGGTTGGCAGTTGATTTTCCTGAAAATGTTCAAAAGCTCATCCTAGCCGTGACAACAGCTAAACCGAGTCAACTTGCTAGAGAACGAATTGAGCATTGGCAAAAAATTAGTCAATCCGGAAATTTTAGAGACCTCATGCTGGATATCGCCTATCATTCTTATACGCAAAAGAGCTATCGAAGGTGGCGCTTTCTTTCTGACATTATGGGTCGTTTGGGGCGAATCAAAGATGAGAAACGAATTGCTATTCAGTCTCAGTCTTGCCTGGACCACGATAGTCTTGAGGTTTTAAAAGAAATTCAATGCCCGACCTTGGTCCTTGGTGCGCTTGAAGATGATGTGATCGGTGTGAAGGGATCTAAAGAACTGGCAAAAGGGATTTTGGGTTGTCAGCTCCTTATTCTTAAGCATTCTGGTCATGCTCTGTATGAAGAAAATAAGTTATTTCAAGAGATTGTTTGTGGATTTTTACACTAAAAAAACGCTGGAAAATTTTTCCAGCGTTTTATGTTAGTTAAATCGCAAAGAGATCGTTTAGGTTTTCTGCCATAGTTGGGTGGGTAAAGATTTGCTTCGCAATGTAAGTATAAGGGATCTTGTTGTCCATGGCCATGGTGATCAGGTTGATGAGTTCGCCTGCAGCTTCTCCGAAGAGAGTGACCCCAAGAATTTCCTTGGTTTCTGGATTGACTACGGCTTTGAAAGCACCTCGAAGGTCTGCATTGACATGGCCACGTGGCATGGCAGCAACTGGTAATTCTTTGACAGCCACTGGAAGTCCTTTGTCGCGTGCTTCTTGCTCAGTTAAGCCGACTTGCGCCAATGGAGGATCAATGAAGAGTGTTGTCGCATAGTTTCCGCGTGTTTCGAGATTGTAGCTACCATCGCCTGTGAGGTAGTTGAAGACGATGCGGAAGTCATCGAGGGACATATAGGTGAACTGAGGACCGCCATTGACATCCCCAACTGCAAAGACACCAGGGACGCTGGTTTCCAAATGACGGTTGACTTGAATCGCTCCACGATCAGTGACTTGGATGTCTGTGTTCTCAAGACCAAGACCAGCTGTATTTGGCTTACGTCCTGTTGCGTAGAGGAGGATATCGAATTCGAAATCTCCTTTATCGGTTACAAGGGTTAAGCTAGCTTCACTATCTTTGATTTCTTGGGTATGAACGCCTTGCAAGAATTGAATGCCATCTTCTTCAAGGTAGCCTTTTGCAAGAGCTGCAATGCTTGGCTCAATCCGTGGCAAGAATGCTTCAGAAGCATCCAGTACTGTTACTTGGCTACCCAAGGTATTGTAGAGATGGGCAAATTCCAATCCGATTGGTCCACCGCCAAGAACACCCAGGCGTTTTGGCAGATTTTCCAAACGTTGAATACCGGTTGAATCCACAGCGAATTTGCTTTCAGCTAGTCCCGGGATTGGAAGGATAGTTGGCACTGCACCAGTATTGATAATAATGGTTTCTGCTGTCAATTCTTCCTTTTCCTCACCGGCTTGAATTTCGATGACCTTGTTGGAAACGAAACGAGCTGTTGCATCGATAATGTCTACACCAGTTCCAGCAATAGTTGCGTAGTTCTTGCCGTTGAGACGAGTGGTGACCGCATTCTTTTCGCTCATGGCTTGTTCAAAATCCAAGCCTTTTTCCGCTGCGACAATCAAGGTCTTGGTTGGGATACAAGCGATATTGATACAAGTACCACCATACATAGACTTGCTCTTTTCAATTAGAGCGACTTTTTTCCCTTGGCTTGATAATTTCGCTGCGAGTGTTTTACCAGCTTTACCAAATCCAATAACAATAACATCATACGTTAACATATGTTACACCTTCTTTCGTTTTCTATTGTATCAAACCCATTTTAAAAAGTCTGAAATCTGCTACGGGATTTTTAGGAGCTCATGGGAATGGGGAATCAGGGACAAGGAGATCCTTTTCATGGTATAATAAAGGGTCGGTGACCGTCATGGTCACACATGAGTTAGAAAGAGTAATTCAAATGGACGGAATTATTAATGTAAAAAAAGAAGCGGGAATGACTTCACATGATGTGGTCTTTAAACTGCGAAAAATCTTAGGAACCAAGAAAATCGGCCATGGGGGAACTCTGGATCCGGATGTGGTGGGGGTTCTTCCGATTGCCGTAGGAAAGGCGACCCGAATGGTTGAATTTATGCAGGATGAAGGCAAAATCTATGAGGGAGAAATCACTTTGGGGTTTTCTACCACGACGGAGGATGCCAGCGGAGAAGTTGTCGATCGGACCCCAGTGGAATCCCCTATAGATGCAGAAGTGGTAGATCGTATGATGGTCCAAATGGTGGGCGAAATAGAGCAGGTACCACCTATGTATTCTGCGGTCAAGGTCAATGGGCGCAAGCTCTATGAATATGCGCGTGCAGGTGAAGAGGTAGAACGGCCGATTCGACAAGTGACCATTTATGAATTTACGCGCACCAGCGAAATTCTTTATGAAGAAGGTCTAGCCCGCTTTCGTTTCCGGGTGAAATGCAGCAAGGGGACCTATATCCGGACCTTGTCGGTGGATTTGGGTCAAAAGTTGGGTTACGCCGCCCACATGTCCCACTTAACACGAACCAGTGCTGCAGGTTTGTTACTGGATGATGCCCTGACCTTGGAAGAAGTGGCAGAAAAAGTATCTCAAGGAGATTTGAGCTTCCTTCATCCACTTGAAATTGGAACTGGAGATCTGGAAAAAGTAGAGCTGACAGTCGAAGAGGTTAGCGAAGTCCAAGTTGGACGCTTTATTCCGGTTGAGAGTGACTCCAAAGAGTTGGCTGCTTTTTACCAAGGAAAATTAGTGGCCATTTTAGAGAAAAGGGAAGAACTTTACAAACCTCGCAAGGTTTTTCTGACAGAAAGTGTGTTACAATAAATTCATGAACATTTGTTATGTAACTAGTGAAAAAGAAATAAAAGCTCAAGCAGATACAGTTCTTGTCTTGGGCTATTTTGACGGTCTTCACAGAGGGCATCAGGAGCTCTTTCGGACAGCTCGTGCCATTGCGGATGAGCAAGGACTTCGAGTAGCTGTCTTGACCTTTCCAGAATCTCCAAAATTGGCCTTTGCCCGTTACCAACCAGAATTACTCCTCCACCTTCAAAATCCAGAGGAACGCTTTAAACGAATGGAAGAACTTGGAGTCGATGATCTTTATCTCATTGATTTTACCAGTGATTTTGCGGCTCATACAGCTGAAGAATTCGTTGCAACCTACCTAACAACACTTCGAGCGCGTGTCTTAGTGGCAGGATTTGATTATAGCTTTGGTAGCGATAAGAAAGTAGCTAGTGATTTGGAAACCTATTTTAAAGGCCAAGTCATAGTGGTTCCCCCTGTCCTAGACCAGGGAGAAAAAATCAGCTCGACCCGTATTCGGCAGGCTATTTCATTAGGCCAGGTCAAAGAAGCAGCCAATCTTTTAGGCTATCCCCTATCCAGTCGTGGTATTGTCGTTCATGGGGATGCAAGAGGTCGAACCATTGGTTTTCCAACAGCCAATCTTGCCCCTATCGATCGGACCCATCTTCCTCAAGATGGTGTTTATGTGGTCGAAGTAGAAGTGCTAGGGCAACGTCACCGAGGGATGGCCTCTGTAGGAAAAAACTCGACCTTTGATGGGACGGAACTTCGCTTTGAAGCCAATATCTTTGATTTTTCAAAAGATATTTATGGACATACGATTCGGATTTTTTGGTTAGACAAGATTCGAGAAATGGTCAAATTTGACAGTGTAGAAGCGCTTGTGGAGCAACTGCGTCAGGATGAGATCATAGCTCGTCAACGGACTAGATAATTTTTATTAGAAATTCTCCCTTAAGGGGAGAATTTTCTTTGTCTAAATTATAAAATCACTATGCAAGCACCGAATAATTTTGTATAATAGAGTTAGCTAAGTGTGTCCAAAAAAAGAAGAGAAGAACATGATTACATTATTTTTGTCTCCGAGTTGTACATCCTGTCGGAAGGCCCGGGCTTGGTTAGAAAAACATGAGGTTCCTTTTAAGGAACACAATATTATGACGAGTCCTCTAACAACTGAGGAGTTGCGTAATATTTTAGCTCTAACTGAGAACGGTACAGACGATATTATTTCAACTCGTTCTAAAATTTTTCAGAAGTTAAATGTTGATGTAGAGGATTTATCGATTTCTGCTTTGATTAAGCTCATTGAGGAAAATCCTAGTCTTTTGCGTCGCCCAATTATTCTAGACAAGAAACGGATGCAAATTGGTTTCAATGAGGACGAAATCCGCGCATTTCTTCCTCGAGGATATCGTAAGGAAGAGTTAAGATCTGCTACATTAAGAGCGGAGATCCATTAATATGAATAAGAATTATAGTTACCCACTCGATTTATCGTGGAGCACTGAAGAGCTTGCTTCGGTGCTTTCTTTTTTTAATCAGGTTGAACAAGCCTATGAACAAAAGGCAGATGCCCGCATCTACCTAGAAGCCTATAAGGCCTTTAAGAAAGTTGTCCCAAGTATTGGCGAAGAAAAGCGTCTGGGCAAGGAATTTGAAGAGGTCAGTGGCTACTCACTTTACCGCGCAACCAAAGTTGCGAAAGAAAAAGGGGAAGGATGGTTTTCGATTGATTAATAAATTAGAATTTGCTAAGACCATTGTCAAAGAAGCAGGAAGCTATCTAAGAGAACACTTACATGACCAGCTAGCGATTACTGTCAAAACAAATCCGACGGATTTGGTGACTCAGATGGATCAGAAAGTGCAAGCAACCTTAGTCCATAAGATATTAGAAGCTTATCCAGAAGACCAAATTTTCGCTGAAGAAGATGAGCTTCGTGCGCCTATTCACTCCGGCAAGGTCTGGGTGATTGATCCCATTGATGGGACCAATAATTTTGTGACCCAAAAAGAAGATTTTGCTGTTATGGTTGCCTATTTTGAAGAAGGGATTGGCCAGTTTGGCTTGATCTATGATGTCATGCGCGACCATCTCTTTTTTGGTGGAAAGGATTTTGGAGTCTTTTGTAATGACAAAGAACTGAAACCATTTCAAAATCGGCCTCTTGGGGACTTATTAGTGGCTTCCAATGTTGGCATGCTCAAATCCAACGCTTGGGGCATGGCGGATCTGGGAGCAGAGTGCTTGGGGATTCGAGTCTATGGGAGCGCTGGTATCAGCTTTACCAAGATTCTATCTGGTGGTATTTTAGGCTACTTTAGCTATATCTGGCCTTGGGATTATGCTGCTGCTGCCATTATGGGTGAGTGTCTAGGTTACTCGGTCCTGACCTTGGAAGGGAAAGAACCCAACTATGAGACCTTGGAGCCCATTATGATGGTGCCGACTTGTAAACTAGATGAAATTCAACCTTTTTTGACGAAAGGAAAAAACGCATGACCTTTCCTCAAGGATTTAAAGAAAAGTATAGCCAATTACTTGGAGAGGAGGCCGAGGCCTTCTTTCAAACCTTTGACGAGCCGGCAGTATCTGCCTATCGAACTAATCCATTAAAGGCAGTGCAAATCAGAGGCGATGAGCCCATTCCAGGCATGCCTTGGAGTTACTATGGTAAGGTATCGGGGAAATCCATTGCCCATGTCACAGGTTTGGTCTACTCGCAAGAACCCGCTGCCCAAATGGTGGCTCAAGTAGCGCATCCCAGTCCGGGTATGAAGGTCTTGGATCTTGCGGCAGCCCCTGGTGGAAAGACGACTCACTTGCTCTCTTATTTAGGCAATCAAGGCCTCCTTATTTCTAATGAAATTCACAAGGGACGCTCCAAGATTCTGGTCGAGAATGTTGAACGCTTTGGTGCTCGTAACGTCGTGGTGACCAATGAATCAGCCGAACGTTTGGCAAAGGTTTTCCCAGCCTTTTTCGATCTGATTGTTTTGGATGCACCATGCTCTGGTGAAGGAATGTTCCGGAAGCAGCCAGATGCCATGGACTACTGGAATCCAGATTATCCAGCTCAATGCGCAAGTCTTCAAAGAGAAATCTTAACAGATGCTATCAAGATGCTGGCACCAGGGGGGCAGCTAGTTTATTCGACTTGTACCTGGGCTCCGGAAGAGAACGAAGAGATTGTCTCTTGGCTTTTAGAAGAATATGAGCTAGAATTGCTACCGATTGAAAAAATTAATGGTATGGTAGAAGGGATCGGACATCCTGAAACGGCCCGTATGTATCCTCATCATTTCAAGGGTGAAGGGCAATTTGTTGCTAAATTCCTTTATCACGGAGAGCCTGAAGTTAAGAAGTTCAAGGAAGGACGTTCCAATCTAACGGCTGAGCAGAAGAAGTTGTGGCAAGCTTTTGCCAAGGACCGCTTAGCCATCGACTTGGAGGGTCTCTACCAATGTTTTGGAGATCAGCTTTATTTCTTACCATCTGGACTTCCTGATTTGAAAAAGGTCAAGATTGCTCGCAATGGCTTGCACCTTGGCACCTTTAAGAAAAATCGCTTTGAACCTAGCTTTGCTCTGGGCCTAGCTCTGAAACCAGATCAAGTGAAAAAATCAGTCAGCTTGTCGGATCCAGACTTTAGTAAGTACGTGGCTGGAGAGACCATTCAGTTGGAGCAAGATTACGCAAATGGATGGTATCAGGTCCTGGCTGGAGGCAATGGTTTGGGCTTTGCAAAAGTAACGGGACGAACGTTAAAAAATTTCTTTCCAAAAGGCTTGAGATTTAGATAAATTATTAGGAAATGCGGTCTTTCTATGTTATAGTGGAAATAGAGTGCTTCTTGCTAGAATACTAGAAGATGACCAAGTGTTTAGAGATAACATTTAAACGATATTTGATTTTGATTCAAGGAGACTTACATTGAATAAATGCAAAAAGCTAGTCCTTGGGCTAGCAACAGTAGCACTTGCAGCTTCTCTATCTGCCTGTGCATCTTGGATTGACCGTGGAGAAGCGATTACAGCTGTTGGATCGACAGCCCTACAACCGCTCGTTGAAGGGGTGGTAGATCGTTATGTGGAAGAACATCCCGGTAAGATTGTTAATGTCCAAGGAGGCGGATCTGGTACAGGTCTTTCTCAGGTCCAATCGGGAGCTGTGGATATTGGAAATAGTGACCTCTTTGCGGAGGAAAAAGATGGAATCGATGCTTCTAGCTTGGTAGACCATCAAGTGGCAGTAGCAGGAACAGCCATCATTGCCAATAAGACTATTTCCGTAGACGATTTGACAACTGAACAATTGCGTAAGATTTTTACTGGTGAATATACCAACTGGAAGCAATTGGGGGGTGAGGATCTCGAAATTACCATTGTGAACCGGGCAGTAGGATCCGGTAGCCGTGCCGTATTCGATGACATCATCATGAATGGGAAAGATCCTAAACAGGCTCAGGAACAGGATTCCAATGGAATGGTGAAAAACATTGTTTCCCAGACTCCAGGTGCCATTTCTTATTTGGCTTTTACCTACGTGGATGATAGTGTCAAAACCATGAAGTTAAATGGCTATGAACCAACTAAGGAAAACGTGGTGAATAATAACTGGCCAATTTGGTCCTACGAACACATGTATACCAAGGGAGAGCCAAGTAAATTGGCCAAGAAATTCTTGGATTATATGATGACAGATGAGGTCCAGCAGGAAATCGTTGGTAAGATGGGCTATATCCCAATCAATGATATGAAAGTCAGCCGTGATCTTGACGGTAACATTACGAAGAAATAAGAAGAATTAGGTAAAAAATGAACGAAGTAGCAAAAAAAATGCTCGCAAAGTCCAATAATTCTCGTTTGGAAAAATTTGGTAAAACCATTACCTTCTGTTGTATGAGTTTAATTGTCTTTGTTGTAGCTTTGATTTTGATTTTTGTAGCCCAAAAGGGATTATCGACCTTCTTTGTCAACAAGGTCAATGTCTTTAGTTTCCTTTTTGGATCCACTTGGAATCCGTCAGGGAAAGAATTTGGGGCTTTGCCAATGATCTTGGGTTCCTTCATTGTGACCCTCTTGTCTGCTTTGGTGGCGACACCTTTTGCCATTGGTGCGGCAGTCTTTATGACAGAAGTGTCTCCTAAGGGATCTCGTCTCTTACAACCAGCCATTGAATTGTTGGTAGGGATTCCTTCTGTTGTATACGGATTTATTGGTTTGCAAGTAGTGGTTCCATTTGTTCGTTCCATCTTTGGTGGGACAGGATTTGGGATTTTGTCAGGGGTCTTTGTCCTCTTTGTCATGATTCTTCCAACAGTGACCTTTATGACAACAGACAGCTTACGAGCAGTTCCTCGTCACTATCGGGAAGCGAGTATGGCTATGGGAGCGACTCGCTGGCAAACCATCTGGCATGTTACCTTAAAGGCCGCTCGCTCCGGTATTTTTACGGCGGTTGTCTTTGGGATGGCGCGTGCCTTCGGGGAAGCCTTGGCTATTCAGATGGTAGTCGGAAACTCAGCAGTTGTTCCAACATCTTTAACAACTCCAGCTTCCACCTTGACCTCCATTTTGACCATGGGTATCGGAAATACGGTTATGGGAACAGTTAACAACAACGTTCTCTGGTCACTTGCCTTGGTGCTCTTGCTGATGAGTTTGGCATTCAACAGCGTTATCAAATTGATCACGAAAGAAAGAGGTAAGAAGAACTATGCACGCTAAAAAAATAGATAAGATAGCGACAGGGGTTCTCTATGCTATTGCTGGAATTATTGTCACTATTCTTGCTTCTTTGATTCTCTATATCTTGCTTAGAGGGTTGCCGCATGTGTCTTGGACCTTCTTGACCAGCAAATCCTCTTCTTACCAAGCAGGTGGAGGGATTGGGATTCAGCTTTATAATTCCTTCTTCCTCTTAGTCATTACCTTGATTATTTCCTTCCCACTTTCTTTGGGGGCAGGGATCTACTTGTCAGAGTATGCCAAGAAGGGCCCATTGACCAATTTGGTTCGAACCTGTATTGAAATCTTGTCTTCCCTACCATCAGTTGTAGTCGGTCTCTTTGGCTATTTGGTCTTTGTAGTGCAGTTCCAATATGGCTTCTCGATTATTTCTGGTGCCTTGGCCTTGACAGTCTTTAACTTGCCACAGATGACACGGAACATTGAAGATAGTTTGCAAAACGTCCACCATACACAAAGAGAAGCTGGGCTTGCTCTTGGAATCTCTCGTTGGGAAACCGTGATTCACGTAGTGGTACCAGAAGCCTTGCCAAGTATTATTACGGGTGTCGTACTGGCTTCTGGACGGATTTTCGGGGAAGCAGCGGCCTTGATTTATACAGCTGGCCAGTCTGCTCCAGCTTTGGATTGGAGTAACTGGAACCTCTTCAGTGTGACCAGTCCAATCTCCATTTTCCGTCAAGCAGAAACACTAGCAGTCCACATTTGGAAGGTCAATAGTGAAGGGACCATTCCAGATGCTATTGAAGTATCCGCTGGTTCTGCAGCAGTTTTGTTGATCTTCATTTTGATATTCAACTTTGGAGCACGTAAGCTCGGTACTTACCTCCATAAGAAATTAACCTCAGCATAAAAGGAGAAGAAATGTCAAAATACAATTGGGATGAGAGACACATCATTACTTTTCCTGAAGAAAAGGTGGTCCTATCTACCAAAGATTTGCATGTCTATTATGGAAATAACGAGTCCATCAAAGGCGTCGACATGCAGTTTGAAAAGAATAAGATTACAGCCTTGATTGGTCCCTCTGGATCAGGGAAGTCCACCTATCTTAGAAGTTTGAACCGAATGAACGATACCATTGATATTGCGCGTGTGACTGGTGAGATCTGGTACGAAGGGATTGATGTCAACCGACCAGATATCAATGTCTATGAAATGAGAAAGCATATCGGGATGGTCTTCCAACGACCAAATCCATTTGCGAAGTCTATCTACCGCAATATTACCTTCCCTCACGAACGGGCAGGAGTCAAAGACAAGAAGGTCTTGGATGAAATCGTAGAAAAATCCTTGAAGCAAGCAGCCCTCTGGGATCAGGTCAAGGATGACTTGCACAAGTCTGCTTTGACGCTCTCAGGAGGTCAACAGCAACGCCTTTGTATTGCCCGTGCCATCTCCGTTAAACCAGAGATTTTGCTCATGGATGAGCCAGCCTCAGCCTTAGACCCGATCGCAACAGCGCAATTAGAAGAAACCATGCTGGAGTTGAAGAAGGATTACACGATTGTCATCGTGACCCACAGTATGCAACAAGCAGCGCGTGCTAGTGATTATACCGGTTTCTTCTACCTTGGAAACCTCATCGAGTACGATAAGACTTCGAATATTTTCCAAAATGCGAAATTGCAATCGACCAACGATTATGTATCGGGTCACTTTGGATAAAGGAATATGACAACAAAAAGGAAAATAGAATGACAGAACCAATTTTGCAAGTCAAGGACTTGTCGGTTTATTACAATAAAAAGAAGGCTTTAAATAGTGTTTCTTTGGATTTTGCTCCAAAGGAGATTACAGCTTTGATTGGTCCTTCTGGATCAGGGAAATCTACCCTTTTAAAAGCCATTAACCGCATGGGGGACCTGAACCATGAGGTCACAACTACAGGAACCATCCTCTATAATGGACATAATATCTACGGACCACGGACCGATACGGTCGAATTGCGCAAGGAAATCGGAATGGTCTTCCAACAGCCCAATCCCTTTCCAATGTCCATTTATGATAATGTGACCTATGGCTTGATGATTAATGGTGTCAAGGACAAGGCTGTTTTGGATGAAGCGGTTGAAACCTCACTGAAACGTGCTTCCATCTGGGATGAGGTCAAGGATCGCCTGCATGATTCTGCTATCGGACTTTCCGGTGGTCAGCAGCAGCGGGTTTGTGTAGCGCGGGTCCTTGCGACCAGTCCAAAGATTATTCTTTTGGATGAACCAACTTCAGCGCTGGACCCGATTTCAGCTGGTAAGATTGAAGAAACCCTGTATGGACTAAAAGACCGTTACACCATGCTCTTGGTGACTCGATCCATGCAGCAAGCGAGTCGGATTTCCGATAAAACAGCCTTTTTCTTGGATGGCGATTTGATTGAGTACAATGATACCAATGAAATGTTCTTGAACCCAGCTAAGAAAGAAACAGAAGACTATGTCTCTGGTAAATTTGGATAGGAAGAAAATAAAATGTTACGAGTTCAATTTGAAGAAGATTTAGAAAAATTGCATAACCAATTTTATGCAATGGGAAATGAAGTGTTGACCCAAATCAATCGTACTGTTCGTGCTTTCGTCACACATGACCGTGAATTGGCCCGCCAGGTTATCGAAGATGATGCGGATATCAATGAATACGAAGTGAAATTGGAGCGCAAATCTTTTGAGATTATCGCCCTTCAACAGCCAGTTTCGCAAGACCTTCGCGTGGTCATGACGGTCTTAAAAGCAGTCTCTGACTTAGAGCGGATGGGTGACCATGCGGTTTCAATCGCGAAAGCAACTATTCGAATGAAGGGGGAAGTCCGCATCCAATCTGTTGAAGAGGAGATCAGCAAGATGGGTCGTGAGGTCAAAGACTTTGTCGAATCCACACTGGATGTTTACCTCAAAGGTGATGTAGATTTGGCCTATGAAGTAGCTAGCCGAGACGAAGTGATCAACCATTACTTCGATAGCATTCAAGAATTAGCAACAGAAGAAATTCGGAAGAATCCTGAGTCCATTGTAACCGGACGTGATTACTTCCAAGTGATCAACTACTTGGAGCGTATTGGTGATTATGCTAAAAATATCTGTGAGTGGGTTGTCTACTTCGAAACAGGGAAAATTGTGGAATTATAAGAAAATAAAGTCTGAGGTCATCATCTCAGACTTTATTTTCTTATAGATCTTGTTTTGCCTCCTCTTACCTTACAGACCTTTGGATTTATGTTAGAATAGAAGATGAGAATAAATGAAGAAGGAGTTACTCATGCAAGCAGTTGCACATTTTATTGATACATTTGTACCTGATCACTATGATCTATTCTTAGATTTGAACCGCTCAAACAAAACTTTCTCAGGGAAAGTGACTATTACCGGAGAAGCAAAGAAGACTCGCATTTCTCTTCACCAAAAGGATTTGACCATCGAATCTGCACAAGTAGATGGGCAAGATTGTGCCTTTACAGTCAAGGATGAGGAAGAAGCTGTCTTTGTCGAAGTTCCTGCTACAGGTAAAGTAAACCTTACCCTTACTTATACAGGAAAAATTACCGATAATATGACAGGAATCTATCCGTCTTACTATACAGTAGATGGTGTCAAAAAGGAAGTGATTTCTACTCAATTTGAAAGTCACTTTGCGCGTGAAGCCTTCCCAAGTGTGGATGAACCAGAAGCCAAAGCGACCTTTGATTTGGCTGTGAAGTTTGACCAAGAAGAGGGGGAAATCGTTCTTTCTAACATGCCTGAAATCGATGTCGAAAGTCGGAAAGAAACAGGTATTTGGAAGTTTGATACAACTCCTCGTATGTCTTCTTATCTTTTGGCCTTTGCGGCAGGAGATTTGCAGGGTGTGACAGCTAAGACCAAGAATGGAACCCTAGTCGGTGTCTACTCTACCAAAGCTCACCCATTAGAAAACTTGGACTTCTCATTAGATATTGCTGTTCGTGCCATTGAATTCTACGAAGACTATTATGGAGTGGCTTACCCAATCCCTCAATCCCTTCATATTGCCCTTCCAGACTTCTCTTCAGGAGCTATGGAAAACTGGGGCTTGGTAACCTACCGCGAAGTTTACCTCCTGGTAGATGAGAATTCGACAGCCCAAAGCCGTCAAACAGTAGCCTTGGTGGTGGCTCACGAATTGGCTCACCAATGGTTCGGAAACCTCGTAACGATGAAGTGGTGGGATGACCTCTGGTTGAATGAAAGCTTTGCCAATATGATGGAATATGTCTGCTTGGATGCCATCGAACCAAGCTGGAACATTTTTGAAGACTTCCAAACGACAGGTGTACCTGCTGCCTTGAAACGCGATGCGACTGATGGCGTTCAATCCGTCCATGTGGAAGTGAAACACCCAGACGAGATCAACACCCTCTTTGACCCAGCGATTGTTTATGCTAAGGGTAGCCGTCTTATGCACATGCTTCGTCGCTGGTTAGGCGATGATGCTTTCCGCAAGGGCTTGAAAATCTACTTTGAAAAGCACCAATATGGAAATACCATTGGGCAAGATCTTTGGGAAGCCTTGGGTCAAGCTTCTGGTCGGGATGTAGCAGCCTTTATGGATTCTTGGTTGGAGCAACCTGGCTATCCAGTTGTTTCAGCTTCTGTAGAGAATGATACCTTGATCATCCGTCAAGACCAGTTCTTTATTGGAGAAAAAGAAGAAAAAGGTCGCAAGTGGGTTGTTCCGCTAAATAGCAACTGGTCAGGTATTCCAGATACTTTGGAAACAGAAGTCTTAGAAATTCCAAACTACAGTGCCTTGAAAGCAGCTAATAGCGGTGCTCTTCGCTTTAATACAGAAAATACGGCTCACTATATCAGTGACTACCGTGGAGAATTGTTGGAAGACATCCTTGCGGACCTTGCTAACTTAGATAGCACTTCAAAACTACAAGTGGTTCAAGAACGTCGTCTGTTAGCAGAAAGTGGTCAAATTTCCTATGCAAGCCTCTTGCCAGTGATCGAGCATTTGACAGAAGAAAGTTCCTTCTTGGTAGTTTCTGCTGTTTCGAGCGTCTTGACTGGAATCAGTCTCTTTGTGGATGAAGGAACGGAAACAGAAGTTGCCTTCCATGAGCTGTTGAAACGGATGAACCGCTACAACTTTGAACGCTTGGGACTAGAAGCTAAGCCAGGTGAAGCAGAAGAAGACGAAAAAGTTCGTCAGCTCATGATTGCCAATATGATTAAGGCTAATGATGAAGCTGCACAAGCCCAAGCGAGTGTCCTCTTTGAAGCACATGCATCTGATCTAGAAAAACTTCCAGCTGCCATTCGTCTGCAAATCTTGATCAACCAAATCAAGCATCAGGAAACCAAGGCACTTAGCCAACAATACCTAGATACCTATGTGAAGACAGTGGATGGAAACTTTAAGCGCCAGTTAGCGGCAGCTCTTTCTTACACCAAAGATGCGGAAACCTTGGAAGCTCTATTGAAGGAGTGGAAGAACAAGGATGTGGTGAAACCGCAAGACTTGGCTATGAGCTGGTACTTCAATTTCTTGCATCATGACTTTACCCAAGGAAGAACCTGGACTTGGGCACGTGAGAACTGGGATTGGATCAAGAAGGCACTCGGTGGTGATATGAGCTTTGATAAGTTTGTTATCTACCCAGCCAACTGTTTCAAGACCCTTGAACGCTTGAATGAATACAAGGCCTTCTTTGAACCTCAATTAGAAGATATGGCGATTAGCCGCAATATCAAGATGGGAATCAAGGAAATCGCCGCTCGTATCGATCTTATCGAGCGTGAGAAAGCAGCTGTTGAAGCAGCCCTTCTAGCAACAAAATAATGAAAAAAGCTCCTAGAGAGTGCTATGCAGATCTGCAAGCCTCTCTAAGAGTTTTTATTTTTCTTTTTTGAAATAAGGGAGATGCTTGAGATTTCGATAAAGAATGACCGCGAAAATAGTTGTCAACGTAATCTTAATCAAATCTGGCACCACAAAAGGTAAGACGACAAATTTTATTGCGAAATCTAAAGATTTATGGGCAATGAGCATAAACCCTAAGGCACCCCCAATAAAGAGAACGACTTCTCCTAAAGCGTTAGCAAGAAAAATACGAATGGGCTGTCCCTTTTGACCAGCAAAGATAGAAGTAACCAAAGCACGAAGGGGAAAGAAGAAAAGGAATCCGGCAGTGGGACCGTAGAAGGAGCTGATGCCTCCGTGACCACCTGCAAAGACGGGAAGTCCAATGGCACCTAAGAGGAGGTAAATGAGAACGGAAAGGGTAGCTTCTTTTGGACGATAGATGCTGGCGATTAATCCAATGGCTAAAGTCTGAAGCGTGATAGGAATGGGTCCAAGTGGGATTGTAAAAGGTGATAGGGCAGCAATCAGAGCTGCTCCAAGAGCAATTAATGTCATTGATTCAATTTTTTTCAAAACAGTAAACCTCGATTTATTTTTATGGTAACTATTCTACAAAAAAGAAGGAACCCTGTCAAGTCTTCTTTTCAGCTGTTACAAATGTCTCCTTGATCATTTTAGGAAAGTTTAAGAAAAAATTTAGCCACGGTTAAGGAAGGGTCGGTAAACTATCCTTATCTAAACAAAGGCCTTGTTTAAATAAAAAAAAATAAGGAAATGAAAGAATGCAAGCTTCGAATGAACAAAAGCAAGAAAGAACTGAAAAAATGATTGTCGTTAAGAAAAGTCCTAAGTGGTGGGCAACTGCCGCAGCAACAGGAGGACTCGTCGTAGGAATGACAAGTGGATTTGGATTGGGAATGTTGGCGACAGCCAATACGACTCCCCAACGCCAACAAGCAAGAGTCGCTACACAAAATGGCAACCAGCCTGCCCAAAATTCTCAAGGACAAAATGGACATTCTAACTCACAAGCTTTTAATGGACAAAATGGTGGACCAGGCCAAGGGAATCGGAATGACCAATCGCCACAAGATGGAGGGCCTCAAGCTCAACCAGACAACCAACAAAATGGGAAATCCAATAAAAAGTCCTCCAAGAAGTCCACTTCGAAAAAATCGTCAACCAATACACAACATTCATCAAAGGATGAGACAGGGACAGCGGGCTAAGAAAAAGTTGAAATCGCTATCTGAAAGCTATTGTATGAAGCCTTGTCATGTTATAATAGAGTAGAAAATACTCATCATCCCTGTATGGAAGAATGAGAAGGAGAAAGTAAACATGATTAAGATTTTATTAGTCGAAGATGACCTTGGTTTGTCTAATTCAGTATTTGATTTTTTAGATGATTTTGCAGATGTCATGCAAGTCTTTGATGGGGATGAAGGTTTGTATGAGGCTGAAAGTGGCATCTATGACCTAATTTTACTGGACCTCATGCTTCCTGGCAAAGATGGTTTCCAAGTTCTGAAAGAATTGAGAGATAAGGGGGTCTCCACTCCAGTATTGATTATGACAGCCAAAGAGAGCTTGGACGATAAGGGCCATGGTTTTGAGTTGGGAGCAGATGACTATCTGACCAAGCCTTTCTACCTAGAAGAGTTGAAAATGCGAATCCAAGCATTGTTGAAGCGCGCTGGTAAGGTCAATGAAAATACTCTTTCTTATGGGAATGTGACCGTTAATCTCTCGACTAACTCTACGCTTGTTGAAGGGAAAGAAGTAGAACTATTAGGAAAAGAATTTGATCTTTTGGTCTATTTCCTTCAAAATCAAAATGTCATCCTGCCAAAAACACAAATCTTTGATCGAATTTGGGGATTTGATAGCGATACGACCATTTCGGTTGTCGAAGTGTATGTTTCTAAGATTCGTAAGAAATTAAAAGGTACAGACTTTGCAAAAAATCTCCAAACATTGCGTAGCGTGGGGTATATTCTGAAAGATGCTCAATAAAATAAAAAAAACTGTCAATGCGGATGACTTTTCTTATTTTATCCGCTATTTCGGACTCTTTACCTTGATTTTCTCAACCATGACCTTGATTATTATTCAGGTGATGCGTTCCAGTCTTTATACAACGGTTGACGAGAATTTAAAAATGCTCAGTAAAGATCGCTATTCGATTATCAGTTTGGCAAACCGTACAGGCAATGGGATGGGAAGAGACGAAACTGCTGATGACGGACCAGAAGATGATGAACTTGGTCCCGAGGATGGCCCTAGACCATCGGTTACTTCCAATAGCACAGCCATCCTCTTGAATGATAAATTTGAAAATGTGACGACGGATAATGGTTTCCTAGATCTAAAAACAGTAACTTTTAGTCGCAGTTATTTAAACAAGATCAAGCAGATTCAAATTACTAATCATTATAAGCAGAAGGAAAGTTACCGGGCTTATTTGGTAGATATTGATCCCGATGATTATATCGACGGGGTGAAATATGCCGTGATCATGACCAACATCAGCCAGTTGGAGCAGACCAGTGAAAAACATGAGAGTCAAATTGCCTTGGTTATGATTTGTTTCTGGGGCATTTCCCTCTTTGCAAGTATCTTCTTGGCTAAGATGAGTGTGAAACCTCTCTTAGAGAGCATGAACCGGCAGAAGGCCTTCGTCGAAAATGCTTCTCATGAATTGCGGACGCCTTTAGCGGTTTTGCAAAATCGTTTGGAAGCCTTATTCCGAAAACCAGAGGCGACGATTATGGAATCTAGTGAGAATATTGCCTCCTCTTTGGATGAAGTTCGCAATATGCGCTTATTGACGACCAATCTCTTAAACTTAGCCCGTCGAGATGATGGGATTAAACCAGAGTTTAGCGAGATCACACCATCCTTTTTTGACCAAACTTTTGCCAATTATGAAATCATTGCGGAGGAAAACGAAAAAATCTTTGAATATGAGAATCTGGTGGATAGGAGTCTGGTGACTGATAAGGTCCTATTGAAACAACTGATGACCATTTTGTATGATAATGCCCTCAAATATACAGAGGAAGAAGGGAAAATACGCTTTGTCGCCCAATTCAAGGATCGTTATCTCTATCTTCGAGTAGAGGACAATGGTCCAGGAATTGCTGATGAAGATAAAAAACGGATTTTTGATCGTTTCTATCGAGTGGATAAGGCGCGAACCCGTCAAAAGGGTGGTTTTGGTTTGGGCTTATCCTTAGCCAAGCAAATCGTAGAAGCCTTCAATGGTACCATTAGTGTTCGAGATAACAAACCTAAAGGTTCTATTTTCGAGGTAAAACTAGCAACGAAGTCAGAAAGTAAAAAGAGATCCAGCTCTAAATCAACGAAGAACAAGTAAGTGAGTGGGACGACAAAATCGAATTCTAACGAATGACCGATTTCTGTCCCACTCTCTTTTTCATCCATTTCAATTCATCGCTATTTTGATCTGACTAGTGTATAATAGTAAAAAAAGAAAGAGGTGTCTTATGGCTTCAAAAATGTTACACACTTGTTTACGTGTGGAGAATTTAGAAAAATCAATTGCCTTTTATGCAGATGCATTTGGCTTTAAGGAATTGCGTCGCAAAGATTTTCCTGAATACAAATTTACGATTGTTTATCTTGGTTTAGAAGGGGATGACTATGAGTTGGAATTAACTTACAACTATGATCATGGTCCTTATGTTATTGGAGATGGTTTTGCTCACGTAGCCTTGAGTACCCCAGACCTTGAAGCCCTTCATGCCGAGCATAAGGAAAAAGGTTATCAAGTAACGGATCCAAAAGGCTTGCCAGGAACACTTCCAAACTATTACTTTATTGTGGACCCAGATGGCTACAAAGTAGAAGTGATTCGTGAAAAGTCCTTATAAATGGTAATCACATAAACTGACAAGGAAGAACAAGTTTGACCAAACTTGTTTTTTTTTATCATTGATAGTTGCTGTTATCAATTGAAATGAAGAAGGACGGGATCAGTTCTAAATTCCTATTATTTTTTAGATTTAAGATTTGAGAGTTTTCTACTGTTTTTTGGTGATAAAATTGCTATAATAAGAATATGAAGAATTCCTACTTGAAAATGTTTATCCTCATTCTTCTTAACCTCCTTTTTATCGGAGGAATCTATCTGGCTTATCAGAAGATTGAGGAAGCCCGCACCATCAAAAATTATAATCAACAGCTTTCTAAAGTCATTAAGGAAGAAGAAGCAGTTGAAAAAGACAAAGATACCAGCCTTCAAAAAGGAATGGTTGGTCAATCATATGTTGCTGCTTACTACCCGAAAAATAATGAAGAACCCATCACAGTAGTTAAAGAGAGAATTTTGGCTGACGTTGGCTCTCTTCCTCAAGAAGAGAAGAAGAACCAGCAAGCAAAAGAGCTCTTGTTCTACCATACCGAACTCTCAGAAGACCCATTTGTAGGGGTTCACCCTTATCAGGTGAAGAAGACCCAGTACAAGTGGAAAAACGGCAAGTTCATTAAAGATGGGATTGACAAACTACCTCTCCTCTATCTAACGGATGAGGGGACGGTCTTCCAATTTTCCCAATTGTTTACGGATGCAGATCTAGCCAAAGAAACCCTCTTAACAGAATTGCGTGCCCAGCTGGTCTTCCTTCAGTTAGGGGAAGATAGAATTGAAGAGCTGATGCAAACCGTCTCAGCAAGTGATATGGCAAGCTGGCAGTTCACCTATAATAAAGGTGTGCTGTCCATCACGCTTCCAGTAGATATTGAAGGTATGGAAACTTTTGATGTTCCTCTTTCCAAACTCTATGATGTGATTGATTCTGCTCGTCTGAATCCTGAAGATCTTCAATCTTATGAGGCCTACCAAACTCAACGTCATGCTAAGATGGTTGCCTTAACATTTGATGATGGTCCAGATCCAACGACGACCCCTCAAGCCCTAGATATCTTGAACAAGTACCATGTTAAAGCGACTTTCTTTATGCTTGGGAAGAATGTCTCGGCCTATCCTGAAGTGGCCAAACGGGTACGTCAGGAAGGACATGAAATCGGGATCCATACCTGGAATCACCCTGTCTTAACCAAGTTACCTTTAGAATCTGCCCAAAAAGAAATCATGGATACTAAAGAAGTGATTCAAAAGGTGACTGGAGTGCAAACGAAAATTACTCGTCCGCCTTATGGTTCGATTAATAGTGCCATTCAATATGCAGTGGATCAGGCCTTTATCATGTGGGATGTGGATACTCTGGATTGGAAGACTCATAATACACAAGCCATCTTGGCAGAAGTGAAAAAACAAGTCAAACCAGGATCAATCATCCTGATGCACGATATTCACCAAACATCTATCAATGCCCTTCCAGCTGTTATTGAATACCTTCAATCGCAAGGCTACACTATCGTGACGGTTGATGAACTCTTAGACCACCAAGTGGAAAGTCATCGCCTCTATTACAATCGTAATTAAAAAGAGAGTGGGACAGAAATCGGTCATTCGTTAGAATTCGATTTCGTCGTCCCACCTCCGCACAGTTGAGTAGGGCTGTAAAAGCTGATGAAATCAGCGTAGTAGAGCCCACTCAACCACTGCGTCTTGCTCGACAATCCAAAGACAATTGAGAGGCTAGGACTTTTGTCCCAGCCTCTTCTTATTCCTCCCCTATATAAAGTTGAGCTCCCTTGAGAATCAAGGGACGAACGGGGGTTAATTTTTTTAAACTTTTCAACTCTTCTGGATGGCTAACTAAGGTGATAACATAGCCCTCTTTGCCCATGCGTCCGGTCCGCCCAGATCGGTGGATGTAGGTTTCGGCATCTCGAGGGACTTCATAATTGACGACACATTCTAGAGAGTCGATATCAATTCCTCGTGCCACCAAATCGGTTGCAAGAAGGAGTGTCAGCTGATGGTCCTTAAAGCGTTCCAGAATGACTTTACGGAACTTGACATTAACGTCACTAGCAAGTGAGACAGCGCTAACTTCCCGGTATTGGAGTTTTTCTTCGGCGTTTCCCAGGTCTGACAAGCTGTTGAAGAAAACGAGCCCACGAAAGTCTTCGACATTGGAGAGTTTTCTGAGGAGTTCGACTTTTTCTCGCTTATCCACTTCCATATAGAAGTGCTGGATATTGTCCAAGTTTTGTCCTTCCACTTGAATGGTTAGGGTATTGGGTTTGATTTGTTCTGGATCAAACTTGGTCGTTGCACTCATATAGATAAATTGATGATCTCGGGGTGCGTAGTGGCAAATCTTATCGACAAAGTGATACTGAGAGTCACTAAAAAGTTGGTCAAATTCATCCAGGATGATGGTATCGACATTCATCATCTTGATTTTTTTTAACTTGATCAATTCAAAAATACGGCCAGGAGTTCCAATGAGAATTTCGGGCCCCTTTTTGAGGCGTTCGATTTGCCGCTTTTGACTAGAGCCAGAGAGGAACAGTTGGGCACTGAGTCCGAGAGGTTCTGCCCATTGTTTGGCAACCTCAAAAATTTGTCCTGCCAACTCTGTATTAGGTGAGAGGATCAACAATTGTTGCGCTTTTTTAGGTTTTAGCTTGAGAAGACTAGGGAAGAGATAGGCCAGAGTCTTTCCAGTTCCTGTCGGGCTGACTCCAAGTACGTTCTCCCCTTGGGTAATAGGATCAAAGAGGCGTTCCTGAATTTCAGTGAGTTGCTCAAAGCCAAGGGTTTGAAGTTGCTCTTGCCAGAGCGGTGGAAATGCTAGTGTCATATTAGTTTTCGTCCTTAAAGTGTATTCCAGCATCTTGGCGCATAGCGTAGAGGGCTTGGTGGACCATCTGTCCAGTTTGGAGCCAAGTCTGGTAAAGTGTCTGGTTGCCTTCTGTCATCATGCTAGCAAAGGCCTGGGCTTCTTCTAACATGTTATGAGGGGCAGGAGTGATTGGAAGCTGGTAGCTGTTTCCAGAATGGTCTTGAAAAAGAGCCTGACTAACGGCTTCGATCCCACTAATGAAGAGGGTGCCGTCTGTCGTGTAGATCTCCGCAGGAAGATTGCTGGTTACATCTTTGCCGGCTTGAATGCCAATGACAAAGTCAGAATACACCAAGCTGCCATGTCCGTTCAAATCGATCGAACTAGGCAATTGCCGCGCCCGATAGGTTACTGATTCAGGTTGACCAAAGAGGCCGATTGCAAAGTAGAGAGGATAGACACCCAAATCCATAAGTGCTCCACCTGCAAATTGATCGGAAAAAATATTGGGAATATTCCCTTTTAAGAACTCAGGCATTTTAGAAGAGTATTTGGCATAGGTCATGTGGCCACCTAAAATGGTTTTGTCTTTGAGAAAGTCTTGGATGGTCGTAAAGGCTTTTTCATGATAGTTGCGAGCAGCTTCAAAGAGATAGACCTGGTGTTCATTAGCTAATTTGACCAGCTCTTTCCATTCCTTGGGAGTGGTGACAGCCGGTTTTTCAAGGATGACATGTTTCTTAGCCAAGAGGGCTAATTTAGCCTGAGGATAGTGAAGTGAATTGGGACTAGCAATGTAGATAACATCCAGGTCACTATCTAAAAAGGCAATCAGGTCATCATAGAGAGCTACTTGTCCATAGGGTTGAGAGAAGCTACGAGCTTTCTCCAAGGTCCGTGAATAGACCGCACTTAACTTATATTGGGCAGTTTTGTTAGCTGCATCTAGGAAGGAGTGGGAAATAGCACTGGTGCCAATGATACCGAGTTTTAGCATGGCAGCTCCTTTCAATCAGGTATTTACTGGTTTCATTATATCATGTTTCACCTTAAAAAGATGGAATGGGCCTTTCTAACTGGGGTAGCAGGAGGAAAGAATGTTTACTTGACTTGTGGATGGAAATCCATAGAAAAATGGTTCAAGTCGTGGTCAAGAGGTTGCTTTTGTGATAGAATAAATAGGATTATAGAAAATGGAGAAGAAGATGCGAAACAGACCAATTATTATCGGTGTAACAGGTGGTTCTGGTGGGGGGAAAACCAGTGTTTCTCGTGCAATTTTATCCCACTTCCCAGATGAAAAGATTGCTATGATTGAACACGACTCTTATTATAAGGATCAAAGTCATTTAACCTTTGAAGAGCGGATTCAGACCAACTACGACCATCCCTTTGCCTTTGATACCGATCTCATGATCGAGCAAATCAATGAGTTGTTGGCTGGCCGTCCAGTGGATATCCCAACTTACGACTACGCAGCGCATACGCGTAGCGCTAAGACTTATCGCCAGGAGCCTCAGGATGTTTTTATCGTTGAGGGGATTTTGGTCTTGGAGGACAAGCGTCTTCGTGACTTGATGGATATCAAGATTTTCGTTGATACCGATGATGATGTGCGGATCATTCGCCGGATTAAGCGGGATATGGAAGAGCGTGGTCGGAGTTTGGACAGTGTCATCGATCAGTACTTAGGAGTGGTGAAACCGATGTACCACCAGTTCATCGAGCCAACCAAGCGCTATGCGGATGTGATCATTCCAGAAGGTGTGACCAATACCGTAGCCATTGATTTGATTACGACCAAGATTGAGAAGATTTTGAGCGAATCACGTGAAGGATAAAAATAATAAGTGATGAGAGGTTAGAAAGTAGTGTTCCAGCCTCTTTTCCATGACAAATAGGGAGAAAAATGAAAAAGTTAAGAAGGGAGTTTCACTCCAGAAGTAAGGCCTTTGCCTGCCTACTGACCATGTGTGCAGGCTTTTCAGATGCCTACACCTTTATCGAAAGAGGAGGGACCTTAACGGCGGGCCAAACTGGGAACGTTGTCTTTCTATCCGTTGGTTTAATTGGCCATGAAATCGCGGATGTGGAGGTCAAACTAGCAACCATGTTGGCCTTTATGATCGGGATTTTCTTGATGACCGTCTTTCAACGCTTCTTTAGTCATTCCGTTTGGCGACTTAGTACCTTGGTGCCCATGGTTTTGACGACCTTAGTGGCAGGATTTCTTCCCAAAGAAGTGCCCAATGTCTATATTGTGCCATTCTTTGGGCTGAGCTTAGGGATTGTAGCCATTTCCTTTGGAGAAGTAGATGGTTACACCTACAACTATTCCTTTATGACAGGGAATCTCAAGAAGACCATGGTCGCTTACGGGAATTTTGTACGGGATCGAAAGATAGAGTTTTTCTGGGAATCTCTCTTTATGACTTCTTTGATTGGAAGTTTTGTGGGTGGAGCTATTCTATCTACCTTCCTCATCCAATATTACGGACTTCGGACCATCTGGTTTGTTTCCCTTGTTCTAATCATTTTTCTCTCTTATCGTGCGATTCAATACGTGCGGAGAGACAGTTAGACGAATTTTATCTATTGGTTAAATTAGTCAGGGATCCTGGGTCCTTGACTTTTTAATTGGGAACAGTTGCTGGATACTTCTAGTAGGGTTTCGGTTTGTATCAAGGCTTGCTCCATGGTAAATACTTAATTTTCTAGCTAAAGTTTGGTATAATAAAGGGTATGAATATGCAGGAAAAAGAATCACGTTACCAACTTTTACTAGCCCAGTTAGAAGCTCTTTTAGAGGGTGAGAGCAATGCCTTGGCCAATTTAGCCAATGCCAGTGCTCTGCTCAATCAGGCTCTACCTCATTCAGTCTTTGCTGGCTTTTACCTCTATGATCAAAAAGAGTTGATTTTAGGCCCCTTTCAAGGTCAGGTTTCCTGTGTCCATATTGCTTTAGGGAAAGGCGTTTGTGGAGAAGCAGCAGAGAAAAGATCGACACTGGTCGTTGAGGATGTGACCCAGCATGCCAATTATATCTCTTGTGACAGTCGGGCCATGAGTGAGATTGTGGTGCCCATGGTCTTGAAGGACCAGTTACTGGGAGTTTTAGATCTAGATTCGGATCGGGTGGGAGATTATGACGATTTGGATCGCCTTTATTTGGAACGTTTTGTAGCCATCTTGCTAGAAAAAACGGATTGGAATTTTAGGATGTTTGGAGTAGTAGACTAATGTATCAAGCCCTCTATCGTAAATACCGAAGCCAGACCTTTGGCCAACTTGTCGGGCAGGAGGTTATTGCGACGACCCTTCGACAAGCTGTCGAACAGGGAAAAATTAGCCATGCCTATCTCTTTTCTGGCCCTCGTGGGACGGGGAAGACCAGTGTGGCGAAAATCTTTGCCAAGGCCATGAACTGCCCCAACCAAAAAGGGGGAGAACCTTGTAATGATTGCTATATCTGTGAAGCCATTACCAATGGCAGATTAGAGGATGTGATTGAGATTGACGCCGCCTCTAATAATGGAGTGGATGAGATCCGTGATATTCGTGACAAATCCACCTATGCGCCTAGCTTGGCCCCTCATAAGGTCTATATCATTGACGAGGTGCACATGCTCTCGACAGGCGCTTTTAATGCCCTTCTCAAGACCTTGGAAGAACCGACAGAAAATGTAGTCTTTATTTTAGCAACAACAGAGTTACATAAGATTCCAGCAACTATTCTTTCGCGGGTTCAGCGCTTTGAATTCAAATCTATCAAGACTCCGGCTATCCAAGACCACCTAAAAGCTGTTTTGAACAAAGAAGGGATTGATTACGAAGAAGAAGCTGTAGCCATTATTGCCCGTCGGGCCGAAGGTGGGATGCGGGATGCCTTGTCCATTTTGGACCAAGCCCTCAGTCTGACAGGTGAAGCCCAATTGACCACGGCAACAGCAGAAGAAATCACAGGCTCCATCAGTCAAGAAGCATTAGATCTCTATGTTGCTGCCTTGTCAGCACAAGATGCAACAGCTGCCTTGGACCAGTTAAACCTGATTTTTGATAATGGGAAAAATATGGCCCGCTTTGTGACGGACCTCTTGCAGTATTTGCGGGATCTCTTAATCGTTCAGACAGGTGGGGAAAATCTCCATGTCAGTGAGCGTTTTAACCAGAATCTAGCCATTCCGCAAGCAACGCTCTTTGCATGGATTGACCTCGCGACGAAGAGCTTAGCGGATATCAAAAATAGTCTACAACCGAAGATTTACACGGAGATGATGACCATTCGCCTAGCAGAATACAAGGGTGAGAGCCCTTCGGCTAGCCCAGTAGCTCTTCCAGCAGATTTCTTGGCGCAAGTAGACCAGCTCAAAAGAGAAGTCGAGTCTCTGAAGAATCAGTTGTCCCAAGTAGCGAGTGGTGCTCCTGTAGCTAAGTCCGCCCCAGCTCGTCCTCAGAAGTCTAGCAAGGGCTATCGAGTGGACCGTAATAAGCTTCAAGCTATCTTACAAGAAGCGGTTGAAAATCCAGATTTAGCCCGAAACAATCTCATTCGCTTACAAAACGCATGGGGGGAAATTATTGAAAGCCTAGCAGGGGCAGATAAGGCTTTGCTGGTTGGTTCCCAGCCAGTTGCGGCCAATGAACGTCATGCGATTTTAGCCTTTGAGTCTGCCTTTAATGCTGAACAGACCATGAAGCGAGATAACCTCAATACCATGTTTGGTAATATTTTAAGCAATGCGGCAGGTTTTTCTCCGGAGATTCTGGCTATTTCCATGGAGGAATGGACCCAGGTTCGGGCGGAATTCTCTAAGAAAGCGCGTGGTCATAAGGAAGAGGTCGAAGTGGCAGAAGAGTCTGTCATTCCGGAGGGCTTTGATTTCCTCTCTGATAAAATTACGGTCCAAGAAGACTAGCCTGTGCTTTTTCCAGAAAATCGTGGTAGAATAACAATATGAATAAACGTCAATTTTGGAGTATGGCTATTTTTACAGCCTTTGAAACCTATTTTTTTAATGATGCTGTGATGAGAGAAAGCTACCTGGCAGCAGTCTTTTGGGCTCTCTTGATACTAAGAAATTTACAAGTCAGCTATATCTTAGGGAAGTTGGTCGAAAGTATCGATCAACAGCTCAATCAGAAAAAACAAGATAAGTATAAAAAATAAGCACCAAACGGTGCTTATTTTTAAAGGCTCTAAAATTTCTGTAGTGGTTAAACCACTGTAGGAATTATGGAGCCTATTTTGTTGTAGAAAAGAACTTCGTCCTGTGCAATATAGAACGAAATCCTTTGTGTAAATGAATGGTCTAACTTTTTGGGGGCAGTATACACCATGGGTGTTTTTTTACGTATACAGTATACAATGCTTGAATTTTTAAGAACCTTAAGTTTATCATGCTGCTATCTAAAAAGTTAATTTTTTAGAGTTTACTAAGATAGTTGCTGAGTTTTTATTTATCACTCCAACTTTATTATTATACCATAAAGATGATTTGAAAAACAGACTTGTATTATTTTGAAATTTGTATATGATGAAGGTGTAAGAACTATAAAATAGCCTGTTAGAAAGGGGAATGAAAGAATTAATCAGGCTATATAAAATTGGTAATTGGTATTTAATGTTGTCAAACAAGAAAGGAAAAGGTAAAATATGCAATTACATAAAAAAATTTTTATAGTGGCCTTGGTTTTATCCATTTGTATTTCACTTTATTTTCTTATCAATCCGTCTAATGTTTTCACCTTTCCGATCCGTGTGCATGAATTTGATGACACAACATTTAAATATTACATGTTTGTGAAGATTGGAATTGTATTATTATTTATCAAATTCTTACTGGATATATGCTTAGAGTATATCAAGAATTATTTTAAAAATTTTTGACAACTCTTCAAACAAAGGAGGCTGGGACAAAAGTCCTAGCCTCTCAATTGTCTTTGGATTGTCGAGCAAGACGCAGTGGTTGAGTGGGCTCTACTACACTGATTTCATCAGCTTTTACATCCCTACTCAACTGTGCGGAGGTGGGACGACGAAATCGAATTCTAACGAATGACCGATTTCTGTCCCACTCTCTTTTTTGATCTGTTAGTTCTGTTTTATAAATCCCACTGCTTGAGGGAAATTTCTCCACTGTTGAGCCAGCGTTCTTGGCCGTCCGTCAGTTGGACTAGTAGTTGTCCACTGTCTGAGATATCCTTGGCCAGGCCTTGGTAGCTGGTCTGATTTTGTTCGAAGCGGACTTCCTTACCTAGGACTAGTGAGCGCTGCTTGTAGAGGTAGATGAGCTCCTCTTCTGGTGTGTTGAAAAATTCCTTCCAAATCTCAGCAATCAGTTCATTGCGGCTAATGGGAGGCTGGGACTCAAAGAGGGAGCCTGCCTTGTCCTTCAGCTCCGTAGGGAAATCGGTGATGGCAAAATTAAGGCCGACACCAATAATGACATCTGTGATGAGGCCAGTTTCGACGGAGCTAATGGCTTCAGTCAGAATGCCACCAACTTTTTTCCCCTTGTAGTAGATGTCATTGACCCACTTGATATCGATATCCAATAAGGCCAGATTTTTCAGGGCCTTGTAGATAGCAGCTGCGACCATGAGGGTATAGGCGGGAGCTTGATCAAAGGGGAGATTGGGCTTGAGGTGGAGGGACATGTAGATGCCTCCTTGAGAAGGACTGAAGTAGTCACGCCCAAAACGTCCCTTTCCAGCCATTTGGTAAGGAGCCAGATACAGAGTAGAGGAGTGTTCCCCAGCTTCCATGGCATTCTTGGCATCCAGCTGAGTGGATTGGCACTGGGGATTATAGGAGACTGTTAGAGGACAATGCTCCTCGATAACTTGGGGGATTAGGAGATCTCCAGAAAGGATCTTATAGCCTCGATTTTTGATGGACTCAATCTCAATGCCTTCTTTTTCTAAACGCTGAATGGCCTTCCAGATAGACGTGCGAGACAGTCCCATTTCTTGGGCTAGTTGCTCGCCATTGACATAATCTTGAGCTTGGGCTAAGGTTTGGTATAAAATTTCGTGTGTTTTCATAGCTTCTTAACGTGTGCTTTCACGGATGGTAAGACGAGTGGCCAGAGTATGCATAGTTGGAATACCTGAATCTCCTCTTTGAAGGTCTTGTAAGAGACTGTGAATAGCCTGTTTCCCCATTTCTTCTGTGTAGACAGTGACGGTAGAAAGTGGCGGATAGACATGCTTAGCAATCGAGGTATCATTAAAGGAGATGAGACTGACCCGATCTGGAACAGGAATACTGGCTTCTTGAAGGGCACGGAGAGCCCCAACAGCCAAGGCATCGCTGGCCATGAAAAAGGCTGACGGAAGTCGATTTCCCAATTCATCAATCAATTCTTTCATCATATCATAGCCAGAGTCACTTGAGAAGTGCCCCACTCGGATATAATCGGGTTGATAGAGTTCTTTCTCTTCTAGATAATGCTTAAAACTCATGTAACGGGGATCTGTTTGAAGAGGACGATTATCAGCGGTCGTTTCTTGTCCAACAAGAAGACCAATCTGGTTGTGACCAGATTCTATCAAGTAAGCTAACGCTTGGTAGACGGATGTTTCAAAATCTGTCATGACACAGGTATGGCCATATACTAAAGTATTAGAGTCCACAAAGACGAGTCTTTTCTGATAGGATTCAAGTTGACGGATAGTTTCTGGGCTAAATTTACCTAGAGCGATAATTCCATCAGCTTTTTCAAGAGGTCCCCAATCCTCTAAGTTAAAGACACGGAAGATTTCGTGTCCAAGTTCTTGGGCTTGTTTTTCAATTCCGACTCGGATGGAGTAGTAATAAAGATCCTCTAACTCTTCCTCTTCAGTCACCCATTCTAAGATAGCAATGCGATAGCGTTTGCTTTGAAGAGGGTTGTTTTTTCGATCTTTCTTTTGGTAATGGAGTTTTTCAGCTGTTTCGAATATTAGTTTTCGAGTTGCATCACTAACGGATAGGTTTTGATCCTGGTTAAGGACGCGAGAGACCGTTGCCTGAGAAACGCCTGCTTTTTCCGCAATGTCTTTAATCGTTGCCATAGTTCATCCTTTATTGCTTACTACTTCCAGTATACTCTAAATACTAGTAAAAAGAAATAAAATTTTACTAAATTTTATGTTTGTTACGATATTGGCTAGGAGTCAGTTGGCTATAGGCCTTAAAGGCCTTTGAAAAATAGAGGGGGTCTGAAAAGCCAACTGAGTAAGCCACAATCTTGATGCTCTCGTCTGTGTTTGCCAGCAATTGCTGGGCCCGCTGCATGCGGACTGAGTGCAGGAATTCTTTGGGAGAGATCTGGTGAAACTCCTTAAAAACAGTTGTTAGGTAAGACCGATGGACATTGAGTTCATCAGCGATCTCTTGAATACTTAGATGCTCTTTATTGTAATGAGTCTCAATCATATGCCTGCAGGTCAGATAGAGCTGATAGGTGGGAGATGGATAGCTCCGATGGATATCGGGGGCCACTTCACTGATAAGAAATAGCAGTTCATAGATCTGAGAGAGAAGGTGGAGTTGGTAATGTGAAGTCATCTTTGAAGCCTCTGCCTTGTGGACGAGTTGCTCCATAAACAGGCCAATCCGCTCTGTGTCCACCTCTGTTTTCTTTAAAAAGCCTTTTTCTTGTAGGGTTGAAAAGCGCATGAAATCACTTACCTTGGTGCCACTGATGCCAATCCAGTAGTAGGACCAAGGCTCTTCTGAGTCTGCCTGGTAGTAGGTCACCTTATTTTTTGGAAGAAGAAAGAGATCCCCAGCTTCTAGGTGGATTTCTTTTTTTTCAAAGTGAAAGACTCCCTTTCCCTTGGTAACAAAATGCAGTACAAAATTATCTCGGACGCTAGGACCAAATTCATAATTCTTCGGACAATCTTCGTAGCCATAAAAATCAAGGGCTAGGTCAATAGTGTCGGTTTGGTATTCAGAAAAGACTGACATGGTTGAACCTCCTACCTAACATTTTACCATATAAGTGCAACAAAATTCTATTTTCGGAAGCGTTTACATCACGTAAAATAAAGACATGTTAAAAAAGAAAGATATTGGGACTAGAAATAAAAATACATAGTAATAGATTTTTAGGATCCAATGGGAGGAAGACATGGCAATTCGTATTGAACAAAATTTGTTCTATGTAGAAAGTAAGGGATTGAGCCTCATCCTTGAAAATCGCGATGGCTACCTGATGCTTAAGCATCTGGGGCGTCCGATCCCGTCTTATCATTTTTCCAATACAGTGCATGAGAAGGACCATGCTTTCTCAGGAAATCTCACACCTGACAATCGTATCTTTAGTCTAGATACCCAGCGACAGGTCTTGGGCCAGCACGGACTAGGAGATTTTCGAAAACCGTCGATCCAGATCCAGCACGGAGCCACAGAGGTGACGGATTTCCTCTATGTCGGAGCCAATATCTACTCTGGTAGTGTCGAGGCGACCGGTCTTCCTAATCCTTACTCGGTAGATCAGGCTGAAACCTTGGCCTTGGTCTTTGAAGATGATCAAGCAGCCCTTCGTTTGACCATATACTACACCGCCTACGAGGATCAGGCTACTATCACTAGCTTTTCTAAGATTGAAAACTATGGTGACGAAACCGTCGTGATTCACAAGGCTCTTAGTGTGATGGCAGATGTCCCAGCAGGTGACTATGATGTCATCACCCTTCAAGGGGCCTATGCGAGAGAAAAAACAGTTCGCCGTCAGCAAGTGGAGCAAGGAATCTTCTCCATCAGCTCCAACCGTGGTGCTTCTGGACACGCCCAGACCCCAGCTCTTATTCTTGCTGATCATGAAGTGACAGAAGATGCGGGTTCTGCTCTTGCCTTCCAACTACTCTACAGTGGAAATTTTGAAGCTTTTGTTCAGAAAAATCAACTCAATGAAGTTCGGGTTGGACTAGGGATCAATCCTGAAAACTTCGCCTGGGAATTGGCACCAGATCAGAGCTTTGATACCCCAGTGGCCATGATCACATACTCCCATCAGGGATTGACCGGTCTTAGCCAAGAGAGCCAAGCGTTTGTTCAAAACCATATTATTCCAGCTCCGTTTGCTTATAAAGAACGTCCGATCCTCATCAATAACTGGGAAGCGACCTACTTTGATTTCAAAAAAGACAAATTATTGGAGCTAGCAGATGAAGCACAAAAAGTGGGAATCGAACTCTTCGTTCTTGATGATGGCTGGTTTGGCAATCGGTATGATGACAATCGGGCCCTCGGTGACTGGACCGTCAATGAAGAAAAATTAGGAGGAAGCCTAGCAGAATTGATCCAGGGCATCCATGACAAGGGACTTCAATTTGGACTTTGGGTGGAGCCAGAAATGATTTCTGTTGATAGTGACCTCTATCGGGCTCATCCGGACTGGGCTATTCAAGTCCCAGGCTACGAACACACCTATTCAAGAAATCAACTGGTGCTCGATTTCTCAAATAGAGAAGTAGTGGACTATATCAAGCAGGTCTTGGATGACTTACTTGGAAACCATGAGATCGACTATATCAAATGGGACATGAACCGCAATATCACCAAGCTTGGAAATGGGAAAACCTACCTTGAAACCAAGATGCAATCTCATGCGTATATCTTGGGTCTCTATGAAGTGGTTTCCTACTTGACGGAGAAATACGACCAGGTTCTCTTTGAGTCTTGCTCCGGTGGTGGTGGTCGTAATGACCTTGGTATGTTGCGTTACTTCCCACAGGTCTGGGCGAGTGACAATACGGATGCCATGGCCAGACTTCCCATCCAGTATGGATCTAGCTATCTCTATCCAACCATTTCCATGGGGGCTCACGTATCAGCTGTGCCAAATCATCAGATGGGGCGGATCACACCGCTTGAAACGCGTGGGCATGTAGCCATGATGGGAAACCTGGGCTATGAATTGGATCTGACCAGCCTTTCTCAAGAAGAGTTGGCTACCATCGCAGCTCAAGTCGCTCACTACAAAACAATTCGACCAGTTGTCCAATTCGGACAACACTACCGCTTAATGAACCCTAGTCAAGGTGCCAATCAAGCAGCCGTCCAGTTTACTTATCAAGACCGCACGGTTGTAAACTATGTAAGGGTCTTATCAACAGTTGAAGAGATCGAGCCGACCTTGAAACTCAAAGGATTGGAAGAAGAGGCGCTTTATAGCTTAGAAGGGACGAACCAAGTCTATTCAGGAGCTGAGCTCATGTATGCGGGCTTAACCGTCGTTCTTCCTCAGGGAGATTTCCTCACGAAACAATATGTTTTTGTCAAAAAATAAAAGGAGACAGCCAAATGAAATGGTATAAAAAAATCGGACTTCTTGCAACAACAGGCTTAGCCTTGTTTGGGCTCGGCGCTTGCTCCAACGATGGTAAATCGGCGGATGGCACAGTGACCATCGAGTATTTCAACCAGAAAAAAGAAATGACCAAAACCTTGGAAGAAATCGCTCGTGATTTTGAAAAGGAAAATCCTAAGGTCAAGGTCAAAGTTGTCAATGTACCGAACGGTGGTGAAGTATTGAAAACACGTGTCCTCGCAGGAGATGTGCCAGATGTGGTTAATATATACCCACAGTCCATCGAACTACAAGAATGGGCAAAAGCAGGTGTCTTTGAAGATTTGAGCAACAAGGACTATCTGAAACGCGTGAAAAATGGCTATGCTGAAAAATATGCAGTGAACGGTAAAGTTTACAACGTTCCTTTCACAGCCAATGCTTATGGCATCTATTACAATAAGGATAAATTCGAAGAATTGGGCTTGAAGGTTCCTGAAACCTGGGATGAATTTGAACAGTTAGTCAAAGACATCGTCGCTAAAGGACAAACACCATTTGGAATTGCAGGTGCAGATGCTTGGACACTCAATGGTTACAATCAATTAGCCTTTGCAACAGCAACAGGTGGAGGTAAAGAAGCCAATCAGTACCTTCGTTATTCTCAACCAAATGCCATTAAATTGTCTGATCCGATTATGAAAGACGACATCAAGGTCATGGATATCCTTCGCATTAATGGTTCTAAGCAAAAGAACTGGGAAGGTGCCGGCTATACAGACGTTATCGGAGCCTTCGCACGTGGGGATGTCCTCATGACACCAAATGGGTCTTGGGCGATCACAGCGATTAATGAACAAAAACCGACATTTAAGGTTGGAACCTTCATGATTCCAGGAAAAGAAAAAGGACAAAGCTTAACGGTTGGTGCAGGAGACTTGGCATGGTCTATCTCAGCTACCACCAAACATCCCAAAGAAGCCAATGCCTTTGTGGAATACATGACCCGTCCAGAAGTCATGCAAAAATACTACGATGTGGACGGATCTCCAACAGCGATCGAAGGGGTCAAACAAGCAGGAGAAGATTCACCGCTTGCTGGTATGACCAAATATGCCTTTACGGATCGTCACTTGGTCTGGTTGCAACAATACTGGACCAGTGAAGCAGACTTCCATACCTTGACCATGAACTATGTCTTGACCGGTGATAAACAAGGAATGGTCAATGATTTGAATGCCTTCTTTAACCCGATGAAAGCGGATGTGGATTAGGAGTAGAGAGACTATGAAAAAAGTATTACAAAAATATTGGGCATGGGCTTTTGTGGCCATCCCCCTCTTGTTACAAGCAATTTTCTTCTATGTGCCGATGTTTCAAGGAGCCTTTTACAGTTTTACCAACTGGACAGGATTGACTTATAACTACAAATTTGTCGGCTTAAACAACTTTAAGCTCCTCTTCATGGATCCAAAATTCATGAATGCGATTGGATTTACTGCGATTATCACGATTGCCATGGTGGTTGGGGAGATTGCTCTTGGGATCTTCATTGCGCGTGTCTTGAACTCTAAAATCAAAGGCCAAACCTTCTTCCGTGCTTGGTTCTTCTTCCCGGCCGTTTTGTCTGGTTTGACAGTGGCTTTGATCTTCAAGCAAGTCTTCAACTACGGCCTTCCAGCGATTGGTAATGCCCTTCACATTGAGTTTCTCCAAACTAGTCTTCTCGGGACTAAGTGGGGAGCGATCTTTGCGGCTGTCTTTGTCCTTCTTTGGCAAGGGGTGGCTATGCCCATCATCATCTTCCTAGCTGGTTTGCAATCCATTCCAACTGAGATTACAGAAGCAGCACGGATCGATGGCGCGACTAGTAAGCAAGTCTTCTGGAACATTGAATTGCCTTACTTGCTACCAAGTGTCTCTATGGTCTTTATCCTAGCCCTAAAAGGTGGGTTGACCGCCTTTGACCAAGTCTTTGCCATGACCGGTGGTGGTCCAAACAATGCCACAACTTCACTTGGGCTCTTGGTTTATAACTATGCCTTTAAAAACAACCAATTCGGTTATGCCAATGCCATTGCCGTAATCTTGTTCTTCTTGATTGTAGTGATTTCGATCATCCAATTGAGAGTATCTAAGAAATTTGAAATTTAAGAGGAGAAGCACGATGAAACAAGATGAAAGAAAAGCCTTGATTGGCAAATACATTCTATTGATTCTAGGATCGGTTCTGATTTTAGTGCCGCTCCTTGCCACCCTCTTTAGTTCCTTCAAACCAACTAAGGATATTGTAGATAATTTCTTTGGCTTTCCAACCAACTTCACATGGGACAACTTTAGTCGCCTCTTGGCTGATGGTATTGGAGGCTATTACTGGAACTCAGTCGTCATCACTGTCTTGTCCCTTCTTGCTGTGATGATCTGTATCCCTATGGCAGCCTACTCCATTGCTCGTAATATGAGTAAGAGAAAAGCCTTTACCATCATGTATACCCTCTTAATCCTTGGTATCTTCGTACCCTTCCAAGTCATCATGATCCCGATTACCGTCATGATGAGCAAGCTCGGTTTGGCCAACACCTTTGGGTTGATTTTGCTCTACTTGACCTATGCGATTCCACAGACCCTCTTTCTCTATGTGGGCTATATCAAGATCTCTATTCCAGAAAGTTTGGATGAAGCAGCAGAGATCGATGGTGCGAATAAATTTACAACCTATTTCCGCATCATCTTCCCAATGATGAAACCCATGCATGCGACAACCATGATCATCAATGCCCTTTGGTTCTGGAATGACTTCATGTTGCCACTCCTTGTCTTGAACCGGGATTCTAAAATGTGGACCTTGCCTTTGTTCCAATACAACTACGCAGGACAATATTTCAACGACTACGGACCAAGCTTTGCCTCTTACGTGGTCGGCATTATCAGTATCACCATTGTCTATCTCTTCTTCCAACGCCATATTATCGCAGGAATGAGCAACGGCGCAGTGAAATAAGATACAAAGGGACGATTCAGCTTGCTGAAAATTTCTGTAGAAAAATAGGAAATCAACGTAGTGTGCTTGCACACAAGAAGATTTATCTTTTTTCCTAAGAAATTAGTCCCGTGTTCAATTCCGGATACAAAGGGACGATTCAGCTTGCTGATTTAAATCGTATCCCTCGTATCTTAAAAAGTCATTCTTAAAATAGATATACTCAGGAAAGCCAGGTCTTCTTAGACTTGGTTTTCAAATAAGAAAAAGGAAACCATTATGCCAATTCAAAACAAGACCATGTTAATTACGTACTCAGACAGCTTGGGAAATAACCTCAAGGACCTCTATGAAAATCTGGAGAAACACTTTGGGGATGCAGTAGGAGGGGTTCACCTCTTGCCATTTTTCCCATCTACAGGAGACCGAGGCTTTGCGCCTGTGGACTACGATCAAGTGGATCCAGCCTTTGGGGATTGGGAAGATGTCAAACGGCTGGGCGACAAGTATTACCTCATGTTTGACTTTATGATCAATCACATTTCCCGTCAGTCTAAATACTACAAGGACTACCAAGAAAAGCACGACCAAAGTGCTTACAAAGATCTCTTTCTCAACTGGGATAAGTTCTGGCCGGAGAATCGTCCAACTCAAGCAGATGTCGATTTGATTTACAAGCGCAAAGACCGAGCTCCTAAGCAAGAAATTACCTTTGCGGATGGGACGACTGAGCATCTCTGGAATACCTTTGGGGAGGAGCAAATTGACCTGGACGTGACCAAGGAAGTGACCATGGACTTTATCCGCAAGACCATCGAACACCTGGCAAGCAATGGCTGTGATCTCATTCGTTTAGATGCCTTTGCCTATGCCGTCAAGAAATTAGACACCAATGATTTCTTCGTGGAGCCAGATATTTGGGACTTGCTGGACAAGGTGCGAGATATGGCAGCCAGTTATGGAGCTGAACTCTTGCCAGAGATCCATGAGCACTATTCCATCCAGTTTAAGATTGCCGATCACGGCTATTATGTCTATGACTTTGCCCTTCCAATGGTGACCCTCTATACCCTCTATAGCTCCAAAGTGGAACGCCTTGCTAAGTGGTTGAAGATGAGTCCGATGAAGCAATTCACGACACTCGACACCCATGATGGGATTGGGGTGGTCGATGTCAAGGATATCTTGACAGATGAAGAGATTAACTATGCTTCAAATGAGCTCTACAAGGTAGGAGCGAATGTTAAACGCAAATATTCAACAGCAGAATACAATAACTTGGACATCTACCAAATCAACTCAACTTATTATTCAGCCCTTGGAGATGACGATCGCAAGTATTTCCTAGCCCGTTTGATTCAAGCCTTTGCGCCAGGTATTCCACAAGTTTATTATGTTGGGTTTTTGGCTGGAAAGAATGATTTGGAACTCTTAGAAAGCACAAAAGAAGGACGCAATATCAACCGGCATTACTACAGCAATGAAGAAATTGCTCAAGAAGTAGAGCGTCCAGTCGTGCAGTCTCTTCTCAAGCTCTTTAGCTTCCGGAACAATTCCTCAGCTTTTGACTTAGAAGGAAGGATCGAGGTGGAGACACCTGATGAACAGACTATTGTCATCACGCGCCAAAACAAGGACCAGACCGCCACAGCAAGAGCCCGAATCAATCTTACTGATGGGACTTACCAAGTGACAGAAAACGACCAAGAAATCGTATTTTAAAAAATAAGAAGGTAGATAGGGATAAGTAAAAAATGCTTATCCTTTTTTAAATTTAGAATATGTAACCGTTTACAAAACTATAAAATCATGGTACAATATCCATGAGGAAAGGAGGTCGCTTTATGAAAAAAATCATGTATCCATCTGCGGCCCTATTAACGGCTTTTGCTCTATTATCGGTCCAAACAGCAAAGGCAGACACAGCTCAAACACCGGATCAGGTCAATGAACCGGCAGCAACAGTAGAAGAGGTTGTGGCTTCTCCAACTCCAGAAACCTCCACTGAAAATCAGGGAGGGGAAACTGAGACACCGGCTGCGACTGACCGTGAAGCAGTCCCTGCTGCCTCGCCAACAGAAACAACAAGGGAGACAGCATCGCCTGAAGTGGAAAAACTGTTGGAAGACATGCCTCTCAAGCAAAAGGTTACTCAAATGATTATGCCAGACTTCCGTAAGTGGCAGGAGGCAGGCCAGGAGTCGCCACAAGATCTCACGAAGGTCAATGCTGAAGTGGCAGAGGCGATTGATAAGTATGACTTTGGTGGCGTCATTTTATTTGCTGAGAATGTGAAAGAAACCAAACAAACACTTGCACTGACACAAGATATGCAAAAGGCGGCCATTGAAAACAAGGCCAATAATGGGAAGATTCCGCTATTGTTAGCGATCGACCAAGAAGGGGGTATCGTCTATCGATTGGGTAGCGGTACAGCTCTCCCTGGAAATATGGCCATTGGAGCTACCAATGATCCCAAGTTAGCGACAGAAGCTGGTCAGATTATCGGTCGAGAACTTTCTGCCTTAGGTTTGAATGTTGATTTCGCACCTGTATTGGATACGAATAATAATCCACAAAACCCTGTCATTGGGCTTCGTTCCTTCTCCTCTGATCCAAACCGTGTTGCTTACTTAGGAATTCCAATGATGAAGGGAATTCAGGACTACAATGTGGCCGTAGCTGCTAAGCATTTCCCAGGTCATGGAGATACAGCGGTTGATTCGCATACAGGACTCCCCTTGGTGGATAAATCTCTTGCCGAACTTGAAAAATTAGAACTCCTTCCATTTAAGAAAGCCATGGATGCAGGTGTAGACCTCTTGATGACGGCTCATATCCAATACCCACAAATTGAAAAGGATCAGGTTGTGTCAAAGGAAACCGGTGAGAAAATCTATGTTCCAGCGACACTTTCAGATGATATTTTAACAGGCTTGGTACGGAAGAAATACGGCTATAAGGGTGTGATTGTCTCCGATGCTATGGGAATGGACGCTATCTCTAAGAACTTCGGTGAGGTTGAAGCTGTGAAAATGGCGATCAAAGCAGGAGTTGACCTGGTCTTGATGCCAACAACCCTTCGCAGTAAAACTGATTTGACCAAAATTGATACCATTGTTGATGAAGTAGTTCGTGCAGTGCAAACGGGTGACATCTCAGAAGAACGTTTAAATGAGTCCGTTCGTCGGATCCTCACCCTCAAAGAAAAACGTGGGGTCCTAAATTTTGATCCAAGTGCTCGGACGCCTGAAAAAGCAGAAGAAACAGTCGGATCCAATCTGAATCGTGATTTGGAACGCAAGATTGCGGCAGCAGCGGTGACGGTTGTTAAAAATGAAGACAATACCTTGCCATTTAAGGTCCAAAAAGGGGATCATGTCTTACTCTTAGGAGCTTTTGAAAATGAAGTCCCTGGACTAAATTTGGGCATGCGTCGCTTAATAGCGGATGGGGTGCTTCCAAAAGATACCTCCTTTGTGGCGAAGAACTTCACCAAAGCATCCACCCTTGATAGTCTAAAAGAAGACCTAGAGAAAGCAACCCATATCGTGGTGATTTCAGAGATCGGTTATGAGGGGCAACTGGATAAAGATTTCTGGCGGACCAAGATCCCAACAGAGATCATCCATTATGCCAACACCAAGCAGAAGAAGGCAGCTATCCTTTCGATCTCCAAACCTTATGATGTAGCCAACTATCCAGCGGCTAAAGCCATTTTAGCAGTCTATGGAAATAAGGGAATGGATCCAACGGAATCCCTCAGACCAGACAATGCCTTTGGTCCAAATATTCCTGCAGGAGTGGAAGTCATCTTCAATGGCAAGGAACACGTAGGTACCTTACCAGTTGATATTCCAAAAATTGTAGATGGAAAACTGTCGGAAACAGAGTACGCCTACCGCATTGGTCATGGTCTCTTTTATCCAGCACCTGCTCCATTACCGACACCAGAAGCCCAAGATCCAACTCCACCAGCTCTAGATCCAGCTCATCAGACAAAACCAGTAGAGGTTGGAAAGACGGGAACACAGGTCCTTGTTAGCAAGCAAGAAAAAACAAGCCCTCTTGATGGTCCACAAGTCACTCCGATTTCTGTGTCACATGACACGGATCAGGCTCCTGCCACCATTTCAGCAAGCCCTGCATCATCGGTATTGCCAAAGACGGGTCAAACAGAAAACCTTCTATCCCTCATGGGTGTCAGCCTTTTAACCTTCCTTGGATCTTTTGTCTATCCGAGAAAGAAAAATTAAGGGATTTAGTATCTCAATTGGGTGATCTCCCAATTGAGATTTTTTAGTAAAAATTTACTAAAATTAACTTGAAATAGGAAGAAATAAATAGGAATTGAAACAGGACAAAAACCTCTATTGTATGCTTTTTAAAGTCAAAATAAAAATTAAATAAATTTTTACTAAAAATACTTGAATTTTTACTTCTATTCGTATATAATACAGGTATAAAAACGTTTACAAAGAACTAAAGGAGTTTCTCATGACTACATCAATCACGTCTCAATCTCTACAAGAAAAGTTTCAGGCTGTCTTTGGCGAGAAGGCTGATCATACCTTCTTTTCACCAGGACGGATCAATCTGATCGGTGAACATACGGACTATAATGGAGGACATGTCTTCCCGGCAGCCATTACGCTTGGTACTTACGGGGCTGCAAGAAAGCGCGAAGACAAGGTCTTGCGTTTCTTCTCAGGCAATTTTGAAGACAAGGGGATTATTGAAGTCCCACTGGAGAATCTTCATTTTGAAAAAGAGCACAACTGGACCAACTATCCAAAAGGCGTGCTTCATTTCTTACAAGAAGCTGGTCATGTCATTGATAGCGGAATGGATGTCTATGTTTACGGAAATATTCCAAATGGATCAGGCCTTTCCTCTTCAGCTTCCCTTGAGCTCTTAATTGGCGTCATCGCTGAGAAACTATTTGATCTTCAGTTAGACCGCTTAGATCTGGTTAAGATCGGGAAACAAACCGAAAATCACTTCATCGGGGTCAACTCTGGTATCATGGATCAGTTTGCCATCGGTATGGGGGCTGACCAACGGGCTATTTATCTCGATACCAACACCCTAGAATATGATTTGGTACCGCTCGACCTTAAAGACAATGTCGTGGTCATCATGAATACCAACAAACGCCGGGAATTAGCTGATTCCAAATACAATGAACGCCGTGCAGAATGTGAAACCGCCGTCTCTGAACTCCAAGAAAAACTAGACATCCAAACCTTAGGGGAATTGGATCTCTGGGCTTTTGATGCTTACAGCTACTTGATCAAGGATGAAAATCGCATCAAACGGGCTCGTCATGCTGTACTTGAGAACCAACGGACCCTCCAAGCACGCAAGGCGCTTGAAGCAGGTGATTTGGAAGGCTTTGGCCGTCTCATGAATGCTTCCCACGTATCTTTGGAGCATGACTACGAAGTGACTGGTTTAGAATTGGATACCTTGGTGCATACAGCCTGGAAACAAGACGGCGTCTTAGGAGCTCGTATGACAGGAGCAGGCTTTGGTGGTTGCGCCATCGCCCTCGTCAACAAAGACAAGGTTGAAGCTTTTGAGGAAGCTGTCGGCAAACGCTATGAGGAAATCGTTGGCTATGCGCCAAGTTTCTACATTGCAGAGGTTGCTGCGGGGACACGGGTGCTTGATTAAAAAGGAGATAGGATGACAGAACTGATATTAGATGCATTTGTCACAGCCGTCATTGCGGCGAGTGACTACGAAGAGATGGATCGGATTTATCTAAAAAATCGCATCATGAGTCGCGTTGGAGAAGAAGGGCTAGATGGACCAGCCCAAAAAGAAGACTTGATCGCGCTCAAAGATCAGTTGGTGGAGATTGCAGTTGCGAATAATATGATTCAAGATAGCATGGCCGCCAAGGACAGCTTGGGTGCAGAGTTGATGGATTGGATCACCCCCAGTCCTAGTCAGGTCAACCATCATTTTTGGGAGACCTACCGTCAGTCCAAGGAGGACGCGATTGCTGATTTCTATGCCCTTTCGAAGCGCAACGACTACATCAAAGTAGAGGCCATTGCGCAAAATATCGCCTTTGAGGCAGAAACTCCCTACGGTTCTCTTGAAATCACCATCAATCTGTCAAAACCTGAAAAAGATCCTAAAGACATTGCAGCGGCTAAACTTGCGAAAGCCAGTCATTATCCAGCCTGCCAATTGTGTTTTGAAAATGAAGGTTATCAAGGTCGCCTAGATCATCCTGCCCGTGCCAATCATCGGATCATTCGTTTTGATATGGACGGTCATGACTGGGGCTTCCAGTATTCCCCTTATGCCTACTTCAATGAACACTGCATTTTCCTCGATAGCCAACACGTTCCTATGGCCATTAGCCGCAAAACCTTTGAGCGACTTTTGACCATTGTAGAGACTTTTCCAGGCTATTTTGCAGGGTCCAATGCAGATCTACCCATTGTAGGGGGATCCATCCTGACTCATGACCATTACCAAGGGGGACGACATACCTTCCCTATGGAGCTGGCTTCTGTTGAGGATAGCTTAAGTATTGAGGGCTTTGAGGCTGTATCGGTAGGGATTGTCAACTGGCCCATGTCCGTGCTTCGTTTGCAATCAGATGATAAGGCGCAATTGATTGACCTGGCGGACCATATCCTAAAGACCTGGAGAGGTTACTCGGATCCAGCCGTTCAAGTCTTAGCCACATCCGACGGTCAACCCCATCATACCATTACCCCCATTGCACGAATCCGTGATGGGCATTATGAACTGGACTTGGTGCTCCGTGACAACCAAACCTCACCAGAGCATCCAGATGGCATTTACCACCCACATGCGGATGTGCAACACATCAAAAAAGAAAATATCGGTCTGATCGAAGTCATGGGCTTGGCTATCTTGCCTCCTCGACTTAAGAAAGAGCTTAAGCAGGTCCAAGACTATCTGCTTAAACAAGAGAGCACTGTAGCCAATTACCACCTGGACTGGGCAGCTGACTTGAAAGCCACTCACCCATCCATTACAGAAGAAGCAGAGGCTGAGGCCATTGTCCGTGAATCGGTCGGCCAAATCTTTGCGCGGGTGCTGGAAGATGCGGGTGTCTACAAGCGGACAGCAGAAGGGCAAGCAGCCTTTAGACGCTTTGTCGCGACACTTTAAGGATGGAGAAGATGCGGAAATTTGGTACAATAAGAGAGAAGATAAAGAAGCGAAAGGAAAACAAATGGCAATACTCGTACTCGGAGGAGCTGGCTATATCGGTTCCCACATGGTAGACCGCTTGGTCAATGAAGGACAGGAAAAAGTCGTGGTGGTGGATAGCCTGGTCACAGGCCACCGCGCAGCGGTGCATCCAGATGCCGTCTTTTACCAAGGAGACCTGGCGGATCAAGACTTCATGCGCACTGTTTTTAAGGAACATGCAGATATTGACGCCGTCATCCACTTTGCGGCCTATTCCCTAGTCGCTGAATCCATGGCAGATCCATTGAAATATTTTGACAACAATACGGCGGGCATGGTCAAACTCTTGGAAGTCATGCAGGAATGTGGGGTTCACTACATCGTCTTTTCTTCAACCGCAGCCACCTACGGCATTCCAGAAGAAATTCCGATCCTTGAAACCACTCCGCAAAAACCGATTAATCCCTATGGCGAAAGCAAGCTCATGATGGAAACCATTATGCGCTGGGCCGATCAAGCCTATGGTATCAAGTATGTCCCCCTTCGTTACTTTAATGTGGCTGGTGCCAAACCAGATGGATCCATTGGCGAAGACCATGGACCAGAGACCCATCTCCTGCCAATCGTCTTACAAGTGGCCCAAGGCAAACGCGAAAAGATCGCCATTTTTGGAGATGACTACAATACACCAGATGGCACCAATGTACGTGACTATGTTCATCCATTTGACTTGGCAGATGCCCATCTGCTAGCGGTGGAGTATCTGCGTAATGGCAATCCATCTACTGCCTTTAATCTGGGCTCATCTACCGGATTCTCTAATCTTCAAATCGTTGAAGCAGCCCGCAAGGTGACGGGGCATCCGATCCCGCTTGAGATTGCAGACCGCAGACCAGGAGATCCAGATACCCTGATCGCATCTTCTGAGAAGGCGCGTGCGATCCTCGGATGGCAACCAAAATTTGATAATATCGAAACCATCATCCAAACAGCCTGGGCATGGCATTCCAGCCACCCAGATGGGTACAATGATCGGTAAGGAGGGGACTGCGTCCATCATTTTTGAGGGTTTTCTTATAACATCTATATCTACAGTTGATCTTGCCAAATGACTGGTTTCAGACGTCAGTCATTTCCTAAATCATCATAAAATAGTGAGGGATTCAAAATGAATAAAACTGTAAAAACAGTAGCCATCTTATTGTCAGCTGGTCTTCTCTTAGTTGGTTGTGCGTCAAAAGAGAAACCAAAATCTACCGCTCAAACGTCCACTAAAGCGACGACGAAAGCGACAACTGAGTCATCAACTAAAGCAAAGACCAAAAATTCATCAACTGATGAGGTTAAAGAAGAGGACTCAAGAGTAGGTGCCCAAAAAACGGTTCTCGAAACCAGTGATGAAGCAGGTAAGTCAACCGTAACCTTGTATTACAAGGGAGATACTTTATTAGTACAAGAAAAGGTTGATGATTATAATATTTCAAAAATGGATGGAGATAACCCTCTTGAAGAAATGAAAGAAGCCGTTGCCATAAGCCAAGAAAAATTCAAAGATCTGATAGGTAACGGATTTGAACTGACATCAGAATACAAAGACGGTATCTTCTATATCTACAATACAATTGATTACACGAAAATCGATTTGCAAAAGCTAAAAGAAATCGTTCCAGGCTTTAATCCTCTAAATGACAGTACAGTTAGTTATTCTGTGACGAAAGAAAGTCTCATTAACAGTGGTATGGTCGAAAAATAATGTTTTGATATTCTAAGCGGTTCTGCACCCCAAAAAGTTAGACAGAAAAACTAACTTTTGGGGTGTTTTGTTATGAAGGTCTCTTTGTTTGTTAGAGCAGGAGGATATCGGAGAAATTTAATGGGACTGGGGGGAAAGACTTGCTCAACCCAATTACCAAAAGGGATCGCAGGAGGAGATGTGGGGGCAGGACAACGAAGCAATCCTATACAACAGTGCTTCTGCCCAGCTCCCTATTTTGACTTTATCCGCAGACGCCCTTTGTATCTTGATTTAGTCATGGAACTTCCTGGATTGCTGAAATCATCCACTGGATAATTTCACCTAACGTCCGTCCTCAAGGTCGTCAAGAATCTCTTGATCAATTGGGGAAGTTGATCTTATAAAATTTTAGGAAAGGCTTTGTCAAGTGTTGACAGGCCTTTTTTTGAATGCTATAGTAAAATCGTAAACGCTTACACAGTAGAACGAAGTAGATGAAAAGATGGGCAAGTTAGATGCCTTATAAAAAGAGGAGAAAAAACAAATGGCAGGACCAGTGATAGTTGGAGAGCACTACCGAATCTCCGTGTTAACGGAATCTTTGGTGCGCTTGGAATATTCAGAGAATGGTGTTTTTGAGGATGGACAGACGCAAGTTGTGCAAGATAGAGATTTTGGACCAGTTTCTTGTGAGATCACAGAGACCGAAGAGGTCCTCGATCTGCATACGGAGCATCTCCACCTTCATTTTGAAAAGGGACCTTTTGCACCGGATCGGCTTTTTATCGAACTCAAGGGCCAGTATGCAGTCTATGGTAGCCGATGGCACTATGGGGATCGGCCTGAGACCTTAAAGGGGACCAGTCGGACGCTCGATGAGGTCGATGGAGCTATGGAGTTGGAAGATGGGATTTTAAGCAAAGCAGGCTATGCTCTTTTGGACGATTCTGCTTCTTATTTGTATGATGTCGAAAGCGGATTTAGAGCACGGTCATGTCCAGAAGTGGATTTGTATTTCTTCGGTTATGGGCGCGATTATCTAGGGGCCTTGAAAGATTTTTACCATCTGACGGGACAGCCACCCCTCTTGCCACGATATGCTCTGGGAAACTGGTGGAGCCGGTATTGGCCTTATACCAGTCAGGAATACACAGATTTGATGGATCGTTTCAAGGCTGAAGGGGTACCTCTAGCTGTCAGCGTGATCGATATGGACTGGCACAAGACGGAGATTCCTGCTCGCTTTGGAAGTGGTTGGACGGGCTATAGTTGGAACCGGGACTTGATTCCTGATCCAGCTGCCTTCTTACATGGTTTGCATAAGCGTGGTTTAAAGGTGACCTTGAATGTTCATCCAGCAGACGGAATTCGAGCCTTCGAGGATGCTTATCCCATGGTCGCAAATCGCTTGGGACTCAATACTGAAAAGGAAGAAGTAGCCAGCTTTGACTTTTATAGTCCAGCCTTTCGTGAAGCCTATTTCGAAGATGTCCACCATCCCTTAGAAGATCAAGGAGTGGACTTTTGGTGGATTGATTGGCAACAGGGAAGTCATGGCAAGATGGATCCACTTTGGTTGTTAAATCATTATCATTATCTAGACAATTGTCGAACAGGTCAAGCTGGTCTCATCTTATCACGTTATGGGGGGCCTGGAAGCCACCGGTATCCAATCGGTTTTTCAGGGGATACCATTGTGACTTGGGAATCCCTAGCCTTTCAACCCTATTTTACCAGCACAGCTTCAAATATCGGCTACACGTGGTGGAGTCACGATATTGGTGGCCATATGCGGGGTTACTATGATGAAGACTTGGCTCTTCGCTGGTTGCAGTTTGGGGTCTTCAGCCCGATCAATCGTCTCCATAGTTCTTGTAATGCCTTTAACAGCAAGGAACCGTGGTTTTACTCGCCTGAGACCTGTCGCTTGATGAAGCGGTATTTGCGCCTGCGCCACAGCTTACTACCTTATCTTTACACCATGAATGTGGCGACGCATGAAGAAGGACTGCCTTTGGTTCAACCCCTTTATTACCATTATCCAAACCAAGAAGATGCTTATGAGGCTAAAAATCAATATTTCTTTGGCAGTGAACTCATGGTGGCCCCAATTACAGAGGCTCTGGATCCTGTCTTTCATAGTGCTTCTGTGAGTGTTTGGTTCCCAAACGGAGTTTGGTATGATTTCTTCCATGATTGGAAGTACGAAGGAAAAGGCAAACTCACAGTCTTTAGAGCTAGCCAGGATATTCCGGTCTTTGCGCGTGCAGGAGCCATCATCCCTATGGATGCACAACCGCAGACAGGGGTAGAGCTCCCGGAAATGCTGGACTGGCATCTTTTCCCAGGTGACAATCGTTCCTTCGTACTCGTTGAAGGAGAAGGAGATAACCGGGTTGAAACCCGCCTAACTGTCAATTGGGATGAAAGAAAGATTAGGCTGGATTTAACAGGTGATCTAACGCTGCTTCCTGAAAAGAGACAGCACCGGTTCTTCCTCCATACCTTTGAGACAGCCCCTATCTTAGTGGACAATCACAGTCAGGAGATTGCGATGGGTGTGTTGCAATCGCGTCCTACTGCCAAAGAAGATCGGATGTTTGAGCTCTTGAAATCTGCCAACCTGCCCTACGATAGGAAGAATGAATTGTTTGTGGCTTGTTCAACAGCCAAGGATTGGAAACAGTTGATGAAGATCATTACGCCTTTAGAGGAAGGTTTGCGTCAACGTCTCTTTGAAGTGATTTATTCCAGTGAAGAGAATGAAGACTTGTAAATTCTTGCAATTTCACCCCTATTTTTGTAAAATGAAAGTGATTTCACAATCATAAAGGAGAAGAGAAAATGGAACAAAAATGGTGGCATAATGCCGTAATTTACCAAGTATATCCAAAAAGTTTCAAGGATAGTAATGGCGATGGCATAGGGGATCTCAAGGGGATCACGAGCAAGCTAGACTACTTGGAAAAATTAGGGATTACAGCCATCTGGCTCTCACCAGTTTACAAGAGTCCCATGGATGATAACGGCTATGACATCTCGGATTACGAGGATATTGCCTCCATCTTTGGGACGATGGAAGATATGGAAGAATTGATCGCAGAAGGCCATAAGCGCAAGATCAAAATCATTATGGACTTGGTGGTCAACCATACCTCTGATGAGCATGCTTGGTTTATCGAAGCACGTGAAAATCCAGATAGTCCAAAGCGGGATTTCTATATTTGGCGCGATGAACCCAATGGCATTATATCTGCTTTTAGTGGCTCTGCTTGGGAATTTGATGAGGCCTCTGGTCAATATTATCTGCATAACTTTAGCAAGAAGCAACCAGACCTCAACTGGGAAAACGAGGAGCTTCGTCATCAGATTTATGACATGATGAATTTCTGGATTGACAAGGGCATTGGTGGCTTCCGTATGGATGTCATCGATATGATCGGCAAGATCCCAGATCAGGAAATCATCAGCAATGGTCCCATGCTCCATCCTTACTTGAAAGAGATGAATCGCGCTACCTTTGGAGACAAGGATTTGCTTACGGTAGGGGAAACGTGGGGGGCGACACCTGAGATTGCCAAGCAATATTCCAATCCAAAAAATCAAGAATTGTCCATGGTCTTCCAATTTGAACACATCGGTCTTCAATACCAACCAGGGCAACCAAAATGGCACTACGCCAAGGAATTGGATGTGCCTAAATTAAAGGAAATTTTCACTAAGTGGCAGACAGAATTGGGGACAGAAGAAGGCTGGAATTCGCTCTTTTGGAACAACCATGATCTCCCACGGATTGTGTCCACTTGGGGGGATGATGGCGACTATCGGGTCAAATCCGCCAAGGCTTTGGCTATTCTGCTTCACTTGATGAAGGGAACTCCTTATATCTATCAAGGCGAAGAAATTGGAATGACCAATTATCCATTTGAGACCCTTGAGGACGTAGAAGATATCGAGTCAATCAACTATGCCCATGAAGCCTTAGAAAAAGGAGTGCCACTTGAAGTGATCATGGATCAGATCCGCCATATTGGTCGGGACAATGCGCGGACACCGATGCAGTGGAATGATGAAGCAGAAGCTGGCTTTACGACAGGCCGTCCATGGCTTGCAGTCAACCCAAACTATAAAGAGATCAATGTAGAGGCTGCCCTGGCAGATCCAGACTCTATATTCTATACCTACCAAGCTCTCATTGCCTTACGAAAAGAGCAGCCTTGGCTTGTAACGGCTCATTATGAATTGGTGGACGCAGCAGACAAGGTCTTTGCCTATAAGCGGGTAGAAGGAGAGCAAGCCTATTTGGTTGTGGTCAATCTTTCAAGCCAAGAGCAAGAGTTACCGCTGGTTAATGGAGTTGAGAAGGTCATCATTTCCAATACCAAGGTAGAGCAAGTACTTGAATCCGGAAAATTAGCCCCTTGGGATGCCTTCTGTGTCAAGTTGGCCTAATGAAGGTAAGAAAAGAGAGTGGGACAGAAATCGGTCATTCGTTAGAATTCGATTTCGTCGTCCCACCTCCGCACAGTTGAGTAGGGCTGTAAAAGCTGATGAAATCAGCGTAGTAGAGCCCACTCAACAACTGCGTCTTGCTCGACAATCCAAAGACAATTGAGAGGCTGGGACTTTTGTCCCAGCCTCTTTTTCTTATATATAATTTCAAATCAAAATCGTTGACAGATGTAATATCTAGTATTACAATGTTATGATAATGATTACACTCTTATAAAAAGTGGGATAAGAATCTTAGCTTTTAAGAAGATGGTGAGGAAGAACATGATTGAATACAAAAATGTAGTCCTGCGCTACACGGATACTGACATTTTAAAAGATGTCAATCTCCGTATTGAGCAAGGAGAATTTATGGTCTTGGTGGGACCTTCAGGATCTGGGAAAACCACCATGCTCAAAATGATAAATCGTCTTTTGGAGCCGACAGATGGCAATATCTATATGGATGAAAAACGCATCAAGGACTATGATGAACGAGAGTTGCGTCTTTCTACTGGTTATGTTTTGCAGGCCATTGCCCTCTTTCCAAATTTAACTGTCGCTGAGAATATTGCTCTCATTCCTGAGATGAAGGGGTGGAGCAAGGAACAAATTGCCTCTAAAACAGAAGAGCTCCTGGACAAGGTGGGTCTCCCTGCTGTAGATTATGCTCATCGTTTACCGAGCGAGTTATCAGGTGGGGAGCAACAGCGAATCGGCATTGTGCGGGCCATTATTGCAGAACCAAAGATTCTATTGATGGACGAGCCCTTCTCAGCTTTAGATGCTATTTCTCGCAAGCAGCTACAGTCTCTCACTAAAGACTTGCACAAAGAATTTGGTATGACGACTATTTTCGTAACTCATGATACGGACGAGGCCTTGAAATTAGGCGATCGGATTGCGGTTCTACAAGAAGGAGAGATTGTACAGGTAGCGAATGCGGAGACTATTCTAGCCCAGCCAGTCAACGACTTTGTTGCGGATTTATTTGGAGGTACTCACCATGTCTAAACTACTTGCAACCTTTCAAGAACGCTTTGGAGACTGGGTTACTGCACTGGGGCAACACTTGCAACTGTCATTACTGACCTTGCTCCTTGCTATCTTTCTGGCTGTTCCACTAGCTATTTATTTAAGTAGTCGCAAGAGAGCGAGCAACTGGGTCCTACAGTTAGCTGGGATCTTCCAGACCATACCTTCCATGGCCCTTTTGGGACTCTTCATTCCCATCATGGGGATTGGGACGCTTCCGGCCTTGACAGCTCTGGTCATCTACGCCATTTTCCCCATCCTTCAAAATACCATCACCGGTTTGCAAGGAATTGACCCTAGCCTCGAAGAAGCAGGGGTCGCCTTTGGAATGACCAAGTGGGAACGACTCAAGAAGTTTGAGATTCCCTTGGCCATGCCTGTCATCATGTCTGGCATTCGGACAGCAGCTGTGATGATTATCGGGACGGCTACCCTTGCTGCCTTGATTGGAGCAGGGGGACTTGGTTCCTTTATCCTTCTGGGGATTGACCGCAATAATGCCAGTCTGATTTTGATTGGGGCCTTGTCTTCTGCCTTCTTAGCCATCGCCTTTAACCTGCTTCTCAAATGGATGGAAAATGCCAAATTGCGGACCATCTTTGCGGCCTTTGCTGTGATGGTTATTGGATTAGGAGCTTCTTATACACCAAGTCTTCTTCCCAAACCGAAAAAAGAAAACCTGGTCATCGCTGGTAAGTTAGGTCCAGAACCTGAAATTCTAGCCAATATGTACAAGATTTTGATCGAAGAAAACACGGATATGACAGTGACCGTCAAACCAAATTTTGGAAAGACCACCTTCCTCTATGAAGCTCTGAAAAAAGGGGATATCGCTATCTATCCAGAGTTTACAGGGACCGTGACCGAAAGTCTCCTCAAGCCGGCGCCGCAAGTCAGTCATGATCCAGAAACAGTCTATCAAGCGGCCCGAGATGGGATCAAGAAACAAGACGACCTGGCCTTCCTCAAACCCATGGCTTATCAGAATACCTATGCTGTCGCAGTGCCTAAGAAAATTGCCCAAGAGTATGGCCTCAAGACCATTTCCGATTTGAAAAAGGTGGAAGGAGAACTCAAGGCAGGATTTACGCTAGAGTTTAATGATCGAGAGGATGGGAACAAGGGCTTGAAAAAGGTCTATGGTCTTAATCTACAAGTCTCCACCATGGAGCCAGCCCTTCGCTACCAGGCTATCCAGTCCGGTGATATCCAGATAACAGATGCCTACTCAACGGATGCCGAGCTTGCTCGCTATGACCTCGTGGTCCTCGAAGATGACAAGCAACTCTTCCCTCCTTATCAAGGGGCCCCACTGATGAAAGCTGAATTACTCGAAAAACATCCAGAATTGGAGTCTGTTCTTAATAAACTGGCTGGAAAAATCACAGCAGATCAAATGAGCCAGCTCAACTACCAAGTGGGTGTGGAAGGTAAGTCAGCTAATCAAGTAGCGCGTGATTTTTTGATTCAGGAAGAGATGACCAAGAAATAGATTTTTAAAGGAGTATTAGCTTAATTTATGAGTATGAAAAAAAGGATCAAAAGATCCTTTTTTTCATACTAAGGCTAACAAGATAGTAAGTACCAGAGCGATTCCAATCCGAATGACATGATGGGCTAGATGGAAGTTTTCTTTGTGCTTGCCATTCCAATAGGCTCCATAGCAAATCAAGCTAACTCCGATCAGCCAAATGAATAAAGCAACAATTGGCAAAAGGAAGTAGAGGATGAGAGAGAAGGTCGCAAGGCCACTTCCGATGAGGAGAAATGTATTTCCTAGAGTGTGATTCCCTTTTTTAACTTCAGTAAGAGAAGCCAATAAGTGAAGAAGAGCAAAAGCAAGGGCTAAGAAGGCTGTAAAAAAGCCGAGAAGAATGGGGAGGAGCATAAGATTCCCTTTCTAACTAGAATAATAATATATTTTTATTTAGTTGTCATTTCCATGACGTCTAAATAAAAGCTAACAACTTCTTGCTCGTTATAAGATTTCCCTTTTTTCAACCACCAGGTCAAGGTTTCAATGAAGTTGGTGATGACAAAGTGTTTGAGGTAAGAAGTGGGGATCCTAGGATGGGATGTTTTTAAATCATCCGCCACCATCGGCAAGACATGGGTTTCTAATTCCTTATGGAGCTGACGGAGGAAGTAGTCATTTTTTGATAGGAGAAGGCTGGTTACATGATCTTTGTTTTTCCTGAAATGGAGAAAAATATGAGCCAAGTAATCTTCTGCCGAGACATGAGCTTCACGTTCAAACAAATGATGAAAGAGATAATGGCAGAGTTCGTCTAGCAAGAGTTCCTTGCTCGGGTAGTGGCTGTAAAAAGTAGAGCGACCAACATCCGCTAGGTCGATGATATCTTGGACAGTGGTTGCTTCGTAGCCTTTCTCATTTAATAGCTGTAAGAAGGCTGTATAGATGGATTTTTTTGTTTTGGTGATGCGACGGTCAATCTTTGTCATATAGACACTTTGAACAAAGTGTTCAGTATCTTACAAACTGAACAGAATGCTCCTATCCTTTCTTTCCATTGTAGGAGATAATAATAGTAAGGGAATGATTCTATTCCAATTATACCATATACCAGAGGAGGTAAAAAATTGAGTTCTAAATGTGCCATTTGGCTAGCCTTTCTCTTAAATTTTAGCTTTGCCATTATCGAATTTATCTTTGGTGGACTCTTTGGCTCCAGTGCTGTTCTCGCTGATTCTGTCCATGACTTGGGGGATGCTCTAGCCATTGGCCTCTCGGCCTTTCTAGAAACGATCTCCAATCGTCAAGAAGATAGTCGCTATACCCTAGGCTACAAGCGTTTTAGCTTATTAGGGGCTTTAGTAACGGCAGTCATTCTGATGACCGGGGCTGGTATGGTGATTTTAGAAAATGTAAGCAAGCTTTTCCACCCTCAGCCCGTCAATGACGAAGGGCTTCTTTGGTTGGGAATTATTGCTATCAGTGTCAATGTGCTGGCGAGTCTGGTCATTCGCAAGGGACAAACCAAGAATGAATCCATTCTCAGCCTGCATTTTTTGGAAGATACCTTGGGTTGGTTGGCCGTCATCCTGATGGCCATTGTCCTCCGATTTACTGACTGGTATATCCTAGATCCCCTCTTGTCTCTTGCTATTTCCTTCTTTATTCTGTCCAAAGCCATTCCACGTTTTTGGAGCACCGTTAAGATTTTCTTGGATGCTGTGCCAGAAGGGGTAGATATCAAGCAAGTTAAGAATGATTTAGAGCAGTTGGACCATGTCGCTAGTATCAATCAGCTTAATCTTTGGACCATGGATGGACTAGAGAAAAATGCTATTGTTCATGTTTGTCTCAAACGTATGGAGCAGATGGTGGTCTGTAAAGAAGAGATCCGTGCCTTGCTCAAAGAGAGGGGATTTCAAAATGTCACCATCGAAGTGGATGAAGACCTAGCAACTCACCGCGCCCACAAGCGAAATATCGAAGAGCTGGAAGCCAGTCAAAGTCATGGACATGATCACCACCACCATCACCATCATTAATGGAAATCGATCATTCCTTTGTTGAGGATATTTTAGAAATCATCGATTTAATATATTGACTCCTGATTCAAATTGTGATAGACTACTCATATTTATGAAAGGATCGAGTATATGTTACAACTACAACGTATTTCAAAAGTGTATTATACGGGGAATCAAGAGTTTCACGCTTTGAAGGATATCTCGATTCGTTTCCGTGAAAATGAGTTCGTCTCGATTCTCGGACAATCGGGTTCAGGGAAAACCACCCTCTTAAATATCATCGGTGGACTCGACCAATACACATCGGGTGATTTACTCATCCAAGGAAAATCAACCAAGCAATTTAAAGACCGCGATTGGGATAGCTACAGAAACCACACCATCGGATTCGTCTTCCAATCCTATAATCTGATTGGTCACCAAACGGCACTCTCAAACGTCGAGATTGCGATGACGCTCTCTGGCGTTTCTAAATCGGAACGTAAGAAGCGTGCCATCGAAGCACTTGAACGCGTTGGCCTAAAAGATCATTTATATAAGAAACCAAGCCAAATGTCTGGCGGACAAATGCAACGGATTGCGATTGCGCGTGCCCTTGTCAATAATCCTAAAGTCGTTTTAGCCGATGAGCCAACAGGAGCGCTCGATTCTGAGACTTCTGTTCAAATCATGGAGTTATTAAAAGACATCGCCAAGGAACGTCTAGTGATCATGGTGACGCATAACCCAGAACTGGCGAAAACCTACTCTACACGTATCGTACAAGTATTAGATGGAAATATCTTAAGCGACTCGAATCCATACGAACCAACCGAAGAACCCAAACAAGGCGACATTCATTTCACAAAGACAAAGATGAGCTTTCTGACGGCTTTGGCCCTTTCGTTTAATAACCTATTGACGAAAAAAGGTCGGACATTTCTGACTGCCTTTGCTGGTTCCATCGGGATTATCGGGATTGCCCTGATCTTGGCCCTCTCAAATGGTGTGAGCGACTATGTGAAAAAGGTGCAAGAAGACACTCTCGTCTCTTTGCCATTGACGATTAGCGAGCAGAACCAGAGTAATCTGATGGCAACCTCTCCAGACTTGAGTGAAAAGCCTTATAGGGATAAAAACGAACTCGGTGTCAATACGCTTTTAACGAATCTATTGAAAAAACAAATTGGGAAAAATGACCTCGCTTCCTTCAAAAACTACTTGGATAAACACGCTTCAGAAGTCGAACACCTTACAAAAGACATTCGTTACCAATACAATTTACAACCCTATATTTACGCCAGTGACACCTCCAACGGTCCAAAGAGCATTCTTCCGTCTAACCTCGCGGACGAAGTCGATACGGCCAACCAAACAATTAAAGGCTATTTGCAAAACATCGACTACTGGAGCCAACTGTCAAGCGACCAGGAGATGCTAAATGCGCAATATGATGTGCTAGAAGGTCGCCTTCCGAAGGATAAATCTGAAATCGTCCTGATCGTGGATGAAGAGAACCAAATCAGTGACCTTCTCCTTTATAGCTTACGCATCAAAGACCCTAGCGAATTAAACGATGCGAAGAAACTGGATGAACTCAAATCACAAACCTATCAGTATAGGGATTTCATTGGAAAAACTTTCAAAGCTGTTGTCAACACGAACCGCTTCGTTAAAGAAAACAACCAATGGATAAATAAAATTAACGACGAAGCCTATATGAAGACGCAAATCGAGAATGGCCTCGAGCTTAAAATTGTCGGCGTTCTTCGTCAGAAAGAAGGCACCAGTTCTGGGGTGAACTCTCCTTCTGGTGGGGTAGCTTATACAAGCGCCCTTATCGATGACACTTCTGAACAAATTCAAAACAGTGACATCGTGAAGGAGCAAGAAGCTAACCCAACTATCAATGTATTTACTGGAAAAGAATTTGCCAAAGATCCAAAACCATTCAATTCGGCTGATTTAACCGAAGAAGAAAAAATCCAGTTGGTCAAATTGACGCCTGAACAACAAGCACAATACATCCAACAATACAACGAAAACTCGGCTGCCACTTACGAGGAAAATCTCGCGAAATTGGGTGTCATCGACAAATCCAAACCGGCTGCCATCGAGTTCTACACCTCTTCCTTCCAACAAAAACAAGAGTTGAAGGACTTCATTAACGCCTATAACACGGCCAAAAAAGACGCCGGTGAAGACGATAAAGTGCTCTCCTACTCCGATGATATTCAAACCATCATGTCTTCGATTACGACAATGGTGGGCGTGATTACAACCGTACTTGTTGGTTTCGTAGCCATCTCGCTCATCGTATCATCAATTATGATTGCAATTATTACCTACATCTCGGTTCTCGAGCGTACCAAAGAAATCGGAATTCTACGTGCAATGGGGGCTTCGAAGAAAGACATCCGTCGCATCTTCACAGCCGAAACAGCCATCGAAGGATTTATCTCCGGGGTGCTCGGTATCGCCATTACACTCCTTGCGACGATTCCAATCAATGCAGTTGTTTCTAAAATGACCAACGTGGAAAACGTGGCACAATTACCATGGGAAGCAGCACTTATCCTCATCGGTATTTCGATTGTATTAACGATGTTGGCAGGTCTCATCCCTTCGCGCATCGCCGCGAAGAAAGACCCAGTGGAATCTTTGCGTAGCGAATAGAAGCCGTAATCCAAAAAGTGGATAGAAAAATGTTTCTTTATCCACTTTTTCATTTGTCATTTTGGAGAATATAACAAAACTCTTTCATCCCCAACCTGTCAATGATGAGGGAATCCTCTGGCTAGGAATTATTGCGGTTACGATCAATGTGCTAGCGAGTTTAGTGGTTTGTAATGGAAAAACAAAGAACGAGTCTATTCTTAGTCTGCATTTTCTGGAAGATACCCTTGGTTGGGTCGCCGTCATCCTGATGGCCATTGTCCTCCGATTTACGGATTGGTATATCTTAGATCCTCTCTTGTCTCTTGCTATCTCCTTCATTATTCTGTCCAAAGCTATTCCGCGTTTTTGGTCTACACTCAAGATTTTCTTGAATGCTGTGCCAGAAGGGGTAGATATTGAGCAAGTAACGAGTGATTTGGAGCAATTGGAGCATGTGGCCAGTGTGAATCAGCTTAATCTCTGGACCATGGATAGTTTGGAAAAAAACGCTATTGTCCATGTTTGTCTAAAAGAGATTGAACAGATGGAGAGTTGTAAAGAAGCCATACGTGGCTTGCTCAAAGATCGTGGCTTTCAAAACGTCACCATTGAGGTGGATGAAGACCTAGCAACTCACCGCGCCCACAAGCGCAATATCGAAGAGCTGGAAGCAGAAAGTGAGCAGGAACACCATCATTAAGGTTTGTTTTTAAACTCTTAGAGGCTTCTCTAGGAGTTTTTTTACACTAAACTCTCTAAAGTATGCCTTTTCGTGCTAAAATAGAACAAACGTGGAACAAGGAGTAATTATGAGTAAAAGAGCTGTGTTGATGATGACTTTTGGGTCGCCTGAAGAGATTACCTATGAAGGAGTAGCGGAGTTTTTCACGAATATCCGGCGTGGTGTTCGTCCTGAACCACATGAAATTCAGACTTTATATGACAATTACGTACGAATTGGCGGAACTCCACTCCAAAGGATAACTAGAAAAGAAGTGGATTTGGTTGCTTCTGCTCTTGGAGAACACGCATCAGTATACTTTGCTAATAAATTTTCCCGCCCTTTTATCACTGATGTAATCAAAGAGATGGAGAATGACGGAATTGAAGAATGTTTATGCTTGATTTTAGAGCCCCATTATTCTTACTATTCTGTCATGGGATATGAGAAATTTTTAGAAAGTGAGCAGATTAGGTTCCAAATTATCAAGGAGTGGTACCAAGAACCTTCACTTCTCCACTATTGGGCTGATGAGATTCGAAATATTTTAGATCAAATTAGAGATGACAGCTATAAGGTGATTTTTTCAGCTCATAGTGTCCCAGTTTTGGCACTTGATTTTGGCGATCCTTATATCGATCAGATTTATGACAATACTCGCTTGATTGTGGAAATTTTAGGCCTTGAAGAAGACCGGTATACCAATACATGGCAGAGTGAAAGTGATATTGGTATTCCTTGGATTAAGCCTGATGTCTTAGAATACCTTCGTGATGAGAAGGAACACCCTGACCACTATATTTTTGTCCCGATAGCTTTTATTAGTGAGCATATTGAGGTTCTTTTTGATAATGATGTGGAGTGTAAGGAGCTTTGTCATGAGCTTGGTGTGACCTATCACCGTCCTCCTATGCCAAATAGTGATACTCGATTGATTAAAGCCCTTCTTTCAACCATTCAGTCTCATATAGACGGTGACTATTGTTACTTTCAACCTCAACTAGAGACTTTTGATGAGTTGGAAGCTCCTTCAAACACAGGAAAGATTTTAGAAGAGTCAGAAGATATTCAGATGCCTGATTTCGTCAAAAAATTGATTGCTAAAAAAGGTCGAGAGAATGTCAAGATGCCATATCTAGTTAAGAAAATGCTAGAAAAGAAGTATGGGAAAAAATATGATTAAATGATGGAGCTTTAAAACAGGAAGTGGGCTAGAGCTCGATAAAAAGTGTATATTATAGGTAAGTAAGCAATAGAAAGTAGGTTGTTCCTATGAAGAAAACAGTTTATACAAAAGCTGGGCAAGTGGGCCTTGTAGAAGTGGAGCGTCCACACATAGAAGCACCAGATGATGTCATTCTCCGCATCGTTCGCACCTGTGTCTGTGGCTCTGATCTATGGAGCTACCGCAATCCAGATATTGAAGAGGGCCACCAAAATAGTGGTCACGAAGCCATTGGGATCGTCGAAGAAATCGGAGAAGCTATTACAACGGTGAAACCGGGTGACTTTGTGATTGCGCCTTTCACCCATGGCTGTGGGGAGTGTGATGCTTGTCGTGCTGGCTATGATGGGACCTGTGACCGCCATATTGGGACCAACTGGTCTGACGGGGTGCAAGCGGAGTACATGCGCTTCGACTATGCCAACTGGGCTCTCGTCAAAATCCCGGGGCAACCGTCTGATTATACCGAAGCCATGCTTAAATCCTTCTTGACGCTAGCAGATGTTATGCCGACGGGTTACCATGCGGCGCGTGTCGCAGATGTGAAACCAGGTGACAAAGTCGTGGTCATCGGGGATGGAGCTGTGGGTCAATGTGCTGTGATTGCTGCTAAGATGCGAGGAGCATCGCAAATTGTCCTCATGAGCCGTCACGAAGACCGCCAACAAATGGCTTTGGAAGTTGGTGCAACAGCTGTTGTAGCAGAGCGGGGTGAAGAAGGAATTGCCAAGGTTCGTGAAATCCTTGGAGGAGGAGCAGATGCCGCCCTCGAGTGTGTTGGTACTGCAGCAGCTGTCGATCAAGCCCTTGGGGTCCTTCACAATGGGGGGCGTTTAGGTTTTGTAGGTGTGCCTCACTATAATAATCGTGCGCTTGGATCAACCTTTGCCCAAAACATTTCCGTGGCAGGTGGAGCAGCCTCTGTCACTACCTATGACAAGCAGTTCTTGCTCAAGGCTGTCCTTGATGGCGACATCAATCCAGGACGCGTCTTCACCCATAGCTATAGCTTGGACGAAATTGATCAAGCCTATAAAGATATGGATGAACGCAAGACAATTAAGGCTATGATTGTGATTGAATAACGAAAAGAGAGTGGGACAGAAATCGGTAATTCGTTAGAATTCGATTTCGTTGTCCCACCTCCGCACAGTTGAGTAGGGCTGTAAAAGCTGATGAAATCAGCGTAGTAGAGCCCACTCAACCACTGAGTCTTGCTCGACAATCCAAAGACAATTGAGAGGCTAGGACTTTTGTCCCAGCCTCTTTTTAGTTAAATGAACTCTTATTTCAAATCTGACATCACTTGCTTCTTGGTGAAGGTGCGCTCTTGTTTGTTGGCAAGTGCCTTGATGCGTGCATCTAAAAGAATAGCACGGCCTTCAGCGCTTCGGGTATAGATGAGGTCATACTTACCTAAGCTTTTTCGAATCTGCTCAAGAAAGGCTTGCGCATCCTCTTTCCGTTTGTCAAAGAGGCTTGGTACAGCGAAATATTCTGTCTGATCGGACACTTTTTCCTGTGCTTTCAGGATGTAACGTTGATTTTCAATTGGTGCGAAAAATTCGATCATGGTTTGCGAAAAGAGTTCCTTCTCCCGCATGGTTCCGCCCTTCAAATAAATCAGCGTGTTGATAGCATCCTTTCTGTCTCGTACTACTTGGATGCGGGTTTCCTGTGTTTGAATCTGTCCCGAAAGAAGCAGGACTTTGTGAATAGCTTGGCCAAAGACTTCTAAGCGTTTGTAAGGACTCTTATAGAGATAGTAGCGAAGCCAAGCAAGGAGTGAGAGAACAGCTAAGAAGAAGAGAAGAATCAGAGAAGCTGAATTCCTTCCTCCTCTATGTGAATAGTAAATAAGGTTGGCGAAAGCATCGGTCAAAGCGCCGGCCGTAAGCCACCGTGCCAGCTTTCTAGCATCGAAAAATAGAGCCAGAGGTAGGAAGTGTTTGTCCACTTGGACCTCATTTGCAATCTCCATATTCTCTAAAATAGGAAGGGCTTTTTGCCAGCTATCTCTGAGTTCTTGACGATGGGTGGAGCGCTCTAAGGTCTCTTCATTCAGTTTTTCTAAGTGTTTTTTAGTATAGCGGATCTGATCAAAGGCCAAACGTTCAATGCCGGATTCGATGAAAGGTTCCTTGTAATGGAGGCCTAAAAATTGCTTCATCCGTCTCTCTAAGAGCTCTAAATCAGGACTATATTGTTTCAGCTGATCAGTGATAGCTTCAATTTCTTCCTTTTCAAGATCTGACTTTTCATACCATCTCTTTAGGGAAAGATTGATAGAGACTAAATGCCAGATATTACTGGTCTTATTTGGCTCTTCGGGCCACACTCGGATGGCACGACCTCGCATTTGATTACTGAGCATAAAACTCCCGACAAAGCTAGCTAGAATCAGGGAGTTGACACAAGGAGCATCCCAGCCTTCTCCTAGAAGAGACTTGGTTCCAATCACGACTTGGATGAGCCCCTCTTGGAAGAGTTGGGTTACAGCTGTCACTAAATCATGTTGAGAGCCAACCAAGCGAACCTTGAGAAAATCATCAGGGGATAATTGGCCGACACTTTGGTAAGTCAGCCGATTCGCTCCTAGAAGCTCTTCTAGTCTTGGCTTAGCAACTGTCGGGATGATGACGATACTACCTGTTAGGACAGCGATGGCAGGTGGAGTAGTTAGCTCTAGGCTTTCTCTGCGAATGGATTCAAAATACGAGAGCACTCCCAATTGAGTGAATTGGGCGTCCTTGTCCCCTAGATGAACTTCAAAGTCTTGACGAATGTAGTCTGTTAAGACCAGTTGGCGCAGTTGGCTTCCAAGAGCCTGATATTCTGCCTTGAAAATCTCTCGAACCGCATTGAGTTTTCCCAGGGATTGGTTCAGCAGGAGATCCTGTTTTTTGTTGCGGACCAGTTTGACTTGTTTTCGATCGATCAAGCTCGCTGCTTTTAATTCATGGAGGAGTTGCTTTTCGTATTCTTCTGGTAGATTGTACCAGTGAGGCACCTGAAAGAGCAGACCTTGCAGGAGAATTTCAAGCCAGTCTAGGGTGAAAGCAGGAAGTTTTTTTGCTCCTAGAAGATCCTGGAAACGTTGGGGAAAGGCGATTCCCTTGCTCCGAAGAAAGATCAGGGTAGCAGAGAGATACTTGGGCTCATTGAGCAATTCATCATCACTGATCTGACCAGATAAAGCTTGGCAGGTTTGCAGGTATTGACAAAAGAGGGGGTCTGAAGTCAGTTGCTGCAAGAGGGCATTCTTTTGTTGGCTAAAGGCATCCAACTGAGCCTGCTCTTCCTTGGTTGGAAAGGCAAAGTAGACATAGTCTTGATGGGGACAAAGGGTCTCTTCCTTGACCAATTCGGGAACCGTAATTTCCTCATCAATCTCGCCACACATGCGGATATAGCGTTCCCAAAGGGCAGGGTCCCCTTCATAGGGAGGGGTAGCAGTGAGGGAGATCATCTTTAAGTCAGGGAAGGCTTGACGAAAGGCTTCCAAGCTCTTCCACCATTCATTGCGAAGGTGGTGACATTCATCCAAACAAAGGGTCCCGAGTGAAATCGTTTTAAAGGTAGAAAAAATATCAAAGCCTTTAAAATCAAAGGTTTCAATCTCTGCCTGGTCATCGGTATCCTCAACTTGTGATTGGCCGACGATTTGATTCATGGCACTGTGTAGGGCCTGATAGGTAGCCACTGTAATCAGCTTAGGATGTTTGAGGTCCTGAGAAATCAATTGCTCCGCTTGGCTTTCATTCGTCAAGAAGGCCTGGACAATCCGATCGACCCATTGTTGACGAATCGTGACCGTAGGTGCCAAAATCAAGGTTGGCTGGCCAAAGCGCCGGATAAATTCGATACCTAAGGTTGTTTTTCCAGAGCCAGGAGCCGCTACCAAATGTAGGTGCCCATCCGCCATAAAAGTGTCACTCTTATCGAGAACGCGTTTTTGATAGTGTCTCCATTGACCTGTAAAAGCTAGTTCTTGTAACATTGGTTTCCTCCCTTGTACTGTCCCCATTATATCATAGTTGAAGGTATTCAGTTAAGAAGGGGAGTTGCCATGGAAGGGAAATCGTCCTTTTCGCTATCTCTTCTTGACACCGGCTAGATGGACTTATATAATGTTACAAACAAGTTTGGAGGTAGCTGATGATCCATAAACATGAAATTCCTATTTTAGAGTTTGACGACAACCCACAGGCAGTCATTATGCCGACTCATGAGGGGTTAGACCTGCATTTGCCTGAAAAATGCGTTTATGCTTTCTTAGAGGATGAGATTGATCGCTTTGCCAAAGCTGCTGGGGCCAAACAAGTAGCTTCTTTTATCTCAGCTACCAAGACCTATCCAGTTTATGTCATGGAGCACCAAGGAGAGGAAATCTGCTTGGCCCAAGCGCCGGTTGGATCTGCACCTGCTGCCCAATTCATGGATTGGTTGATTGGCTATGGGGTGAAGAAGATGATTTCGGCAGGTAGCTGTGGCGTCTTGGTGGACATGGAAGAAAATGCCTTTTTAATCCCGACCAAGGCCTTGCGAGATGAGGGAGCTAGTTACCATTATGTGGCACCCTCCCGTTATATCGAAGTGGATAGTCGAGCACTGACTGCCATTGAAAGGGTCCTAAAACAAGCGTCCATTCCCTATCAAGAGGTCATGACTTGGACGACGGACGGCTTTTATAGAGAAACGCCTGACAAGGTAGCCTATCGCATTGAAGAAGGGTGTAGCGTTGTGGAGATGGAGTGCGCCTCATTGGCAGCAGTAGCCCAGCTTCGTGATGCGGTTTGGGGCTTGCTCCTATTTACCGCAGATTCTCTTGCAGACCTGGAAAATTATGACCAGCGTGATTGGGGATCTGAAGCATTCGATAAAGCCTTAGAATTGTGCCTAGAAATGGTTCATCACTTGTAGGTCTATTCACTTTTTATGGTACAATGAAGCTATGTTAGTCAAATTATTTTTTAAACAATGGCAGTCCAAGATGAAAAGTCTGTCTCCAGCAAGGAGGATCTTTTTCAGCTTTTTCTTGGTTATCTTAATTGGCTCCCTCTTATTGAGTCTGCCTTTTGTCCAGCAAGCAAGCTCAACAGCAGGTTATGTCGACCACCTTTTTACTGCAGTCTCCATGGTCTGTGTGACAGGGCTCTTTACCCAATCAGTAGCCTCTACCTACAATGCCTGGGGGCAGTTAATCTGTATGCTCTTGATTCAGATCGGTGGCCTGGGAATCTTGACCTTTATCGGACTTTTCTTTATGGAAAGTCGTCAAAAGCTCAGCTACAAGGACCGACAGACCATCCGGGACAGCTTTAGCTTTAGCAATAACCAGAGCTTGGCCCGTTTTGTCCGTTCTATTTTCATAACCACCTTTACCATCGAAGGACTGGGGGCCTTGCTCCTCATGATTCGCTTCATTCCTCGCTTCGGCTGGGGGCATGGAATCTTTAACTCCATCTTTGTCGCGATTTCAGCTTTTTGTAATGCGGGCTTCGATAATTTTGGGGGCGATAGTATGATGAGTTTCCAGACCGATTGGCTGGTGAACCTGACCTTGTCTGCCCTAATTATCACAGGCGGTTTGGGCTTTATGGTTTGGTTTGACCTCGCTACCAAGGCCCGCAATCAATCCGGACGGCGGACTCTTCGCTTCCATACCAAGGTGGTTCTCTGGTTAACAGCTGCGATCCTCCTCTTTGGGACAGTAACCAGTCTCTTGACCGAGTTTGATAATCCGGCATCCATTGGGTCCCTCCCCTTAGGAGAGAAAATTTTAGTCAGCTTTTTCCAAACCGTCAGCATGCGGACAGCTGGTTTTGCTTCCTTAGATTATACAGCAGTCCGGCCAGTGACGCTCTTCGTCTATCTCTTGCAGATGTTTTTAGGTGGAGCACCAGGTGGGACAGCAGGGGGCATGAAGATCACAACCTTCCTGGTCCTCTTGCTCCTGGCTCGGAAGGAACTATTGGGGCTACCACATACCAATTTAGGAAAACGTACGATTTCACCAGACATTGTTCAACGTTCCTTTGGGACAGCGGTGATTTTCCAGTTGACCTTCTTAGTGGGGCTATTAGGAATCTGTTTGGTGACGCCGGATGGCCAACGCTTTATTTATTTGGTCTTTGAGGTGGTATCCGCTCTAGCGACAGTGGGAGTGACCGCCAATGTAACCTCAACCTTAAATGGAGCTGGACTAGGCATTATCATGGTCCTCATGTTTATCGGACGGATTGGTCCTTTGACCCTCATGGTTAGCTTGAACAATTACCAAGCCAAGAAAGCAGATACCTTGCAGTATGCCAAGGCAGACATCATTATCGGATAGGAGAAACTTATGGAGAATCGAACCATTGGAATTTTAGGATTAGGAATTTTTGGACAGAGTGTCCTGAAAACCCTACAGGACCAGGATGTGGATATTATTGCAATTGATGATCACGAAGATGTGATTAATCAGTATGAATCCATGATTACAACTGGAATTGTTGGAGACATTACGGAGTTGGACCTCTTGGATGCAGCAGATATTGGGAACTGTGACACAGTCGTGATCGCGACGGGTGAAAACCTGGAGTCCAGTGTGCTGGCTGTTATGCACTGTAAGTCACTTGGCGTCGAGCATGTCATTGCCAAGGTCAAGAATGAAGTGACCAAGGAAGTCCTTGAGAAAATTGGGGCTGATTTGGTCATCCTACCAGAGGTGGAAGCGGGAATGTCCCTAGCCAAGATGATTCTCTTCCAACATGGGATTGAAGTTTTCCAGTTGGATGAAGAAGTGGTGGTGGTCGAGTTTACGGTTCCAGCTAGCTGGGTAGGAAAAAGCATCCAAGACTTGGAAATCAGAGACCAATATCAACTCAATATTATTGGCTATCGAGATGCGGAAGACCAGCCTTTGCGAAGTCAGATTGGTCCCGACTTTATCTGGCCAGAAGGGGTGCGCGTGATGGCGGTGACAGACAACCAATATCTGGATAGAATCCAAGACCTCTTAGAAGAATAGAAATATAGAAACGGCCAAATGGTCGTTTTTTACTGATATGATTTTATTACTAACTAAGAATTAAAGTTTCTTTAAGCATATTCTACTATAGTAGAACTATCAAAAACACTTCCATTATGGGAATAGAAGGATGAATGATGAAAATTTTAAAGTTGATACGACCTGAAAAGCCTTTAAAAGAGCTTAAGTGGTTTGATATCGCTATTGTGACTGCGATCATGTTTGGGCAGTTTATTGTATGGTCTACAGAACTCTTCCTTGCCAGTCTTCAACCAGTTGCTCAAACGGTGACCAGTGTAGCAGAAACGACGACTGAAACAGCTAGGGATGGGGCAGCATACTCGAGCAACTTTACCCTGCAGATCATCTTATTAACTCTCGCCTTTGCCTACTTACTTCTCCGGAATTTTGATTTTAAACAGCTACCGATTCGTTTTAAATGGTCCGTCCTCTTTTGGGTACCTTTGATCTTTGCCATTGTTGGGCTATTTGGGGATATCGTGACAACGGTGAGTGGAGAGTATGATTACTTCAATATCAATCTCCTCGCTTATATCGATCCCATGCAGATTATCCACAAGTTCTTAGCGCTTAGTCCCATGACAATTGCCTATGCCTTGCTCAATGGCTTCTACGAAGAGTTCTTCTTCTTGGGAGTCATGACATCTGTTAATGACAAGTACAAGTGGTTGGCGCTAGCTTATTCGATCTTGATTCGGATCTCCTTCCATACCTATCAAGGTTTGCTTTGGGCAGTGGTTATTGGAGTTATTTATGGACTCTTCTACTATGTTCTCTACAAGAAGGTGATCAAAAACCTCTTACCTTTCTTCCTCATGCATGCTTTGGCCGATATGTTTGGCTCTAGCATACTCTATCTTTTAATCAACTGGGGAACTTAATAACATAGTTGAAAAACTGGACGTTTTGTCCGGTTTCATATTTAAGATAAAGTCTTCTTAAAAACTTTCCTAAGGTGAGTACGGACGTCAGCGAACTTGGTAGAAGTTCCATGACTAATTATTGAGCCTAAGGTCTCAATAATTCCGAGTTCCTGAAACAATTGCGTTTCAGGAACTTTTCTCACGGCGGAAAGTTTTAGTTCTGTTTAAATGACTCAAAAATATATAAAGACTTTAAAAAATTATCTAACCATTTTATGAAAAAATAGTTAGTCTGCATTCTAAAACTGGACGTTTTGTCCAGTTTTTTATCTGCTCTGAAACTCTTTAATGATGGGAAAATCCCTGTAGAAAAGGCGCAAAGATGGTATAATAGAACTATCATTTTACAGGAATCATAACATTATGAAATTAGTCTATACAGATATTCGAACCCCTTTAACCCAGGTCTTGGTGGATGAGGCCAATCGATTGGTTGAAGAAGGGAAGCGGGTCTTTTATATCGCACCCAACTCTCTATCTTTTGAGAAGGAGCGCAAAGTTTTGCAACTCCTAGACCAGAAGGCTTCTTTTGCCATCACCATTACGCGCTTTGCTCAGATGGCACGCTATTTTACACTTAATGAAAGCCACCAGCAGCAAGCGCTAGATGATATCGGTCTTGGCATGCTCTTTTTTAAGGTGCTTTCTCAGATGCTGGATGAAGAGCTCAAGGTTTATGCCCGTCTTAAGAAGGATCCCCAGTTTATCCAACAATTGATCCAGCTCTTTCATGAGTTGCAGACAGCCCAGATGACAGCATCCGACTTGGATGCCTTGCCAGATCAGGAGAAGAGAGAAGACTTGGTCCATATCTTGAAGGCTGTTCAAGACCAGTTAGTTGCAGGTTCTTTTGAGTCTGAGTCTAAGTTGGCTAGTTTTGCCTCTCATCTTATCAAGGGAGATTTGGATGAGGAGTTAAAGGATTTGGCCTTAGTGATTGATGGCTTTACCCGTTTCTCAGCCGAGGAGGACTACCTGGTTCATTTACTGCACGACAAGGGCGTAGAGATCATTATTGGGGCATACGCCAGTGAGAAAGCCTATCGCTCGACCTTTCGTGAAGGAAACCTCTACCAGGCCAGTGTGGACTTCCTGCTAGACTTGGCTAGGACCTACCAGGTCACGCCAAGCTATGTCGGTCAAGGAAAAGAGGATGCCTTTAGTCGTATAACGCGGATCTTGGAAGCTCGTTATGACTTTACAGAGGTAGAAGGTGAGCTGTCTGATCAAGACAGAGAAGCAGTAGAGATTTGGACCTGTAACCATCAAAAGGAAGAACTTGAGGCTGTAGCCCGCTCCATTCGTCAGCACCTGTATGAGGGCGCTCGTTACAAAGATATTCGAGTCCTCTTGGGGGATGTGGATGCTTATCAGCTCCAGCTCAAGACCATCTTTGACCAGTACCAGATTCCCTTTTATCTTGGAAAGAGTGAGTCCATGTCCCAGCATCCCCTGGTCCAATGGGTGGAATCCTTGGACCGTCTTCGTCGCTATCGGTTTTTGACCGAGGATGTGGTCAATCTCTTGAAGACGGGGCTCTATGGGACGCTAACACGAGAGGACATTGACCATTTCGAACAATATGTTCGCTTTGCGGAGATCAAGGGCCTGGCTGCCTTTTCTCGTGACTTTACAGCCAACCACCAGGACAAATTTGATCTAGAGCGTCTCAACCAGATTCGCCAGCAAGTCATCAATCCCCTGCAGGATTTTTACAAGACCAAGAGCCAGACCAGCCAGGGCCTAGTGAAAAAGTTTGCCCAGTTTTGTCAAGATGCCCAGTTGGCGCAAAACATGCAACAGTTAGCCAGTCGTGGCTCTGAACAGGAAATAGAACGCTATGACCAGGTCTGGAAGTCCTTTAGCCATGTGCTAGAACAATTTGCCCAGGTCTTTGATCAAATCAAGGTGACCTTAGATGATTTTCTTAGCCTTCTCTTGTCAGGGATCTTGTTGGCAAGTTATCGAACGGTCCCAGCGACTGTGGATGTAGTGACAGTCCAGTCCTATGATTTGATTGAGCCCTTATCAGCTCCTTATGTCTATGCCATTGGCTTGACCCAGGAGCGTTTCCCTAAGATTGCCAAGGACCAATCCTTGCTGACGGATGAGGAGCGTCAGGTCCTGAACCAAGCTTCAGACCAACAGGCCAATCTTCAAATTGCCAGTCAGGACAACTTACGGAAGAATCGCTTCGTCGCCCTGTCCCTCTTCAATGCAGCCACCAAACACTTAGTCTTGTCCAGTCCTATCCTTGTCAACGAGGTGGATGACAAGATGTCCCCTTACTTGCTCGAGCTGACCAAGGCACCCCTCAATTTATCTGTCATTTCGAAGAAGGCAACAGCCTCTAGTCAAGATATGGGGTCTTACCAGGCCCTCTTAGCTCGATTGATTGAATTGCACCAGGGAGAAATTGACCAGGAGTTGAGCAAGGAAGAAGCGACTTTCTGGGCAGTTGCCATTCGTGTCCTTCGGAAGAAATTGGCGTCAGAAGGCTTGCACATCCCGCAAATCAGCCAAAGCTTGACGACCAAGGTACTAGAGGATGAGACCCTTGAGGTCCTTTATCCAAAAGGTCAGGCTCTGACTTTATCTGCTTCAGCTCTCAACACCTACTTCCAAAACCAATACAGCTATTATCTCCACTATGTCCTAGGTTTGCAGGAGGAGTGGCACTTGCGACCAGATGCGAGAAGCCATGGAAACTTCTTGCACCGAATTTTTGAACGGGTGTTGAAAGATCCTTCAGAAGAGACATTTGATGAGCGCTTGAACAAGGCCATCCGCGAAACCAGCCAGGAGACAGAGTTTGCCCTCCTTTATCAGGAGAATGCCATGGCTGCCTTTTCAAAAGAATTGCTCCTGGATACAGCTCGAGCAACTGGACGTGTACTTGCTCACAATGATCGCATTGAAACCATTGGAGAAGAAGCTCTCTTCGGTCAGGCAGATCGTCCCTTCTTAACCTTAGAAGATGGTCGTCCGCTCTTGGTCAAGGGCAAGGTCGATCGGATTGACCGGCTGTCTGACACAGGAGCTTTGGGAGTGGTGGACTACAAGTCCAGTGAGACCAAGTTTAACTTTGAGAAGTTCTTTAACGGTCTCAACTCCCAATTGCCAACCTATCTCTCTGCTATCAAAGACTTTCAGGCCTTTGATCCTGACAAGGGGATCTTTGGAGCCATGTACTTGCAGATGGTGGATCCTTTGGTGCCTCTTAAGGATACCAAGGCGGTCGATGATGCTGTCCAAGCCGTTCTAAAGACCCAACAATACAAGGGTCTATTCTTGGTAGATCAGTCCAGCCAACTTGACGAGAACTATGAGAAAAACAAGGCTATGCTCCTGAGTCAAGAAGAGCTAGACCTGCTCTTGCTTTACAATGCCCACCTCTATCAACAAGCAGCCGAAGGGATCTTGTCGGGTAACTTTGCGATCAACCCTTATACTGAAAATGGGAGAAGCATTGCTCCCTATGTAGAACAGTACAAATCGATTACGGGATTTGAAGCCAATCTCCACCTAGGACAAGCCCGCTTCTTGGAGAAATTGGATCCAAGTCACTACGAGAAACGCCCAGTCGGGGACAAGCTCCGCCAGGCCTGGATAGAAAAAATGAAGGAGGAATTGAATCAATGAAACCAATTGAATTTTTAAATCCCAGCCAGATTCAAGACCTCCAAGTCCAGGAGGCCCAGTCTGATAAGGAACCAAAGCGGACACCTGAGCAGATAGAAGCTATCTATTCGTCAGGAACCAATATCCTAGTCTCAGCTTCGGCCGGTTCTGGGAAGACTTTTGTCATGGTCCAACGGATCCTGGATCAATTGCACCGAGGGATTTCCATACAGCAATTGTTTATCTCAACCTTTACGGTCAAGGCAGCGACTGAGCTCAAGGAACGCTTGGAAAAGGAGTTGGAGAAGAGCCTAAAGGCTACCAAGGACGAGGAGCTCAAGCACCACCTGGCCCAACAAATTGCAGAATTACCAACTAGTGATATCGGGACCATGGATGCCTTCACGCAGCGACTGGTCTCCAAATATAGCTATTTATTAGGCCTCTCGCCGACCTTTCGTATCCTCCAAAGTGCTAGTGAGCAGTCCTTACTCAAGAATGACTGCTTCGAGCAAGTCTTTGAGCAGTTTTATGAGGAGCAAGGGCCTGAACGCCTCTTTAGTCGCTTGGTTAAGAACTTCACAGGAAAGGGTAAGTCGCTAGCAGGTTTTAAGGACCAGGTATACGCCCTAGTAGACTTCTTGCAATCCACTGCGGATCCTCTCGCCTGGTTGGAGGAGTCCTTCCTCAAAGGCTATCAGGATCTGGACTATGATGAAGCCTTGGACCAGTTAGCCCAAAAGGTCAAAGAACAACTCTTTGAATTGGAATCTTTCTTTAGCTTCCATCTGGCTAACGAAGGACAAGCATTTTCAGGGGCCAAGTACCAAGAAAATGTCACCTCTATTCAAGACTTGATTGCTCGTCTCAATGAGAAATCCAGCCAGGAAGCGATTTTTGAAGTCTTGGAGCGGGTGGTCTTGATCTCCCGTGCCAGTGGAGGACGAAGCCTGACCATCACGACACGAAAAGAAGACCTGAGAGAGTTAGCGACTGCCTTTAATGACGAACGCAAAGAACGCATCGAAGCCTTGCGGGCAGCAGCTTCCCAGCACTACCAACTAACCTATCAGATTCGCTTCAAGGATGAACCCTTGCCTTTGCTAGTCTTGCTCAGGGATTTTGTCCAAGCTTTCTCGATTGCCTATTTGGAGCGCAAGAAGCAGGAAAATGCCTTTGAATTTGGCGATATCAGCCATTTTGCCATCCAGATTCTTGAAGAATTTCCTCATATCCGCAGTCTCTATCAGGAGCGCTACCACGAGGTCATGGTCGATGAGTACCAAGATACCAACCACACTCAAGAGCGGATGTTGGAGCTCTTGTCTAATGGCCACAACCGCTTCATGGTGGGAGATATCAAGCAGTCTATCTACCGCTTCCGTCAGGCTGATCCTCAGATTTTTAATGACAAGTTTAAGGCCTACCAAGAAGAAGGGGCAGATGGCAAATTGATCCTGCTCAAGGAGAATTTCCGGAGCCATGTAGAGGTCTTAGAAGCGACCAACCATGTCTTTGAACGTCTAATGGATGAGGAAGTTGGGGAGATTCTCTATGACCAGAGCCACCGCTTGATAGCGGGAAATCCGGAGAAGAAAGAGCCGACGCCAGCTTATGAGACGGAGTTCCTGCTCTATGATGGCAGTCAGGACGTAGCTGAAACAAGTGAAGAAGAGGAGCAAGAAGGTGATAGCCTATCCTCAGGTGAAGTCCTTTTGGTCATCAAGGAGATCATCCGCCTCCACAATGAAGAAGGGGTAAACTTCAAAGATATTACGCTTTTGACGGCTTCTCGGACCCGTAACGACAAGGTGCTTTCAGCCTTTGAAGCCTATCAAATTCCTATCGTTGCGGACGGGGGAGAGGAAAACTACCTCCAGTCTGTTGAGGTCATGGTCCTCTTGGATACCCTCCGGACCATTAACAATCCCTTACAGGACTATCCCTTGGTGGCCCTCATGAAATCAGCTATGTTTGAATTTGACGAGGACCAGTTAGCTCGCTTAGCTTTACAGGGAGTTGAAGGCAAGAAAGCAGAAAATCTCTATGAGAAACTGCAGCATGCCTTAGACCAGACTGGAAGTGCTCCTCAGTTGATCGATTCAAGCTTAAGAGAGAAACTCACTCGCTTTATGGAGACACTGGATGCCTGGCGTGACTATGCCCAGACGCATTCTCTCTATGACCTGCTTTGGAAGATTTACCAGGATCGACACTACTATGATTATGTGGGTGCCTTGCCAAATGGTGCCCAACGGCAGGCCAATCTCTATGCCTTGACCCTTCGGGCCAATGACTTCGAAAGATCTAGCTTCAAGGGATTGCCTCGCTTTATCTCCATGATTGATAAGATCTTGGAAAACCAGCACGACTTGGCCAATGTTGCCCAGGCAGTTCCTAAGGATGCTGTCCAACTCATGACCATCCATAAGAGCAAGGGACTTGAGTTCCCCTACGTCTTTATCCTCAATACCGATAAAAAGTTTGTCGGCAAAGAACTGTCTACCAATGCCGTTATCAGTCGGAAAAATGGGGTGGGCATCAAGTATATTGCGAATCTTCCTGTCGAGTCTGATCAAGAGGGACTTCTTGAGGCGGTTCGATTGGTCATTGAGACCCTGCCTTACCAGCGAAATGTCGAGGAAATTCGTCTGGCAGCCTTGTCGGAGCAGATGCGTCTCCTCTATGTCGCTATGACCCGGGCAGAGCGTAAGCTTTATCTTGTCGGTAAGGGCCGGCAGGATAAGCTGGAAGAGAGAAAATGGGGAGCCAGTGTCAATGGACGCTTGAGCCCAGCTCTTCGGAAGGAGATCAATTGTTTCCAAGACTGGCTCTATGCCATTCAGGCAGTCTTTGCCCAGCAACACTTAGCCTATCAGACTCATTTTGTGACCGACCAAGACTTGACGCCGGAGCAAATCGGCCACTTGGAGTTGAAGACGTCCCTCCCAGTCGATGACCTGAAGGACAACCGCCAATCAGAAGAGATTCGGCGTGCCCTGGATGTCTTAGAATCTGTGGACCGGCTCAACACCCAGTACCAAGCAGCTATCCAACTGCCTAGTGTGCGGACCCCAAGTCAAATCAAAAAATTCTATGAACCCATCCAAGATATCGAAGGAGTGGATCTCATGGAAAAAGCGGACGTTCCCTTACCAAGCTTTGAGTTTCCAAATTTTGGCAAGGAAGAAGCTGTGACAGGGGCAGCAGTCGGTAGTGCCCTGCATGAACTGATGCAACGAATTCCATTGACGACAGTTCCAACGATGGAGAGCTTAACAATGGTTCTCCAAGAGGTCAATGCCAGCCCAGCTGTCAAGGAGCGAATCGACCTCAAAAAGGTCCTGGCCTTCTTCCAGTCTGACTTGGGCCAACTCTTGCTCAAGGAGTCAGGCAAAGTCCATCGTGAAGCCCCATTTGCCATGCTCAAGACGGATCCGACTAGTGGCCAGGACTTTGTAGTCCGGGGGATCTTGGACGGCTACCTGCTTCTAGAAGATCGGATCCTTCTCTTTGACTACAAGACAGACCGCTACCGCAACCCTCAGGACTTGCTAGATCGCTACCAAGCCCAACTGGAACTCTACGCAGAAGCCCTCCGTCGCTCTTATGGTATAGACAGCATCGAATCGTATTTAATCTTACTAGGAGGCGAGCAATTACAGGTCGTTTCACTAGCAGATAGAAAGGATTAATCATGACTCCTATCGAACGAATCCAAGAGATGGAAGGCCATCTCAACGCCTACAAAGGTTTAATCGAAGAGCTTGAAGCATGTTTGCAACGAGTAGAAGCTGGCCAGTCTCGCTATATCGCCCTTCGCGATTACTACACTAGCCAGGTCTATATGGAGGATGTCGAACTTTCTAATCAGCCAGACTTTCCTGAAGAGGTCTACTGTGGTGTCTTATCCGAAGATGCCGTCTACGATTTGTTGGACGAGCATTACCAAAAGGCAGTGGAGATGCTAGACCTTGCGACCAAAATGTTGAAAGAACGATAAGAACACAAAAAAGCTCCGGTTTTCCGGAGCTTTTTTGACTGATTAGTGTGATACACGACGACGTGCTGCTTTTTTACGATTTTCTTCGATGAAAGCTGCTTTTTGTTCTTCTGGCTCGATGACTTTCTTCTTGAAAGTATAAACTGCACCTGCTACAGCAGCGACAGTACCAGCAACACCAGTAACAAAACCTTTACCAAATCCTTTAGCCATGAGAATTTCTCCTTTTTAGAACTTTAAATTTTTATGTTATAATATATGGTAACGAAAAAATGCGATTTTTGCAAGGAAAAACGATGAAAAACAAGATAATTGTGATAGTGGGGCCGACCGCTGTTGGAAAAACAGCCCTTGCTATCGAGGTGGCCCAGCGCTTTCAGGGCGAGGTCATCAGTGGGGACAGTCAGCAAGTCTACCGCACACTAGATATTGGGACAGCCAAGGCTAGTCCAGAAGAGCAGGCGGCGGCTCCCCACCATCTGATCGATGTCCGTGAGGTGACAGAGACCTACTCGGCTTATGATTTTGTCAAAGAAGCCAGCCAAGCCATCGAGGAGATTCAAGAACGGGGCCATCTCCCCATTATTGCTGGAGGGACAGGTCTCTATGTCCAAAGTCTCCTAGAAGGTTATCATCTAGGAGGGGACGTTGCCCACGAAGATATCCTAGCCTATCGGGAGTCATTGTCTCCTCTTACGGACGAAGAACTGTTTGAGCTAGCAGCGAAAGAAGGAATGGAGATTCCGCAGATCAATCGTAGACGGGCCATGCGGGCTTTGGAGATCGCCCATTTCGGTCAGGACTTGGAAAATCAAGCTCCAGCCTATGAGACCTATATGATCTGTCTAGACGATGATCGCCAAGCCTTGTATGACCGCATTAACCGACGGGTGGATCTCATGGTTGAGCAAGGCTTGTTAGAAGAAGCTAAATGGCTCTATGATAACCATCCTGAGGTTCAGGCGGCTAAGGGGATTGGCTACAAGGAGCTCTTCCCTTATTTTAAGGGGGAGCAAAGTTTAGAAGAGGCCCTGGAGCAGCTCAAGCAAAACACGCGCCGCTTTGCCAAGCGCCAGTTGACCTGGTTCCGCAATCGGATGACGGTCCATTTTTACCAGATAGGAGAAGAAGGCTTTAAGGAGCGGGTTCTTCAAGATATAGAAAGATTTTTAGATGATAGAAACTGAGAAAAAACAGGAGCGAGTCCTCATTGTCGGGGTCGAACTCCAAGGCATGGAAAACTTTGACATGTCCATGGAGGAGTTGGCCAGTCTAGCCAAGACAGCCGGAGCTGAAGTAGTCGGTGTCTACACTCAGAAGAGAGAGAAGTACGACAGTAAGACCTTCGTCGGCTCTGGTAAGCTTGAAGAAATTGCCCAAATGGTCGATGCTGATGAGGTTTCGACAGTTGTCGTTAACAATCGTTTGACCCCACGACAAAATGTGAATTTAGAAGAAATTTTGGGTGTAAAGGTTATCGACCGGATGCAACTCATCTTGGATATCTTTGCCATGCGGGCTCGGAGCCATGAAGGCAAACTCCAGGTTCATCTGGCCCAACTCAAGTACCTTTTGCCTCGTTTGGTGGGTCAAGGGATTATGCTCAGCCGGCAGGCTGGAGGGATTGGTTCACGTGGCCCAGGGGAAAGTCAGTTGGAGTTGAACCGCCGGAGTGTCCGCAATCAAATCACCGATATTGAGCGTCAACTCAAGGTAGTCGAGAAGAACCGAGAAGTGGTTCGAGAAAAACGCCTAGAATCTTCTGTTTTTAAGATTGGCTTGATTGGCTACACCAATGCAGGGAAGTCAACCATTATGAATGCCTTGACCAGTAAGACCCAGTACGAAGCAGATGAACTCTTTGCAACCTTAGATGCTACAACCAAGAGCATTCATCTAACAGGTAATTTACAAGTAACCCTGACAGATACGGTTGGCTTTATTCAGGATTTGCCGACAGAGCTGGTGACCAGCTTTAAGTCAACCCTAGAAGAAAGTAAGAATGTGGATCTCTTGGTCCATGTCATCGATGTCTCTGATCCCAACCATGAGGAGCATGAAAAGACAGTCCTTCAGATTATGAAAGATTTGGAGATGCTGGATATTCCACGCTTGACCCTCTACAACAAGGCAGATAAGGTCGAGGACTTTACCCCGACTCAAACACCTTACCGCCTGGTTTCAGCCAAGGATCCCGATAGTCGGACTAAACTTCAGGACATTCTACTTGAAAAGATGCAAGAGCTCTTCCAGCCCTTTACGATTCAAGTACCTTTTGAGCAAGCCTACCGGATCCATGATTTGGAGACCATAGCTATTCTGACCGAGCGTTCCTATGAGGAGACTGGCGAGGTCTTAACAGGCTACATCGCCCCTAAAAATGCATGGAGACTAGAGGAGTTTTATCATCATGGATTATCTTAACCTCGCCCTCAGCTATGGAGGCTATACCAGTCTAGACAAGGTCTATTTAGATCGGATCTTGGCGGGATTGACAGAGGAGCAGAAGCTCCAGTTTATTACACCACCACCGAGTGTGATCAATGCCTACTTCGCTGAGCTTTACCAAAAAAAGAACCCAGAAGCTGCAACTGACTACTATGAACAAGTCACTGAGGCCTTTGCTCTCTATCAGACACATCCCAGCTTTGAGGAGGAGAAACCCTTTGTCCGTCTCAATCTTTCGGGTAAGGCCTATGGTTTTTGCTACCGAGAGAAGGGACTGGCTCAAGTATTTGCTCAGCAAGCAGAAGCCATCAGCATGGACCTCTTGTTTGAGATCGCGCAAATCTTTCCTCACTACCTCGTCTATGAAGAGGAAGGCTTGATCTTGATGCGCCTTGTTAGGGAACAAGAGATAGTCGAGACCAAGGAATTGTCAGCTTTGTCGAATCTCGAAGAGCTGGCAGATGGGACCATACGTCTATCTGGTTACAACCAGGACGAATTGGTTCAATTAGCCACTGCCTACCCTGGGAAAATCGCTGTTCGAACCAAGAATCGGACCGCTATGATCTATATTAGTTAGAAAGTATACAATGGAAATTCAATTTTTAGGAACGGGTGCGGGGCAACCGTCCAAATCTCGTAATGTCTCTAGTCTAGCTCTCAAACTCCTGGATGAAATCAATGAAGTTTGGCTCTTTGACTGTGGGGAAGGGACGCAGAACCGAATCTTAGAAACCAGCATCCGTCCTCGAAAAGTTAGCAAGATTTTTATCACCCATCTTCACGGGGATCATATTTTTGGCTTGCCAGGCTTCCTCTCTAGCCGAGCTTTTCAGGCCAATGAAGAGCAGACCGATCTAGAGATTTATGGCCCAGTTGGGATCAAGTCTTTTGTCTTGACTAGTCTTCGGGTTTCTGGCTCTCGTCTCCCATACCAGATCCATTTTCATGAGTTTGATGAAGGTTCACTTGGGAAAATCATGGAGACAGACAAATTCACAGTCTATGCGGAGGCCTTAGACCATACCATCTTCTGTGTGGGCTACCGCATCATGCAGAAAGACTTAGAAGGAACGCTCGACGCAGACAAGCTCAAAGCGGCAGGGGTTCCATTTGGACCGCTCTTTGGCCAGGTTAAAAATGGACAGGACGTTACATTAGAAGATGGCACCCAGATTATTGCTGCGGATTATATTTCAGCCCCTCGATCTGGTAAGGTCATCACGATCCTGGGCGATACACGTAAGACAAATGCCAGTGTCAGACTGGCGGTCAATGCCGATGTCCTCGTCCACGAGTCCACCTATGGCAAGGGCGATGAGAAGATTGCTCGGAAGCACGGACACTCGACCAATATGCAGGCGGCAGAGGTGGCGCGTGAAGCAGGGGCCAAACGCCTTCTTCTCAACCATATCAGCGCCCGCTTCCTCTCCAAGGACGTCAGCCAATTGCGCAAGGACGCCGCGACTATTTTTGACAAGGTCCATGTGGTCAAGGACCTAGAAGAAGTGGAGATCTAAGATGCGAACCATCATCATCACAGGAGCGAGTGGAGGCCTGGCTCAGGAAATGGTCAAACTCCTCCCCGAAGACCAGCTCATTCTCTTAGGGAGAAATCAAGAAAAACTGGAAGACCTCTATGCCGGCCATCCTCAGGCAGAATGCATTGGGCTTGATATCACAGATTCCTCAGCTGTCCAAAAGCTTGTCGAAAAGCTGATTCAGCGCTATGGAAAGATTGATGTCCTGGTCAACAATGCTGGCTATGGAATCTTTGAAGAGTTTGATCAGATCACTAATGAGCAGATTCATGCCATGTTTGAAGTCAATACCTTTGCCCTGATGAACCTTTCACGCATGATTGGTGCGCACATGAAGACAGCAGGCAAGGGGCACATTGTTAACATCGTCAGTATGGCGGGCTTAGTTGCAACTGCTAAATCTAGCCTTTATTCAGCAACCAAGTTTGCGGCCATTGGCTTTTCCAATGCCATCCGCTTGGAACTCATGCCCTTTGGTGTCTATGTAACGACGGTCAATCCAGGTCCTATCCGGACTAGTTTCTTTGACCAGGCAGATCCAGACGGGACCTATGTCAAAGCTGTGGACCGTTATATTTTGGAACCAGATTTTGTGGCCAAGAAGATTGTGAAGAATTTTGGAAAAGCAAAACGCGAGCTCAATCTTCCTTGGCTCTTGAACCTGACCCACAAGCTCTATACCCTGTTTCCACGTATCTCGGACAAGCTAGCCAGCAAGATGTTCAATTATAAATAGGAGGAGCTAGATGGTCGCAAATATTCAAGCCTATTTAGAAAACCTCCAGCAACCCTGGGGACAACTCTATTATGATATCCTTTTTGAGCAATTAAAGGACATCAAAGGCAAGCGGCTCCTTGATTTTGGCAGTGGCTTCGGCCTTGTGGCCAATCACCTAGCGAAAGAAAATCAAGTCCTTGCTGTGGAACCTAATGAGGAAATGGTGGCCTTGCGGGTCCAGGATCATCCCTACCAGCAATGTGTCGGAAGTCTGGACCAGTTAGCAAGTCTTGAAGATGCTAGCTTTGAGGTCATCCTCTGCCACAATGTCTTGGAGTATGTAGAGGATCGCAAGGCGATTCTCAAGGAGTTTACCCGCCTCTTGAAACCAGGTGGCCTTCTCTCTATCGTCAAGCACAATGAGGTGGGCCGCGTCCTGCAGACGGTGGTCTTTGAAAACGATACTCGGAAGGCGCTTGCTCTCTTAGCAGGTCAGGACCTAGAAACCCACTCCATGGGCTTGGCTCAGGCCTATGATCTGGATGCAGCAGTAGAAGACCTAGCCCTTGAAGTCAAAGACTACCAAGGAATTCGAGTCTTTTATGGCTTGCAGGATAATCGCTTCAAAGGCCAAGAAGGCTGGCGAAAATCTATGCTTCAAATGGAGCTGGCTGTCTGCCAAGAGCCCCCTTACCGGGATATGGCCTTCTTTCAGCACTATTGGTTAACAAGGAGTTAAGATGTTCGATTACAAACAAGAAATTCCAGCAATGCCAGACCTAGTCGCACTTTACAGCTCAGTCGGCTGGACCAATTATACCAACAATCCAGCTATGCTAGAAGAAGCTGTCAAAGCCAGTCTCTGGCAATTGGCCGTCTATGATGTGAAAGAGCTTGTAGCCTACATTCGCTTGGTAGGAGACGGCCACTCTATCATTTTTGTGCAGGACCTTTTGGTACGACCAGATTACCAGCGCCAAGGCATCGGAAAGAAACTCTTAGAAGAGGCTTTAGCAACTTTCCCCCATGTCTATCAACGCCTCCTTGTCACTGAACGGAGCGAGAAGAATCTAGCCTTTTACCAATCCCTGGGCTTTGTCGAACTTTCAGAGCAAGCCTGTACGGGGATGATTTATAATAATTGACGGAGAGAGAGTGGGACAGAAATCGGTCATTCGTTAGAATTCGATTTCGTCGTCCCACCTCCGCACAGTTGAGTAGGGCTGTAAAAGTTGATGAAATCAGCCTAGTAGAGCCCACTCAACCACTGCGTCTTGCTCAACAATCCAAAGACAATTGAGAGGCTAGGACTTTTGCCCCGGCCTCTTTTTTTGTTTTTCCTGACATTCCTTGTAAATAATGGTAGAATAGAGCTAGATTATTGAGTACCTTGATCAGCATTTCAAATTATGAGAACCCTTCATCCTATAGTTCTTGCTCGTTATCTATCCAACTTTTGGAAGTTTTCTGTTTTTGGAGGTAGATCTATGAAAAACAAACCTTATTCTTTTTTATTCCTAGTTCCCATCCTATTCTTAACGATGTTCCTAACCAGTTGTAAGATCATGACATCGAGCGATTACAAAAAGGCTAAAGAAGTTGTTAGCGGTGAGCTTACTCACGTTGGTTTGTATGGCAAAGTTACCATCACTAACTTGTCCTGGACTGCCCTAGAATTCCCAACTTATCACGTAAGCTACGCTTACTCTGAGAAAACTTACGATGATCAAACGGTACGATTGGAACATGATGCAACTTTTCATGATGACTGGTCAAGTTCATCTATTACTAATCTTCCGGACTATAAGAAAGTGTTTTTAGAGCAGAAATCCATAAAAAATATCGAGGAAAAACTAGAGAAGGAAATAAAGAAGCAATCTCTCGGCCTTCCAATTGAATTCTTTATCGTTTTAAGTAACTTTTATCCTGAAGAAAAAGAGGAAAACCTGGATAGCATCGCTAAGCAAAATCTCAAAGAAGGAAAGAAGGACTTTGCCGGCTACTATCAAATCCCTTTTCAAACTTTGATAGATCAAGAGCTTGTACGTATGACTATTTTTGTCGATGATAGTGCATCTGTCACTACGGATCAAGACTTGAAGAAGGCTGTGAAAAAGCTAGATGCTAGCAAACTACCGGATGGTGCCTATAGTTTCTATTATTCCAATCGTAAAGATGATTCGGATGACACGCTCAGATACTCCTTCAAAGTTAAAGATGGTCAAGTTGTTTTTTATGAAGATCAACAGGATGGACTAGAAGATCAAAACTAAAATGAGTCTTCTTGGGTATCCTAATAAGATTTAATAAATCTATTTTTGTAATGCTAGTTAAATGAGAGTGGGACAGAAATCGGTCATTCGTTAGAATTCGATTTCGTCGTCCCACCTCCGCATAGTTGAGTAGGGCTGTAAAAGCTGATGAAATCAGCGTAGTAGAGCCCAGTCAACCACTGCGTCTTGCTCGACAATCCAAAGACAATTGAGAGGCTAGGACTTTTGTCCCAGCCTCATTATTTATTTGACTGACAAAAGAGGGAATTGATGGTAAAATGAGGGGGAGATTAGGAGGAACTGTTTATGCCTAAGTTATTTAAGTCAAAGATGTTTTTATTTACTTTATTCGTCGTGGTAGTTGGCTCTGTGTACTCTATTAAAGAACAAATTCGTATAAGAGAATTGCGTCAGTATGTTCAGTGGAAACCAAGGCCAGTAATTAAGGACTATGAATTTATTCATAATGGGGAAGCGCTAGTTATCGAATGGGACGATGGTGATGAGAGAGAATTAATTGAAGAAGTTAATAATGGTAAACCAAAATTTGCGTACCAACTTAATACACATGATGGTGCAAGTGGTGAGCGCTATATCATGCAAGAAAGCTATAGGTTAAAAGCGAGTAGTGATAAGTTTTCACGCTATCGTACTGCACCAGATTCGGCACCTTATCTAAGCTACAATGAGCCCAAAGAAGGGGAGTATTGGTTGATTGATGTTTACGACACAAACGATCGAAAACTAAAACCTAAAACCTATGATGTCTTTAAAATGGTTCGTGACTATAATAAGAAATATATCCCACTCGATATTTCAGAAGAAATATACGAAACAGAGGATAATGAAACCTACTTTCTTATTACTATGTTAGCACCCAAGAAATCAAAAGTAGTGATTGAAAATGGAGCTATGAAAGTTGTTACGGAGGAGTTTAACGAGACTTCAGAGTATCCGGTTGAGGAGGGGTTGATTGATGCAAAAACAGGAAAAATATCCACAATAAGTTCCTCTGGTAAAAGTGTTGAAGAAGTTAAAACGGAGTCAAAACAGAGATTTGAGAATAGGCATCCATTCGCTCTTATGTCAAAAACGAAATTAACTGGTTCCGGAGGAAATGACTATATTTCTAGAGGGTTACAACTTAGGTTTAATCAAAGTTTTAGGGAAACTGAAGGGAGCAAAATATCTCTAGCATCAGCCCATCCAAAGGTCTATCAGATGTTGAAAAATCACTATCGCTCAGTTTTGTATTTCTTAGGCGAAGAAGATGTAGAGTTTCGTCTTTCCTTTTTAGAATTACTAACAAGTCCCTATAATTCATTCGTTAAAGATTTCACGCTTCCTGCTGATTTTTCAATAGATGGGCAAGAGCACCTTGTTCAGAATAAAGAAGAATTTCTTCGATACTTCAAATCTCAGCCTCAAAAACACAGTGCTAATTTTGAGTTAGCTCTTATGAATATATTTTACGAAGTAACACCAGAAGGATACCTAAGGAAAGAGCTTTTTAAAAATTTGACCATTCCCGCCGAGTTTTCAAAAGATGGGCAAGAACATGTGGTTCAAGATACGCTCCAATTTCAAGAGGTCCTCAATATTGAAAAGATAGAAAATGAAAAATTAAGGAAGAAAATAATAGAAGCTTTCCCATATATGAAATAGACTGGAATACAAGTGAAGATACGAAAGAGCCTAGTGAAGTTTTCACAGGCTCTTTTTTATATTCTATCGTCATAGTTCCATAGAAAAAGAGAGTGGGACAGAAATCGCCAATTCGTTAGAATTCGATTTCGTCGTCCCACCTCCGCACAGCTTCAACAGTCTGGGAGACTGTTGAAGGTTGCAGATAAAGGAAACTTTGTTTCCCTCATTAGGTCATATTTGGAGCTTAAAAAGCGAACAAAGATACCACTCAGCCACTGCGTCTTGCTCGACAATCTAAAGACAATAAAGAGGCTAGGACTTTTGTCCCAGCCTCTTGCTATTAGCGACTAGGAGGTGGAGCTAGTGCAAGCTAATAGTGTTAATGTGACTGAATTAGTTATCAGTAATTTTACGTTTCAAGACAACGGCACCAGCCAAGACCAATACTCCTGTAAGAACAAGACCTGTTGCGACAACTTCACCTGTACTTGGAAGAAGTTTCTTACGTCCGCCACCATTTTCTCCACCGTTTGGTCCAGTTGGATTTTCAGCTGTAGTGGTAGTAGAACCATTCTTTTTAGGTCCTTCAGGTGTTGTACTAGGTCCTTCAGGTGTTGTAGTTGGTGTTCCAGGTGTTGTAGTTGGTGTTCCAGGTGTTGTAGTTGGTGTTCCAGGTGTTGTAGTTGGTGTTCCAGGTGTTGTAGCAGGAGTTTCAGGTGTAGTCGTTACTGTAGTCTTAGGCTCCTCTGATGAAACAGTTGTAGCAGGAGTCTCAGGTGTAGTAGATACAGTAGTCTTAGGCTCCTCTGATGAAACAGTTGTAGCAGGAGTTTCAGGCGTAGTCGTTACAGTAGTCTTAGGCTCCTCTGATGAAACAGTTGTAGCAGGAGTCTCAGGTGTAGTAGTTACTGTAGTCTTAGGCTCCTCTGATGAAACAGTTGTAGCAGGAGTCTCAGGCGTTGTAGTTGTAGTGGTTGTAGTAGTCGTAGTAGTGGTTGTTGTAGTTGGTTTGTTTGATGTGTTAATAACCTTGATCACGTTTGCATCATCAATTTTTTCAACTTTTGAAGTGTAACCTTCAGGTGTGTTTGTTTCCACTACTGAGTACTCAATCTTCTTACCGTCTTTGATACCAGGCAATTTAGTAAATGTTGCTTGCCAACCAGAAGCTTTTGTAAGAGTTTGTGTCATCCCTTCCAAGGCTTGGCCGTCAGCATACAATTGAACAGTGATATCTTTACGGTCAGCTTCGCTATCTCCAACCCATTCTTTTTGAACGGTCACAGTTGTGTCACCAGAAACCCAGAATTTCAACTCAGTGTTGTTCCAGAAAGCTGGATCTTCTTGAGGTGTTGTAATTTCGTCAGCTTTCAAGGTAGCGTTGTTGTCTACGCGAATAGTAGTCTTAGGAATTAATGTTTGGTATTCAATGATTAATTCTTCGTCTGTAGCTGTTTTGAAAACATCACTGACATCTGATAAATTCACAGTAAATCCATTACCGTCAGCATCGAATTTCACATGTTGCCAGAAGTTCCATCCTGAAGCAACCACTTGTCCACCTTTTCTTAATGTGAAGGATGGTTTCAAGTAAGTTCCAACGAAGAATTCACTTGCAGCGTGGTTCGCAGCTGGAGCAAAAGTGATTTTTGAGTAATCTACCGCTGGAGCTTGGATGCGATCTGACACAACTGGGTTCGTGATGGCCTGTTTCTTACCATCTCCGTTGATACGGATGAACCATTTTGTAAGATAGTAGTCATCTCCAACATTCATCCATGCATAGTTTTCAGATGCATCTAATTTGAATTGCTTAGTAACATAGTCCCCAGTAAGGTTATATTTATTGATCACAGATTCAAATACACCAGGTCCATCAGGACGAGTGATGACAACGGATTCTGAACCGACTTTAGAAGTGGCAGTCTTGTTTCCAGGATTTCCTGGTGTGTTATCCCATTCTGCTTTGTATGAGAATCCACCTTTTACGTTTTGGTTCATGGATTCGATTGCTTTTTTGAAAGTAAAAGTAATCTTTTTACCTGTCATCGAAACAGTCGCCACTTCAGCACCGTTTGCTTGTAGTGATTGTGTTGCGATTTCAGTGATATTGACACCTTCTGGAGCGTCGATGGTAAACGTATCACCTTCCTTAACAGAGATACCTGTTAAGTCCCAGTCAAAAGAAAATGTGACCTTTTGACCAGCTGCTGTTGCTTTAAGGTTTGTAATGGTTGGTGTAACAGTCGCTGCAGAGACTGGCTTAATAATTGATAAGCCAAGAGCAACTACACTAATCATTGCTACAAACGCGAATAATTTTTTATAGAAAGTTTTCACTTGTTCCTCCATTCCTTTTTCCTGGTTTGGAAGTAGATCACTTTTTTTCCACACATTTTAAGCGTGTCCAGTTCTATACCGACAAGGAGTCGGCTAGATTTTTATGACGGTTTTTCTGCTAGAACTGAATGGTAGAGACCATTATTGTAGCCAGAGAAAAGCGGAAGTCGACTGGGACAGCTTAAAATAAAAAACTGATTGTCCTTTCCACACACAGAATTAATAACTCCAATGGCCATAAAGTCAAGGATTTCAAACCAAGACGGCTGAAGAACCGATCAGTCCGTTACCATATAATTTAAAGCCACTTATATTATATTACAATCCTTTGCAGTGTCAAGTAATTTGTATCTAAATAATAAAAAAATATAGTAGAAACTATTTATAGGGAGGGTCAGTCATTCGTAAAATGAATTTAGCGGAGATAGAGTGGATCTAATGGATACACTTGAAATGGGGTTCCAGTGTGTTAGTGGGGAAACTATAATGGGTTATCTTCTATTTGCTCTTCCCAATCTTTCCAAATAGGCTCTTTCATTTTCCGGATTACCGGCTTTCATGTTATAATATGCTGATAAGAAAAACAGGAGACAAGGACCGAGATGATCACGTCAAAATATGAATGGCAGTTTGCTACGCCCTTTTCAGATGATACGTTTTTGGCGCAAGCAAAGAAGAGAGGATTAGAAGCATCCGTAGCCAAGTTACTGGGAGAAAGAGGGATCCAGACGGAAGAAGCGCTGGATCGTTTTCTAGAACCGCGGCTAGAAGATCTCCATGATCCCTACCTGCTTCACGATATGGACAAGGCAGTGGATCGGATTCGCCAAGCTATTGAAGATTATGAACACATCCTAGTATATGGGGACTATGATGCAGACGGGATGACGGCCGCTTCTATCATGAAGGAAACCTTGGAGCAGATGGGGGCGGAAGTAGCAGTCTATCTACCCAACCGCTTTACAGATGGGTACGGTCCCAATGCTAGTGTCTACAAGTATTTTATTGAACAGCAGGGGATTTCCCTTATCATAACGGTGGACAACGGGGTAGCAGGCCACGAAGCCATTGAATTGGCCCAAAGCATGGGGGTAGATGTCATTGTGACCGACCACCATGCCATGCCAGAAGTCTTGCCCGATGCCTATGCCATCATTCACCCCGAGCATCCAGATGCCGACTACCCTTTCAAGCACCTAGCTGGCTGCGGGGTTGCCTTTAAGTTGGCTTGTGCCCTCCTAGAAGAGGTGCCCCTAGATTTCCTTGATTTGGTGGCCATTGGGACCATTGCGGATATGGTCAGTCTGACAGATGAAAACCGCATCCTAGTCAAGTATGGCCTAGGTGTCCTTCGTCAAACCCAACGGATCGGTCTCCAGGAAATGCTCAAACTGGCCTCCATCGCTCCTCAAGATGTAAATGAAGAAACGGTTGGTTTCCAGATTGCCCCTCGTCTCAATGCCTTGGGTCGCTTGGATGACCCTAATCCAGCGGTCGAGCTCTTGACAGGCTTTGATGACGAAGAAGCACTAGAGATTGCTCTGATGATTCAAGCTAAGAATGAAGAGCGCAAAGAGATCGTACAAGCCATCTATGATGAGGCCAAAGCTATGGTCGATCCAAGTCTTCCGGTTCAAATCTTGGCCAAGGAAGGATGGAATCCTGGTGTCTTAGGAATCGTGGCTGGTCGACTGCTAGAAGAGCTCCATCAGCCCATCATCGTCCTAACCATAGACCAAGGCAAAGCCAAGGGTAGTGCGCGAAGCCCAGAAAGTGTCCATATCTTCGAAGCCCTGGATCCCCATCGTGATCTTTTTATCGCCTTTGGGGGCCATGCGGGTGCAGCTGGTATGACGTTGGAAGTAGATAATCTTCCTCGTCTGACCGATATTTTTTCTGATTATATTCGTGAAAAAGGGATTGACCTGACGGCTAAATCTACTCTCTTTGTAGATGAGGAGTTGGACCTTGAAGAGCTGACCTTGGATACCTTGAAGAGCTTTGATCGTTTAGCACCTTTTGGGATGGACCATAAGAAACCCGTCTTTTACATTCGAGATTTCCAAGTGGAGTCTAGCCGGACCATGGGAGCCGGCAATAGCCATCTGAAGTTGAAGATTCAAAAAGGCAATGCCCGCTTTGATGTGGTGGCTTTTGGTCAGGGCCATTTGGAATTGGAATTCTCCCAAGCGAAAAATTTGGAGTTGGTGGTATCCTTGGCCATCAATCAATGGAATGGACAGACCACCCTGCAATTGATGATGGTGGATGCCCGTGTAGAAGGAGTACAGCTTTACAATATCCGAGGAAAGAATGCTCCTCTCCCACAAGCCATCCCACTCTTTAGTCAGTTAGAAGGAGGGGTGGAATCACCAGCCATTGTCATCGATCGCATACCAGATGACTTGGCAGAATTGAAAGCCCTCTTCCAAGAACAGAGCTTCCAAGCGGTCTATTTTAAGAATCACCTAGACAAGGCCTATTATTTGACCGGTTATGGCAACCGCGATCAATATGCCAAACTCTATAAGACACTGTACCAGTTCCCTGAGTTTGATATCCGCCATAAGCTGAGCCAACTATCTGACTACCTCAAGATTCCACAGGTTTTATTGATCAAGATGATCAAGATTTTCCAAGAATTAGGCTTTGTCCAGATTGAAAATGGCATCATGACTGTCAACAAGGATGCGGAGAAGAAGGAGATTACCTCTAGTTCCATCTATCAGGACTTGGTGCAGACGGTCAAAGACCAAGAGCTCATGGCCCTAGGATCTGTGCAAGAAATTTATGATTATTTAACGGAATCGATGTGATGAACAAGAAGAAACTACTCCTCTGGCTCAGCCCTTTTCTACTCTTTTCCCTTTATTGGCTAGGGATCTACTGGAGTTTGAGAAACCCCATGGAGGAGATCAACTACGCTGAAAATGGCAGCTGGATGCGCTATGTGATGTTTAGCCCCTATACAGAGACAATCGGTAGTGATCGCATCTGGAAGGAGGATGAAGGATTTCAGTCCTATCCCTATTCAGATGACATCGTTGGTGGTCAGGAAGACCTATCTGTCATGATGTTTCGAGACAGTTCTGAATGGGTTTACTGGTATGAATACCAGCTGAACGAAAATGCATCCGTTCGAATGTCCTTCAAATACGATTCTGCAAATAAGGTCTTCCTTCAAAGGAATGTCTATCTTTATGCGGATGGTCAAACAGTTGAGGGGAGTGATTTTCTAAAGAAACTTTCTACCTATGGCAAAGACCGCACATGGCTTCGAAACCAAAGCAAGAAAGTCACTGAGCAATACATCCTTGGTACTTGGTTTAAAAACGGAAGCTCGCGTTACTCCTTGAAAAACCTGGGTGATATGAAAATTGAGTACTACAAATTGATAGAAGACCAGTAAAAGGCTCTTCTAACATTTATTATCCCTCATCTTTTTCAGGTGTGGGATTTTTGCTTTTGATGCAGGTGTTTGGGAAAATGATTTAGCAAAAAATGATGCACGTTTGTAGAATTCATGGTATAATGGAATGTAAAAAATTTTTTTGAAAGAAAGTTAACCATGAATTTAAAAGATTATATTGCAAGCATTGAAAACTATCCACAAGAAGGGATTACCTTCCGTGATATCAGCCCTTTGATGGCAGATGGCAATGCTTATAGTTATGCGATTCGTGAAATCGTTCAATACGCAACGGATAAGAAGATTGATATGATTGTCGGCCCAGAAGCGCGTGGTTTCATCGTTGGATGTCCTGTCGCTTTTGAGTTGGGAATTGGTTTTGCACCTGTTCGTAAACCTGGTAAATTGCCACGTGAAGTTATCTCAGCGGACTACGAAAAAGAATACGGTGTGGATACCTTGACCATGCACGCCGATGCCATCAAACCAGGTCAACGCGTCCTCATCGTCGATGACCTCTTGGCAACTGGTGGTACAGTTAAAGCAACCATCGAAATGATTGAAAAACTCGGTGGGGTCGTTGCAGGTTGTGCCTTCTTGATCGAGCTCGATGAACTCAAAGGCCGCGAAGCTATCGGAGACTACGATTACAAGGTCTTGATGCATTACTAATATAGTTTAGAGCTATATCTAGATAGAGAAAAACCATAATTGAAAACTATATGCTCCTGTCTTATAATAAGAGGTAACAACTTGTAAGATGGGAGCTTTTTATGCCAATTACCTTAGATAAGAAATTACCAGCAGTTGATATTCTTCGCTCAGAAAATATTTTTGTCATGGATGATATTCGGGCAACTCACCAAGATATTCGTCCTATGAATGTTCTGATTTTGAATCTCATGCCGACTAAGGTAGCAACTGAGACTCAACTGTTACGCCTCCTAGCCAATACTCCCTTGCAGATTAATGTTGATTTCCTCTATATGACTAGCCATGAGTCTAAGACGACAGCAGCAGAGCATATGGAAATCTTCTATAAATCCTTCGAGGATATTAAAGAGAACTATTATGACGGCTTGATCATTACTGGAGCTCCGGTTGAGAAATTAGCCTTTGAGGAAGTGGATTACTGGGAAGAGTTAACAAAGGTCTTTGCTTGGTCTAAACGCCATGTCTTTTCAACCCTCCATCTTTGTTGGGGTGCCCAAGCTGGTCTCTATTACCGCTACGGCATTGAAAAAGTAGCTCTGTGCGACAAGCTATCTGGGATTTATGAGCAAACCGTCCTGAATCCACAGAACCGTTTGATGCGTGGTTTTGACGATGCTTTTTTGGCCCCTCATTCACGTTATACGGATGTCCCCCTCAAAGAAGTGCTAGAAAAGAGCAATTTGCAAGTCTTAGCTCAAGGCAGTGAAGTAGGACTATCGATCCTGGCCAGTCCAGACCTTCGAGAGGTCTATAGTTTTGGCCATTTGGAATATGACCGTGATACCTTGGCCAAGGAATACCAGCGGGATGTGAAAGCAGGCTTGAATCCAGATCTTCCCAAGAATTATTTTGATCAGGATGACAGCAGTCGTGACCCTCGGATGCGGTGGAACTTAGCGGCAGCCAACTTCTTTAGTAATTGGATCAATTATGCAGTTTACCAAGAAACTCCTTATCGTTTGGAGGAGTTAGAAAAAGATATTTCATTTTATGGTTACCTATAAAGGGGTAGTATGACATATTCACAAGCATTTAAGTCGGGCAATTTGGTCTTACCAAGTGCCTTACTTTTCCATTATCAACACTTATTTAAAGACGCAGAGGATTTTCTGGTTTGGCAGTTCTTTTATTTGCAAAATACGACCAATCAATCCAGCCTCACGCCGAATCAAATTGCAGATGCGATTGGCAAGTCTGTCACAGAAGTGAACCAGTCCATGTCTCGCCTGACCAACCAAGGTTTGCTCCAATATCGGACCATTGAGCTAGATGGAGAGATTGAAGTTCTTTTTGATGCGACTATTGCCCTCGAACGCCTGGATGACTTGCTTCAAAGTAAGACAGATACTGCACAGCGTGGGCAAGACAAGCAAGCGGAAAATGAACTGGCTGATTTGGTCAAAACCTTTGAGCAGGAGTTAGGCCGTTTATTGACGCCATTTGAAATCGAAGATTTGACACAGACAGTCAAACAGGACCAAACAGACCCTGATATTGTAAAGGCTGCCTTGAGAGAAGCTGTCTTTAATGGCAAGCCTCACTGGAAATATATCCAGGCCATCCTGCGCAATTGGCGACGGGAGGGGATTGCCAGTTTGACACAATTAAAAATCAAACAACAAGAACGGGAAGCTCTTCAGCCTGAAAATGTCACAGTTTCAGATGATTTCTTACAGGCGATGGATTTGTGGAAAGATTAATAGAGGAGATTCGGTTTAGAGATGAGAAGGGGAGATAGAAAGGAAAATAGATCGCACAAACGGATCTATTCAGCCTTATTTGTATTAGGAACAGTAGTCATTCTTGGTTTTCTTGGTTTGTATATTAGCAAGCTAAGCATGATTTCGTCTGGTTTGTATCCAGTTGAAGAATCTTTGGTCCAAGCAGGCTATAAAAAAACATCGGATGGTTTCGAAAAGAAACAATCCAATGTCACCATTACAATTAAATGGAATAAAGAGAAAAAGCAATTTGATAAAAACCATTACCTTATTTCGACTCAGCAAGAAGCCAAATTATTGTCTTCTCAGTATGTGGATAAAGAAAGTTTAGAAGTGCTTACTAACGGGAAATTTTCAAACACCTTCGGATTTGTCCACTATACGGAGAACAAGAAAAAGAATTGGTTAAAGGATTCGCCAAGATTGGTTGCCCATGCAGGTGGTACCATACGTGAGAAAGAATACAATACTTTTTATACCAACTCCCTGGAAGCTTTGCAACAGAATTATGGTCTAGGGCATCGTTTGTTTGAAATGGATTTCTATTTAACTAGCGATCGTAAATTGGCGGCTGTCCATGACTGGCATCAATTTGGGAATAAAGATGGTGTTGCTCTTTCATCAGAGGAGTGGAAAAACTTCAAAGCCTATGGTTCTCCAGAGACACCAAGTCGCTTTACGACCATGCTGATTGGGGATGTTTTAGATCAGATGGTCATTAACTCTGATATGGTATTGATCACAGATACCAAATCGATGGAAATCCCTAAGGAAGATACTGTTACGCAATTCGAGCAAATTGTAACTGAAGCTAAAAATCGAGATGAGTCTCTATTGGATCGTGTGGTTCCACAAATCTACAATCAAGAGATGTTCGGGGAAATCGAAGCCATTTATCCTTTCCAACATATCATCTATACCTTATATTCTTCGCCAGATAGTGCAGAAGAGGTTATCGATTTTATTTCAAAACATAAGGAAATCGAGGCAGTGACGATTTCATTTGCTGATCCTCGCTTCAATCAGGATTTTATTGATGCTGTTCATCGACTGAATAAACGAATTTACATTCACACCGTTCATACTTATGATGATTTAACCAAGTATGCCAATGTAAATGTAGACGGTTTTTATACCGGTTTGCTAACTCCTAGAGACGTAGCATTGTATGAATCAGTTTCTAAATAAAAAAATACTAGCACTTTACAAAAGTGCTAGTTTTTGAATGTAAACAGACTTCTTTTGAATCAAATGCAAAAGAATATATTGGTGATTTTAGCGTGAGACAAGCGAATATTGGAACTTTCTGCTGTGAGAAAAGTGCCTGAAACAATAGTGTTTCAGGCACTCGGGAGTTTTGAAACGTTAGGTTCAAAACTAAGTCATGGAACTTCTCCGAAGTTCGCTGACGTCCGTACTCACCTAAGGAAAGTTTCCAATAAGTTTCTGTCTTCAACCTTAAGCCATTGCTTAATTAAATGCAAGCTAATATATTTATAAATAGTCCGCGTAAGCCTTTTCTAGTTTGGTTAGGAGTTCTTGTTTTTTCTCATCACTAGCAAAGGAAGCCTGGATGGCATCGACATTGTGCTGGTAAAAGTCAGCTGGCGTCGTATGGAAGTGGCGATGGTAGAGGGCATATTCCTTAGTGAGGTCGGTATCAGAGACGGTGCGGTTATCGGTGTTGATACTGATATGGGCTTGTGCTTCCTTCATCTTGAGGTAAGGGAAGTCCGCCACAGTGGCAGCTGCCTTGGTTTGAAGGTTACTGGTCAAGCAGAGTTCACCGGTGACCATTTCGTTTGATACCATAGGCCATGGATTGAGCGACGTTGGCTGGGCAGTGGCATTCGCCAGCGTGCAGGGTCATGGGCCTGTTGTAACTTTTGACCTGTTGGATGAGGGCAACAATGGCTTGTGGTGGATAGTGGTGCTCATCCCCAGCGAAGTCAAAGCCGACAAATTCCTGATCCCTAACTTGGTTGGCTTCTGCCAGGATACGAGAGGTGAGTTCTCGATCCGACTGGCGCATACCACAGACGAGGGCTTTTGCGACAATGCCAAATTCATCCTGTGCTTGGCGCAGTCCTTCACAGACAGCATCGATTGTTTCTGGGACAGTGAGTCCTTGATCCATGGACAATTCTGGGGCAAAACGAACCTCAATGTAGACGACATTTTCCAAAGCAGCTTGCTTGGCCACATCGTAAGCAGCAAGGGTCAAGGCTTCCTTGGTCTGAAGAAGAGGGCGAATGTAGTCAAAGGCCTCCAAATAGTCCAAAAGATTCTCACAGTGGGCAGGTGCAGTGACATAGTGCTTGAGCTCTTCATCACTAGCAGGAAGGTCAATATTGGCCATGGCTGCCAATTGGCGAATGGTCGGAAGAGACAAGGAACCGTCTAAGTGGCAGTGTAGTTCTGTCTTTGCCAAACTATGAAAGTCGATCGTGGACATGATTTTTCTCCTTCAAAATGTATTTTTTCTATACTATCATTTTGCCAAGAAAAGTCAAGTAAAGCCAGCGTAGCAGATTTTTGAAAGTAGCGTCTGGATTTGATATGCTAGTAGTAACATAGACAAAGGAGAAAAGAGATGTCAGATTATCAATTACCAGAAGTATGGGAAGCACCGAACCAAATGGGAGGAGCCTGGGGTGGCTTGAACCAACCAACAGCAGGTCCCCGCTTTGAACAAACTCTTCCAAAAGGCGACCAGCCTTTCCAACTCTATACCCTTCCAACTCCAAATGGTATCAAGGTGACCATTATGCTGGAGGAATTGAAAGAGCTGGGAGTGGAAGCTGGTTATGATGCTTTTCGGATTAAGATTGGCGAGGGAGATCAATTTGGCAGTGACTTTGTAGCCATCAATCCCAACTCAAAAATTCCAGCCATGTTGGATCAATCAGGCGACCAAGACATTCGGGTCTTTGAATCAGCCAATATTCTCTTGTATCTGGCTGAGAAATTTGGCAAATTGATCCCGACTGATCCAGCTAAACGGACAGAAGTGCTCAACTGGCTCTTCTGGCAGACAGGGGCTGCGCCATTTTTAGGTGGAGGCTTTGGCCATTTCTTCCACTATGCGCCTGAGAGAATCGAGTATGCCATCAACCGTTTTGCTATGGAAGCCAAACGTCAATTGGACCTACTGGACAAGGAATTGGCGACCAAACCTTATATTGCAGGAGATGACTACACCATTGCGGATATTGCCATCTGGTCTTGGTATGGCCGTCTAGCCCAAGACAAGGTCTGGGACCGTGCAGGAATTTTCTTAGATGTGAAGGAATACAAGCATTTGCAAGCTTGGACAGAGAAAATTGCCAATCGCCCAGCTGTAAAACGTGGCTTGGAAGTGGACTATAAGGAAATTGACTAAAGTCTAGTATCGGCTTGTTGAGGATGATAGCGAGAGTTTCCGCCGTGAGTATAGCACATGAAACGTAGAAGTTTCATGTGCCCGGAAGTTTTGAGACATTAGACTCAAAACTTAGTCATGGAACTTTGAAGAAGTTCGCTGACGTCCGGACTCACCTAAGGAAAGTCTAAAATAATACCTTTCCATAATAGACAAGGCGCCGTTGCGCCTTTTTTTAATGGTGTAAACATGGTATACTAAAGGGTGGAATAAAAGTTTAGAAAGTAGCACATGGAATTTACAAAATTATCAAATCGCTTGGACTTGGTGGCTAGCTTCGTCCCAGCTGGAGCGCGTCTGTTGGACGTGGGGAGTGACCATGCTTATCTGCCAATCGCCCTCTTACAAGAAGGAAAGATTGAGGCTGCTATTGCTGGTGAAGTTGTAGAGGGGCCTTATCAGTCTGCCCTCCAAAATGTCGCCGATAATGGCTTGGAGGACAAGATTGAGGTCCGTCTGGCCAATGGTTTAGCTGCCTTTGAACCAACAGATGGCATTTCCTGTATTACTATTGCAGGCATGGGAGGACGCTTGATTGCAGATATCTTAGCGGCAGGTCTAGAAAAATTAGCCAGTGTCTCTCGCTTGGTCCTCCAGCCCAATAATCGAGAGGATGAATTGCGGAGCTGGTTAGTAGACCATAATTTCCGTATTGTCGATGAAGCCATCTTGGAAGAAAATGAGAAGTTCTATGAGATGCTCGTGGTCGAACAGGGTTCTCAAGAGTTATCAGCTAAGGAACTACGCTTTGGTCCCTATTTGATGCGGGAACAAGCTCCAGCCTTTGTCCAAAAGTGGTCCAAGGAAGTGGAGAAATTAGCCTTTGCCTTGGAGCAGGTCCCTGTTGAGAATCAATCTGCCAGAGCATCGTTAGAAGAGCGCATCGCACAAATCAAGGAGGTTTTGCATGCTAGCAAGTGAAGTCATCAAACGCTATGAAGCATACTGTCCCCAGGAACTTTCCATGGAGGGAGATGTCCGTGGGCTACAGGTCGGCACCCTGCAAAAAGTCATCAAGAAGGTCATGGTAGCCTTAGATATCCGTGAGCAGACGGTGGCGGAAGCCATCGCCCATGGAGTGGACTTGATCATCGTCAAGCATGCGCCAATTTTCCGTCCTATCAAGGATTTGGTAGCCGATCGGGCTCAAAATCAGATCTATATTGACCTGATCAAGCACGATATCGCGGTCTATGTCAGCCATACCAATATTGACATTGTCCCAGATGGGCTCAACGATTGGTTCTGCCAGCTCTTGGACATTGAAGATACAGAGCCCCTCTGTATGACGGGAGAAGGGCTCGGAATTGGTCGCATCGGTCGGGTAGCTACTCAAACCTTTGGCCAGTTGGCTAGCAAGGTCAAAGAAACCTTTGGCTTAGATGCTTTGTGCTTGGTCAGTTATGATCAGAATGACCTGGATCGGGTCATCGAGCGAGTCGCTATCTGTGGAGGAAGTGGCCAGTCCTTTTACAAGGATGCTCTTGCTAAGGGGGCTGAGGTCTATATCACCGGAGATATCTACTACCACACGGCTCAAGACATGCTGAGCGATGGCCTCTTGGCCTTGGATCCAGGACACCATATCGAAGTTCTTTTTGTGTCAAAATTAGTAGAAAAGCTCAATCAGTGGAAGGCTGAAGAAGCGTGGGAGATTGAAGTGATTGGCAGTCAAGCCAGCACCAATCCTTTTTACCATATCTAAGGGGTCATGATGAAAGTTGCCATTATCGGTGCAGGGATCGTGGGGTCCACTGCAGCCTATTATTTATCCAAAGAAGCACAAGTGGATGTGACCGTCTATGACCATGGAGTCGGCCAAGCGACTAAGGCGGCTGCAGGCATTATCAGTCCTTGGTTTTCCAAGCGGCGGAATAAGGCCTGGTATCGCCTCGCTCGTCTGGGAGCTGATTTTTACCAAGAATTGGTAGAGGACCTGGCCAAGGACGGAATTAAAACAGATTTTTACCAGCAGACCGGTGTCTATCTCCTCAAGAAAAAGGAGGACAAATTAGACGAACTCTATCAGTTGGCGATGAGCCGTCGGGAAGAATCTCCCTTGATTGGAGACTTGGCGATTTTAACCAAAGAAGAGGTGGCCCAGCAATTCCCAGGTCTAAATGGTTTTGAACAGCTCCTTTATGCATCAGGTGGAGCTCATGTTGAAGGAGCGCTTCTCACGGAAACTCTCCTTAAAGCCAGTGGGGCAAGGGTGATCAAAGAAGAGGTTGCACTCTCGGTCTCAGATAATGGCTATCAGATAGCAGGAGAGAATTATGACCAAGTCATCCTAGCAACAGGAGCCTGGTTGGGGCAAATCCTAGAGCCACTTGGCTACCAAGTTGATGTCCGTCCCCAAAAAGGACAGTTGCGGGATTATCAGTTAGACTTAGATACAGACAACTATCCTGTGGTCATGCCAGAAGGGGAACTGGATATCATTCCCTTCCAAAAAGGCAAGATCAGTATGGGAGCCACCCATGAGAATGAAATGGGCTTTGACCTAAGTGTGGACCAAGCTCTGCTGAACCAGATGGAAGAAGAGGCCTTGACCTACTATCCGGAACTGGCTCAAGCGGCAGTCATGGGGGAGCGCGTGGGAACTCGGGCCTATACTAGTGACTTTTCACCCTTTTGGGGAGCCGTTCCCGATCAAGCAGGCCTCTATGTGGCGAGTGGTCTGGGATCGTCTGGTCTTACAACGGGCCCCCTCATTGGTTGGCATCTAGCCCAACTAGTGGCAGGAGGAGACTTGCGTTTGGATCCAGCGGATTATCCAGTTATACAATATGTGAAGAAGAGAGTGGTACAAAATTCTTAGCCTCTCAATTGTCTACTGTGCGGAGGTGGGACGAAGCAATCGAATTCTAACGAATGACCGATTTCTGTCCCACTCTCTTTTTTTCGAAATAGCTTCCTTAATTCAGATAAAAATAGTAGAATAGAAAAGGCTTATATACTATTTAATAAAAAGTAGGAGTTGTTATGAATTGGTTTCAATCACAATCCGTGGTCTTGCAGGCCTTTATCGCAGGATTGTTTACATGGGGCTGTACCATCATAGGGTCAGCGATCGTCTTTTTCTTCAAGCATATTAGTCGCAAATTACTGGACATCATGATGGGCTTTGCGGCGGGCGTTATGATTGCGGCTTCCTTTTGGTCGCTCTTGCAACCCTCGATTGAGTATGCGGAAAACTCTTATGGGAGCTTGGCTTGGTTTCCGGCTGCGATCGGTTTCTTAGCTGGAGGATTTTTCCTCCGCTTGATTGATGCTGTTGTCCCTCACCTTCATATGAGTAAGGAGATTGAAGAGGCTGAGAGTATCCATACGCCGCGGGAAAAGAAGTTGTCTAAAACAACCCTACTCTTTCTCGCTATTACCATCCACAATTTCCCAGAGGGCTTGGCGGTCGGAGTGGCCTTCGGAGCTCTGGCTAGCAATCCAAGTCCAGAAGCCTTTATCGGGGCGGTTGGTCTAGCTATTGGGATTGGTTTGCAGAATATCCCAGAAGGGGCTGCTCTTTCGATCCCGATCCGGACGGATGGCAAATCCCGTCTCAATGCCTTTTATTGGGGCTCCATGTCGGCCATCGTGGAGCCAGTAGGGGCACTGCTAGGAGCAGTAGCCGTTTTATCTATAACAGCCATCCTACCATATGCCCTCTCTTTTGCAGCAGGTGCTATGATCTTTGTAGTGGTTGAAGAATTGATCCCAGATTCGCAGACCAATGGCAACACAGACGTTGCAACCCTCGGGCTCATGGTTGGCTTTGTCATTATGATGATCCTAGACGTCGCTCTTGGATAACCTGTCATCACCTTGTAACATGTGAACAAGGTGACTTTTTTATATAAACATGATAAAATAGGAGTAATGAATACGTAGAAAGGCCTAACATTATGAAAGGTATTATTTTAGCCGGTGGTTCGGGTACTCGTTTGTATCCTTTGACTCGTGCCGCTTCCAAACAGTTGATGCCCATTTATGACAAGCCAATGATTTACTACCCATTGTCAACCCTTATGTTGGCAGGGATCAAAGACATCTTGATTATCTCAACTCCTCAAGACCTTCCTCGTTTTGAAGAGCTTCTTGGAGATGGTTCTGAACTTGGGATTTCCCTCTCTTATGCAGAGCAACCAAGCCCAGATGGCTTGGCACAAGCCTTTATCATTGGAGAAGACTTTATCGGGGATGATCATGTTGCCCTTGTTCTTGGAGATAATATCTTCCACGGAAATGGCTTAACCAAGATGTTGCAAAGGGCTGAAGCAAAAGAAAAAGGGGCAACTGTCTTTGGTTACCAAGTTAAAGATCCAGAACGCTTCGGTGTGGTAGAGTTTGATGATGATATGAATGCCATCTCTATCGAAGAAAAACCAGAACATCCAAAATCAAACTTTGCGGTGACAGGACTTTACTTCTATGACAATGATGTCGTAGAGATTGCTAAAAACATCAAACCAAGTCCTCGTGGCGAGCTTGAAATCACAGATGTCAACAAGGCTTATTTGGAGCGTGGAGATCTCTCTGTTGAGCTCATGGGCCGTGGTTTTGCTTGGTTGGATACAGGAACTCATGAAAGTCTCTTGCAGGCTTCTCAATATATTGAGACTGTTCAACGCTTGCAAAACGTCCAAGTTGCCAACCTTGAAGAAATCGCCTATCGCATGGGTTATATCACCAAAGAACAAGTTCATGAATTGGCGCAACCGCTGAAGAAAAATGAATACGGACAATACTTGCTCCGTTTGATTGGAGAAGCTTAATGACAGAACAATTTTTCGGAAAAGAATTAGCAGCCCGCAAGATTGAAGCCATCCCAGGCTTGTTGGAGTTTGATATTCCAGTCCATGGGGACAACCGTGGCTGGTTCAAGGAAAACTTCCAAAAAGAAAAAATGCTTCCTCTTGGATTTCCTGAAAGCTTCTTTGCGGAAGGCAAGTTGCAAAACAACGTTTCTTTCTCACGCAAGCATGTTTTACGTGGTCTGCATGCAGAACCTTGGGACAAGTACATTTCTGTGGCAGATGAAGGAAAGGTTCTTGGCACTTGGGTAGACCTTCGTGAAGGTGAAACATTTGGGAACACCTATCAAACTGTGATCGATGCCTCTAAAGGGATTTTTGTTCCTCGTGGCGTAGCCAATGGTTTCCAAGTTTTGTCTGACAAAGTAGCCTACAGCTATTTGGTCAATGACTACTGGGCATTGGAGCTCAAGCCAAAATATGCTTTTGTCAACTATGCAGACCCAAGCCTAGACATCCAATGGGAAAACTTGGAAGAAGCAGAAGTCTCAGAAGCAGACAAGAACCACCCATTGCTCAAAGACGTCAAACCCCTAAAAGCAGAAGATTTGTAAAAATGAACCTTGCAGAGCAGTATCGCGACTGCAAGTAGCCTGGTGGGATCGTTCCTGCCCTAGTGGAAACAAGATTGCCGTAGGGAATCTTGTAGGGAAATCCGAAGACTTCGGCTCCGGATTTAGCCATGAAACCAAAGGGTTGCTGGCGTCCCTCACTAGCGAAAGGAACAATCAAAACTAAAAACTATTTGGAGAAAAAATGACTGAATACAAAAACATCATCGTAACCGGTGGCGCTGGTTTCATCGGTTCAAACTTCGTACACTATGTCTACAACAACCATCCAGACGTGCATGTGACTGTCCTTGACAAACTCACTTACGCAGGTAACCGTGCCAACATCGAAGAAATCCTTGGGGATCGTGTTGAATTGGTTGTGGGGGATATTGCTGATGCAGCATTGGTGGACCAATTGGCTGCTAAGGCTGATGCCATTGTTCACTATGCAGCTGAAAGCCACAATGACAATTCATTGAATGACCCATCACCATTTATCCACACCAACTTCATTGGTACATACACACTTTTGGAAGCGGCTCGCAAGTACGATATTCGTTTCCACCACGTGTCAACAGACGAAGTGTATGGGGACCTTCCATTGCGTGAAGATCTTCCTGGACATGGTGAAGGTCCTGGTGAAAAATTTACTGCTGAAACCAAATACAACCCATCATCCCCTTATTCATCAACCAAGGCTGCTTCAGACTTGATCGTTAAGGCTTGGGTACGTTCCTTTGGTGTCAAGGCAACGATTTCCAACTGTTCAAACAACTACGGGCCATACCAACACATCGAGAAATTCATCCCACGTCAAATCACCAATATCTTGTCAGGAATCAAACCAAAACTTTATGGTGAAGGGAAAAACGTCCGTGACTGGATCCACACCAACGATCACTCAACAGGTGTTTGGGCTATTCTTACCAAGGGCCGTATCGGTGAAACTTACTTGATCGGTGCTGACGGTGAAAAGAACAACAAGGAAGTACTTGAGCTCATCCTTGAAAAAATGGGTCAACCAAAAGATGCTTACGACCGTGTGACAGACCGTGCTGGTCACGATTTGCGCTATGCTATTGATTCAACAAAATTGCGTGAAGAATTGGGTTGGGAACCACAATTCACAAACTTCGAAGCCGGTTTGGAAGAAACCATCAAGTGGTATACAGACAACCAAGACTGGTGGAAGGCTGAAAAAGAAGCTGTCGAAGCCAACTACGCAAAAACACAAGAAGTCATCAAATAAAAATAAGCCTCTGTTGATCAGGATTTCTGGTTAACTGAGGCTTTTCTATTATAGAAACGAGGCTGGGACAAAAGTCCTAGCCTCTCAATTGTCTTTGGATTGTCGAGCAAGGCGCAGTGGTTGAGTGGGCTCTACTACGCTGATTTCATCAGCTTTTATAGCCTTACTCAACCGTGCGGAGGTGGGACGACGAAATCGAATTCTAACGAATGACCGATTTCTGTCCCACTCTCAATTAGCAGATGATTCGGTATCAGTAGCAGAAGGTGTTGTTTCTGCAGGAGCTTCACTGGCACTGGTTTCTACCTGTGATGAATCAGTTTGTTCAGAGCTTGCATCGGATGCTTGGCTACTGGTAGCACTGATATCCGTCCCTGTAGCACTTGAATCAGTAGCAGATCCATCCTTTTCATGGACAACAACAACGCTAGTAGAGCTATCTTTTTTCTCCTCTGTCTTAGTCGTTGGTTTCATGATACTGTAAATGGTAAAGGAAGTAACGATAATCCCGAGAAGACTAGCAATCGTTGCGACAATCATCTGGAATAAAGAAAGGCTCTGTTTCACTTTTTCGCTTCTAGATGGTTTGTTGCTGTCTTGGTGTTTTTCTTTTCGTGAGTATTGTGACATAATCTGTTTCCTCTTCATTTCATATTTGGTTCTTTTATGTGAACACTTTAGTCATTATACGTTATTTTTATGAAAATGTCTAAGAAGAAATGAAAGAGGTTTTTAAAATTTCAAATTGCTTCCAAACTGGACGCTTTGAGTCTCGCTTGCCTCAGAGGACGTTTCAAAGTTTGCCTGTCCTTTTTCAGAGACGGAAATTGGTTGGTTTGTTTGACTAGGCTGGCTGATGATTTCATGGTTACTAAAACTAGAGGAGTCATTAGGAGAGATAAACTGGCCATTCGCCTGAATCTCTATCTTGTTTGGATCCGGGATAGAGTAGTCAATCTTACCCTTGAATTCCTTGGTTTTTGAAATCACTTTTACATCTTTGACACGGATGATACGACGGAACCAGCCATTGTATTCGACCAAGCATTTGAATTCGATGTGGCTATCGGATTCACCAGGGATTGGTTGGATAAGGCTCATTTCGCGGAGACTGCCTTCATCTTCCCTAAAGTAAGGTGGCTTCTCCAAGGGCTGTTGTAGGTCACACTGTCCTTTACCGTGACAGGCTAGTTGGGCAGAAGGGAGGGCAAATGGAAGTGGTGGTAGGACAGAGAGCAGTCCTCCAAGAGCAAGACTTCCAGCTAGGGCAATGGAAAAATAGATCGGTCGTTTCATGCTTGTCTCCTTTTATCATCTTTCGAGACCAGTTCAGTGGTTGGACAACTGTTTTAAAAGCCAGAACTTGGTTTTGTAAGCGTTTTACAAAACACTCCATCTTCATCATAAGCTATTTTGAGAAATTTACAAGTTTTCTGTCTGAAACTAGGAACAAAATGAAGCCTGCCAAATCCTTGTCCCTCCAACCTATAAATGTTACAATAAGATGATTGAAAATTGACTAGGAGAGAGTGGAAGATGATTTACTTTGATAATTCAGCAACAACCAAACCTTATCCAGAGGCCTTGGCTACCTACACGGAAGTCGCAAGCAAAATATGGGGAAATCCATCTAGCTTGCACAACTTGGGAAGTCAAGCGACTCGGATCTTGGAGGCATCTCGCAAGCAGATTGCTTCCCTCCTAGGCAAGAAAGCAGAAGAAATCTTTTTCACCTCGGGTGGGACAGAAGGGGACAACTGGGCGATCAAGGGAGTTGCTTTTGAAAAAGCTCCTTACGGGAAGCACATGATTGTCTCAGCTATTGAGCACCCGGCTGTGAAGGAATCAGCCCTCTGGCTACAAGGTCAAGGATTTGAGGTGGATATTGCGCCAGTTGATGCGCGTGGCTTCGTCCAAGTGGAAGAGTTGGAAAAACTCTTGCGTCCGGATACAACCCTCGTTTCGATCATGGCAGTGAATAACGAAGTAGGTTCTATCCAGCCTATTCAAGCCATTGCGGATCTATTGGCGGATCGTCCGACCATCACCTTCCACGTCGATGGGGTTCAGGCTCTTGCTAAGATTTCAACTGCTCTCTACTTACCAGATCGGGTGGATTTAGCGACCTTCTCCAGTCACAAGTTCCATGGACTTCGTGGGGTTGGCTTTCTCTACCTCAAAGAAGGTAAAAAGATCAGTCCCCTCTTAACAGGCGGCGGACAAGAAAAGGACTTTCGTTCGACGACGGAGAACTTAGCTGGAATTGCTGCGACTGCCAAGGCCTTGCGCTTGGCGATGGAGCGTCAAGAGGACTTTGAGCACAAGTGCCATCAGTTAAAAGAAGTCATTCGTGAGGAATTGGCTCACTATCCAGATGTGACGGTCTTCTCTGGAGATGAGGGCTTTGCGCCTCATATCTTGACCTTCGGTATCAAGGGAGTGCGAGGAGAAGTCATCGTCCATGCTTTTGAAGAGTATGAGATTTATATATCGACAACCTCTGCCTGCTCTTCCAAGGCTGGCAAACCAGCTGGAACCTTGATCGCCATGGGAGTAGACAAGGCTCTGGCGCAAACAGCTGTCCGTCTCAGTCTAGATCTCGAAAATGATATGAGTCAAGTCGAGCAATTTTTGACCAAGTTCAAACTGATCTATGAAAAGACGCGAAAGGTGCGTTAAGGAAAAGAAAAGGAAGTAACTATGCCATTAACTTATTCAGAAATTATGATCCGCTACGGGGAGCTTTCTACTAAAGGAAAGAACCGGATGCGCTTCATCAATAAATTGCGCAATAATATCTCAGATGTTTTGTCCATTTACCCAGCTGTCAAAGTGACAGCCGATCGGGACCGTGCTCATGCTTATCTAAATGGAACGGATTACGAACCAGTGGCGGAATCTCTTAAACAGGTCTTCGGGATTCAAAACTTTTCACCAGTCTACAAGATTGAAAAATCAGTCCCAGCCTTGGTTTCAGCCGTTCAAGAAATCATGCAGGAGATTTACCAGGAAGGGATGACCTTCAAGATTTCCAGCAAGCGGAGTGACCATTCTTTTGAACTGGATAGCCGAGAACTCAACCAAACCTTGGGTGGTGCTGTCTTTGAAGCCATTCCAACCATTAAGGCCCAAATGAAAAAACCGGATATCAACCTGCAAGTCGAAATCCGGGAAGAAGCAGCCTATATTTCTTATGAAACCATTAAGGGAGCAGGTGGTCTGCCAGTTGGGACATCTGGTAAAGGCATGCTCATGCTATCTGGTGGGATTGACTCTCCGGTAGCGGGTTACCTAGCCTTGAAGCGGGGTGTGGATATCGAAGCGGTCCATTTTGCTAGCCCACCTTATACCAGTCCTGGCGCGCTGAAAAAAGCCCACGATTTAACTCGAAAATTGACCAAGTTTGGGGGCAATATCCAGTTTATCGAAGTACCATTTACTGAGATTCAAGAAGAGATCAAGGCAAAGGCACCAGAAGCCTACCTCATGACCTTGACTCGTCGCTTTATGATGCGGATCACAGATCGCATCCGTCAAATTCGTGGTGGCCTAGTCATCATCAATGGGGAAAGTCTTGGTCAGGTTGCCAGCCAAACGCTAGAGAGCATGCAGGCTATCAATGCCGTGACCAATACGCCCGTCATCCGTCCAGTGGTGACCATGGACAAGTTGGAGATTATTGACATCGCCCAGGCCATCGATACCTTTGAAATCTCTATCCAGCCTTTCGAAGATTGCTGTACCATCTTTGCTCCGGATCGTCCAAAGACTAATCCAAAACTCAAAAATGCAGAGCAGTATGAGCAACGTATGGACGTGGAAGCCTTGGTGGAGCGGGCTGTCGCAGGTATTATCGTAACAGAGATCATGCCTCAAGCAGAAGCAGATGAAGTCGATGAGCTGATTGAGGATTTGTTGTAAGATCTAGTAAAATTGCTTGAAGAGTCAGCGAGACCAATCGATGAAAATGGGGAAAACGCTTGTTTTCCTCAATTTTTATCATTAAATGATGAAAATCCGTTTTCAAGAGACAAAAATGCTTGTCTTTGTCTGATAGAAGTGATATACTTAGAGAGTTGACTATGCACATGCCTGTGCAACCGCTCGATCATCGTCGCTCATCCTTTGAGCTTAAGTGGTTCGTCCCACGATGCTAGGCGAGTCTTCACAAAATACGGGGAAACCCAAAAATACATAGGAGGTGCATAATGAGCACATACGCAATCATTAAAACTGGCGGAAAACAAGTTAAAGTTGAAGTTGGTCAAGCAGTCTACGTTGAAAAATTGAACGTTGAAGCTGGTCAAGAAGTTACATTTAACGAAGTTGTTCTTGTTGGTGGTGAAAACACTGTTGTCGGAACTCCACTTGTTTCAGGAGCTACTGTTGTTGGAACTGTTGAAAAACAAGGAAAACAAAAGAAAGTTGTTACTTACAAGTACAAACCTAAAAAAGGTAGCCACCGTAAACAAGGTCACCGTCAACCTTACACTAAAGTTGTCATCAACGCAATCAACGCTTAATTTTTAGGAGAACACATGATACAAGCAGTCTTTGAACGAGCCGAAGATGGCGAGCTGAGGAGTGCAGAAATCACTGGGCACGCTGGAAGTGGCGAATACGGCTTTGATGTCGTGTGTGCATCGGTTTCTACGCTTGCCATTAACTTTGTCAACTCTGTTGAGAAATTTGCAGGCTATGAACCGGAACTAGAATTAAACGAAGAAGAGGGTGGCTTCATGCGGGTAACAATCCCGACAGACATTCCACCTCACCAAAGAGAAATGACCCAACTATTCTTTGAATCATTTTTCTTAGGGATGGCAAACTTATCGGAGAACTCATCCGAGTTCGTCCAAACAAGAGTTATCACAGAAAACTAACTGGAGGAAAACAATTATGTTGAAATTGAATCTTGCTAACTTGCAACTTTTCGCCCACAAAAAAGGTGGAGGTTCTACATCAAACGGACGTGATTCACAAGCAAAACGTCTTGGAGCTAAAGCAGCTGATGGACAAACTGTAACAGGTGGATCTATCCTTTACCGTCAACGCGGTACTCACATCTACCCAGGTGTGAACGTTGGACGTGGTGGAGACGATACTTTGTTCGCTAAAGTTGAAGGCGTAGTACGCTTCGAACGCAAAGGTCGCGATAAGAAACAAGTTTCTGTTTACCCAATCGCAAAATAATTTGTATTCAAAAACTCTCTGATCAATCAGAGAGTTTTTTTATGATATGTGTCAATTATTAGTTGATTATTTGATCTCTAATATTTCTTTTTATACTTTATAGATCATAGAAAAAAACGTTTTAAAACTTTCCTTAGGTGAGTACGGACGTCAGCGAACTTCTACGAAGTTCCATGACTTAGTTTTGAACCTAAGGTTTCAAAACTCCCGAATGCTTGAAACGCCACTGTTTCAAGCATTTTTCTCACGCCGGAAAGTTTGAAAATTTGCTTGAGTAGCTTCATAGATTAGAAATTATTTAATGCTTAACAGTTTCCTTATCATTTTTACGAGCATTAATTCAACTCCTAGTAGATCTCTTTCGATTGAAACCTCTCAACTTTTTTCATCCTCTAGATTATGGTATAATGGAGTGATATTGTTAGAAGGAAGAAGACATGAATATTCAACAGTTACGCTATGTTGTCGCGATTGCCAATAGTGGTACTTTTCGTGAAGCAGCTGAAAAAATGTACGTGAGTCAGCCGAGTCTGTCAATCTCGGTGAGAGACTTGGAAAAGGAACTGGGCTTTAAGATTTTCCGTCGGACTAGTTCAGGGACTTTCTTGACCCGTCGTGGAATGGAATTTTATGAAAAAGCCCAAGAATTGGTTAAGGGCTTTGATGTTTTTCAAAACCAGTATGCCAATCCTGAGGAAGAAAAGAAGGAATTCTCGATCTCGAGTCAGCACTATGATTTCCTTCCTCCTTTGATTACCCAATTCTCTGTTCTTTACCCTGAGAATAAAAACTTCCGGATATTTGAGTCGACCACGGTTCAAATCTTGGATGAAGTGGCTCAAGGGCACAGTGAATTAGGGATTATCTACCTCAACAAGCAAAATACCAAAGGAATCATGCAACGGGTGGATAAATTGGGCTTAGAAGTGATTGACCTCATTCCTTTCCAGACTCATATCTATTTGCGCAAGGACCATCCATTGGCTCAGAAAGAATTTCTGGTCATGGAGGATTTGGCTCACTTGCCGACCGTTCGCTTTACCCAGGAAAAGGATGAGTATCTCTACTATTCGGAGAACTTCGTCGATACCAGTGGTAGCTCGCAGCTCTTCAATGTGACAGACCGAGCGACCCTGAATGGGATCCTAGAGCGGACCAACGCCTATGCGACTGGTTCTGGCTTTTTGGATAGCCAATCGGTGAATGGCATTACTGTTATTCCCTTGATCGATGATTTGGATAATAAAATGGTCTATGTCAAACGGGAAGAGGTGGATCTCTCACCAGTGGCTGAGAAGTTTGTCCAAGTTATGGAAGTCTACTTTGATGAGAAGAGGTAGGACATGAAGAGAAAAGTAAGTATTTTTATCAGTATCCTCCTCTTGATTGTCTTGGACCAAGCTGTTAAGTGGTATGTGGTCAAGGAAATCCCACTGGGGGGCATGCGTTCATTCATTCCCAAAGTTGTCAGCCTGACCTATCTCAAGAACTCAGGTGCTGCCTTTTCCATGCTAGAAAACCAACAGTGGTTCTTTACCATCATTACCATCATAGCGATGGGGGCAGCCTTTGTCTACCTTTATCGTCACATCAAAGGTTCCCTCTGGCTCTTGTTGGGGTTGACCTTGATTATCTCAGGAGGAATTGGCAACTTTATTGACCGGGTTCATCAGGGCTTTGTCGTCGATATGTTTCACTTGGATTTTATGAATTTTGCCATTTTTAATGTAGCAGATATCTATTTAACCGTTGGTGTGGGATTGTTACTGATCCATATCTTAAGAGAGGAGAGCCATGGAAGTTAGAGTGGAAGTCGCTGGAGCGCGACTGGATAAGGCCGTCTCAGAGTTGACTGAACTCTCACGTGGCTTGGCCAATGAGCAAATCAAGGAAGGAAAGATTCTTGTCAACGGTCAAGTCAAAAAGGCTAAGTATACCGTAAAAGTAGGGGATGTTATCAGCTATGAAGTTCCTCAAGTTGAAGAAGTGACCTATGAGGCAGAAGATATTCCTTTGGAGATCGTCTATCAGGATGCGGATGTCGCAGTGGTCAATAAACCCCAGGGCATGGTGGTCCATCCTAGTGCCGGTCACACCAGTGGAACTCTGGTCAATGCCCTCATGTATCACATCAAAGACTTGTCAGGGATCAATGGCGAACTTCGTCCGGGTATCGTCCATCGGATTGACAAGGACACCTCTGGCCTCCTCATGGTGGCTAAGAACGATGCAGCCCATGTAGCACTGGCAGACGAGCTTAAGGCTAAGAAATCCCTGCGCAAGTATTGGGCCATTGTCCATGGTAATTTACCTAATGATCGGGGTGTCATTGAGGCGCCGATTGGGCGAAGTGACAAAGACCGCAAGAAGCAAGCTGTGACAGCTAAAGGGAAACCAGCCCTGACCCGTTTCCATGTCTTGGAACGCTTCGGGGATTATAGCTTGGTCGAGCTACAATTGGAAACAGGACGTACCCACCAGATCCGGGTTCATATGGCCTACATTGGTCATCCGGTCGCTGGTGATGAGGTTTATGGACCTCGCAAGACTTTGAAAGGCCATGGCCAGTTCCTCCATGCTAAGACCCTGGGCTTTACCCATCCACGGACGGGAGAAGTCCTGGAGTTTTCAGTGGAGGTACCGGAAATTTTCCAAGAAACCTTAGAGAAGCTTCGTCAAGGATAAGCCTATCATCATAAAAACGAGTTTAACTCTTGTGGTTCAAACTCGTTTTTTTGTGGGCAAACAGGGGTTCCCCCTGGTCCGCTCTTAGTATTTTTTAAGGCTTTCATGGTATAATGTTACAATCGAATACTCTGGAGAATGAATGGATGAAGAATAAGCGAATTGTGTTCAAAGTGGGGACCTCTTCCCTAACCAATCAAGATGGGAGCTTATCTCGGAGCAAGGTCAAGGCCATCACCCAGCCTGCCTAAGGGATGCGGTTTGTAGTCCAGGCGGCTCTACCATCGCAGGAGTCAACCGCTTGGAACAAGTCGGCTTACGGGGTGACATTATTGCAGGAGTCGAAGCAGCATACAAACGCACCCAAGAAATGGGACAAGAGGCAACGAAAAAATAGAGAAAAAAAGATTGGTTTTTGCCAATCTTTTTTACGTTAGAGCGATTCTATCTCTACTAAACCATTTTCAGTCAGACGATAGATTTTTTGGCAGACTTCTTTGAGGAAGGTCCGATCGTGGGAGACTGTAACCAATCCTCCTGGGTAGTCTGCGAATAGGCGTCGAATTTCTGGTTGGGAAGTGGGGGAAAAATTACGAGTAGGCTCGTCCAAAAGCAGAAATTGGGGACTTGTGAGTACTAATTGAAGGAGGAAGAGTTTTCCTTGCTGGCCACCAGAAAGTTCAGAGATAGGATGGTGCATTTCAGAATAAGTAAAGTTGAGGGAGGCTAAATGCAATTGAATGGTATTGATTTCTTCGCGATCGCCTGAATGCTGTAGAAATTGAACCGGCGTATGAGTCAGCGGGAGGAGTTCAGTGTAATCTTGAGGCATATAGGCAGTGCGGATACTCTCATTCTTCTGTAAAATCTCCCAGATCATTTTTAGGAAAGTGGATTTTCCAACACCGTTGGAACCAATAATTCCTATCTTATCCTGCCCTTGAAGAGTGAGGGAGAGGTTCTTGACTAGGACACGATCCCCAATTGTGATCTCTTCTTGATCTAGGAGAAGGACACGTTTTTGAGGAGACAAGGGAGTAAGGGAAGGGAAATGCAGATTAATGATTTCCTCATCATAGGGTTGGGAAGTCATGGCTTGGAATTCTCGCTCATAGCGCTTTTCCTGTGAGAGGAGAGACTTCATTTTCTTTGCTAGGAGACGTCCAGCAGTACTATCTTTGGTATTTCGTAAGGAGGTTTCGACTTGCTGGCGGACGCGACGGTGTTTCTCCATTGTTTTTTTGTAGGCTCGTTGATCATTGGCAGCTTGCTGAGACTGTTGCTTAAATTGCTGTTCCCTCTGGCTACTGTAGTCTTGATAGCCTAGGTGCTCCACGATGGTTTCAGCCTCCTTGCGGTGTTTGATCTGTCTTAAGTGTATGATCGTATCCGCCGTCTGAGTCAAGAAATCCTCATGATGGGAAATAAATAGAATGGTTTGGGGGCTTGTTTGGATCATCTGCTGAAGCCAGTCCAGGGTCTCTAAATCTAGATCGTTTGAGGGTTCATCTAAAAATAGCAATTCATGAGGACGACAAAGTTCGTGAAGAAGTTGGACCTTGAGGGCTTCTCCTCCAGATAGACTTCCGATGGTTTGATCGCTTGCAAAGCGGTCGCTATTAAAATGCAATTGATCAGCCAGTCTGTAGAGGCTGGCATAGTCTAGCTCGTCCTCTCCAAAAAAATATTCTCCCAAAGTTTTTCCCTTCAATGCTTCCGGCAAAGACTGGGGAATATAGGTATAGGAGTGAAAGGAAGTGGTGATTTCTCCTTCTATGGTCAGATAATCTGGTAGAGATTTTGGGGACATGAGGACCTGAAGTAAGGAAGATTTTCCATTCCCTTCTTCGCCAATAATAGCAACTTTTTCTCCTTCATGTATGGTTAGGGACAGATTACGTACTAGATCGCGTAAATCTTTTGTATGGCGGATAGTGAGGTGGGATAGTTTTAGCATAAGATTCCTTTCTACTGGGACAAAAAACAGCTCTACCTATTTAGTAGAGCTGTATTCAAGCGGAACCCAAGTAGAAAAAGACCTAATTTAGCCAACAAAAGGTTGGAGAATAGGCGAGAGGGTACACAAAAAGAGATAGAACAAGCAGTCCACTAAATAAAGTATCTTATTTAACGAAACTTAGTTGTTCATATCTCCTTACCTCCGAATGTGATTAGCTTTATTCTATTCCTTTCATTCCTTCTTGTCAAGGAAATCCTTGCTTTCCCCTTTCTTTTCTGCTCTGGTTTTGGTGCGAAATGTGGTATAATAAAGGTTATGCAAGCTAAACCGTCCTCTGCCTATGTGCATATTCCATTTTGTACCCAGATTTGTTATTATTGTGACTTTTCTAAGGTTTTTATCAAGAATCAGCCGGTCGATGCCTATCTGGAACACTTGATCCAGGAGACTCGATCGTATGAGATTGGCAAACTTCGGACTCTCTACATCGGTGGAGGGACTCCGACAGCTCTGTCCGCCCAACAACTGGCCTATCTCTTGACAGAATTGCCCAAGGTTATGGACCTATCGGAAGTAGAAGAGTTTACCATCGAAGCAAATCCTGGAGATCTGGATCCGGATAAGATCGCAGTTCTCAAGGAGTCTCAGGTCAATCGGGTCTCTCTGGGTGTCCAAACCTTTGATAACAAGATGCTGAAAAAGATCGGTCGGAGTCACCAGGAGCAGGATATCTATGACAATATCCGCCACCTCAAGCAGGCAGGATTTGACAATATTTCGATTGATTTGATCTATGCTCTGCCGGGTCAGACCATGGACCAGGTCAAGGAAAATGTCGCCAAGGCGATCGACTTGGACATCCCCCACATGAGTCTCTATAGTTTGATTTTAGAAAACCAAACGGTCTTTATGAACCGCATGCGACGGGGCAAGCTTCCTCTCCCCAAAGAAGAGTTGGAAGCGGAGATGTTTGAGTACATCATTGAGGAACTGGAAAAAGCAGGCTTTGAGCACTATGAGATTTCCAATTTCTCCAAGCCTGGCTTTGAAAGTCGCCACAATCTGGTCTATTGGGATAATGCAGAATACTATGGCCTGGGAGCTGGTGCTTCCGGCTATGTCGATGGGATTCGCTACAAGAATCATGGCCCAATCCGGCATTACCTGGAGGCTGTTGAGGCTGGTAAGGCACGGATTACAGAGGAGCACCTGACACTGGAAGAGAAGATGGAAGAGGAGTTGTTCCTCGGTCTACGGAAAAAGACAGGTGTGTCTAAGGCACGTTTTGAAGAAAAATTTGGTATCTCCTTTGACCAACGCTATGGACAAGTGGTGGCCAGTCTAACGGAGCAGGGACTCTTGGTTCCAGATGACAAGCAAGTGCGGATGACTAAGAGAGGCTTGTTCCTTGGTGATACCGTAGCAGAGAAATTTATATTGGAGTAAACGATGGCTAAAATTTATCAGTATGACATGAAAGTCCCCTTTGATATGAGCGATGTGAATGGCTTTATCAAAATGCCACAGCTCATCCTCTTGTCCTTGCAAGTCTCAGGCATGCAGTCGATGGAGATTGGTATCAGTGACAGGGACCTGCTCGAACAGTACAATCTAGTCTGGATCATCACCGACTATGACATCACGGTTCATCGCCTGCCGGTCTTTGATGAACAGATTACCATTGAGACTCAGGCCCTGGCCCACAATCGTCTCTTTTGCTACCGTTCCTTTGTGGTCAGAGACCAGAATGGGGAAGCTATCGTCGAGATGGTGGCCACCTTTGTCTTGATGGATCGGGATAGTCGTAAGGTCCAATCCGTACCGGAGGAGATTACCGATCCATATGAGTCACCGTTTGAGAAGAAGATCCGCCGTGGTCCACGCTATCCAGAACTGAATGGGGCCATGGAGCAGAACTACCATGTACGTTTCTATGATTTAGACATGAACGGCCATGTGAACAACAGCAAGTACCTAGACTGGGTCTTCGAAGTGATGGGAGCAGAATTCCTAACCCAGCATATCCCTAAACGGGTCCACCTCAAGTATGTTAAGGAGGTCCTGCCTGGGGGCATGATTACCTCTAGCGTTGAGCGAGAAGGGATGATCAGCAATCATGTCATCTCATCAGAAGGCCAAGTACACGCCCAAGCCCTCATCACTTGGGAAGAAATAGATAAGGAAACATTATGGAAAAAAGAAGATTAAAACAGAAAAAAGAAGACTTGATGGAGGTTCAACGACGGGTTGTTGCCTATGCTCGTCGTAAGAAAAATCCTCTCTATGTATTGGGAGATGGTTTCTTAACCTTAGTCGCAGCCTTTTATATCTTTATTGAGGAAGCGATTCGTTTTGTACGCTACCGATTGAGTTTTGAAGACTTTCTTCGTTTTCTCAAGGAAGATGTACGCTGGTATCGTGTTTGGATTCATTTGATTTTGGCCTTTATCCTGCCTGTCGTCGTCTTTTCTTTGAGTATCACTAGCCAATCAGGTAGTTTTTGGAGTAACTTCTTTGATAAGCTCTCACAAGGTGTTCTCTTCAGTACGACTGTCAGCCTCGCAGCGACTTTAATGACAGATTTCATTGAGACCATGAAGCCTATTCAGGCTGGCAAAGAGACTAATGAGGAAAAAGAAACTGGCGTCTATACCATTACCATTGATCAGGCTAAGATTGGTGGCTTAATGGTGACCATCGTCATCTTGATGATTTCATCCTTCCTCTTTACTCAGGCTGGAAAAGCAAGTATCAATTTCTTCGGTCTGGTCCTTCAATTTGCTTTATACGGGGCTTGCTTGCTTCTGTATGGAGCAGGTGGCCAGTTTCAATTTCAGGAGAAAGAAGCAGAGGAATTAAGTGAAAAAGGAGACCAAGAATCCCGTGACTTATAAGGGTTATTTAATTGACTTAGATGGAACTATCTATAAAGGGAAAGAGCGGATTCCAGCTGGGGAAGCCTTTGTCCACGAATTGCAAGAGCGTCAGATCCCCTACCTCTTTGTGACCAACAATACCACGCGGACGCCAGAAATGGTCCAAGAGATGCTGGCAGGCCAATTCAACATCGAAACGCCGCTGGATACCATCTATACAGCGACACTAGCAACCATTGATTATATGGTGGATATGAATCTTGGAAAAACCGCCTATGTCATTGGAGATGTTGGCTTGAAACAAGCCATTGCTGAGGCAGGTTTCGTCGAAGATACCGTCAATCCAGCCTATGTCGTGGTGGGTCTCGACTGGGAAGTGGACTATGAGAAATTCTCTATCGCTACCTTAGCCATTCAAAAGGGAGCACATTTCATCGGGACCAATCCTGACCTCAATATCCCGACAGAGCGGGGAATGATGCCAGGGGCAGGAGCCCTAAATGCCCTGATCGAAGCGGCAACGCGCGTGAAGCCAACCTTTATCGGTAAGCCCAATGCCATCATTATGGACAAGGCCATCGCTCACCTGGGACTAGAACGCGAAGAAGTGGTTATGGTGGGAGACAATTACCTGACTGACATCCGGGCAGGAATTGACAATGGCATTCCTACTTTACTGGTGACAACTGGCTTTACCAAGCCAGAAGAAGTGCCAGACCTGCCCTTGCCACCAACGCATGTCCTATCTAGCTTAGCGGAGTGGGATTTCGATGCGTGATCGGTTAAAGGTAACGGGCTTTGTCCTCTGGCTCTTAGCAACAGTGATTTTAGGGACCATTCTCGTAGCCTGGTTGATTTATCCCATGGAGATTAGCTGGTTACGAATTCAGAATCGGACCGGTTTGACTCCTGCAGTCATTCAGAAGAACTTTCAAGTCCTCATGCAGTATTTGACCAGTCCTTTTACTTGGAAGCTGGAGATGCCAGATTTTCCATCCTCTCCAGATGGCCTCCATCATTTTCAAGCAGTCAAGTACCTCTTTCACCTGACCCAGGCCTTCTTCCTGGTTTTGTTGCCAGTGGCTATACGATTTATTCGAACGGTCATGTGGAAAGGATACGCAGGTCTCTATCGCCCTTTATTTGGTGGGATGGTTCTCTTGCCTATCGTCATAGGAGGAGTGACCCTCTTTATTGGCTTTGATCAATTCTTTACCCTCTTTCACCAAATCCTCTTTGTCGGAGATGCTACTTGGCTCTTTGATCCCTACAAGGATCCCATCATATTAGCTCTTCCGGAGGACTATTTCCTACATGCCTTTCTGATTTTCTTTGTTCTCTATGAGGGGGCTTTTGGATGGTGCTACGGATGGAGCCGGAAAACAAAAACAGTAGATTAGCGGAGTGAATGGATGAAACAGTTTAATCGATTTTTAGATCCCAAAAAGGATTTGGGGAGCTTTTCGGGGATGGTTTGTCTCTATCTCTTGGTCATGGTCTTTGTTAGCATCATTTTGACCTTTGCCATTACCCTCTTTATGTTTGGACGGTATGGATTGGAGATGGCAGAGAAGCAGGAGTATGTAGAAAATCTCATCAATGGGAATGGGATTAGCTATCTAATATCTGTCAGTATAGGAGTCCTTCTATTTGCCCTCTATCGGCAAGGCTCCCTCTTTAAAGGAGATGTGAGACAAAAGGGACGCAAGATGACCTGGCAGACTTTCTTAGTCTTCATTGCCTTCTTGGGGTTCTCCCAGTTGGCTTCTAGCGCCTTATCTCAACTCTTAGACCACATGATGGGAACCCTGGGCTTTTACAAGCCTCAAGAGGACATGTCTGAGCAACTCAGCCAGTCTTGGAGTCTCTTGCTCTATGCGACCCTGATCGGTCCTATCACAGAGGAATTGGTTTTCCGGGCCGCTGGACTGAGAGCATTAGAAAAGTATGGAAAAGTCTTTGCAATCGTCATGACAGCTATCGCTTTTGGACTCTTTCATGCCAATTTTGATCAGTTGTTCTTCGCGACCATTATTGGTTTAGGCTTTGGCTACTTGACCTTCGAATATTCGATCTGGTGGGCTATTTTCTACCATATCTTTAACAACCTGGTCCTCTCGCAAGGACTTCATTACCTCGGCACGCATGTCAATATGAATGTAGCCGAGTGGGTTCAAATTCTGGTCTTTTTAGGTGGAACCATCGCCTTTACCATCGTTTTGATTTTAAAAAGAAAAGCTATTTTTCACTACATTCAAGAAAACCGACCAGCACCTGGTGTCTTCCAAAGAAGCTTGTATTCCTTCTGGTTCTGGGTCTTGGTCCTTGGGACAACTCTGATGTCCTTACTTCCTTATTTAAAAGGCTATTAATCTCAAAGAGGGATCGTTTTCGATCCCTCTTTGATTGAAGATAAATTCTTCTGAAAAACTTTCCTTAGGTGAGTACGGACGTCAGCGAACTTCAAGGAAGTTCCATGACTTAGTTTTGAGCCCCTTCGCTCTTTAATTTCTGGGCTCAGGCTAAAACAGTTCCCAAAACTGTTTTACTCTCAAAACTCCTGAGTGCCTGAAATTCGAATTGTTTCAGGCACTTTTCTCACGGCAGAAAGTTTTTTATCCTCTTAATTGACTAAAAAAGTCATTTTTTTATAAATATCTAACTATTTTACTTAAAACAATAGTCTGTCTCCATTATAATAGAGAGAGTCGAAGTGGAAAGATAAAACTTGGAAATAAGGAATTTTAAAATATAAAAATTGGAGGAATGTCTACTGATGAAAAATAAATCTAAAAAATGGAAATGGTTTTTGTTGATTATTCCTGCACTTATGATTTTAGGGATTATCACGACTACTCTTGATGAGATGAAATCAAAAGATGGAATTTATTATCTGACAGTAAAAAATGAATCTACTAAAACAGCCTCACTAGATAAAACATCATGGATAAAAATAGAAGGAGAGCAGATCACTCTAAAGGAAGGTAGTTCAGAACGTACCTACTCTTATGATACTGAAAATGATGAATTTGTTAGAGATTCTGTGAAGTATTCTTGTTTGATATATGATGGAATTTTAACACTTTCAGGAGATCAACCACAAGATGAACTGCCTGAATATGTCAGCTCTGAAAGTAGTTGGTATTCAGGATATGAAAAAGGACAAGTCGAGATAAAGGATTGAGATTGGATGTCTGATCTATCTTTTAAACATTATTTTTAACTTGGTGAAGGCGAATATAAAAATCACAGACATAATGCAGAGAGGCTAATACCTCTCTTTTTTGCTATAATAGAGAAAGTAATAATAATATAGAATCTCTGTAAGGACAATATAAGGGCAGGTTACTTGAGGATAAATTGATGAAATGGAATGCGAACTTACTACAATTTTTTCAAAAGTTAACTTACAATCTAGTGGATTATATTAGCGATAAGGATTATAAGGAGTTTGTTCGTGAATCCTTGAAGCTCTCAAGTCAAGCACTGGCTAACAATAGTGTGATTAGTCCCGATATTCTTTATGGTCGATTGGAAAATCTGGATGAGTATGATATCTTGACTTTTATGGAACTGGACAAGGAGACGAATCCTCTTGTGTGGAGCTGTATTGCCAATTGTTTTGCTTTGATTTGTTATCATTTGTATCAGCAATCTGGAGAAAAGTATCTTCCCCAAATAATTGAAAGTGTTGATGAGGAAACGATAGAAGCTTATGTTTCGAGTTACCAGCAACTGATAGCTGAAAACCAAAAATTAGCGGACCAACTATTAGCACTAGACCTTGAAACGATTTTGAATGATCCATTGGTTGACAATTACTTTGGGAGAGCTGAAATTAAGAATGATTAGGTTGATAGAAAGAACGGTTTAAAAAATAATGGAAATAAATCATCAGACCTTTGGTAAACTAATATTTAATTACGGTTGGACAAAAGATATTTCTCTAGAGATTTTCAATAAGCACCATGTTTTGGAAATCAATATTGATGCGGATGAAGATGCTGCATTTGAAATTAATCAGGAAAAAGCTTACAGATTTTTCAATAATCACTTAGATGAAATAGTAAAAGAGGTAAATTCTGCAATTATATCTTATTACAATCGTGAGATATCGGATATTGTTTCAAGTTACACGAATCAGATCGAAAAAAAATATTTTTTAGATATCATTGGAGACAAAGATAAGATTTATTCTTTGTTGCAACCAAAGCAAATCATGTTTCCTTTAACTTTTGACGAAAGTATTGAAGAGTTTGGGTTCTTATGTGAGTGTGATTGGGATAAAGAAAATGGTGTAGGAATAAAATTTGTTAATGGCGTATTGTCTGAAATTGGTTTTCAGGATATACTCCTTTAAGGATATGTTATTTAATATTTTTTTGTTGTTTTTATATTTATTGATGAAATCTGCAAGATCAAAGGAATTTTTGATAAATGCTTGAAGGAGTTGGAATACTTCACATATGATTGTTGGTGCAAGGTAAATAGGACGAGAAAAGGAGTTACCGCATGTTAAGAGATAAACACAAAGATCAGGCGTATTTTGAAGGACGATTGAATCGTGTGCAAGAGCGCTTAAAAAAGAAAACAAGTAAAACTAAATATATCATGAAAGATTATCTACAAGTCCATTACCAATTTTTGGTTTTGTTCAATGAAGAATTAGTAAAACTTTCCTATTCTATAGGGTCTTCGAAAGAGGAGATTTTTCCCTATTATCAAGGGATTCTGTCTTATCTCAAACTCATTGCCTCAGAGGGAGTTCCATTTGACTTGGCAGTTAACATCTTTTCCTTGGGAGTTCTTTACAGTGAGCGCAAGGAAGAGTTTTTGGATGATTTGAAAGCTATCTATGCGCAGATGGACCATACAGATGGCTTGATTGAGTACTACATGACCTACCTATTCCATGATAAGATAGTTCCTTTTCATTCGATTTTAGAGTATCAAAATATGATAGAAGATACTTATGAGAGTGTAGTCAAAGCCCAAGGATTTTGGTATTATAGCCATTCAAATGAACCTTGGTATGGGACACATAATTATGATGATAGAGGTTATGATGGCTACTGGAGTTTCGACACTGCTGCAACCTGCAAGATCAAAGGAAATTACGACGAACGCTTGAAGGAGTTGGAGTACTTTCCTTATGACCTCCTACTCCAAGAAAAATAACCCTGAATTTGAAAGATAAGTCGATCGAAAGGGGAGAAAAATGAAGATCCATGCCGATGTGATAAATGCATTAAAAAATTTAGATTTTTTGAAAGAAGAAAGAACAACAAATCTACCAATCATTCAATTAAAATCTGTTAAAGACGCAGAGAAGAATATAAATAGTTTGAAGTGGGAGAATTTTGTGTTAGAGAAAGATGGTGATTTTAGTGTTTATCTTTGTAAAAACCATAGTGACATTTATAAACACTGGAATTCACTGGCAATAAGTGCAAAAGAGGAAATCATTCCTCAAATTGAAGAACGATTAGATAACCTGATTGCAGATAGTAAACTGCTAGAATCCATGAAAGATCAGATTAAATTTGATATTGTTGGCCTGGCCATTTACCTAACCATCAAAAAAGAGATACCTCAAGTTGAGTCACCATTTTTTGATGAGTTGTATGCTTTATACCAATCAGGCTACATCCCTTGTGGTTATGCCAAGGGGTGCTATAAGGTTCTATAAGAAAAATGAAAAATACAAGTTCTATTTGGACCGGTCAATTTTCAGATGTTATTTTTGTTAAATTATCAATCAATTTAATAGATTATAGAGAGGTTGGACAAGTGCTAGACCTCCCTTTTTTGCTATAATAGAGGGTATGAATAACTTGATTAAATCCAAGCTCGAGCTCTTGCCGACGAGTCCGGGCTGTTACATTCACAAAGATAAGAACGGTACCATTATCTATGTGGGGAAGGCCAAGAATCTTCGCAATCGGGTGCGGTCCTATTTCAGAGGAAGCCACGATACCAAGACGGAAGCCCTGGTATCTGAGATTGTGGATTTTGAGTTTATCGTCACTGAGTCCAATATTGAGGCCTTGCTTCTCGAGATCAACCTCATCAAGGAGAACAAGCCCAAGTACAATATCATGCTCAAGGACGACAAGTCCTATCCCTTCATCAAGATTACCAATGAGCGCTATCCGCGTCTCATCATCACGCGCCAGGTCAAAAAGGATGGCGGTCTCTATTTCGGTCCCTATCCAGACGTAGGGGCGGCCAATGAGATTAAGCGGCTCTTGGATCGGATTTTCCCATTCCGTAAGTGTACCAATCCGCCTTCCAAGGTTTGCTTTTACTACCATTTAGGCCAGTGTATGGCCCATACTGTCTGTCACAAGGACGAGGCCTATTTCAAGGGCATGGCCCAGGAGGTTTCTGATTTCCTTAAGGGGCAGGATGACAAGATTATCGATGAGCTCAAGCTCAAGATGACTACCGCTGCGCAAAACATGGAATTTGAGCGGGCTGCAGAGTATCGGGATCTAATCCAGGCTATTGGGACCCTGCGGACCAAACAGCGGGTCATGGCCAAGGATTTGCAGAACCGGGATGTTTTTGGCTACTACGTAGACAAGGGCTGGATGTGTGTGCAAGTCTTCTTTGTCCGTCAGGGCAAACTGATCGAGCGCGATGTCAATCTCTTCCCTTACTACAATGATCCGGACGAGGATTTCTTGACCTATGTGGGACAGTTTTATCAGGAGAAATCTCACCTAATTCCCAATGAGATTTTGATCCCTCAAGATATTGATGAAGAAGCGGTCAAGGCCCTAGTGGATACCAAGGTTCTCAAGCCCCAGCGAGGGGAGAAGAAGCAGTTGGTCAATCTGGCCATCAAGAATGCCCGTGTTAGTCTGGAGCAGAAGTTCAATCTCCTTGAAAAATCCATGGAGAAGACCCAAGGGGCTATTGAAAATCTTGGAAAACTTCTGCAAATTCCGACCCCAGTGCGGATTGAATCTTTTGATAACTCCAACATCATGGGGACCAGTCCGGTTTCAGCTATGGTCGTCTTTGTCAATGGGAAGCCAAGCAAAAAGGACTACCGCAAGTACAAGATCAAAACTGTCATTGGGCCAGATGACTATGCCAGCATGCGGGAAGTCATTCGCAGACGCTATAGCCGGGTTATGCGGGATGGCCTGACGCCACCAGACCTGATTGTTATCGATGGGGGTCAGGGCCAGGTCAATATTGCTAAGCAAGTCATTCAAGAAGAGTTGGGACTGGACATTCCCATCGCAGGCCTGCAAAAGAATGACAAGCACCAGACTCACGAATTGCTCTTTGGTGATCCTCTTCAAGTTATCGAACTCTCTCGGACCTCGCAGGAATTTTTCCTTCTCCAGCGGATCCAGGATGAAGTTCACCGTTTTGCCATCACTTTCCACCGCCAGCTACGGTCCAAGAATTCCTTCTCCTCCCAGTTGGACGGTATCGAAGGCTTGGGTCCAAAACGCAAGCAGTTGCTGATGAAGCACTTCAAGTCACTGACAAAGATCAAAGAAGCCACTGTAGATGAGATCGTCACAGTCGGCATCCCACGAGCAGTGGCGGAGGCGGTGCAAGCCAAGCTCCATCAAGGAAAGCAGGAAGAAGCAAGTCCGTTGATGGAAGTGGCGGAGCCCTCCTAAGGATTTGAGTAATTGCACCATCCATTTTCATGGATGGTTTTTACGTTTTACTTCTAATTTTGTTATACTTAATGCACACAGATTTTTGATCGATAAAGGAGTAGTTATGAACCATCGAATCGCTATTTTATCTGATATCCACGGGGATACAAGAGCCCTGGAGGCAGTGATTGCGGATGCGCGTGCTCAAGGCGCGACGGAATACTGGCTTTTAGGGGACATTTTGTTACCAGGTCCAGGAAGAGAGGATCTTTTTGATTTGCTGGATGCGATTCCTATTACAGCGGCTGTTCGTGGAAATTGGGATGATTGTGTCCTAGAGGCTTTGGATGGCGAATACGGGCTTGAGGATCCGCAGGAGATCCAGATGCTTCGTCTCACTCAGTATGTTATGGAAGGACTGGATCCTAAGCGGATTGATTGGCTTCGCTCGCTTCCTCTAATGGAGAAGAAGGAGGTCAATGGAATTCGCTTTTCCCTGACCCACAACTTGCCAGAAAAGAATTATGGTGGGGACTTGCGTCCAGCTAATGCGACGGAGAACTTTGACCAATTGCTCGATGACCAGACCGATGTGGCCATCTACGGTCATGTCCACAAGCAGTTGCTTCGCTATGCTAGTCAGGGTCAGCAAATCATCAATCCCGGCACCATTGGTATGCCTTATTTTGACTGGATGCCCCTACAAAACCATCGGGCCCAGTATGCGCTGATCGATGTTGAAGAAGATGGGGTGACCAACCTGCAATTCCGCAAGGTAGCTTACGACTATGAAGCAGAGCTCCAAGATGCCAAAGATAAGGGACTTCCCTTTATTGAGATGTACGAAGAATTGAGACGAGAGGATAATTATCGGGGCCATAACAAAGAACTCCTCGCAAGTCTTAATAAGAAGTATGGTTATGACCAAGATGTCAAGAACTTCTATGACTTTCTCTCCTAAAAGATCAATGAAAAAACTCTGCAAGCTCTTTCATTTTGTGTTAAAATAGAGGTAATAGAATTAGAAAAGGAAGTTGATTATGAAATTCCTAGAACTCAACAAAAAACGTCATGCGATCAAGCATTTCACAGACCAGCCGGTCGATCCAAAGGATGTGCGGACAGCTATTGAAATTGCGACCTTGGCTCCAAGTGCGCACAATAGCCAACCATGGAAATTCGTGGTCGTTCGCCAGAAAAATGCGGAATTGGCAAAAGTAGCTTATGGTGGGAACTATGATCAAATCATGGAAGCACCTGTGACCATCGCTCTCTTCACGGATACTGATTTGGAACGTCGGGCTCGGAAGATTGCGCGTGTCGGTGGGGTCAAGAACTTCACAGAGGAGCAGTTGCAATACTTCATGCAAAACCTTCCTGCAGAATTTGCTCGCTACAATGAACAACAGATCAGCGATTACTTGGCATTAAATGCTGGATTGGTCGCGATGAACTTGGTATTGGCCTTGACTGACCAAGGGATTGGCTCTAACATCATCCTTGGCTTTGACAAATCAAAAGTCAATGAAGTCTTGGAAATCGAAGAGCGTTTCCGTCCAGAACTCTTGATCACAGTCGGTTACGCAGCGGAGAAGGTGGAACCTAGCTACCGCTTACCAGTAGACGAAATCATTGAAAAACGCTAATAAAAACAGGAAGAACCGGATGGTCTCGTCTCGTACGATACAAGTCCGGTTTTCTAGAATCCTTTGGTAGGCTGGTGGACAGTCGCTGATAGTGATTCTAGAGTGTTCAATTTAAATCGAACTAACGGAGGAATGCATGACAACAATTGACTTTAAAGCAGAAGTAGAAAAACGTCGCGAAGAAATGATGGCTGACCTTTTCAGCCTTTTAGAAATCAACTCAGAACGGGATGATAGCCAGGCAGATGCGACTCACCCTTATGGACCTGGTCCAGTCAAAGCCCTTGAGAAATTCTTGGAAATTGCTGAGCGTGATGGCTACGAGACAACCAATGTGGACAACTATGCTGGACACTTCACCTTTGGACAAGGGGAAGAAGAGCTCGGGATTTTTGCCCACATGGACGTGGTGCCTGCAGGTAGTGGCTGGAATACAGACCCTTACAAACCTGAGATTATCGATGGCAAGCTCTATGCGCGTGGTTCATCAGATGATAAAGGGCCTACAGTAGCTTGTTACTACGGTTTGAAGATTATCAAGGATCTGGGGTTACCTGTATCTAAGCGCGTGCGCTTTGTGGTAGGTACAGATGAAGAGTCTGGTTGGGGCGATATGGACTACTATTTCAAACATGTCGGTCTTCCTGATCCAGACTTTGGTTTCTCTCCAGATGCTGAATTCCCAATCATCAACGGGGAAAAAGGAAACATTACCGAGTATCTTCATTTTGGTGGTCAAAACTCAGGTCAAGCGCATCTTCACAGCTTCACCGGTGGCCTACGTGAAAACATGGTACCTGAGTCAGCGACAGCAGTCGTTTCTGGTCAATTACCAGATCTATCAGACCTTCTAGATGCCTTTACTAAGCAACACCAGCTTCAGTATGAAATCTCAACCGTTGATGAAGAAACTTATACTATCACCTTTATCGGGAAATCTGCCCACGGCTCTACTCCAGAAGCTGGGATCAATGGAGCAACTTACTTGGCTCTCTTCTTGAACCAGTTTGACTTCGGTGGAGATGCCAAAGCTTACTTACAAGTGTCAGCTTCTCTTCTTCATGATGACTTTACTGGTGAAAAGCTTGGCATTGCCCATACAGATGAAAAGATGGGGGCTCTCAGCATGAATGCGGGTGTCTTCAACTTCGACGAAAATAGCTCAGATAACACCATTGCCTTGAACATTCGTTACCCTAAAGGAACAGATCCAGAAATCATCAAAGCTGGTCTTGAAAAAGTTGAAGGAGTGGCATCCGTTAGCTTGTCAGCTCACGGCCACACCCCTCACTATGTTCCAATGGAAGATGAATTGGTCTCAACGCTTTTGCGTGTCTATGAAAAACAAACCGGACTGAAAGGTCATGAGCAAGTAATCGGTGGCGGAACCTTTGGTCGTCTATTAAAACGTGGGGTTGCCTTCGGTGCCATGTTCCCAGACTATGTGAACACTATGCACCAAGCCAATGAATTTACGGACGTAGAAGATCTCTACCGTGCAGCTGCAATCTACGCAGAAGCCATCTACGAACTCATCAAATAAGACGCTACTCAGTCGGCACTTGCTGGCTGAGTTTTTGCTTAGAGGAGGAGAAATGAAGCAACTAGAGCAGATCAAAAAAGCCATCATGGCTGATCCACAAAACAAAGACTATACGGATAAGGGGATCGAGCCCTTGTTTGCGGCACCAAAGACAGCTCGAATCAATATTATCGGACAGGCACCTGGCCTTAAGACACAGGAAGCAGGCCTCTACTGGAAGGACAAGAGTGGGGACCGCTTAAGGGAATGGTTAGGAGTCGATGAAGAGACCTTCTACCATTCGGGATTATTTGCGGTCATTCCCATGGACTTTTATTTCCCAGGTCATGGCAAGTCAGGAGATCTGCCACCTCGCAAGGGCTTTGCGGAAAAGTGGCATCCTCAACTCCTCAAAGAGTGTCCAGATATTGAGTTGACCCTCTTGATTGGCCAGTACGCCCAAGCCTACTATCTTCATGAGAAGGTCAGTGGCAAGGTGACAGAGCGGGTGAGACGGTACAAGGACTACCTGCCTGACTATTTCCCTCTGGTCCACCCTTCTCCTCGCAATCAGATCTGGATGGCCAAGAATCCTTGGTTTGAGGCAGAAGTGGTGCCGGCTCTCCGGTCTCGAGTCCAGCAGATTATAGCCGAACATACAAAATAATAGTTAGTGATAATTGTAAAAGGAGGTATTTCCATGGATCCATATCAAAAAGTCAAAGACAAATTAGACGAACTCGGGATTGAATTTGATGTGGTGGAACACCCACCAGCATTCACGACTGAGCAGGCCGATTCTTATATTGAAGGTCTCGAAGGGGTCCGGACAAAGTCCATGTTTTTGACCAACAAAAAGAAAACCCAGTACTATCTGCTCATCATGGATGACCAGAAACTCTTAGACATGGATGACTTCAAAGAGCAAGTAGGAGCCAATCGGATACGTATGGCTTCAGCTGAATCTCTAGCAGAAAAAATGCAATTACCAGCTGGGACGGTATCCCCATTTGGTTTGTTAAACAATGCAGAAAAGGATATTCTCGTCTATTTTGATCAGGACATTGTGTCAGAGGAGATCATGACCTTCCATCCTAACACCAATGAAAAGACCATTTTTATCAAAACCCAAGACCTATTCCGTTTTTTAGAGTCCATTGATTTTAAATACGAAATACTAACCTTGCCATAGTGGCATCAAAAAGGAGAAATCATGAAAGAAATTCCATTTAATGACTTTTTAGCAAAGTACCAAGTTGGAGAGATCCAAGTCGTCGATGTCCGTGAGCAGGAGGAATACGATGCCCTTCATCTGGACGGAGTGACCTTGCTTCCCTTATCCGTGTTGGCAGAACGGTATTCAGAACTAGACAAGGAGCAAGCCTATTATGTCATCTGCAAGTCTGGCCGGCGCTCAGCCCGTGCCTGCCAATTTTTGGAAGAAGAGGGCTATGATGTGACCAACGTCCAAGGTGGCATGGATGCATTTGAATAGTTGGGATGCTCTAGACAGTTGATTCCTGTAGAATATTGAATTATAGCTAAAATTTTTATATAATATATCTGTATTTTATTTTATAAGGAGATTATTTTATGATCAAACAGGATTGGCTTGATTACTTTGAAGCTGTGAACGGTCGTTCAGCAACTGAAGCAGAGATCGCACAAGCATTGGCTGCAGGTGAGTTCCAAGAAGAACAGGCAGCTCAAGAAGCTTCACAATTTGTAGGTGCTCCAGTAGCTCCAGACCAAGCAAGCGCTGGCTTCGTCGCTGCTCCAGTAGCACCAGAAGAAGTGGCTTCACAATTTGCTACTGCTCCAGAAGCACCAGCTCAAGAAGCAGCTTCACAATTCGCGGCTGCTCCAGAAGCACCAGTACAAGAAGCGCCACAATTCACAGCTGCTCCAGAAGCGCCAGCACAAGAAACGCCACAATTTGCTGCTGCGCCAGAGGTACCAGTACAAGAAGCACCTCAATTTGCTGCTGCGCCAGAAGCGCCAGTCCAAGAAGCGCCACAATTTGCTGCTACTCCAGAAGCACCAGTACAAGAAGCACCACAGTTCGCTACTGCTCCAGAAGCACCAGTACAAGAAGCGCCACAATACACTGCTGCGCCAGAAGGACCAGCATTTGGTGCTCAACCAAATAGCTTCCAGCAAGCACCTCAACAACAGCCGCAACCAGGATTTGGTCAACCGGCTCCGGGTCAAGCTCCAGGTCAAGGCTTCCAGCAAGCACCTTATCCAGGACAACCTCAACCAGGTCAAGCTTATTATGCACAACCTGCCCAACCAAATGCCTTTGGACAAGCAATGAAAGGATTCTGGTCATGGTTCGTTTCTGCTTTGGTTCGTCCAACAGTAGAAACTCAACCAAGAGTATTGAATGGTATCCTTCATTATGTCTTGACTGCATTTATCCTTAGCCTCTCACTTTTCTTCGTGGCGAGTGCCTTCCCTTACGCTGAAGTTGGATTTACAGCTTACCTATTGATTGTCATTGTAACTTTCTTTACAATTTATGTTACGCAATTAACTGGTTTCTTGGTTCGTAACCTTGTCTTGCAAGATAAAGAATACACCTACAAACGTTCATTCGATGAGTTTACTCGCTTGTCTATCTATGCCTTGCCAGCATCCCTCATTGTCTTGATTTTTTCTCTAGTCAAGTACTTTGAAGGATTTATCTTCCTTCGATCGTTAATCTTCTTTCTCTATTTCTTAGGCTTGCTCTATACTGTTTACCAAGGTTTGAACAGAACAAAATTCAAGGCTGACAAATTCTTGTTGCTCCTTGCTTCTTCAGCAGTCATTCTAGTCATCTTCACAATTGTTGGCATCATTGACAGACGTATTTTAGAACAAGTATCTATCTATATCGCTTCCTTCTTCTAATTAGATAGGAACCTGATCATAAAATTCTTGTTCATATTCATATCGGGATAAAAAATATTTTAGGTTTTAGGAGAACATACCGATGAACAAAAAATGGGTAGAATTATTTGAAAAAGTAATCGGTCGCAAACCTACTCCTGAAGAATTCATTGCCGGAAGAGATTCCGGCTTTGATTTTAAGGCAATCAAATCGATTGCTGGAGTAGCTATTGATCAAGTGGCTTCAGAAGCGCCAGGACTAGGAGTGCAGGAGTCAGTAGAAGCGGTTGTAAATCCTCTTCAACTTGCTTGGGAAGAGCATTTTATCGCCCTCTATGGACGTTCACCGCTTCCAGAAGAGATTGAATCTGCTCGAAGCCAGAATTTTGAAATCGTAGAAGCACCTGCTCCGACGATTAACTTGGAAGAGACCAATCAGACAACGCAGGTCTTCGCACCAGTGGAGAATCCATCAGAGACCCCAGAAAACTTGTCCCAGCCAGTTGAAGCTCTAGCGCCAGCAGAGGCTCCAGAGCAAGAAGAAGCTGTCAAGAAAGGCAAGGAAAAGAAAGAAAAGAAAGTCAAAAAAGAGAAAAAAGGCAAGAAAAAGAAAGTCTTCTTCTTCAGTATTTTGGCTTTGTTGGTCTTGGCCTTGTCTGGTCTAGGCTATTACTTCTCATCAACTACAGGCCCACAGGTGACAGTGGATAAATTGGTCACAGCCATTGAACAAAAGGATTACTGAGAAGTGGCGAGCATTCTTTCTACTGACAAGGATAAGTGGACCAAGGAAGAAGCTCAAGGCTTGCTAGACTATATGACCTCTCAGAAGATCGATGTCATCTACGAATTAGATCATATCGCTCAGTCTTCAAAAACAGGTAGCATCAAGGACAAAAATCAGAATCTACTGATCGGAATTGAGAAGGCGGATAAGAAATTCGGTATCTTCCAAGAATACCGCATCGCGACCTATCCACTTGAAGTCACAGCGGTTACGAATCTGGATGATGCCAAGCTTAAGACCAGCGAAAAAGAGTCGACAGTGCTCAAAAAGAACCAAACGACCAAACTTGGAGAGGTTCACTTTGCGCCACGAGACATGCAACTAGATGGTAAGACAGAAGTTGGAAAAATCTCTAGTGAGGTCAAACTAGACCCAGCTCAGGCTTCTAAGAATAAGCTGAACTTGACCTTCAATTCTGAAAAACGTCTTCTCGAAATTGAATTCCCAGAGGAAGTAAGCAATCCAACTGATATCAAGGTAGCAGTGAATGGTAAGGAAGTCGGCACAAGTACCTTATTTGAAGTCGATGTCGTAGCCCATCAAGAAATCGAAGTTCATGCAGTCTTTAGTGTCAATGGTGAGAGCTATACAACTGAAAAAGCTAAAGTCACGATCGTTGAAACTCCTGATGACGATGAAGTCATCACTTTGAAACTTTCTAAGGATGTGGCCAAACGATTGAAAGATGCAGAAACAGCTCGTAAAGCCAAGGAAGAAGAAGCCAAGAAGGCTGAAGAGAAGAAAACCTCTGTAACCTCCTTCCTCCAAGACTATCGCACAGAAGTCTTCTCATCTGTCTCAAGTAGATCCAACACCTACTCCAAGTACTATGACACGTCAAGTGACGCCTACAAGGAAATGGTGGAGTGGACAACAGGTGGTGGAGTCAAGAAGGCTGAAATCGACTACTATACACCAGGTGTTTTCAACGTTCTTAGCGTTACCGAAGAGAACGGAATGGTGATCGTGAAAACCCACGAAGAATATACTGTACATTATGTGACCAGCCGAAAAGATAGCCAGAGTAGCAAGGACAAGACCTATACCCTAAAACCAGTAGGGGATACTTACGTGATTACGGCTATTGCGGTCACAGCTGGTAATTAGGAGGTTTATGATGAAATTAAGCATGACAAAATGGACACTTGCTGGCCTTGTTCTTTTGAGCCTAGGCGCTTGTGGCCAACAGAAGGAATCAAAGAGCTCAACGCAAAAAGAGCCTACTTCCAGTAAGCAAGTCGCACAGTCATCAGCTAGTAAAGAAACCAGTGCTTCTGAAGCAACTTCGTCTGACGATAGCGAAAAGTCAAGGAAGAAGGCAGGCGAAGTCACGGTGGACCAGGGTGTTTCCTTTAATGGTTCTTATTACAGTGTCCAAGGAAAGTCTGGAGATATCGTCATCGCCAACAAGCACTACCCCTTAGCTGCAGACTACAATCCAGGTGAGGATCCAACAGCTGTTGCGGCCTTGCACGAGTTGATCGCGGCTATGCAGGCAGAAGGCTATGCTATCAGTGATCAGTATAGTGGTTTCCGCAGTTATGAGACCCAGGTTGATCTCTACCAAAGCTATGTCAATCAAGATGGGGCAGCAGCGGCAGATCGCTACTCAGCTCGTCCTGGCTATAGTGAGCACCAAACAGGTCTAGCATTTGACCTTATCGATACCAGTGGCAATCTCGTTCAAGAACCAGGCGCAAGCAAATGGTTGCTCAAGAACGCTGCCAAGTATGGCTTTATCGTCCGCTATCAAGAAGGGAAAGAAGCGAGCACAGGCTACATGCCTGAAAGCTGGCACCTTCGCTATATCGGAGAAGATGCAAAAGATGTCGCAGCCTCAGGTAAAAGCTTAGAAGAATACTTCAACTTTACCGGTGGCGACTACGAATAACAAGAAAACCGCTCTTTCAGGAAATCTGAAGGAGCGGTATTTTTGTGCTGGACAGGACAAGAAAAAACCACTGCCAAGTGGAAGTGGTTTTGATGGGTTTATTATTTGAGACCGTATTTTTTGTTGAAACGATCCACACGTCCATCTGCTTGAGTGAACTTTTGACGTCCAGTGTAGAATGGGTGTGAGTCTGATGAAATTTCAACACGGATCAATGGGTAAGTTTCACCTTCGAATTCAACAGTCTCGTTAGAGTACTTAGTTGAACCACTAAGGAACTTATAACCAGTAGTAGTGTCCATGAAGACAACAGGGCGATATTCTGGATGGATATCTTTTTTCATTTTGCAATAATTCCTTTCTGCCATGGTCTCTTTCCGAGCCATAGATTGTTACTAAGCTAGTGTATCAAAAACAAAAGAGTTTGGCAAGGATTTTTACCAAATTTTTCGCATTTTTATTAAGAAAAAAGTGGGAGAAGCTCATCCTATCAGACAAGCTTTTCCCACTCTGCCTAACAGTCCCAGTAAAGAAATGTTGGACATGTAAGATCAATAGAAATCTTTTTATTCTTGACCAGGTTCAGTAGTTGGCTGTTCTGGTTGTTGAGGTTGCTGTTGCTCTTGAGGTTGCCAAGGTTGTTGAGGCGCTTGTTGGAACCCTTGTTGAGGCTGTTGAGGTGCTTGTTGGAACCCTTGTCCTGGAGCAGGTTGACCAAATCCTTGTTGAGGCGCTTGTTGGAATCCTTGCTGAGGTTGTTGGAACCCTTGTCCTGGAGCAGGCTGACCAAATCCTTGTTGAGGTGCTTGTTGGAACCCTTGTCCTGGGGCAGGTTGACCAAACCCTTGTTGAGGTGCTTGTTGGAACCCTTGTCCTGGGGCAGGCTGACCAAACCCTTGTTGCGGTTGTTGCCATTGTTGTTGACCAGGTTGACCAAACCCTTGTTGAGGTGCTTGTTGGAACCCTTGTCCTGGAGCAGGTTGACCAAATCCTTGTTGAGGCGCTTGTTGGAATCCTTGTCCTGGGGCAGGCTGACCAAACCCTTGTTGTGGTTGTTGCCATTGTTGTTGACCAGGTTGACCTGGTTGTTGTGGTGATTGGACAGATGATGCAACAGACTGTGCGAATCCTCTACTTGTTGATGCAAGTTCTTGGAATGTCCCTTTAGTGATTTTACCACCAGACATCGCAAGAAGTCCTGTGACAACAAGAGCAATACTTGCAATGACTGCAATAATCAAACCAAAACCAATAGAAAAGCCATCACCGAATTCAGATGAAGCACCCAAAACTCTAAACATAGTGATGATCGTAATTAAGCTTTCAAGAATACCGATAGCAATGACACCAATGGAAAAATTCTTGTTCATTGGTGGAGCAATGTTTGGAAGGCAAGCTAGAACGATGGCACCAATAGCTAGGACAACGATGACCCATCCAAATTCACCTCGAATTCCACTGAAAGAATAACTTCCGAAGGATCCACCATTAATTGTACTCCACGGCAAAAAGGTAGAAATGGCAGTAAGAGCTGCTGCGACAATGATAAAAATACGATGTTTATGCATAAAACGTCTCCTTTTTTGTGATTATTATAGCATAAATAAGCTCAAACTGGAATGGAAATCTAAGAAATCGTTCACATTTTTCTAAATCTTATTAAAATTTATTCGTTTTTGTTTAAAATGAAAAAAGGCCAATCGTCTCCACTAGAAACGACTGACCTGCTTGCTTGATTCTTCATGAACATCTATTTTGTCTTGGCAACTTCCTGTAGTTCCCGATAGATTTGCTCGTTTTCTTCTAAGGAATATGAATTGGCACCACTGGCGAGTGGGTGGCCTCCACCATCGTGGCGTTTGGCAATCTCGTTGATCACCAGAGCTTTACTTCTCATACGGACGCGGTAGTGGCCATCGGCTTGCTCGACAAAGATGGCCCAAACACTGACGTCTTCGATCCGACCAGGTGCTGAGACAATCGCAGCAGTTTCGGCATCAGTGATTTGGTAGTGTTTGAGGAGCTCATGGGTAAGGGTCACGCGACTTGCTCCATTTTCATCGATTTCGAGATGGTCATAGACATAGCCTTGAAGCTTGGCAATCTTAAAGCTCATGCTATCCATGTGACGAGAAAGACCGGTAAAGTCAAAGTTAAAGCTACGAAGGTGGGAAACCATCTCGAAAGTCCGGCTCGTCGTTGAAGGGTAGAGGAAGCGTCCAGTATCTCCGACAATACCGGCATAGAGGAGACGGGCTGCTTCTGGAGTGATTTCAAGCTTTTGTTCAAGAGCCAAGAGGGTAATGAGTTCACTCGTAGAGCTCGAGTCAGTGTCTACCCAGAGGAGATCTCCGTAAGCATCATCGTTTGGATGGTGGTCAATCTTGATTAGAAAATCGCCACTTGTGTAGCGTTTGTCATCGATGCGAGGGGTGTTGGCAGTATCGCAGACAATGACCAGGGCACCCGCATAGTCCTCATCTGTGACAGCATCCATGCTAGCCATCCAAGCAAGAGTCGGCTCATTAAAGCCGGTAGCTAAGACTTTTTTGTCTGGGAAGTTGGTCTGGATGATCTCTTTCAGGCCGACCTGGCTTCCGATCGCATCCGGATCGGGATTCATATGACGGTGAAGGATAATGGTATCGTATTGGTTGATTTTCTCTAAAATGTCCTGTGTAATCTGCATATAGTACCTCATTTAGTTCTCATTCAATTTTAGCATAAGCAGGGCATTTGGAAAAGAAAAAGGTTGTCTGGCTCTCTGGTGGGGAATTTCCGAACAATGCCAGGTCCCCAGTACTTCCCTATGCAAAATTCGAGCGAAAGTGGTATAATGTCATAAGATTATTATTTGGAGGGAATTATGACATTAGCAAAGATTGTTTTTGCAAGTATGACAGGAAATACAGAAGAGATTGCTGATATCGTAGCCGATAAGTTTCGTGATCTTGGTGTCGAAGTAGAAGTCGACGAATGTACAACAGTAGACGCAGAGGACTTTCTTGAAGCTGACATTGCAGTCGTAGCAACCTATACTTACGGTGATGGTGAGCTTCCTGACGAAATCGTAGACTTTTATGAAGACTTAGCTGGTCTTGATTTGAATGGTAAGATTTACGGTGTTGTTGGTTCAGGTGATACCTTCTACGATGAGTTCTGTAAGGCAGTGGATGACTTTGATCGTGTCTTTGCAGCAACTGGTGCGGTTAAAGGTTCTGAGTGCGTCAAAGTGGATCTGTCAGCTGAAGACGAAGATATTGAAAAATTAGAAGCTTTTGCAGAAGAACTTGTAGCAAAAGTAGGCTAATCAATAGTTAAGAAAGGTGTTTGCATGTGGCAGGCACTTTTTTTGTTGATGAAAGTGTTCAATAGCTGGATAGGGCTAGTAAGATAGCTCGATTTTTGATAAAATGGGTAGCAAAAAGTGAGGAGACCAGTATGGAATTAGAGAAGATTCGCCAAGAGATTGATAGTATTGATAAAGAATTGGTCCATTTATTGGAACGCCGGATGCACTGTGTAGAAGATATCATTCGGTACAAAGAAACTCATCAAAATCCTATCTTGGATCGGGGCAGAGAAGATGAGGTCTTAGCCAATGTCGCTGGCTTGGTGCAGGAAAAGCGCTATGAAGAGACCATCCTTGCGACTTATGGGGACTTAATGAAGCGCTCCAGAGGCTACCAGGCCGATCAATTAGATGGGGACGAAGGTGCTTGAGATGACGATAAGTAAAAGAACCTTAGTATATACCCTAGATGCCATTATGATCGGGGGGATCGTCGGGGTAATTGATACTCTCTTCGGGCGTGTCTTGATTGGGATTGGAGAGGTTCGTACGGATTACCTTCTCTATCTCTTACCCTTTCTGCCTCTAGCCGGTATCTTGATCACCTATCTCAATCGCACCTATGGAGGTAAGAGTCAAAAAGGGATGGAGCTCCTCTTTGAAGTAGGAGAGGGAAGGGAGAAAGCCATTCCCAAGCGCTTGATTCCCTTGACCATCCTTTCTACCTGGTTGACCCATCTCTTTGGTGGATCTGCTGGTCGAGAAGGAGTAGCGGTCCAGCTTGGGGGAACGGTGGCCCATGCTCTTCGAAGAGAGGGACTTGGCCCTCACGCTTCACGTATCTATTTGGTCACTGGGATGGCTGCCGGCTTCGGAGGACTCTTTCAGACGCCTCTAGCTGCTATCTTCTTTGCTATGGAGGTCCTAGTGGTTGGGAGACTGGAGTGGCGGGCTCTTTATCCTGCGGCCATTGCAGCCTTTGTTGCTAGTTGGACTTCTCACACCTTGGGCCTAGAGAAGTTTACCCAGATCATTTCTGCCAAGCTCTCCCTATCCCCACAAGTCTTCTTGCAGTTACTTCTTTTGGGAGTCATCTTTGGTCTGACAGGCAAGCTCTTTGCCTATCTCCTAGGCACCTTTAAACAAAGCTTTACCAGGACCTTTGCCAATCCCTATGTGCGGATTGGAGTGGTTGGCCTCGGTCTGAGTATTCTCTTGTATCTGATTGGAGCAGGTCGCTACACGGGACTGGGGACCAATCTGATCTCCCAAAGTTTTGAAGGAGCTGATGGGAAGGGCTTGATCACTGGGGCAGACTGGATCCTCAAGCTCCTCTTCACGGTGTCGACCATTGCGGCAGGCTATAAGGGAGGAGAAGTGACTCCACTCTTTTCTATCGGGGCCAGTCTGGGTGTTTGGCTAGCTCCTTTCTTTGGACTTCCGGTTTATCTGGTAGCTGCCTTGGGCTATGCGGCAGTCTTTGCCGGAGCAACCTCGACCACGATTGGACCAATCTTGATCGGGTGTGAGGTCTTTGGTTTCCAACATTGGCCAGCCTTTCTCTTGGTCTGTCTGGTCGCAACTCGCCTCTTTCCAGCCCTGTCTATCTATGGTGGACAAAAAGTTGCGAAAAAGTTGCAATAATCCTTTACAAAAGGACATTCTTTTGGTATTATAAACTTTGTGCGTAATGGAAGCACAAAAATACAGTTTATCCGCTGAGGGAGTAGCCCTCAAGATTGACGAAGATAGGAGAATAAAATGAATCCATTAATTCAAAGCTTGACTGAAGGTCAACTTCGTACTGATATCCCTGCATTCCGTCCTGGTGACACTGTTCGTGTACACGCGAAAGTTGTCGAAGGAACTCGTGAACGTATCCAGATCTTTGAAGGCGTTGTTATCGCTCGTAAAGGTCAAGGACACACTGAAATGTACACTGTTCGTAAAATCTCTAACGGTGTCGGTGTTGAACGTACATTCCCAGTACACACTCCACGTGTAGAAAAGATTGAAGTTGTACGTTACGGTAAAGTACGTCGTGCGAAATTGTACTACCTTCGTGCATTGCAAGGTAAAGCAGCTCGTATTAAAGAAATCCGTCGTTAAGACGAATGAGGAGGCGGGAGTAATCTCGCTTCTTTTTTTATAGGTCCCCTTAGTTCAATGGATATAACAACTCCCTCCTAAGGAGTAGTTGCTGGTTCGATTCCAGCAGGGGACAGAATTTAAAAAGAAAACACTGAAAATTCAGTGTTTTTTTTGTTTAATTTATGCTAGAACGGATCTTGGAGAAAGCCCTTGTATGGTATAATACAGGGAGAGATTGAGCGATTTTTTCCACTTGCTGAGAAAAAATGGATTGACTGGAGAAGCAAACTTCCAGATGATTATGTATCGCCATTGAAATAGACAAAAAGGAATACTATGACAATAATAAAAAGAAATGGGTTTATTATAACTGAAGAAAATGGTAATTATACAATTTCCTGGATGACAGGGGGAATTCAAGATAGAGAAGTTACTTATCCACTTAGTAAAGAATTAGTAGATAAAGCTTTAAGGTCAGAACAGGATGCTTACGAGGTTGAGCTGTTCTTACGAACTGGAGAATGGGTGACTAAGGGAAGTAAAGAAGTAGCTAGACAAAATTACTTTAGATCCTCACCAGTTCGTATGTTAGTAAATCCATCATCTATTAAACAGTTGTTTTCTATTCAAGAATTTGAAGAACTGATACAAAAAACTATCTCCTCAGAACTAAAACCAAATGAACTGGACGCAATTGGTATAGTTGAAAATTATTTGGAACTTCTTCTAGTAGACCCTCTTGATTGGCAGGAAGAAATAGAAGCGGTTCATTTGAAAATTTTGCAGGAAAAAATTAACAATTACATCTATTTCCTAGAAAGCAAGCAATATGTGGAGCGATATGGCGATAACTTTGACAAAAAAGTCATCCATATCACATTGCAGTATTCTCCATCTGATAATGGACTAGCCTTCCTCGTAGAGGTTCAAAAAGTGTTACAACCGACGGATATGACTTTGAAGGTAGAATTACCGTAGTAAAGTAGAACTCAAAAGAGCACCATCGGTGAATTGATGAGTTATAAAAAGTGTTAAAGTAAAGGTTGATATAAAAATAAGTTAGACAGAATTGACCTGAATTATCTAAAGCCTATTAGAATAACATTTCTAAGAATCTTTTATATGCCAGCAGGGGCAGAATTAGAAATGAAACACTTATAGTTGAACCGTGTGTTGATGTTTTAGATCTGTGTTGTTTCGAATGGTCCCAAAAATATCATCAATAAACAGCAGCAACCAGTATTCGCAATTTCCGTATCCATTTATTGTTTTTTTAAGTTTTTATTGTTACAATAACCATACAGACAAAAAGACTGGATTTCCAGCCTTTTTAATTGTTTTAAAGAAAGGTTTTTTATGAAACGCAAATCGATTTTGTTTCTATTTTTATTCTTGCTCTCCATTGGTCTAGCTTATGAGACGCAGTCTATCACTGCTGGTTGGATGACTGGGTCCCAGTATGGGATCATTGGTATCTCTGTCCTCTTGCTTCTAGTATATGCGATTCCTGCTGTTTGGGCTCTCTTTCATTTCGCTAAGAAGTGGAAGTTGTCCTGGATTCCAGTCCTCTTTTCACTTCTAGGTGGCGGCTTGATCGCAGGTTGGTTGTCTAGTTTTGCCAATACCTATTTCCATGAGATGATTCAAGCAGTAGCGCCCAATAGCGATTTTTGGAACCAGTATGAGAGTGCTATTGCAGGGCCCCTCTTTGAGGAACCCTTCAAGTTGATTCCGATCTTCTTTGTCCTCTATTTGTTCAATGTGCGTCGGATCAAGTCCATCTTCCTTTTAGCGATTGCTTCTGGTCTTGGTTTCCAGATTGTGGAGGACTTTGCCTATATCCGTCAAGATATGCCAGAAGGCTTCTCTTATGCAGTATCTGGTATCTTAGGGCGGATCATGAATGGGGTCGTATCTCACTGGGTCTACACAGCTCTGTTCATGCTAGGTCTCTACTTGATCATTCAAGCTACAAAAGGTCGCAAGGACTTGATGCTGACTGGTTGGTTCTATTTAGTAGCTGGCTTTGGCCTTCACTTTATTGGCAATTCACCATTTGGCCAAATCGAGACAGAACTCCCTCTTGCTATTCCTTTCTTAACAGCAGTAGGACTCTTCTTGATCTACCAAGCTTACCAAACCGTCGAGCGATTAGAACAAGGGAAATAAAAAAGAATGAGAGTGGGATAGAAATCGGTCATTTGTTAGAATTCGATTTCGTTGTCCCACCTCCGCACAGTTGAGTAGGGCTGTAAAAGCTGATGAAATCAGCGTAGTAGAGCCCACTCAACCACTGCGTCTTGCTCGACAATTCAAAGACAATTTAGAGGCTAGGACTTTTGTCCCAGCCTCATTTTTATTATTATATAAAACTGATTTACAGATTTTTTTAATGAGTGAAACTGTAGCTGTTAAACAAATTTGATTTTTGAAGAAATACTTGAGACTTTCCGCCGTGAGAAAAGTGCTTGAAACATTATTGTTTCAAGCACTCGGGAGTTTTGAAACGTTAGATTCAAAACTAAGTCATGGAACTTCTTCGAAGTTCGCTGACGTCCGTACTCACCTAAGGAAAGTCTCTAATAGTATAGTATATTTTAATAGTTTTACTTACCAAGACAGAACTGGCTGAAGAGTTGGGTAATGAGCTCGTCTGGTGCAGCGTCTCCTGTGATTTCGCCAAGGATTTCCCAAGTGCGGGTCAGATCGACTTGAAGGAGATCTACTGGCATGCCCATGGCCAGGCCTTCGTTGACAGCTTGAAGGCTTTCAACGGCTTTCTCGATGAGAGAGATATGGCGGGCATTTGAGAGGTAAGTAGCATCTTGCTCCACTAGGCCAGCATTTTCAAAGAAGAGGGCGTTGATGCGGTCTTCAATTTGGTTGATATTTTGGTTTTTAAGGACAGAAATCTTGATGTGATCAGCTGGGATCTCGTCCAACTCGATTTGTTGCGGGAGATCAACCTTGTTGAGAAGGATGATGCGGTTGCTGTCTTGGGAGATCTCAAGGAGCTGCCGATCTTGATCAGTAAGAGGCTCGCTAGCGTTGAGGACCAGGAGGACCAGATCAGCTTCTTTGAGGGCTTTCCGAGAGCGTTCCACCCCGATGCGTTCGACGATATCCTCTGTCTCCCGGATTCCAGCCGTATCGACGAGCTTGAGGGGAACCCCGTTGATATTGACGTATTCCTCGATGACGTCACGGGTCGTCCCTTCGATATCGGTCACGATGGCTTTTTCCTCGCGCAGGAGATTGTTCAGAAGGCTAGACTTGCCGACGTTAGGTCGCCCGATGATAGCAGTAGAAATCCCCTCGCGAAGAATCTTACCACGGCGAGCCGTCTTGAGGAGGTTGGTCAAGAGGGCTTCAAATTCAGTAGTCTTTTCGCGAATGATCTCAGTGGTTGCTTCCTCGACATCGTCGTACTCAGGATAGTCGATGTTGACTTCGACTTGAGCCAGAGTATTGAGGATCTCTTGGCGCGTGTTGTTGATGAGATCAGAAAGGGATCCATCCAACTGTTTGACTGCAATATTCATAGCCTTATCGGTCTTGGCCCGGATAATATCCATGACCGCCTCCGCCTGGGTCAAGTCGACACGACCATTCAGGAAGGCCCGCTTGGTAAATTCACCAGGCTCCGCTAGACGAGCCCCTTCACGAATCACCAATTGCAGGATTTCGTTGGTCACCGCAATCCCACCGTGAGTGTTGATTTCGATAATGTCTTCACGAGTGAAGGTTTTAGGCGAGCGCATGGCTCCAACCATGACTTCATCCAGAATCTCATCCTTAGCTGGATCTACGATGTGGCCGTAGTTGAGGGTGTGGCTGGCCACGTTGCTTAAGTCTTTTCCTTTAAAGATTTTTTGTGCAATTTTAAAGCTGTCTGTCCCACTTAGGCGGACAATCCCGATCGCTCCCTCACCGAGAGGAGTCGAGATAGCAGCAATGGTATCAAATTCTCTAGTAATCATCTATCTTCTCTTTTCCTGTGTATTCTCTTCTATTCTATCGTAAACTAGCTAGAGGGGCAAGACATTGCTTTTAGAAGGAGGAGTTGAAAAGGTTTTCAGTTAAGTGGTGAAATCTGTCGACCAATATGCTATACTAAATATGAATAGAAATGGAGGTCTAAGATGGTAAACCTAAAAGAACAGGTTGGCATTAAGGCGGCTGAGTTTGTTACAGACGGCATGATTGTCGGTCTTGGTACAGGGTCAACTGCTTATTATTTTGTGGCTGAATTGGGACGTCGCATCAAGGAAGAAGGCTTGCAGATTACAGCTGTAACGACCTCAAGCGTGACCTATGAACAGGCAGAAGGCTTGGGAATTCCTCTCAAAGCGATCGATGATGTCGAAGTGGTGGACTTGACCATCGATGGTGCGGACGAAGTAGACCCTGCTTTGAACGGCATCAAAGGTGGAGGCGGTGCCCTCTTGATGGAGAAAATTGTTGCAACCAACTCAAAAGACTGCATCTGGATTGTCGATGAGTCAAAACAAGTGGAAACGCTTGGTGCCTTTAAACTGCCAGTAGAAGTCGTTCAATACGGAGCAGAGAATCTTTTCCGTCATTTTGAGAAGAAGGGCTATTCTCCAGCTTATCGTGAAAAGGATGGTCAACGCTTTGTCACCGACCAAGGCAACTATATCATTGACTTGGATCTCAAGGTGATTCAGGATGCGGAAGCTCTGGCCAATGAACTGGATCACACCGTAGGGGTTGTAGAGCACGGTTTGTTCTTGAACATGATTTCAAAAGTGATCGTAGGGACACCAGAAGGCCCTGTCATCATCGAAAAATAGGTTTCTCTAAAGAGGGTCCGGGTTTAAAACGGCTCTCTTCTTATAGGGAAGTGGTATAATATAGCTAGTTTAATAAAGGAAAGAGGCAGTTTATGTCAAAATTTAATCGTATTCACTTGGTGGTACTAGATTCTGTAGGGATCGGAGCAGCTCCAGATGCTAATAACTTTGTCAATGCTGGTGTACCTGATGGCTCATCAGATACTCTTGGTCACATCTCAAAATCAGTTGGTTTGAATGTACCAAATATGGCAAAACTTGGTCTTGGAAATATTCCTCGTGAACAAGCCTTGAAGACTGTTCCAGCTGAGAGCAATCCAACTGGTTACGCAACCAAGTTAGAAGAAGTCTCTCTTGGAAAAGATACTATGACAGGTCACTGGGAAATCATGGGGCTTAATATTACAGAACCGTTTGATACTTTCTGGAATGGATTCCCAGAAGAAATCTTGACAAAAATCGAAGAATTCTCAGGTCGCAAGGTCATCCGCGAGGCCAACAAACCTTATTCTGGTACAGCTGTTATCGATGACTTCGGACCACGCCAAATGGAAACAGGCGAGTTGATTATCTATACATCAGCTGACCCAGTTCTTCAAATCGCAGCTCACGAAGACGTCATTCCTTTGGATGAACTTTACCGTATCTGTGAATACGCTCGTTCCATCACTTTGGAACGTCCAGCCCTTCTTGGTCGGATCATTGCGCGTCCTTATGTTGGTGAGCCTGGAAACTTCACACGTACGGCAAACCGTCGTGACTTGGCTGTATCTCCATTTGCTCCAACAGTTTTGGACAAATTGAACGATGCAGGTATCGACACCTACTCAGTTGGTAAGATCAGTGATATCTTCAACGGAGCAGGTATCAACCACGATATGGGCCACAACAAATCAAACAGCCACGGTATTGACAACTTGATCAAAGCGATGAAATCAGAAGATTTCAAACATGGTTTCTCATTCACGAACTTGGTTGACTTTGATGCTCTTTACGGACACCGTCGTGATCCTCATGGTTACCGTGATTGCTTGCATGAGTTTGACGAGCGCTTGCCAGAAATCATCGCAGCCATGCGCGAAGATGACCTCTTGATGATTACGGCTGACCATGGGAATGACCCAACTTACGCTGGTACTGACCATACGCGTGAATACATCCCATTCTTGGCTTACAGCCCATCCTTTAAAGGTAGTGGCTTGCTTCCAGTTGGACACTTCGCCGACATCTCAGCAACAATTGCGGACAACTTCGGTGTTGAGAAAGCCATGATCGGTGAAAGTTTCTTAGATAAATTGGTCTAAGATGACGCGTTTTGCCTTACTCGTAAGAGGAATCAATATTGGTGGCAAGAACAAGGTGGTCATGGCTCAACTTCGTCAAGAATTGACGGAGCTGGGATTGGAACAAGTGGAAACCTACATCAACAGTGGCAATATCTTCTTTACGACAGGTCTTTCTCGATCTCAGTTATTAGAGTGCCTGTCGACCTTCTTTGAAACACATTATCCCTTTATTGAACGCTTTTCTCTGCTGAGTCGAAAAGACTATGAAGCAGAATGTGCAAACTTACCGCAATGGTGGACAGAAGAGATGGCTCGCAAGGATGTGCTCTTTTACACCGAGGGCTTGGATAGGGAATCCCTAGAAGAGAAGTTGCTTGCTTTGAAGCTAGGGGATGAAGTGCTCCACTTTGGCAAGCTAGCTGTTTTCTGGGGGAAATTCTCAGAAGCAAGCTACGCTAAAACCGCCTACCACAAACATCTGATGAAGATGCCTTTCTATCGTGAGATCACTATTCGCAACGCTAACACCTTTGACAAAATTGGTAGATTACTTAAGAAATAAAAGGAGAAACACAATGACATTATTAGCAAAAATCAATGAAACAGCAGCATTTTTGAAGGGCAAAGGAATCGAAGCTCCTGAGTTCGGATTGATCCTTGGTTCAGGTCTTGGAGAATTGGCTGAAGAAATCGAAAATGCAGTCGTAGTAGACTACTCTGACATTCCAAACTGGGGTCAATCCACAGTAGTCGGACACGCTGGTAAATTGGTTTATGGTGATCTTGCTGGACGTAAAGTCTTGGCTCTTCAAGGTCGTTTCCACTTCTACGAAGGAAACCCATTGGAAGTGGTGACTTTCCCAGTTCGTGTCATGAAAGTTTTGGGATGTGAAGGAGTGCTTGTAACCAACGCTGCTGGAGGTATCGGCTTCGGTCCTGGTACCTTGATGGCTATTACTGACCACATCAATATGACAGGTCAAAACCCATTGATCGGTGAAAACTTGGATGACTTTGGTCCACGTTTCCCTGATATGTCGAAAGCTTACACTCCAGAATACCGTGAGACTGCTCATCAAGTAGCAGACAAATTGGGCATTAAACTGGATGATGGGGTTTATATCGGTGTGACAGGTCCAACTTATGAAACTCCAGCTGAAATCCGTGCATATAAGACTCTTGGTGCAGATGCTGTCGGTATGTCAACTGTTCCTGAAGTCATCATTGCGGCTCACTCTGGTTTGAAAGTTCTTGGTATTTCATGTATTACCAACTTTGCGGCTGGTTTCCAAGAAGAGCTTAACCACGAAGAAGTAGTGGAAGTGACGGAGCGCGTCAAAGGAGACTTCAAAGGATTGCTGAAAGCGATTCTTGCTGAATTGTAATAAAGATGGAAAGAATTGTGAGAACCATCCAAGCAATTCCCTATAAATTGAGAATGGTCCTAGTAGCTTGTCTGCTAGGGCTTGTTTCGGGTTTAGCGGGTATTTTTCTTCATTTCCTTTTAGAATTAGTGGAAGGATTGGCCTTTGGTCAATCAGAGCATCAGTCTGACTTTTTGACGGATGGAGTTCCTCCTTATCGGATAGGGATCAGTTTACTAATTGTAGGTCTTACCTCGGCCTTAGTCTGGTATTTCTTACAACGAAAGGGGAAGCTCCTCTCCATCAAGGGTCAGATGAAGGAGGAGGATTCCCGTTCCGCCCTTCATTTCAGGAAACAGTTGCTCCATTCTAGCTGGCAAATCGTTGCCGTAGGAGCTGGGGCCCCTATCGGAAAAGAAGGAGCGCCCCGAGAGATTGGCGCCTTGTTGGCAGGGCCTCTTGCGAAAGGTTTTGACCTATCTCTGACAGATCGTATTTTCCTAATCGCTTGTGGGGCGGGGGCAGGTTTGGCTGCGGTTTACCAAGTCCCATTAACGAGTGTGTTTTTTATATTTGAAACCTTAGGCATTGCATTTTCACTTAAACGCTTTGTCCTAGCAGGGGTCACGACCTATATAGCTGCTTTTGTAGCAGGTTGGGTGATTTCAGATCATGCACTCTACAAGATGCTGGATACGACTTGGTCACTACAGGTATTGTGGATGATGCCGATCTTAGTCTTGGTCTTAACGCCCCTAGCTTATGGATTTGCGCGCTTGACCAAGCAAGCCACTGCTCATCGGATCAAAGACCAGCGTATTTTTCTGACTCTTCCACTGGCATTTCTTTTCTTAGCTTTCCTAGCTCAGAACCTCCCCCACCTTCTAGGAAATGGACGAATGGTCGCTCAGGAGGTCATCAATGGCATTCCATGGAAGACGGCATTAGTCTTATTTGTCCTAAAAGCACTCGTCGTTTTGCTTACTCTCTGGGCGGGGGCTTACGGAGGGACTCTGACACCTTCCTTTGCACTGGGAATGGCAGGAGCGTCACTTATAACTCTAGCTTTTGGATTTGAGGGTCTATCTACCCTACTACTGATTGGCGCTGTTTGCTTTTTGACCGTGACCCTAAATGCTCCCTTTTCTGCTACAGGGCTAGTAATCGGCTTTACGGGTCAAGGGTTAGAAGCTCTGCCTTATCTTTTGCTAGCCGCTTTTCTAGCTCATGCACTTGGAAGGGCCTTGGATCGGATTTCATGGAAAGGGTTGATCAGACCAAAAGTGAGAGCGTCAGAAGATGGTTAAGGGTCGGAAGAATTACATACTAGCCTTTTAACCTATCCATTAGATGAATCCTATCTTCTTATGGTATAATTTAAGTAGGCATAAAGGAAACAGGCTCATTCGGGTTAAGAATAACCCTCTTTTTGGTGCCTGCCCTCTATTATGAAAACAGAAAGCATGAAACCTGTGTTCAAATTTGAGTACAAGTGGAAAGCTTTTCTAAACAAAAAATACACACAGAAAGGAAGGGTTAACCGTATTCGCTGAACTGAATACGGGCGGAGAACTGTGAAAAAAAGATAAACTGCCTAGCATCTGCGATGCGTCGTCAGTTTCCTATTTTTCCTTTGTTCTCTGTCGCCCTTTATATCTTAAACATGTCTATCCATATTGCTGCTAAGCAAGGTGAAATTGCTGATAAAATTCTCCTCCCTGGAGATCCTCTTCGTGCGAAATTTATCGCTGAGAACTTTTTAGAAGACGCTGTTTGCTTCAACGAAGTTCGGAACATGTTTGGTTACACGGGTACTTACAAAGGTCATCGTGTATCTGTCATGGGTACTGGAATGGGGATGCCATCGATCTCTATCTATGCGCGTGAGTTGATCGTAGACTACGGTGTGAAGAAGCTCATCCGTGTGGGTACCGCTGGTTCTTTGAATGGCGATGTCCATGTCCGTGAATTGGTCTTGGCCCAAGCAGCAGCCACCAACTCAAACATCATCCGCAATGATTGGCCTATGTATGATTTCCCACAAATCGCTAGCTTTGATTTGTTAGATAAAGCCTACCACATTGCCAAAGACCTTGGCATGACGACGCATGTCGGCAATGTCTTGTCTTCTGATGTCTTCTATTCAAACTACTTTGAAAAGAACTTAGAGCTTGGTAAATGGGGCGTAAAAGCTGTAGAAATGGAAGCGGCAGCGCTTTACTATCTTGCCGCTCAACACCATGTTGATGCCCTTGCCATCATGACCATTTCTGATAGCTTGGTCAATCCAGAAGAAGATACGACAGCTGAAGAACGTCAAAATACTTTCACAGATATGATGAAAGTTGGTCTTGAAACCTTGATTGCAGACTAATGACAGAATATCTTCATGATGAGTGGCTTTACGACCTTCAGACCTACCAGTATGGTCGGGCCCTCCGCTCTGCTAAGAAGCAGAAGGAAGTGCCAGAGCTGGTCTTGACCTTATTGGACTTAATGGCCGAGCGTCGAGAGCTTAATATCCAGCCAATCATGAACCAAAAGTTGAGAACCAAGTTGCTGGATGCAACAGGTTTTCAGCTTTTTTGGCATGAGGATCCAGAAGAGGAACAGCTAGCTAACTACCTTTATGACTTAGAAGCTAAGCTCCGCAACGATCAGATGATTGACTTCATTCGTGCGGTGAGTCCTGCTATTTACCGGATCTTTATGCGCTTGATTGAAATGCAGATCCCTGATATTGCAGACTACATTCACAACTCCAAGGAGTCTAGCTATGACCATTGGAAGTTTGACAAAATTCGGTCATCTGACCATCCAGCCTTGCAGAATTTCCATAGCGAGAGTGCAGTCAATTCGTCCAGTTTGACGGAGTTGATTTTACTTTTAGACTTGCCGGATTCCACCATGGATGCGGCCAAGCAACTGCGGGAGTTGGAAAAATCTGTCCGCAATCCTTTGGCCCATTTGATCAAACCCTTTGATGAGGAAAAATTGCACCGGACGACAGGTTTCTCTTCTCAACATTTTATGGAGCTCTTAGTGAGCTTGGCCCAGGAGACGGGGATTGTTTATCAACGAGAACCTTTTTATTTCGACCAGGCCAATGCCCTTATCGAGGCTCTCTTGTGAGGAGGAAGACATGGATAAACTAAAAGAGTTGCAGGACGTGATTGACCGTAGTCAGAATATTGTCTTTTTTGGTGGAGCAGGTGTCTCTACAGAGTCCAATATTCCAGATTTTCGTAGCTCAGATGGCGTCTATAGTGTCACCTTAGGTCGTCATTTTACAGCTGAGCAATTGGTCTCTCATACCATGTTTGAGCGCTATCCAGAGGATTTTTTCGACTTTTATAAGAAATACCTGCTCTATCCTGATGCCAAACCCAATGTAGCCCATCGTTATCTTGCTTGGCTGGAGCAGACAGGGAAGCTTAAGGCAGTGGTGACGCAAAATATTGATAGTCTCCATGAGATGGCAGGATCTAAAAAAGTCTTGAAACTCCATGGTAGTGCCGATCGCAATTACTGTACGGGCTGTCAGCGCTTTTATGATCTGGAGGCCTTTCTAGCTTTGGCAGGGACTATTCCTCATTGCCTCGACTGTGGCAAGGTGGTCAAGCCGGATGTGACCCTTTACGAGGAACCCCTCGATATGGACGTCTTTAGCCAAGCAGCTCGAGCTATCCAAGAGGCTGACCTTCTCATCATCGGTGGAACTTCCCTTGTGGTCTATCCAGCAGCCAGCTTGATACAATATTTCCAAGGGAAGAATCTTGTCGTGATCAACAAAACCAGTATCCAGCAAGACAAGCAGGCGGACCTGGTTATTGAAGGGAAGATTGGCCAAGTGTTTTCTAAATTAAGACAATAAAAGAACACCTGAAGGAAGTAGAAGGCTACTTGTTTCAGGTGTTTTTATTGGGCTTGTGTAGATGGTTAGTCCTTATTTATCAAATCGGACTTCCTCAAGTAAGTATTCGATAAATTTCTCACCCATCTTGGAGAGGCTAGCTTTCTCATGTTGGATATAGACCAGCTCGATTGGGTCATCAATATCTAGTGGGATGGAGACGATATTGTCTCCGTTGAGGTTGCTATTGAGGATACCGGTCGCAATAGTGTAGCCGTCCAGACCAATCAAGAGATTGAAGAGGGTGGCACGGTCGCTGACCACGATAGACTTTTTGTGATGCTCTTGGGAGAGGATCTCTTCTGAGAAGTAGAAGGAGTTGTGGGTCCCTTGGTCATAGCTGAGATAAGGGAAGTCTTCTAGGTCTTCTAGCTTGACCACATCTTTGTTTGCCAACGGATTGGACTTGCTGACGAAGATGTGGGGCTGGGCTGTGAAGAGGTGGGTTGCCTTGAGGTGGCTATCATCTAGCATTTTTGAGAGGACATCCCGGTTGTACCCATTCAGGAAGAGGACACCAATCTCACTTCGGAAGTTCTTGACGTCATCGATGATTTCCCAGGTTCTAGTCTCCCGTAGGAAGAGCTCGTATTTCTCCATGTCACTTTTCTTGAGGAGAGAGACGAAGGCTTCGACCACGAAGGCATAGTGCTGGGATGATACGCTAAAGAGCTCCCGATTGGCTACTGGATTTTTATAGCGTTCTTCTAAGAGTTGGGTCTGCTCCACGACTTGACGGGCATAAGAAAGGAACTCCATCCCATCCTTGGTCAGAGTGATACCTTTGGGATTACGGATGAAGATGTCAATCCCCATTTCTTTTTCCAAGTCCCGCACAGCATTAGACAAACTTGGCTGGGTAATGAAGAGTTGTTTGGATGCCTCATTCATAGAGCCTGTTTCGACGATTTTGATAATGTAATGTAATTGTTGGATTCTCATGCTTATATTTTAACATACTTTTCGCAGAAAATCCTAGCTGGTATCAGTCTCTAGAAGGATTTTTCCCTATAAATCAGGTTTAGAATTGAAGGAATGTTAACACCTTGGTAGAATGATGGAAAAGATAAGCTTTGGAGGCCTTATGAAAAAAATTGCTAACTGGTACAAAAAATGGAACCAGGAACTGGAGACTAAATTTTTAGCCAGTGTATTAAAGATGAACTTTATGACCAACTTCCTGATATTTCTTAGTTTGTCTGCTTTTCTAATTGTCGGGAGCTTGCCAGGAAATATCCAATCTTTGGGTTTCTGGAATGCTATTTTTGGAGTTGCAGTTTACAGTGTTACAATTCTGGTTCATGCCCTAGGGGTCAGTTATTTTGTTCCTAATATCTTTGTGATTCTGTATGTTATTTCTAGATGGTCTACGATACAGGCCCAGACCTTGGAAAAGGAGCTGGTCGGTGTCTATGACGAGAAAGAAGAGGAAAAAATTAAACGAAGGGTCAACAATCGCAAGTACTTTGTGATCCTTTGGATAGGATTCTTTGGCTGTATTCTAGAATCTTTCATTATCTATCAGGTAAAGGATCTGACCGGTTATGATTGGACAAAACAGCTCATTAATGAGCAGAAGCATACCATGATTTGGACAGAGGCTCTGCCAACTATCATTACCTTGGCTCTTATTTCCCTCTTGGCTCTGGTCATTTATTCCTACCGGGATGCTAATTCCTTGTCTCCACTTTTGAATATCTTTTGTATCAGTGGGATATTGATGGGTTTGGTGCTGGTAGGATTGTTTGACATCCAGTTGCAAGTCATCGGTTGTCACACGGTTTTCTGGTTAGTTTATTCCATTAGTCTCTTAAGGACCAGGATGAAGGAGTGGGAGGGAGAGTCTGATCCAAATAGGGTCTATGACAATCCCATTCTCCAGCGCTTTCACACCATCCTCCACCAATCCAAACACTGGCCTTGGCTGGCGGTCGTCTTTGCCCTTCCCTTGTTAGCTGTATTGGTCATGGTTCTGATGCTTTTTGGTCAGCGACCTGATAGCTTGGTCAAGGCCTGGACCAATACGGCAGATTGGACTTTCTCGGAAAAGATTCCTCCTCAGAATCTGATCATAGATGAGCATTATCTCTGTACGGTCGCAGCAGGTGGCCATGAAAAGGTGGTCAAGCCCCAGCGGATGGGAGTCCGGCATGGTCATCCAGTGGTCGTCAATCGACAGCTCTGCATTGCCAATGCCTTTGAGCAAGTACTGGAAGAAAAGACGCCACGTTTCCATCGCTTCTTACGTCGCAATTATGACCGCTATGGCTATCCTTTTGCTAAACATATCAAGAAGAAATGGGCTATGGATGTCATTTACTATCTGATGAAGCCTCTGGAATGGGTCTTCTTGTTGGTTCTTTACCTGGTCGATCGCAAGCCTGAGAACCGAATCGCCATGCAATACATCAAACCGATCCCAGAGGATTTTGATCCCAAGAAAGCTTCTTAAATCACCGATTTCTACTTGACAAGCATCTAGTAGCACGATATAATGATACAAATTTAACCTTTAAGGGGTCCAGAGAGGCCTGCAAGGAAAGACAGAAAAAAAGATCAGCGGACTGAGTCTAGCTGATCATTTGTAGGACCTTGCTTTTGCGAGGTCTTTTTTGCTGGAAGAAAGAAGAGGAAACCAATGGTCAGTGACAGCTGTAAAAAACGGTTTGGAAAAATCATGATGGAAGACATGGAGTTAATCGCTCAAGAAGAAATTGCGCCACGGATTTTTTCAATGGTCTTGAAGGGGCAAATGGTCGAGCAGATGCTAGCTGGGCAGTTTCTCCATATCCGTGTACCGGATGACTCTAAGCTCCTTCGTCGTCCCATTTCTATCTCAGAGATTGATCAAGCCAGCCATACCTGTCGCCTCATCTATCGCGTAGAAGGAGGCGGAACGGCCATCTTTTCTCAGCTGCCTATTGGTAGTTTTCTAAGTGTCATGGGTCCTCAAGGGAATGGCTTTGACCTAAAAGGTATTGGCCAAGGGGCGCGTACTTTGATTATCGGTGGCGGGATTGGAGTACCTCCCTTGGTCCAAGTGGCTAAACAGCTACATGAGCAAGGAGTAGAAGTCCATTCTGTCCTTGGATTTTCTACTAAAGAAGCGGTTATCCTTGAAGAAGAGTTGAAGCAGTATGGGCAAGTGACCATTACAACTGACGATGGTTCCTATGGGATCCAAGGTAATGTGTCAACTGTAGTGGAAACACTCAATGAAGATATTGATGCGGTTTATTCATGTGGAGCCCCTGGTATGCTCAAATACGTCAACAGCAAGTTCTATGATCACCCTCGGGCCTATATTTCAATGGAATCCCGTATGGCCTGTGGGATGGGAGCTTGCTATGCCTGTGTCGTTCATCTGGAAAATGCAAGCCAAGCAGCCAATAAACGCGTGTGTGAAGATGGTCCAGTCTTTGAAACTGGTACGATTGTGATGTAGGGAGGAAAGTATGACTAGTAATCGATTAGCTGTATCCTTACCAGGATTAGACTTGAAAAATCCCATCATCCCAGCTTCTGGCTGTTTTGGGTTTGGCCAAGAATATGCCAAATACTATGACTTGGACTTATTAGGATCCATTATGATCAAGGCAACGACAGCTGAGGCTCGTTTTGGCAATCCCACACCACGTGTCGCAGAGACTCCTGCAGGAATGCTCAATGCCATTGGTCTCCAAAATCCAGGTGTCGATGTCGTTCTCGCAGAGAAACTCCCTTGGTTAGCCCAGCATTATCCAGATCTACCGATTATTGCCAACGTAGCAGGATTTTCCAACGAAGAGTATGCGACGGTATCGCGGAAGATTTCTCAAGCACCAAATGTAAAGGCCATCGAGCTTAATATCTCTTGTCCCAATGTGGACCATGGGAATAACGGGCTTTTGATTGGTCAGGTTCCTGAGTTGGCCTATGATGCGGTAAAAGCTGCAGTAGAAGCATCCTCAGTCCTTGTCTACGTTAAATTGACCCCTAGTGTAGCAGACATCACTCAAGTAGCCAAGGCTGCGGAAGATGCGGGAGCAAGTGGCTTAACCATGATCAATACCTTGGTCGGGATGCGCTTCGACCTCAAGACTGGTAAGCCTATTATTGCCAATGGTACGGGAGGTATGTCAGGACCAGCTATCTTCCCAGTAGCCTTGAAACTCATCCGCCAAGTAGCCCAATCCACGAAACTTCCAATCATTGGAATGGGGGGTGTAGATTCAGCAGAAGCAGCGATTGAAATGATGATTGCTGGCGCTTCTGCGATCGGTGTCGGCACTGCCAATTTCACCGATCCTTATGCTTGTCCAACGATCATCGAAGCCCTGCCGCAGGTCATGGATCGATATGGCATTGACACTCTTGAGAACTTACGAAAACATGTTCGAGAAAATCTATTATAAGGATTATCATGAAAATAAAAAATGCCTGCTGGCTACAACCCCAACAGGCTACTGAGTAAGCTACAACTGAAACAACCCTTACTCAGCATAGCAAAAATTTTACAGGAAAAACGTTTATTCGTCAATCTTTTAACATGTTTATGAATCTTTCCTAGTCGAAAGATGAAAAAGACAGATGGAATCCGAACGTTTTATGATTATTTCTTGACTTTTCTTTAATATCGTACTACAATGTAGAAAAACCTTTAAAGTGGTCCAGAGAGGCTCCTAAGGTCTAGACGGTGAATCAGGGTAGATACTACCTAATTTTCGTGTAACCTTGCCTCGGGCAAGGTTTTTTTGTGGAAAAAATGTCACCCATTAAAAGGAGAAACCCATGCGTGAAGAACGTCCCATCATCGCCCTTGACTTTCCAGCTTTTGAAGATGTAAAAAACTTTTTAGAACATTTCCCAGAAGATGAAAAACTTTTTGTAAAAATAGGAATGGAATTTTTCTATGCAGTTGGACCAGAAATTGTCCACTATCTGAAAGGTCGTGGCCACAGTATTTTCTTGGATCTAAAATTGCACGACATCCCAAATACGGTTAAGTCAGCAATGTCTGTCCTTGGCACCTTTGGTGTGGATATGGTGACAGTTCATGCGGCCGGCGGTGTAGAGATGATGCGCGAAGCTAAAAAAGCACTTGGGTCAGGGGCCAAGTTGGTGGCGGTGACTCAGTTGACTTCTACCAGTGAAGAAGACATGCGTGATTGCCAAAACATCCAAACCACTGTCCAAGAATCAGTAGTTAATTATGCCCGAAAAGCACAAGAGGCTGGTTTGGACGGAGTTGTTTGTTCAGCCCATGAAGTTGATTTGATCAAGAAGGCTACATCAGAAGAGTTTGTCTGTGTAACCCCAGGTATCCGTCCTGCGGGAGCAGAAATTGGTGACCAAAAACGGGTCATGACCCCACAAGAAGCCCACGCCATCGGTTCAGACTACATTGTCGTTGGACGTCCGATCATCCAAGCAGAAAACCCATGGGATGCTTACCATGAGATTAAGAGACAGTGGAACTCGTAAGAGCTACTAAAAGTGAAACTTTTGTAGCTCTACGGGAAGTCCGATAGGATCTTCCCTAACGAGTTCACTAGATTAGAAGAAAGAAAAATATCGTTTCTTTCTTCTAATCGTCGGAATAATCGGAGCCCGATGGGGCCTTCCCTAAACTATTCACTAACTTGTTTGAAAGAAAATTATCGTTTCTTTCAAACAAGTGTCGGAACTCTGGAAAGTCCGATGGGACTTTTCCTAACGCATTCACTAGATTAGAAGAAAGAAAAATATCGTTTCTTTCTTCTAATCGTCGGAATAATCGGAGCCCGATGGGGCCTTCCCTAAACCATTCCCTAACTTGTTTGAAAAAAAATTATCGTTTCTTTCAAACAAGTGTCGGAACTCTGGAAAGTCCGATGGGACTTTTCCTAACGCATTCACCAACCTATACTGTTATTGTTTAAAACTATTTCCTATTTAATTCGTATTCGATTAAAATCGTAAAAAAGGAGTTATTATGTCATTAGCTAAAGATATTGCCAGCCATCTTCTAAAAATTGAAGCCGTTTATTTGAAACCAGAAGAGCCTTTTACTTGGGCTTCAGGGATCAAGTCCCCTATTTATACAGATAATCGTGTGACCCTCGCTTATCCTGAAACTCGTACCTTGATTGAGAATGGATTTGTAGACAAAATCAAAGAAGCTTTCCCTGAAGTAGAAGTGATTGCTGGAACAGCAACTGCAGGGATTCCTCACGGTGCCATTATCGCTGACAAGATGAACTTGCCTTTTGCCTACATTCGTAGCAAACCAAAAGATCATGGTGCTGGGAACCAAATCGAAGGCCGTGTCCCACAAGGTCAAAAGATGGTAGTGGTGGAAGATTTGATTTCTACAGGCGGTTCAGTTTTGGATGCTGTCGCAGCTGCGAAACGTGAAGGAGCAGATGTCCTTGGTGTGGTGGCTATCTTCACCTACCAATTGGAAAAAGCCGATAAGAAATTTGCAGAAGCTGGCGTTCAACTCGAAACCTTGTCTAACTACACAGAACTGATTCATTTGGCAGAAGAACAAGGTTATATTACCTCTGAAGGTTTGGAAATGTTGCGCCGTTTCAAGGAAAACCAAGAAACTTGGCAAAATAACTAATCGTACAGAAGCGTTTCTTGCGCTTCTTTTTTATCCTCTTTTCACTAGTTGTTAGCTAACTTGAAATACATAGAATAATCCTGTATGATTATGGTAATTGTTTTACGATATAAGCGATCTTAAGGGAGAAGCACATGACAAAAGAAAAGTATTTGGAAACGAAAAAGCAGGCGAGAGTTTGGTTTACCGTTAATATCCTCATCAGCTTGATTGCTATTACAGGTGGAAGTTTAGTGATCATCAGTCAATCACGCCATATTCCGTTTTTGCTAATGTCCCTGGGTGCAATCACCTTGATGAATCGAGTCTTGATTACACCTGCTTTTAATGCTAAAAAAGAGGCTGAGGAGCAACACCCAGAGTGGAAGGACTTGTCCACGAAAGGTACTAAAATACCTGTTGAAGATTTCCAGAAAGGGTTTCTCATATCGGTTGCCGCTCTTCTGATTGTCATTGTAGGTTTCTTTATGTTCTATCGTCCTCTGCCTAAAGCAGACCCTACAGTTTCGAATTTGACCCCTAAGGATGTTCAAATCTTACAAGAATTGGAAGAAGATATTGAATCCAACACCCCCTCGAATTCAAATTCATTGGATATCGATAAAGCAAAAGATTTAGCAGAAGAAGCACAGCGTGAAAATTGGTTGAAAAGAGAAGAGTAAGAACTCTTTTTAGGGAATTTGGAAGTCGCTAGTCTATGTGGAAGGGTATAAAAATGCAAATGACAGGAACAACATTTTGGCTTGTTTTTGGCATTGAATTTATTTCTAATTGTGATCCTATTTTACAGAGGACTTGCATTCACAGAGTTGCGAGAAGTCAAGCTTGATTTCAAGGAAGATTGCAAATAGTGAAGATCATTCCTCGGCCTAAATGATTTCGTACCAGTCACAAACAGCAGAAATGCTGTTTTTTTGATATAATGGATTTATGTTATCGAAAAGTAAACGTATTCTATTTGGGATGCTTCATGGTATCATGTTGCTAGTGATGGTCCACTGGTTCTTGATCAGTGTGACCTATCTGAGAGAGATTTCATGGCTAGCCATTTTAGGTGCTGGATTGCTATTTCTGCTAGGCTGGTTGAAACGCGATGGGGTCAAAAGAGCCCTTGCTTGGTTGACCCAGCACAAAAAAGGCTTCTTGCTTGGTGCAATCGTCTTTCAGCTGATTGTCATGGTTTGTGCGGAACTTTTGATCCGTCGGGATGCTGCGGTGGTTTTTAAGGGGGCTTTTGAGCTTCTGAAGCAATCTTCCATCACCAACTATCTCAGCCGCAATCCGAATAACATTCCGCTCTTTCTCTATGAAAAGTTTTTCTATGTGTTGTTTGGCTCTAGTGGTCTGTGGGTCATGCAACTTCTCAATATGCTCTATGTCAATCTGGGGGCCGTCCTCTTGTACAAACTGTCACAGAAGCATTTTAATCAAAAAACGGCTGATTTAGTCTATCTCTTTTATGTGAGCTTGATCTGTTACTCGCCTTATTTCTATTCCATGTATACGGACATTCCGCCACTTCCTTTAATTGCTCTGCAATTATGGTGGGCCTTGGATCTCTTGAAGGAAAACCAAGCAGGGATCTCCTGGAAGAAGATGTTTGGTTTAGGGATTTTATCTGGTGTAACAATGCTGATTCGTCCAACGACAATTATTGTCATGATCGCCTTTTGGGCTGTACTCTTCTTTAGAGGAAACTGGAAGGTCTTTGGCAAGATTGCTACGGTGACCGTTATGACGACAGGATTTGTCTTTGCAGGATTGAATACAGCGGTCAATCATCAAAGGGTCGTGCCGATTCTGAAAGAAGAAGGGCTGGCCAAAGGACCACTCTTGTTTATCAATCTAGGCTTGACGGATATGGGGCATAACCAAGAAGATATGAAAGAGGGCTTGCTGGCTTATATCGATGAGGACAAGCGCTCAGACTACAACAATGGTCTCTTCAAGAAGGAAAATGTCATTAAAGAAATCAAGCGCCGTCTCAAGGAGTATGGACCTTTCGGTTTGATCGGTCATATCTACTACAAGCAATCCTTGACGGTAGCAGAAGGCACCCTGGGTTGGCTTTACCGAGATGTAGAGTATGAGAAGACGCCTTATATCAATCCTCTCTATGCAACACTCACAAAAAATAATGGATTTGCTAAATGGGTGCGGACCTATTTCCTCAGCACGGATCGGCCACAGTACAAGAATTATGAATTTATCAAGCAGGTGATCTGGATCGTCCTGTCGGCTGGCTTGCTTGGGGCTTATCTCAAGCGTCGAGATACGGATGCCTTTAACTTCCTTTCCTTATCGGTTTTTGGTGGTTTGCTCTTCTTAACCATCTTTGAAGGCGGGAAGACCCGTTACCTCATCCAATTCTTACCGCAAATTTTGCTAGTGGCTTCGATTGGTTTAGCAGGATTTACTAAGAAAGAAAACAACTAAAGCTCTCGCTTATTGAACAGGCAGAAACAGAGGTTGGATAAACTTGTCCAGCCTCTTTTTTATCCAGTGGATCTGTGTCAAATGTGGTATAATGAAAGGTAAGAATTTATTGGATAGCGGAGAGTTTCCATGCAACATTCCCCCTGGCACGAAGCCATCAAATCCCATCTTCCGGAAGGGTATTTTCATCAGATCAATGACTTTATGAATGAGGTTTATAGCCAAGGAGTGGTCTATCCACCACGTGATAAGGTCTTTAAGGCCCTACAGACAACGGGGATGGATCAGGTCAAGGTCTTGATCTTAGGCCAAGATCCCTACCACGGACCGGATCAAGCACAAGGCTTAAGTTTTTCTGTCCCGGATCATGTACCAGCACCGCCTTCTTTGCAAAATATTCTCAAAGAATTGCGCTCAGACATTGGTGAGAAGCGGTCGCATGATCTGACTACTTGGGCTGAACAAGGGGTGCTCTTGCTCAATGCCTGCTTGACGGTGCCCGCTGGGCAGGCCAATGGCCATGCTGGAAAAATTTGGGAGCCGTTTACAGATGCTGTGATCAAGGTGGTTAATGAGTTGGAGGAGCCAGTCGTCTTTATCCTCTGGGGATCTTACGCTCGTAAGAAAAAGCCTTTGATTACCCACGATCGACATTTGGTCCTTGAATCAGCTCATCCAAGTCCCTTATCGGCCTACCGAGGATTCTTTGGTTCCCAGCCCTTTTCAAAAACCAATCAATTTTTGGAAAAAGCGGGACGCGAGCCGATTGATTGGTTAAGATAGGAGAAAGAAATGCCACAATTAGCAACGATTTGTTATATCGACAATGGGAAAGAATTTCTCATGTTGCATCGCAATAAAAAGCCCAATGATGTCCATGAAGGCAAATGGATTGGAGTTGGTGGAAAATTAGAACGCGGAGAAACTCCTCAAGAGTGTGCTGCGCGTGAAATTTTTGAGGAGACGGGCCTTAGAGCCAAGCCAGTCTTGAAAGGGATCATTACCTTCCCTGAATTTACTCCAGATCTGGACTGGTACACCTATGTCTTCAAGGTGACCGATTTTGAAGGAGAGCTCATCGAGTGTAACGAAGGGACATTGGAGTGGGTGCCTTATGATCAAGTCCTCTCAAAACCTACTTGGGAAGGGGACCACACCTTTGTCGAGTGGCTCTTGGAAGATAGACCCTTCTTTTCAGCAATGTTTCGCTATGATGGGGATCGCTTACTAGAGACCCATGTCGATTTCTATGAATAAAGGAGTAGAAGATGTTAGTCATTAAAAATGGTCGTGTCATGGATCCAAAAACTGGTTTGGATCAAGTGTGTGATCTCTTGGTAGATCAGGGTAAAATTGTTGAAATAGGCCCATCTCTTTCTTACGAGCAAGCCCAAGTCATTGATGCAAGTGGCAAGGTGGTAGCGCCAGGTTTAGTGGACATTCATGTTCACTTCCGTGAACCTGGTCAGACCCACAAGGAAGATATTCACACCGGAGCTCTGGCAGCCGCAGCGGGTGGTTTTACGACAGTTGTCATGATGGCCAATACCACTCCAACTATTTCGGATGTCGAGACCTTAAATGAAGTCTTGGATTCTGCTGCCAAGGAAGCCATTCATGTCAAGACAGTTGCGACGGTTACCAAGAACTTTGATGGCCAACATTTGACCGACTTTGAAGGCTTGTTACAAGCTGGGGCTGTCGGTTTCTCTGATGATGGGATACCTTTGCAAAGTACCAAAGTAGTGCGTCAAGCTTTGGAAGAAGCCAAGCGTCTAGGTACCTTTATTAGTCTGCATGAAGAAGATCCAGAATTGAATGGCATTCTGGGACTCAATGAGCACATTGCCCGAGAACACTTCAAGGTTTGTGGAGCGACAGGTGTAGCTGAATACTCTATGGCAGCGCGTGATGCCATGATTGCTCATGCGACAGGTGGTCACCTCCACATCCAGCACCTTTCTAAAGCTGAGAGTGTGAAGGTAGTTGAGTTTGCTCAAGCAATCGGCGCTCCAGTCACAGCAGAAGTAGCTCCTCAGCATTTCTCTAAGACAGAAGATCTTTTGCTGTCTAAGGGAAGCAATGCCAAGATGAATCCTCCCCTTCGTCGGGAAGAGGATCGCCGTGCAGTGATCGAAGGCTTGAAGTCAGGAGTTATTTCTGTGATTGCAACGGACCACGCGCCTCATCATGCGGATGAAAAGAACGTGGCCGATATCACCAAAGCTCCTTCCGGCATGACAGGATTAGAAACCTCTCTATCGCTTGGTTTGACCTATTTGGTTCACGCTGGAGAGCTTAGTTTAATGGAGCTCTTAGAAAAAATGACTTATAATCCTGCAAAACTCTATCACTTTGAAGCAGGCTATTTAGAAGTTGGTGGACCAGCAGATATTGTGATCTTTGACCCAGAGGCTGACCGTTTGGTATCTGATCATTTTGCCTCTAAGGCAGCCAATTCCCCATTTGTTGGAGAATCCCTCAAGGGACAGGTAGCTTATACCATCTGCCAGGGGAACATTGTCTACCAAGCCTGAACGGAACTAAAAGACAATCAAGAAATCTAAATTAAAGGCTGGACGAATGAGGAGTATATGAATAGTAGAAAAATACTAGAAATGATCTTGTATTGTTTGGTCACTTTTCTGGTCTGCTTTTTTCTGGTCAATTGGCTCCTTCCTTCGGCAGAACCAGTGATGACCAAACCATCAGCAAGCGCCCCAAAAAAGACAGTCACCTATGTAGCGATTGGGGATTCTTTGACGAAAGGCGTAGGAGATAGCACCAATCAAGGAGGCTTTGTTCCTCTTCTTGCTCAGAGTTTGACCAATGAAACAGGTCTTGAATTCAAAGCGATTAACTATGGTGTAGCTGGCAATACCAGCAGTCAAATTTTGACACGTATGCAGGAGAAAAAGGAGATTCGAAAGGATTTGAAGCAGGCTCAGTTACTGACCATCACTGTCGGGGGCAATGATCTGCGAAAGGCCATTCTTGAGGATACCAGCAACTTAGATCTGGATCGCTTTGATAAGCCGTCTAAGACTTACGTGAAAAATCTTAAACAAATTATTGAATTGGCCCGCAAAGACAATCCTGATTTGCCTATTTACGTAGTGGGGATCTATAATCCCTTGTATCTCAACTTCCCCGATTTAACGGAATTGCAGACGCTTGTGGATCAATGGAACCAAAGAACGGAGGAGACCCTCTCTGCTTATCAGGGCGTCTATTTTGTTCCGATCAACGACCTTCTCTATAAGGGCATTGATGGTAAGAGTGGGGTGACAGAGAACGAATTAGGAAAAGAAACTGTGACCAACGATGCCTTGTATGACGAGGATAGTTTTCATCCCAATAATACAGGATATGAAATTATGAAAGAAGCCGTACTGGAGAAAATACATGCAACTAAGAAAAAATGGTTTGAGTGAAAAGAAGGTCAAGCCACCAACCACAGGGCCTCATTTTAAGGAGAGACGAGAGAAAACCCCGATAAATATCTGGAAATGGCTCTTTCTTAGCTTGGTCAGTTTCTTATTCGCAACCAGTCTAGTCGTATGGACTCGCTTCTCAACGGTTCGAGAGGATGTCCGTCAACTACAGACTCCTAACCAAAAAGGAGATGTTAAGATTGGCAGTATGACAACGACAAGAGCTCAACTTAATGAAACCATCAAGGTCATGCTGAAAAGTTATCATTTGAGTGATTATCAACTTTATGCAGACAATCAACAGATGTTACTGGAGGGGAAACTGAACTTTTTAGGAAAGGAGTACCCCCTCTATATCTATTTCCAGCCGAGTAAGCTAGAGGATGGGAGCATCCTCTTGACTCTCAAGGATTTTTCAGTTGGGACCTTGAAACTTCCTAAGAAGACCGTGATGCAGATGCTATCTACAAACAAGGATCTACCTGACTTTGTAAGCATTGATAGCAAAGAGGCGACGATAAAGATCGAGCTTGCCAAGATCAAAAATGAGATGAATTTTTATGTCAAAGCAAATACCATTGATCTTTACAATGATCAAATCATCTTTGATCTCTACAGAAAAAAATAAGAATAAGAGGCGAAAGCAAAAAGAGGCTTTCGCCTTTATTTTTCTTCTATTCAAAAAATTCAGAATATTATAGAAAATTCTTGACATTCAATTTTCCCTGTGCTAAAATACTAAACAAGACATCAAACAAAGGAGAAAAGTCAAACATGAAAACAGCTAAGTTTATTCAATTTGCTTTGTTGTTGAGGTACTCGGGCTAGTGCAAAAGCATTAGTCCTGTTTGGCTTACCAAGCGGGAGTAACAAAACATCTCGCTTAGGTAACTGGCGAGATGTTTTTATTTTATTCACTATGTTTAGAAAAGAGGAGACCCTATGCGTAAAGTTGAATTTTTAGATACCAGTCTTCGGGATGGCGAACAGACTCCTGGAGTCAATTTCTCCATCAAAGAAAAGATTGCCATTGCCAAGCAATTGGAGAAGTGGGGCATTTCTGCTATCGAAGCAGGTTTTCCAGCAGCCAGTCCCGATTCTTTCACAGCTGTGCAGGAAATTGCAAAGACCTTGACCAAGACTGCTGTGACGGGTTTGGCTCGCTCGGTCAAATCCGATATTGATGCTTGTTATGAAGCCTTGAAAGATGCTAAGTATCCGCAAGTTCACGTCTTTATCGCAACCAGTCCGATTCACCGGGAGTTTAAACTCAACAAGACCAAGGAAGAAATTCTTGAGGCTATCAAAGAGCACGTCTCTTACGCACGTTCTAAGTTTGAGATTGTGGAGTTCTCACCGGAAGATGCGACTCGGACGGAATTGGATTTCCTCTTGCAAGTCGTTCAAACTGCAGTCGATGCAGGGGCTAGCTACATCAATATTCCTGATACGGTCGGCTTCACGACACCAGCAGAATATGGCGCGATTTTCAAATACTTGATTGACCATGTCAAAACAGACCGCGAGATCATCTATTCTCCTCATTGCCATGATGATCTAGGGATGGCAGTTGCTAATAGCCTCGCCGCTGTCAAGAATGGAGCTGGTCGTGTCGAAGGAACCATCAATGGAATCGGTGAACGGGCTGGAAATGCTGCGCTTGAAGAAGTGGCGGTCGCCCTTAATATTCGCGAAGACTATTTCCAAGTGGAGAGTCCGATTGTCCTTAATGAAACCATCAACACCTCTGAGTTGGTTTCTCGTTACTCTGGGATTCCAATTCCTAAAAACAAGGCAGTGGTTGGCGGCAATGCCTTCTCACACGAGTCTGGGATTCACCAAGATGGAGTCCTTAAAAATCCGCTTACCTATGAAATCATCACGCCTGAGTTGGTGGGTGTCAAGAGCAACAGTCTTCCACTTGGTAAATTGTCAGGGCGCCATGCCTTTGTCGAAAAACTGCATGAGTTGGGATTGGAATTCACAGAAGAAGACATCCAGCCATTGTTTGCGAAGTTCAAATCTCTGGCAGACAAGAAACACGAGATCACTGATGCCGATATCCGCGCCCTTGTTGCCGGTACAGCAGTGGAAAATCCAGAAGGCTTCCACTTTGATGATCTTCGCCTTACAACCAATGAAGATGAAAGCATCACCGCAGCAGTCAGTCTGAAAAATGAAAATGGTGAAATTCTTGAATACCTTGCCAAAGGTCAAGGTTCAGTGGAAGCAATCTTTAATGCTATTGATCAATTCTTCCATCAAGAAGTTCGTCTGACTTCCTACACTATTGATGCGGTGACAGATGGGATTGATGCCCAAGCGCGTGTACTGGTCACTGTTGAAAACGAAGCGACGGATACTATCTTCAATGCATCCGGTTTGGACTTTGACGTCTTGAAGGCTTCAGCGATCGCTTATATCAATGCCAATACCTTGGTGCAAAAAGAGAATGCCGGAGAGATTGGCCATATTGTGTCCTATCGGGATCTACCAGAAGCCTAAAGGAGAATGTAATGACGAAAAAAATTGTCGCCCTAGCCGGGGACGGGATTGGACCAGAAATCATGGAAGCTGGACTGACCGTTCTGCAAGCAGTGGCAGAAAAAACAAATTTTGACTATTCAGTCCAAGCGCATCCATTTGGTGGAGCTGGGATTGATGTGGCTGGTCATCCTCTACCAGCTTCCACTCTTGAGGCTGCAAGGGGAGCCGATGCCATTCTCTTAGCAGCTATCGGAAGTCCCCAGTATGACCAGGCACCGATTCGGCCAGAGCAAGCTTTATTGGCTCTTCGTAAGGAGCTCAACCTCTATGCCAACATTCGCCCAGTCAAAATCTACGACCCCCTCAAGCACCTCTCACCTTTGAAGGAAAACCGGATTCATGGGGTAGATTTTGTAGTGGTTCGTGAACTAACCGGTGGGATTTACTTTGGAGAGCATATCTTAGAAGATGATCAAGCGCGGGATATCAATGATTACACAGTGGAAGAAGTGGAGCGAATTGTGCGTAAGGCTTTTGAGATTGCGCGTGGACGTCGCAAGAAAGTCACCAGCATTGATAAGCAAAATGTCCTCGCAACCTCCAAGCTTTGGAGAAAAGTTGCAGACCAAGTGGCATTAGACTTTCCGGATGTGACCTTGGAGCACCAGTTGGTAGACTCAGCAGCTATGCTGATGATTACCAATCCTTCTCGCTTTGATGTGATCGTGACGGAAAACCTCTTTGGAGATATCCTTTCAGATGAGTCCAGTGTCTTATCTGGAACTCTTGGCGTTATGCCATCGGCTAGTCATTCGGAGTCAGGACCAAGCATGTATGAGCCTATTCATGGATCAGCTCCAGATATTGCGGGTCAAGGCGTGGCGAATCCAGTCTCGATGATCCTCTCTGTTGCCATGATGATGCGAGAGAGCTTTGATCGAGAGGAAGAAGCTAGCCGTATTGAAAGAGCGGTTGAAGCGACTCTAGCAACAGGCGTCTTCACGAGAGATCTAGGAGGCAGTGCTTCGACAAGAGAAATGACAGAAGAGATTATAAAACGATTATGAGTGTAAAAGGAATGATTACTGGCTTGATTCTTCTATGGAATCTCTTCGTAGGGATCCTCTACGGAGTTGATAAGGAAAAGGCTAAACGAAATGACTGGCGGATACCAGAAAAGACCTTGCTCTTTTATGCTTTTGCAGTTGGGGGGCTAGGGGCTTGGACTGGAGGGCTCCTCTTTCATCACAAAACACAGAAGTGGTATTTTAAGGTTACCTGGCTTTTAGGAACCCTTATCACCCTATACACACTCTACGCTTTATGGAGGTAAGGATGGCAGGAAAATCAATTTTTGATAAAATCTGGGAACGGCATGTAGTGACCGGTGAGCAAGGCCAGCCCCAACTCATGTATGTGGACCAACACTATATCCACGAGGTCACCAGTCCCCAAGCCTTTCAGGGATTACGGGATGCAGGACGCAAGGTTCGACGGCCAGATTTAACCTTTGGAACCTTTGATCACAATGTCCCCACTGTTAACATTTATGATATCCGGGATGTGATTTCTAAGGCCCAGATTGATAAATTAGCTGAGAATGTCAAAGACTTTGGGATTGATCATGCTGCCCATGGTTCTGCTAAGCAAGGAATTGTTCATATGGTTGGTCCTGAAACTGGACGAACTCAGCCTGGAAAGTTCATCGTCTGTGGAGACAGCCATACTGCAACCCATGGAGCCTTCGGTGCAATTGCCTTTGGAATTGGGACCAGTGAGGTAGAGCATGTCTTTGCCACCCAGACCATCTGGCAGGTCAAACCCAAGAAGATGTTGGTCGAATTCACCGGAACCCCGCAAAAAGGGATTTATTCAAAGGATTACATCCTAGCTTTGATAGCGCGCTACGGTGTTGCCTGTGGAGTTGGCTACGTCGTAGAGTATCGGGGAGAAGCGATTGATCGCTTAACCATGGAAGAGCGGATGACCATCTGTAACATGTCTATTGAGTTTGGCTCTAAGATGGGAATCATGAATCCAGACCAAAAGACCTTTGACTACCTTCGCGGACGCGAATGTGTGCCAAATGATTTTGAGGCAGCAGTAGCGGATTGGAAGACTCTGGTCAGTGATGACGATGCCGTATATGACAAGGTCATCCGTATGGATGTATCTGACTTGGCTCCGATGGTAACTTGGGGGACCAATCCTTCTATGGGAGTGGACATTGAAACTCCCTTTCCAGAGATTCGGGACATGAACGATGAACGTGCCTATCATTATATGGATCTAGAACCTGGCCAAAAACCAGCAGACATTGAATTAGGCTATATCTTTATCGGATCTTGTACCAATGCGCGTCTCAGCGATTTGGAGTTGGCAGCCAAGTTTGTGAAAGGCAAAAAGATCGCGCCCAACTTAACAGCCATTGTCGTACCTGGTTCTCGTCCGGTTAAGCAAGCCGCTGAAAAGTTGGGCTTGGATAAAATCTTTATGGATGCAGGTTTTGAATGGCGGGACCCAGGATGCTCTATGTGTCTAGGAATGAATCCAGATAAGGTTCCAGATGGGGTCCACTGTGCCTCTACCAGCAACCGAAATTTTGAAGATCGCCAAGGATTTGGGGCCAAGACTCATCTCTGTAGCCCCGCTATGGCAGCTGCAGCGGCAATAGCTGGTCGCTTTGTCGATGTGCGCCAAATGCCTGAAGTTCAATAAAGGAGGAATCATGGAGAAATTTACCATTTATACGGGGACAACCGTTCCCTTAATGAACGATAATATCGATACCGATCAAATCCTCCCCAAGCAATTCTTAAAGCTGATTGATAAAAAAGGCTTTGGCAAATACCTCATGTATGCTTGGCGCTATTTGGACGATCAGTATACCGAGGATCCAACATTTATCTTTAATAAGCCGGAATACCGCAAGGCAACCATTTTGATCACTGGTGACAATTTTGGGGCAGGTTCCTCTCGGGAACATGCAGCCTGGGCCTTGGCTGATTATGGCTTTAAAGTCGTCATCGCCGGATCCTTTGGAGATATCCATTACAATAATGAACTCAATAATGGAATGCTCCCGATTGTACAGCCCTTAGAGGTTCGACAAAAACTGGCCAGCTTGAAGCCAATAGATCCAGTGACGGTGGATTTGGAAGAGCAAAAGGTTATCTCGCCAGTTGGAGAATTTAGCTTCGAGATCGATCAAGATTGGAAGCACAAATTGCTTAACGGTTTAGATGATATTGGGATTACACTTCAATATGAGGACTTGATTGCCGCTTATGAAAAGCAACGGCCAGCTTATTGGCAATAAAATTGTATAGTTAATTAAGAATATTCAGAAAATATATTGTAGATTTTCAGGAAATCTGATAGAATAGAAAAAAAGAATAGAAGAGGACGAAATTTATGACAAAACACATTCAATGGGACGGAACACTTTCACAAGAAGGATTTGACATTTTGAAAGGAGAGGGAGGTTGTATCGTCTGTCCTACAAAAGTCGGCTACATCATCATGACCAGTGACAAGGCTGGCTTGGAACGGAAGTTCGAAGCTAAAGAACGTAACCGCAACAAGCCAGGTGTCGTTCTTTGTGGAAGCATGGCTGAACTTCGTGCCCTTGCACAATTGAATCCTGAAATTGATGCCTTCTACCAAAAACATTGGGATGAAGATATCTTGCTTGGTTGTATCCTTCCTTGGCGTGAAGATGCCTATGCTAAGTTACAAGCTTTCGGCGATGGACGCGAAGAACTCATGACAGACGTTCGTGGAACCAGCTGTTTTGTCATCAAATTCGGTAAAGCTGGTGAGCAAATCGCCAAAGAAATGTGGGAAAAAGAAGGCAAGATGGTTTACGCCTCTTCAGCTAACCCTTCAGGCAAAGGAAACCGTGGGAAGGTCCAAGGAATTGGTGAGCGTATCGAAGGTGCCGTAGATTTGGTCATCGAAGCCGATGATTATGTAGCCTCTATCCAACCAGATAAGACCATTGAAACGCGCTATGAACAAGGGGTGATGGTTTCTATGGTGGATGCGGAAGGAAAACTCATCCCAGAACAAGGAGCAGGTAGCCGTTCTGTCAATACTTGTCCAGTCGTGATCCGTAAAGGATTGGATATCGATAAGATCATGATGCACTTATCCGATCATTTCAACTCTTGGAACTACCGTCAAGGGGAGTACTATTAAGAAATAGAGTAAAGAGTGGGACAGAAATCGGTTATTCGATAGAATTCGATTTCGTCGTCCCACCTCCGCACAGTTGAGTAGGGCTGTGAAAGCTGATGAAATCAGCGTAGTAGATCCCACTCAACCACTGCGTCTTGCTCGACAATCCAAAGACAATTGAGAGGCTGGGACTTTTGTCCCAGCCTCTTTTTGTGAAACAATAAAAGATGGTATAATAGAGTCAAAAGCTATTCCAAAGAAGGGGAATTGGTATGATTTCTAGAAAAGCATTTATAGATAAAGTGAATCTGGAAGGCTTTTTATTCAATATCCAAATTCCATGGTGGGGATATAATGACTTCAAGTCATTGGTTCGAAGAAAAAGGCTCTCTGAAGAGCAGCTTTATCAGATATTTCTTTCACTTTGTAGGGAGATAGAAGACCGGCAAATGCATGAATTAGAGCTGAAGGGTAAGTATAATACCAGATTTTATGTAGTCGAATCAAATGGTCGGGAGTTCCGGTTTGAGTTTGTTTTCAAAAAGAATCAACAACTAAGAGTTTATAATCTATTTGAGACAGTCAATGGTCGTAAGAAACTCACCTTGATGGATCTGCTTGATTTCATTATGGAATGACTAGGTATAGAAATAATAATGGTATACTACAGATTGAAAAAAGAGAAAGTGGTTCTATGATTACAAGAGATGAATTTTTAGAAAGAATCAATCAAGAGGGATTTTCATTTAGCATTGAAATCCCGCGCAGAATTTTTTGGGATTTTAAATCATTAGTTTTTAGAAGAAGAATTTCGGAAGAAGACCTCTATCAGATGTTTTATAACTATTGTCGGGAGTTAGAAAACTGTCTGAAAGAAGCCGGAGAGAAACGCCGTTTGCTCTTTAATAAATTTCCAGTTAGTCCCATTCATGATAAATATAAAACAGAATTTGATACAACGGCACCAAACGGCCGTAATTTTCGTTTTGAGTTTGTCTTCGGTACTGACAATCGTTTAAAAGTTTATAATATCGTTGAAACCGTTAATGGTCGTAAGAAAAGCAAACCTATGGAGATTATTAAGGATATAGTCGATTCCTTATAAGGCATATTTATTTCAAAACAAAAAACAAGGTATTTATACTGAGGCTAAAGTATAGATAACTAGCCAGCGCTTGATGAATCCGATTTTCTCCTTGTTCAGAGTTAAAGTGGTTGGCTCGTCATAAACCTCTCAAAGAGGGAGCTGTTTTACTTGCTATCATCCCTAAAGGAATCTTATTAGTTAGCTATTTCTGCTTGATTCCATTGGCCTAGTGACTTTGATGAATGAGTTTAACAAAGCTGCAGATAGGCTCGTGTTCCTTTGCTTGTTCGCTCTGACTTTTTTAATGTTGCTACTATTTGCAATCATCACAGTTGCAATAGTTTTATTAAACCGATCTTTCCTGTTTGATCGCTTAACAGCTAGTAGTTATCGAAGTACGGTCGGGAAATAGACAAAAAATAAAAGGACTCTATTTTGCGAATAGAGTCCTTTTGATTAAGTAGGAGTTGAAGTAAGTTTTTAATAAGTCACCACATTAATCTCACCCTTGTCGTATTCTGCGATAAAGATGTCATCAACATTTTCAAATCCTTGTTTATTTAGTTCAGCCATAAGCCATTCTTCAGTTTTACCGATGGTTTCTAAAATTTCTACTTGGACCACACCATCTGTAATGATTGGGTATTTGGGATTTTCATCTCCCATTCGCACAATAATGAGTTGGCCATTTTGCTCGATGACGGCCCTTTTAACTTCTTTCAGTTGGAAAATCCCTTGAGAGCGTAATTTCAGTGCAACATCAGAAGCAGAAAGGCCTTTTGAGCGACAAGCTTCTGGATCTAATTTTCCGTTTTTAATGATAATGGTTGGTTTTCCATCAATCAGATGTTTGATAAAGTAAACATTGGTATTAAGCCATTTGAGTGACAGAATCAAAATCGTCCAGATGATGAGGATGATGACATATTGAAGAATGGGAATAGAACTATTGTAGATAACCCCACCAATAATACCCCCAAGCACAAAGTTCTGTATTTGGTCTACTGCAGAACTTGGTGCTAGATTTCCTTTACCTGTTACATTGATAACAAAAACAAGAGACAGAAGCCCTAAGGCCAATTTAATCGCAATTGTAACAAAAAAGCTTATCATTTTTCAACCTCCACCAGTTCGACATCTGTTTTATATAAATCCATTTTTTCAAGTAAATAACTATCTGGATCTGTTCCACTAATAGCGCGGTAGAATCGGTCACCTACCTTAATAATGGCTCCATCAGTTGCAGCTGAAGTATTAACATAGACCTCTTCTTTATCAACACCCAATTCCTTTGAAACAACCTCGATAAAGTGAAGGGAAGAGCGAAATTGATTGTCATTAGACTGCTTGGTTTGGAAGTTTGAAATACTAATCAAAACAAAGGCTACTAAGATTAACACAGAAATGATAGATAATTCACGGAACTTACTTCCGCGTTTATCCTTATAAGCCTTAAAGGCGAAAAAAGCCGTTACCAAGATTAAGAGAATGGACATAATAACAATGACCCAATTCTGTTGGCTAATCTGACTCAGTACATAGTCATAGGAATAGAATTTCATAAAAATCCCTCTCTATTGTTAATTCAAGCTATTATAAACTATTTCAATCCCTACTTCAATGATTAAAAGTGAAATTCTCATTTTTTAAGGTATGGATTGTAGCTTAAAGGTTGGAAATGGCAGTAGGAGTTTCCTATCTAATCGAAATTTGGTACACTAGAGCTATGAAGATGGAAGATACAATAAAAAAAGCGATCATTTTAGGGGCTACAGGAGGGATTGGCCGGCAGCTTGCAAAAGAACTGGCAAAACGTCTGGATCATCTGGTCTTAGTAGGTCGTGATTCAGACAAACTCTCCCAAGTCCAAGAGGAACTAACTGGGAGCGAGGCGCAACTGTCAACCGTAATATTAGATATGCTAGATCAAAAGGCTCTAGAAGCTTTTGTAGAGAACCTAGATGCAGATCTTCTCGTCAATTGTGCAGGGGTAGCCTATTTTTCCCTAGGTAGCGATCTAGCCACAGCAAATGAGCAAGATCTCTGGCAAATCAATTATCATGCTCCGGTCCACCTAATCAAAAAGTTAGTGCAGAAAAATCAGAAGATCCAGCTGGTCCAGCTGTCATCTCTGGCAGCTCTTTTTCCTCATCCCTATCTAGCAGCCTACAGTTCCAGCAAGGCTGCCTTGCAGACCTATACCCTTGCTCTCCAGGAGGAACTAAGTCAATCAGATTCTCCAGTCCAGCTAGGTCTCTATATTCTTGGACCAGTCCAAACAGCTATTTTTCCTCCTAAACTAGTAGAAGCATTGGGAGGCGGTCGATTGCAGATGAAGCCTGAGAAAGTCGCTCAGCAGTTGATCCGATTCATAGAAAGGGGTACTTCCTATGCTGTTATCGGCCTTCGCTATCGCTTGCTAGTGTGGCTGGGTCGCTTGCTTCCCCAAAGATGGATCATTCGTCTCCTTGCAAGGTATTTACGAAAGGGACTTAATAGATGAAATTGTTAGTTATATTTTTAGGCTTTGCTTATCTTCTCTTATTTCTCATCCGTTGGTTGCTGTCCTTCACTTATTATAAAAAAGGTCAGGCTCATCTTGCGGACTTTCCAGAAGAGCTTTTTACTGTGGTCCAACCCATCCTCTCTGGGGATCCTCGTTTAGAGAGTGATTTGCGGGCCAATCTCCAGCAAACAGAAGCAGTAGAATTCTACTGGTTGATTGACCAGTCTGATACAGAAGCCCAGCGAGTAGCAGATCAGATTTGCCAAGATGCTTCCTTTGCCCAACGCATTCGAATCTTTCTCATCGAAGACGTCCCTCAGGGGATTAATCCTAAGAGTTACAAGATTGAGCAGGTTGTAGAGGAGCTGACCCGGCCTTACCTGATTGTTTTGGACGATGATAGTGTGATTGATTTTTCTAAAATGGGTGAATTGACTGCCTATCTGGGTCAAGAGGTCATTCTGACAGGTATTCCCTATAACCAAGAAAGAAGTAATTTCTGGTCCAAGCTAGTTGCAGCATTCGTCAATGGCAATTCCTTCATTACCTATTTTACCATGGCAGAAGTTGAGGCGAATCACTCCATCAACGGGATGTTTTATATCCTACCGGTAGAACTTGCAAAAGAGCAGGGGCTCTTCACAGCGATTAAGGATTATCTATGTGATGATTTAGCTGTGGCTGATTTTTTAAGGAGTAAAGGAGTATCCATTGTCCAAACGCGGGTTACCTGTAATGTTCGAACCACTATCAAGGACGTCAAACAATACCTGCTCCAGATGAAGCGGTGGCTTCTCTTTAGCTCTATCTATCTCAAAGAACACCTGGATTGGAAGGTCTTTTGCCTCATTGGCTTACCGAGTTTTCTGCCTTTTCCAGGCTTCATCCTAAGTCTGTTTTTAGGTTGGCCTTATCTTCTTCTAGGCTTGAGTTTACTACTATTCAAGGCAGTATGGATGCTCCTCTATCGACAAAGCATTCTATCCAATCGCCTACACTTGGATGAAGTCGCCTACGAAGTGCTGAGTGATTTCCTGCTTCCTTGGCTCTTTGTCTATGTTCTAGTGACTCCTCCTGTGATTAATTGGCGGGGGCGGAAGATTCGTGTGACAGATGGAAGGATTCGTTATGAGTAAGATGAAGTCCTATCTAGACCGTTTGTCTGCTTTGTCTCTTGATCAGACCATGCTAGACTCTGATCGCTTGGTCCTCTTTCTTAGTGGGAGCAGTGATATCACTTGTGCTGGGCTGACAGCTGGACAACTAGATCTCCTCCATGCTATTTGTCCATCTGGCTATTCAGTAGTAGCCAGTAATTTCCCCTTCAATCAAGATTTTGAACACATAGAGTTTCCTCAGGTATCCCTCTTGTCGGCTGCTACGTCCAATATCATCTACTATTGGCATACGATATTGAACCCGCGTTTCCTAAAGTTGTTACAGGAGCACTTGTCTCCCTTGTTGGAAGCGCAGGAAGTAGTTCTTGTTTGTAAGAGTTCAGGGGTCAATATGCTGACCCAGTGGCTCAGAAGTTTAGGCAATCAGGTCACCCTTCCAAGATTGCGCGTGATAGCGCTTGGACCTGTATCCCAGCTTCTCTTAAGTCAAAAGGATATAGAACTGCTAGTCATCAAAGGAAAGAAAGATCCTTATTCACGTATTCTTGATCGCCACTCAGCGGATATTCAAGTGGATACGGATCATTATAGCTATGAATACAGAAAAGATGTGAAAGGAATCATCTATGACTGGATTAGACAAAGTGATAAAAATCGATGTGATTAGCGTTCCCTTTAGTGGCCATTTATTTCCAACCTTGACTCTGGTGAAGCCCTTGCTAGAGGATCCGCGTTTTCAGATCCGTGTCATTACAGGTTTTCAGAAAAAGACATTGGTTGAGCAGATTGGTTTTGACTGCCTTGCCTTGTTTCCTGATCGTCCGACAGTGATGGAAGATATAGCGAATACACCAAAGCAAGCAAATCTATTTATCATGTACCAACAATTAATAGCCAATAGCAGACTGCTCCCTGAAGTTTTCGACGAAATAAATCGAATTTGGAACTCTGAGGGAAAACCTGACTTGGTTATTGCAGATTTTGTAGCAGCTCCTGCTGGTATGTTAGCAGATCGTTTGGAAATCCCCTGGATTACGACCATTCCAAGTCCAGTGGCGATTGAGAGTCGCACGACTACCCCTGCTTATCTAGGTGGCTGGAGACCACACCAGGGAATATTCTACAAGTGGAGAGATGCAATGGGCAGGCAGGTCATTCGTCTGGCAAAGAAAGTTGGACTTGCGCTGGTTAAGAAGAATCTCGTTACCCTAGCGGACTTCAAATTGTACCGTGAAGATGGAACAGAAGCAGTTTACTCTCCCTACTCAATCTTAGCTCTAGGCATGAAAGAGTTGGAGTTTCGAGACGATTTTCCACCCCAGCTCAAATGGGTTGGTTATCGCTGTCTATCTTTTGACCGACTTCCCCAAGAACAGAAGCAGTATCTTACGACCTCTAAAATGCGAGTTTTCGTCACTTGCGGGACTCATTTAAAATGGGAAAAAGAGCAGATGGTGGAGTTGGCAAAGATTTTGAGCCAAGAATATCCTGACTATGTCTTCTACGTAACCTTAGGCGACTCTGCTGGTTTGGAGCATACACCAAGGATCTTGTCGGAGAATCTTCTGATCTTTGATTACCTCCCTTATTCAGATGTTCTGGATCAAATGGACTTTGCCATTCATCATGCAGGTGCAGGGATTCTGATGGGCTGTATCGAAAAGGGCATTCCAAGTCTGATTTTGCCCCAGGACTATGACCAGTTTGACAATGCGGTTCGGGCTGAGTTATTCCAAGTAGGATTAGTTTCTCGTAAAAAGACGGAATCTGAAGTCTTGCGCTTATTTAATGAATTGGTTTCTCGAGAAGATTGGTCACACTTAAAGGCTCTTGCTCAGAAAAGCAAAGGCTACCAGCCAACAAAGATTCTTTATCAAGAAATAGAGAGACTATTGAAAGTGAAGTTATAGAAGAAGTGGAGGGGAGACTCCTCTTTGCTTTCTTCTAAAAACCTTCTATTATTGAACATAAAAAAGAGGCTGGGCATAAAGTGTCCAGTCTCTTATATATGATAGTTATAACTGCAAGACGCAGTAGCTGATTGGCATCTTTGTTCGCCTTTTAAGCTCCAAAGATGACCTAATCAGCCTTGCGGGGGTGGGCCAACGAACGATTTTTATTCAAAATTCGTTCTGTCCTACTCCCCTTTTTGTTTTTGATGGGTGATGTTTTTGCCCCAAGTGACGATGTTTTCATTCTTGTTAAGGATTCGTTTGATGTTGTCCTTGTGGCGGATGATTATCAAGGTCGCCAGTGCGAGGACGACGATGGTGAAAATCAGATCGTAGCTTGGGAGAATCCAACCAGTCAGTGGGAGGATGAGGACTCCGATACTGGCCAGAATAGCGACCGTCACACTTGAAAAGGAAATCATACTTGTCAAATAGAGGCTAGTAAAGAAATAAATAGCTAAGATAAATAGAAAGAGAGGGGAGAAGCCGATGAGGACCCCTGCACTGGTTGCTACTGCCTTGCCTCCTTTAAAGCCTGCAAAAATCGGGAAGGTGTGCCCAAGGACCGCTAAAAGACCAAAGATCATAGGAGAAATTCCTGAAACCCCAAAAATGGTCGGCAATAAAACAGCCAAGGTTCCCTTGAGGAAATCAACAGCAAAGACGACCAGACCTGCCTTCGTCCCTAAAATGCGGAAGGTATTGGTGGTCCCTGTATTTCCAGAACCGTGTTCCCGTAGATTGATGTTAAAGAAGGCTTTCCCAATCCACAAACCAGAAGGGATAGAGCCTAATAAGTAGGCTAATACGAGTAAAAGAATTGTTTTCATCATAATTTCATTATATCAAAATTGCTTTGAATGAAAAAGAAAATTTCGTCCATAATTGTCACATCGGATAGTCGGTTAAAGCTAATCGCACTTAAATGGGCTACTGAAAGGGAGGGAAGAAAGAAAAATTTTGCAAAATTTCCTAAAAAGCTGTAATATAGAAAAGATGAACAAACAGGAGGTTCCTTGTGTCTAAAAAGGAAATCAACATTAATAATTACAATGACGATGCCATTCAGGTACTAGAAGGGTTGGATGCGGTTCGTAAACGTCCAGGGATGTATATCGGATCGACAGATGGAAATGGTCTCCACCATTTGGTCTGGGAAATTGTCGACAATGCCGTCGATGAAGCTCTATCAGGTTTTGGTTCTCAAATTGACGTTACCATTAATAAGGACGGGTCTCTATCTGTAGCTGACCAAGGTCGGGGGATGCCGACAGGGATGCATGCGATGGGCAAACCAACCGTTGAGGTTATCTTTACGGTTCTCCACGCTGGAGGGAAGTTTGGTCAAGGTGGCTATAAGACCTCTGGTGGTCTCCACGGGGTGGGGTCTTCCGTCGTGAATGCCCTCTCTAGCTGGCTTGAGGTTGAGATCACTCGTGATGGAGCGGTCTACAAACAACGCTTTGAAGATGGCGGTAAGCCTGTTACCACTCTTGAGAAGATAGGAACGGCCCCTAAGTCGAAGACTGGGACTAAGGTTACTTTCATGCCGGATCCAACTATTTTCTCAACGACGGATTTCAAGTTTAATACCATTGCAGAACGGATCAAAGAATCAGCCTTCTTGCTTAAAGACGTAACGCTGACGCTGACAGACCTACGTAAGGAAGAAGACAACTATGTGGCCTTCCATTACGAGAATGGGGTTCAGGATTTCGTTGAGTACTTAAATGAAGATAAGGAAACCTTGACGCCGGTTCTTTACTTTAATGGAGAATCAGAAGGCTTCCAAGTAGAAGTCGCTCTCCAATACAATGATGGCTATTCTGACAACATCTTGTCCTTTGTTAATAATGTCCGCACTAAGGATGGGGGAACCCACGAGACCGGTCTTAAGACAGCCATTACCAAGGCCATGAACGACTATGCAAGAAAGACAGGTCTCCTCAAAGAAAAAGACAAGAACCTAGAGGGATCAGACTATCGTGAAGGCCTTTCCGCTGTTCTTTCGATCTTGGTTCCAGAAGCCCATTTGCAGTTTGAAGGGCAAACCAAGGACAAACTAGGAAGTCCTTTGGCTCGTCCAGTTGTTGATGGGATTGTAGCTGACAAGTTGACCTTCTTCCTCATGGAAAATGGGGAATTAGCTTCCAATCTGATTCGCAAGGCCATCAAGGCTCGGGATGCGCGTGAAGCCGCTCGGAAGGCGCGTGATGAGAGTCGTAATGGGAAGAAGAATAAGAAGGATAAGGGACTCTTATCTGGTAAATTGACCCCGGCCCAGTCCAAGAATGCTGCTAAGAATGAACTCTATCTAGTCGAAGGAGACTCAGCCGGTGGATCGGCCAAGCAAGGTCGAGACCGTAAGTTCCAGGCCATCCTTCCACTTCGAGGGAAGGTTCTCAATACTGAGAAGGCCAATATGAGCGATATCCTCAAAAACGAGGAAATCAACACCATGATCTATACCATCGGTGCTGGAGTTGGGGCTGACTTTACAATCGAAGATGCCAACTATGACAAGATTATCATTATGACCGATGCGGATACGGATGGGGCACACATCCAGACCTTGCTCCTAACTTTCTTCTATCGCTATATGCGTCCCTTGGTTGAAGCAGGACGTGTTTATATTGCCATGCCACCTCTTTATAAGATGTCTAAAGGCAAAGGGAAGAAAGAAGAAGTGGCCTATGCTTGGACAGATAGTGAATTGGAAGACCTGCGTCGGACCTTTGGCCGTGGGGCAACTCTCCAACGTTACAAAGGGTTGGGGGAGATGAATGCGGACCAACTTTGGGAAACCACCATGAACCCAGAAACCCGCACCTTGATTCGTGTCACCATTGATGACTTAGCGCGTGCAGAACGCCGCGTCTCGGTCCTAATGGGTGATAAGGCTGCACCTCGCCGCCAATGGATCGAAGATAACGTCAAGTTTACCCTGGAAGAAACGACAGCGTTTTAAAGATTCTATTTTTATTTAATTGATTTGTTAATAAATTAGTGGAGAAATATCCTATGGCAAATAGTATGAATAAAGAGCAGGTAAAGCAAGCTCTTGAGAGTGGGTACGGAAGGTCTAAAGCCTTATTAAATGATAAAGATAAATTAGATAAATTTTTGCGCGGGTTAGAGACAAAGATTGAAGAAATTCCAATGATTGGAAAGGAGTTGTCTATTATTCCAGTCATGATATCTTTAGTAAAAAATTTTGCAGAAGGAAAATATACTTCTGTCCCCTATGGAACCATTTTAGCTGTTACTAGTGCGCTTATTTATTTTGCGTCTCCAATTGATCTTATTCCTGACTTTATTCCAGGTGTTGGATATGTAGATGACATGGCAGTTGTTTCGTTTTGTTTGTCTATGGTAAAAAAAGACATAGAGTCCTATAAAGAATGGCGTCAATCAAATGACAAGTGATAAGAGTGGAGATTATAATTCACTTTATTCAGCTGTCTAAGTTTCTAAAAAATACAATCATAAAAATAATCTAAATAGATTTTTAATTTAAAATGTAGGTTCAACTATAAAAAGGTATTAAAATGAGAACTGATACAGAAATTATGACTCTGATTTTGCAGATAGCTGATAACTTGAAAGCGGAAGCAGTGGCTTTATCCGGATCGCGGATCAATCCACAGACCCAAAAAGATGAGTTTCAAGATTATGACGTGGTCTATATAGTTGAGAATCTGGAAGAGCTGATTTCAGATTTATCTTGGCTAAACCGGTTTGGTAACCGTCTGATTGAACAGCACAATTTACTTGGTCATCGATACCTTTATCTTATGCTCTTTGAAGATGGCAACCGCATCGATTTGACACTCTGTCCCAAGGAACACATCCAAGAGTGGGTGGACAGCGAGGCAGGTTTCAAAGTCTTAAAAGACGACAAAGGCTTGTTTGAAGCTTATCTACCTAATCCGAAGCGATACTGGACTGCTCCGCCCTCCGAAGAGGAATTTGCAGCATCCTGCAATGAATTTTGGTGGGTATCGACTTATGTCGTCAAGGGCATTCGAAGAAATCAAATGGTCTATGCGGCTGACCACCTCTATAGCATTTGCCAGCAAGAACTTTTGAAGGTCTTGGCTTGGCAGGTAGCAAGTGCTCGGAGTACCGTAGACATCGGAAAGAACTACAAGTATCTCTTTCAATATCTACCAGCGGAGCAAGAGAAGGAGTTCTCTAATCTGCTTGATTTATCTAGTTTAGAGAAGGTCACTCAGTCTTTGTTTTCTACCATGAAGCTATTCAATTGTGAAGCGCAAAAATTGGCAAAAAAGATGGGGTTTGCCTACAATCACATAGAGGCTAAGAAGATGATGGCTTATGCCGAGGAGAAACTGTCGAATCATTGATTCAATCATCTATTTTAAACACCTTAAACTACAGAAAGGACCGTTTAGTTATTTGTAGTAACTGAACACGACCTACATTCTTTTATCATTACACATACTCTACATTCTTTGAAAGGAGTTGAACACGCCCTAAAGGTGTGTGAAGCTCTTGATTCAATCATTTAACAACGTATTTAAAACTACAGAAAGGATCGTTTAGTTATTTGTAGTAACTGAACACGGGACTAATTTCCTAGGAAAAAAGATAAATCGCTTTGGGTTCATGGAACCCTGCATCGATTTCCTATTTTTCTACAGAAATTTTCGGCAAGCCGAAACGTCCCTTTGTATCTTATATGAGTAATATTCAAATCATGTCCCTGGAGGACATCATGGGAGAGCGCTTTGGTCGTTACTCCAAATACATTATTCAAGAACGGGCTCTTCCTGATATTCGGGATGGCTTGAAACCTGTTCAACGGCGGATTCTTTATTCGATGAATAAGGACGGGAATACCCATGATAAGGGCTACCGGAAATCTGCCAAGTCTGTCGGAAATATCATGGGGAATTTCCACCCTCACGGGGATAGTTCCATCTATGATGCCATGGTCCGCATGTCTCAAGATTGGAAAAACCGTGAAATCCTTGTCGAAATGCACGGTAACAATGGTTCAATGGACGGTGATCCACCGGCTGCCATGCGTTATACTGAAGCCCGTCTATCTGAAATTGCTGGTTATCTCCTTCAAGATATCGAAAAGAACACAGTTCCGTTTGCCTGGAACTTTGATGATACAGAAAAAGAGCCAACTGTTTTGCCTGCAGCCTTTCCAAACCTTTTGGTCAATGGGGCTACAGGGATTTCAGCTGGTTACGCGACAGATATTCCGCCTCATAACCTTGCTGAAGTCATCGATGCTGTGGTCTACATGATCGACCATCCATCTGCTAAGGTAGATAAGCTCATGGAGTTTTTACCTGGGCCTGACTTTCCGACTGGTGCCATTATCCAAGGGCGGGATGAGATCAAGAAAGCCTATGAAACAGGTAAGGGACGGGTGGTTGTTCGCTCTAAGACAGAGATTGAGCAACTCAAAGGCGGCAAGCAACAAATTATCGTTACCGAGATTCCTTATGAGATCAACAAGGCTGTCTTGGTTAAGAAAATTGACGATGTCCGTGTCAACAATAAGGTGGCCGGTATTGCCGAGGTTCGGGATGAGTCTGACCGGGATGGTCTTCGCATTGCCATTGAGTTGAAGAAAGATGCCAATGCAGACTTGATCTTGAACTACTTGTTTAAGTACACAGATTTGCAGGTTAACTACAACTTCAATATGGTGGCCATTGACAACTATACCCCACGTCAAGTGGGAATTGTGCCGATTTTGTCTAGCTACATTGCTCACCGTCGGGATATCATTGTCGCTCGCTCTCGCTTTGACAAGGAAAAGGCGGAACGACGCCTCCACATCGTAGAGGGCTTGATCCGCGTCATTTCTATCCTTGATGAAGTCATCGCTTTGATCCGTGCTTCTGATAACAAGGCAGATGCCAAGGAAAACCTCAAGATCAGCTACGATTTTACCGAAGAACAAGCAGAAGCCATTGTTACCTTGCAATTGTACCGCTTGACCAATACGGATATCGTAACCTTGGAAGAAGAGCATGCTAACCTCAAGGAGCAAATTGCGACCTTGGCAGCCATCATTGGGGATGAACGGACCATGTTCAATCTCATGAAGAAGGAATTGCGTGAAGTTAAGAAACTCTTTGGCAATCCGCGTCGCAGTGAGTTGCAAGACACCGCTAAGACGATCGAGATTGATACTGCTAGTCTGATTGTCGAAGAGGAGACCTTCGTCAGCGTGACCCGTGCTGGTTATATCAAACGAACCTCTCCTCGTTCTTTCAATGCATCTACAGTGGAAGAAGTCGGTAAGCGAGACGACGATGAATTGATTTTTGTAGAGCCTGCTAAGACTACCCAGCATCTCTTGCTCTTTACCAATTTAGGAAATGCCATTTATCGACCTGTTCATGAATTGGCAGATACCAAGTGGAAGGATATCGGAGAACACCTCAGTCAGACCTTGACCAATTTCGAGCAGGAAGAAGAAATTATTTTTGCAGAGATTGTGGATCAGTTTGAGGGCGTGACCTACTTCGCAGCTACCCAACAGGGACAAATCAAGCGCTTTGAACGCAAGGAATTGAGCCCATGGCGGACCTATCGCTCCAAATCAACCAAGTATGCTAAGTTGAAGGACCAAGAGGACCGTATCGTAGCGGTTGCACCAGTTGTCCTCGAGGACATCATGGTCATTACCAAAAATGGTTATGGCTTACGCTTCAATATTGAGGAAGTCCCAGTGGTCGGGGCTAAAGCAGCAGGAGTTAAAGCCATTAACCTCAAAGACGGGGATCAGGTGGTAGCCGTCTTTAAATCGACAACACCAAGTATGTACATTCTGACCCAACGAGGTAGTCTCAAACGGATGTCGCAAGACGATATTCCTGTGACCAGCCGGGCTAAACGTGGACTACAAGTCTTACGTGAGCTGAAGTCTAAGCCACACCGCGTCTTCAAGGCAGGTCCAGTCTTCACGGACCAAGGAGATTTTGATCTCTTTACGAGCCAGGAGGAAGTAGGAGAGCAGGATCAGATCCTTCAAATCACCTCGACAACAGGACAGGTGACAGAAGTGGATGTTACCCAACTCAGTTTGTCAGAACGAACCAGCAATGGTTCCTTTGTCAATGATCAAATTTCTGATCAAGAAGTCTTTACTGCTAGAATTAAATAAGATAAAAGTCAGCTCTTTTGTAGCTGGCTTTCTTGATTGATAAATTTTCAGAAAATTGCAAACTCCACTTGAAATTCTCATGGAATGGTGTAAAATAGAGTACATGAATAAGTCATCTTCAAAGGTGGCTCTTGCTATTTAGCAAGTCTTGAATGGAAGAAGGAAAATAAATATGACAGTATCACTTGATTGGGAAAATCTTGGATTTTCTTATATGAAATTACCCTATCGATACATTTCTTATTACCGAAATGGAGCCTGGGAGAAGGGAGAGTTATCTGAAGATTCCACTCTTCATATTTCAGAATCTTCTCCAAGTTTGCACTATGGACAGCAAGCCTTTGAAGGATTGAAGGCTTATCGGACAAAGGATGGCAGTATTCAATTATTCCGTCCGGATGAAAATGCAAAACGCTTACAACGGACGGCTGATCGTCTTTTGATGCCTCAAGTTCCAACGGATATGTTTGTGGAAGCTTGTAAAGCAGTAGTGCGTGCCAACGAAGAGTATGTCCCACCGTATGGGACTGGTGGAACTCTCTATCTTCGCCCCTTGTTGATTGGGGTTGGAGATATTATCGGTGTGAAACCAGCAGAGGAATACATCTTTACCATCTTTGCAATGCCAGTAGGAAACTACTTCAAGGGTGGCTTGGTCCCAACCAACTTCCTGATTCAAGATGAGTACGACCGGGCAGCACCTCATGGGACAGGTGCAGCGAAAGTTGGTGGAAACTATGCTGCTAGCCTCTTACCTGGTAAATTAGCTAAGTCTCGGAACTTCTCCGACGTGATTTACTTGGATCCAGCGACCCACACCAAGATTGAAGAAGTAGGGTCAGCAAACTTCTTTGGAATTACAGCTGATAATGAGTTTGTCACTCCACTGAGTCCTTCCATCTTGCCATCAATTACCAAATATTCCTTGCTCTATCTAGCAGAGCATCGTCTTGGTTTGACACCAATCGAAGGGGATGTGCCAATTGATCATCTAGACCGCTTTGTTGAAGCAGGTGCTTGTGGAACAGCAGCGGTCATTTCTCCTATTGGTGGAGTTCAACACGGAGATGACTTCCATGTCTTCTATTCAGAAACAGAAGTAGGACCAATTACCCGGAAGCTTTATGATGAATTAACAGGCATCCAGTTTGGTGATATTGAAGCGCCAGAAGGATGGATTTTCAAGGTAACTGAATAAACCAAGTATGAGAGAGGCTGGGACAAAAGTCCTAGCCTCTCAATTGTCTTTGGATTGTCGAGCAAGACGCAGTGGTTGAGTGGGCTCTACTACGCTGATTTCATCAGCTATTACAGCCCTACTCAACTGTGCGGAGGTGAAACGACGAAATCGAATTCTAACGAATGACCGATTTCTGTCCCACTCTCTCTTTTTTTGCCAGAAGCAGATAGCTGCGAAATGAAATAATTTAATCATTAAACATTTTCGGCTTGCAAGCATGTGAAAAATTTTGTAAAATAAAGGGGTTGAAATGAGGTGGAAGAATGAGTAAGAAAGATAAAAAAATTGAAATTCAAATTGCAGATAGTAAAGTGCTTGTAGGTAAAGAAACCTTTGATGGCTACCAATTAACGATTGGAAAAAAGGCTATTGCTGAGATTGCTGATATGGGTGCTCAGTTTGCTCTTGTGAAAAACGGATCCGTAGATAGTCTTTTTAAATCCCTTGAAAAAGCAGTGGAAAGTGCCATCGAAAATTATAATTTGAACAAATAAGGGGTTGCATTTTCATTTAATCAATGGTATAATTGTGTCTGTTGATTTGCTTGGAGAGATAGCGAAGAGGCTAAACGCGGCGGACTGTAAATCCGCTCCTTCGGGTTCGGGGGTTCGAATCCCTCTCTCTCCATTCTATGTTTGGGGTATAGCCAAGCGGTAAGGCAAGGGACTTTGACTCCCTCATGCGTTGGTTCGAATCCAGCTACCCCAGTTCTAGGTAATATCAGATAAGGTGGTAAAATATCTACTCAGGTATTTTATTTCTTTATATGAAGAAGTCGTTGTAGATCATTTTGATTTCGTTGCGAGTGCTTGCTTAGGAAAAATAATTATAAGTATGTCAAGTTTAGAAAACTTGATTGTTGGAGGATTTTTTAGATGAATGAATTTGAAGATTTGCTAAACAGTGTTAGCCAAGTTGAGCCAGGTGATGTTGTTACTGCTGAAGTTTTGACAGTTGACGCTACACAAGCTAACGTTGCAATCTCTGGAACTGGTGTCGAAGGTGTCTTGACTCTTCGCGAATTGACAAACGATCGTGATGCTGACATCAATGACTTGGTTAAACCAGGTGAAACACTTGAATTGCTTGTTCTTCGTCAAGTAGTTGGTAAAGATACTGATACAGTAACTTACCTTGTATCTAAAAAACGTTTGGAAGCTCGCAAAGCATGGGACAAATTGGTCGGACGTGAAGAAGAAGTTGTTACTGTTAAAGGAACTCGCGCTGTTAAGGGCGGACTTTCAGTAGAATTTGAAGGACTTCGTGGATTTATTCCAGCTTCAATGCTTGATACTCGTTTTGTACGTAACACTGAACGTTTCGTAGGTCAAGAATTTGATGCTAAAATCAAAGAAGTTGACGCAAAAGAAAACCGCTTCATCCTTTCTCGTCGTGAAGTTGTTGAAGCTGCATCAGCTGCAGCACGCGCTGAAGTATTTGGTAAATTGAACGTTGGTGATGTTGTAACTGGTAAAGTTGCTCGTATCACTAGCTTCGGTGCTTTCATCGACCTTGGTGGTGTTGATGGATTGGTTCACTTGACTGAATTGTCACACGAACGCAACGTTTCACCTAAATCAGTTGTAACTGTTGGTGAAGAAATCGAAGTGAAAGTTCTTGACTTGAACGAAGAAGAAGGGCGTGTATCACTTTCATTGAAAGCTACAACACCTGGACCATGGGATGGCGTTGAACAAAAATTGGCTGCTGGTGATGTCATCGAAGGTACAGTTAAACGTTTGACTGACTTTGGTGCATTCGTTGAAGTATTGCCAGGTATCGATGGACTTGTTCACATCTCACAAATTTCACACAAACGTGTTGAAAATCCAAAAGATGTTCTTAAAGTTGGACAAGAAGTAACTGTTAAAGTTCTTGAAGTAAATGCTGCTGATGAACGTGTATCACTTTCTATCAAAGCACTTGAAGAACGTCCAGCTCAAGAAGAAGGCGAAAAACAAGAAAAACGTCAACAACGTCCACGTCGTCCAAAACAAGAAAAACGTGACTTTGAACTTCCAGAAACTCAAACTGGATTCTCAATGGCTGACTTGTTTGGCGATATCGAATTGTAATATTTTTAAAGCTTACCTTTTGGTAAGCTTTTTTTACTTGTAAAATGATTGTTTTTTTGATATACTATCATAGTTGCCACCCTTAGTGTAATGGATATCACGTAAGATTCCGGTTCTTGAGATGGGGGTTCGATTCCCTCAGGGTGGATGACGGTAGGAGAGCTGAGAGGCTCTCTTTTTTGTTTCAAGGCCAAGAAGCATTTTTAAAAGTTGGAGTAGGCCTTCGGGTCTCCTTTTTAATGTTCATAAGATAAAAAAACACCATGTCCTAGACATGGTGTTTGATTATTTGCTTAGTTTTTAGAAGCTGCTTGGAATTCTGGATTCTTCCATGCTTCATCAATAATAGCTTGCAATTCTTTTGCAGATGCTTGCATTTTTTGTGTTTCAGCGTCGTTCAATGGAATATTTACTGGACGAACGATACCGTGGGCACCAACGATAGCTGGTTGACCGATAAAGACGTTTTCGACTCCGTATTGGCCTTCTTGGAAGACTGAAAGTGGAAGTACGGCATTCTCGTCATCAAGGATGGCACGAGTGATACGAGCAAGGGCAACGGCGATACCGTAGTAAGTAGCCCCTTTCTTGTTGATGATTGAGTAAGCAGCATCACGTACAGAGATGAAGAGATCTACAAGGTCAGCTTCATTCAAGTCACGGTTTGCTTGCAACCATTGTTCCAATTTTACACCGGCAACGTTAGCATGTGACCAAACAGCGAATTCTGAGTCACCGTGTTCACCCATGATGTAGGCGTGGACTGAACGTGCATCAACACCAATGGTTTCAGCAAGAGCTTGACGGAAACGAGCTGAGTCAAGAGAAGTACCAGACCCGATAACGCGTTCTTTAGGGAAACCTGAGAATTTCCAAGTAGAGTATGTCAAGACGTCAACTGGGTTTGCAGCTACAAGGAAGATACCGTTAAATCCTGAAGCAACAACTTGCTCAACGATTGATTTATTGATAGCAAGGTTTTTTCCGACGAGGTCAAGACGAGTTTCACCTGGTTTTTGAGGAGCACCTGCAGTAATAACAACGAGGTCAGCATCCGCACAGTCTTCGTACTTAGCAGCATAAATTTTCTTAGGAGAAGTGAAGGCAAGAGCGTGGCTAAGGTCTTCAGCATCACCAACCGCTTTTTCAAATAATTGAGGGATTTCGATGATACCTAATTCTTGTGCGATACCTTGAGTAACAAGTGCAAAAGCGTAAGATGAACCTACAGCACCGTCACCGACAAGGATAACTTTTTTATGTTGTTTAGTTAAAGTCATTATTCTAAACGTCTCCTTCTATTTTTTTGGGTTTCCCCATTCGCATTTATTCTACCACTTTTACTATTCTTTGTCACGGTTTTACCTCTAATTTGGACGATGTAAACGTTTTTACACTTGTGTTCCGAAGGAGAAAAAAAGTACTAAATGTGTTATAATAGTATGGTGAATTAATTAAAGAGAGGCATTGTTTTAATGCAGGATAATAACTTAGTTGATGTTAATTTAACATCGGAAATGAAGACCAGTTTTATCGATTACGCTATGAGTGTTATCGTATCTCGGGCTCTTCCTGACGTACGGGATGGTTTAAAGCCAGTTCATCGTCGGATCTTATACGGAATGAATGAACTTGGGGTTACGCCAGATAAACCACATAAGAAATCTGCCCGTATTACTGGGGATGTTATGGGTAAATACCATCCACACGGGGACTCCTCTATTTATGAGGCTATGGTTCGTATGGCTCAATGGTGGAGCTATCGTTACATGCTTGTAGATGGGCATGGGAACTTTGGTTCTATGGATGGAGATGGAGCCGCTGCCCAACGGTATACAGAAGCTCGTATGAGCAAGATTGCTCTTGAAATGCTTCGAGATATCAACAAGAATACAGTTGATTTCACAGATAACTATGATGCAAGCGAACGGGAACCAAACGTCCTTCCAGCTCGCTTCCCTAACTTGTTAGTCAATGGGGCGACAGGGATTGCGGTAGGGATGGCGACAAATATCCCACCGCACAACCTCGGTGAGTCTATTGATGCTGTCAAGTTAATGATGGACAATCCTGATGTGACAACGCGTGAGTTGATGGAAGTGCTTCCTGGACCTGACTTTCCAACTGGAGCTTTGGTCATGGGCAAATCAGGTATTCATAAGGCCTATGAAACAGGAAAGGGCTCGATTGTCTTGCGTTCTCGCACGGAAATTGAAGAGACCAAGACTGGTCGTGAACGCATTGTTGTGACAGAATTTCCTTATATGGTCAACAAGACCAAAGTGCATGAACATATTGTACGTTTGGTCCAAGAGAAACGGATTGATGGCATTACTGCTGTTCGGGATGAATCAAACCGTGAAGGGGTTCGTTTCGTCATTGAAGTCCGTCGCGATGCTTCAGCTAATGTCATCTTAAACAATCTCTTCAAGATGACCCAAATGCAAACCAACTTTGGTTTCAACATGTTGGCCATCCAAAATGGTGTCCCTAAAATTCTCTCCCTTCGTGAGATTTTAGGATCATATATTGAGCACCAAAAAGAAGTAGTGACTCGTCGGACCATCTTTGATAAAGAGAAGGCGGAAGCTCGTGCCCATATCTTGGAAGGACTCTTAATCGCTCTTGATCACATCGATGAAGTGATTAAAATCATCCGGAATAGCCAGACAGATGCAGAAGCTCAAGCTGAATTGATGAGTAAGTTTAAGCTTTCTGAGCGTCAAAGCCAAGCTATCTTGGATATGCGTCTTCGTCGTTTGACTGGTTTGGAACGCGACAAGATCCAAAGCGAATACGATGACCTCATTGCTTTGATTGCTGATCTTGCAGACATTTTAGCTAAGCCTGAGCGTGTAGCTACGATCATCAAGGAAGAATTGGATGAAGTTAAACGTAAATTCGGCGATGCTCGTCGTACTGAGTTGATGGTCGGAGAAGTTCTTTCTCTTGAAGATGAGGACTTAATTGAAGAAACAGACGTTTTGATTACCCTGTCCAACAAAGGCTATATTAAACGCTTGGATCAAGCTGAATTTACTGCTCAGAAACGTGGGGGACGTGGTGTTCAAGGTACAGGGGTCAAGGATGATGACTTTGTCCGTGAATTGGTTTCTACTAGCACCCATGATCGTTTGCTCTTCTTTACCAATAAGGGACGGGTATATCGTCTCAAAGGCTATGAAATCCCTGAATACGGCCGTACAGCCAAAGGACTTCCGATTGTTAACTTGCTGAAGTTAGATGATGGTGAATCCATCCAGACAATTATTAACGTCGCTCAGGATCGTAGTGAAGACGCCTATCTCTTCTTTACAACGCGTTCTGGACTAGTTAAACGAACCAGTGTAGCCGAGTTTGCCAACATCCGTCAAAATGGCTTGAAAGCTCTTAACCTCAAAGATGAGGATGAGCTAATTAACGTCTTTCTTACTGATGGGAATGCTGACGTTATCATTGGGACTAAATTTGGGTATTCTGTTCGTTTCAAAGAGTCTGTTGTTCGGAATATGGGACGTTCAGCAACTGGTGTCCGAGGTGTCAACCTTCGTCCAGGGGATCAAGTGGTCGGTGCAAGCGTGATTACAGATCAAGATGAAGTATTGATTATCACTGAAAAGGGATATGGTAAACGCACGCGTGCTGATGAGTATCCAACTAAAGGACGTGGTGGTAAAGGGATTAAAACTGCGAATGTGGCTGAGAAAAATGGTCCTCTTGCCGGTCTCATGACTGTCAAAGGAGATGAGGATTTGATGATTATCACCAATACAGGCGTCATGATTCGTACAAGCGTAGCGAATATTTCTCAAACTGGACGTTCGACTATGGGTGTGAAAGTCATGCGTCTGGATCAAGATGCCCAAATCGTAACCTTTACAACGGTTCAAGCTGACGAAAAAGATGAGTCAGAAACTGAAACGGAAAGTGAAGGGTAGGGTGAACAATGGCTTCAAGAAGAAAAAAGAAGAAAACAAGCTTACGCAATCGCTTGATTAATATCTTTGCTACCTTGCTGATCCTTTTGTCTATCGCTCTGATTTTTAATGCTCCGATTCGGAACATGATCATGGTTTGGCATACCAATCAGTACCAGGTCAACAAGGTATCGAAAAAGACCATCGATAAGAATAAAGAGGCTAAGACTAGCTTTGACTTTAAAGAAGTCAAATCGCTGTCTACAGAATCTGTCATCAATGCCCAATGGCAGGCACAAAAGTTACCTGTTATTGGAGGAATTGCAATTCCAGAATTGAAGATGAACCTTCCGATTTTTAAAGGCTTAGATAATGTGGGGCTTTATTATGGGGCAGGTACCATGAAAGAGGACCAGGTTATGGGGCAAAGGAATTACTCCTTGGCCAGTCACCATGTCTTTGGTTTGACTGGGGCAAATGAAATGCTCTTTTCCCCATTAGAACATGCCAAAGCTGGAATGAAAATCTATATCACTGATAAGGAAAAGGTGTATACCTATGTCATCAATTCTGTTGAGACAGTAACGCCAGATCGGGTCGATGTCATTGCAGATCGAGAAGGGGTAAATGAAATTACTTTGGTGACCTGTGAGGATGCCGCAGCAACTTATCGTACGATTGTAAAAGGTACTTTGGAAACTTCAGTAGATTACTCAAAAGCACCAAAAGATATCCTAGAAGCTTTCACAAAATCTTATAATCAAATGCAATTATAATCAACAAAAAAAGAGGTCCTTGACCTCTTTTTTTCTGTTAATTTTCTGCCAATTTGTAAGAGGATAGTCATAAAATGTTACCTGACTGACATATTTTTGCATGCTTTCTATTTTATAATAGAAGAGTGATAGAAAGAAGCTTGGAGGAACCGAATGCCTACAGAAGATATCTATACTCTGCTAAGAAATTTCTACGGCTTACTGGTCAATGATTTTCCAAAAACGGGACTCATTACCAAGGGAATCTACGAAGTTGAACAGGTCTTTAAAACCATTGAAAACCTTCCTGATGATCAAGAACACTTAATTCGATACGAAATTCGTCAATTCCTAAGGACCTTGGAACAAGTGCAAGAAGGCTATAGAATTAACTTCTCAAATGAAGAAACTCGAATCCTTGAAAACCTAAGAGAAGTAGTTTGTCCTATATAAATTTTATACAGACTCATCCATTTTCCTCCTCAATTGCGAATTATTAATTGAGGAGGTTTTTATGTATCATATTGTATTTCAAGAAGCTAGTCTTTTACCTAGAGAACGCTTGCTTACAGAGGGTCCTGATAAGCTCAGTAATCAAGAATTGCTGTCCATCTTATTACGGACGGGGAACAAAAATAAAACAGTCTACGAGATCGCACAGGAGCTCTTAGGCTCACTAAAGAGCTTAAAGGAATTGGCTAGTATGAGCTTTCAGGAGCTACAGGAAGTTCCAGGGATTGGGAAAGTAAAGGCAATTGAGCTGTTAGCTGCTATTGAACTTGGGAAACGAATCCAGACTTCCCAAGTGATTGAAACAGAACAAATTATGAGTAGTCAGAAGCTTGCAAAGATGATGCAGCAAAAGATCGGCCATGAGAAACAAGAGCATTTACTGGCCTTGTATCTGAATACCCAGAACCAAATTATCCATCAGCAAGTGATTTTTATCGGAACAGTCAATCGTAGCATTGCAGAACCTCGAGAGATCTTGCATTATGCCATCAAGCATATGGCGACGTCTTTAATCCTTGTTCACAACCATCCATCTGGAATCATTCATCCGAGTAAGAATGATGATGGTGTCACCCAACAAATGATTGAAGCCTGTAATTGTCTTGGAATTGTTTTTCTTGACCATCTGATTGTCTCAACTGATGATTATTATAGCTACCGAGAGGAGACAGACTTATTGGTATAGACAGAAAGAGAGTGGGACAGAAATCGGTCATTCGTTAGAATTCGATTTCGTCGTCGCACCTCCGCACAGTTGAGTAGGGCTATAAAAGCTGATGAACTCAGCGTAGTAGAGCCCACTCAAGCACTGCGTCTTGCTCGAAAATCCAAAGACAATTGAGAGGCTAGGACTTTTGTCCCAGCCTCATTTTGTCATGTATTTTTGCGCATAAAGTAGAGAAGGGTTTGTAGTTCACTGGTTAGATCGACATATTGGACAACCACATCTTTTGGAACTGTTAAGTGTACTGGGGAAAAGCTAAGGATTCCCTTGATACCAGCTTCAACCAGTACATCTGCAACTTCTTGAGATTTTACACTTGGAACGGTTAAAATGGCTGTTTGAATCTCTTGTCCCTCTAGTTTTTCTTTCAGCGTTGATATGCCGTAAATCGGAATACCATCTTTACTTTTAGTACCGACTAACTCATGATCATCGGTATCAAATGCCATGACAATCTTCATCTTGTTTCGCTCATGGAAGCGATAGTGAAGAAGGGCACTTCCCATATTCCCAATACCGACGATAGCAACATTGGTGATGGAGTTATCATTTAAGAGATCTGCGAAAAAGTTCATTAACTTTTTGACATCATAACCAAAACCACGTCGTCCTAGCTCTCCGAAGTAGGAGAAGTCGCGACGAACAGTTGCGGAGTCGATCCCGATGGCTTCAGCAATCTGTTTTGAATTGGCTCTCTCGATTTTCTCTGCATTAAAGCGTTTAAAAATGCGGTAGTAGAGGGAGAGTCGTTTGGCAGTAGCACGAGGAATTGGATTAGTCTTATCTTGTTTCACAATATCACAACCTTTCAAATCTATTGTATAAAAAGTTTGTGAATAAAGCAACTATCTTCTACTAAAAAAAACACCAAAAAGGTGCTTTTCTTTCTTAGTTGGAATTTCTTAAACTCTGATCAAACTGAATCAGATAGCGATAGAAGTCGCCTATCTTTCCAGTAAAAGGTAATGTTTGTCCCTTGTAGGATACGGAAACAACCTGATAGGAATCTGGAAGGGTCACACAGCCTGAAAAAGCTAATAAACAGTGATCCAAATTATCGTAGCTGATTTGACGTTCCTTTTGGTATGCATCCAAATAAGTGAGGACTATGAGACCATTGGTCATTACTTTTCAATCCTTTCAAAGATTTCCCGTTCAACTAGACTATCCATAAGGAAGTAGAATTTTTGTTGGATGATTTTATTTTCTGGATTTTTAAAAATATTCACCAAGCGAAGGCCTGACTTATCAGTAATGTTAATTTTAAATCCTGTTAAATCCTTATTGATGATAATTTTTAGCTTAAAGCCATCCCCGCTGTTTGGAACAGCTTCTAATAAACGATCTAATTCGTAGTTCCCAACCTTTGTTTGTGCAAAGGTATTGTCGCGTAGGGTATATTTTTTAATATTTGGATGGATTGCGTATGTGTAATCGCAGTTTGGTAATGAGACAGATGTTTCAAATGCCATGTAATTCTCCTAAAATTTTGTGAATGGTTGTTATAAAAGTATCGACCTCAGCGGTCGTATTGAATTCGGATAAACTAATGCGAATAGATTCCTTCAATTGATGAGAATCTTCGCCATAATAAGCTGCAAGAACGTGGCTTGGTTGAACAGTTCCTGCTGTACAAGCAGAGCCGGTTGAGACTGAAATTCCTGCCATGTCTAAACGAAGCAGTAGGATATCATTGCTGATACCTGGAAAGCCGATATTTAAGACATGAGAAAGTTTGGAGTCTGTGCAATTCAGATAAAAATCTAGATCCTCTAGGCCAGTTAGGATACGTTCAGATAAGCTCTGAATATACTGATAATTTGCGTCTAACTGATCAGTTGCTTCTTTGAGGGCTTGAGCCATTCCAGCAATTGAAATCAAGTTCTCTGTACTAGCTCGACGCTTGTCTTCTTGGTCACCACCGTGTAAGAGATTGAAAAAGTCAGGCTTTCTAGCATAGAGAAGACCAACTCCCTTAGGCCCATGAAATTTATGGGCAGAGGCGGTTAGAAAATCAATTCCTAGCTCTTCAGGGGCTACAGAAAGCTTACCAACGGCTTGAACAGCATCCACATGAAAAGCAGCAGGATGGTCTTTTAAAAGGTCTGAAATAGCCTTGATGGGTAAGAGATCACCCGTCTCGTTATTGGCATACATGGTGGACACCAAAATAGTATCAGGACGAAGGGCGGCTCGAATATCTTCAGGTCGAATTTTTTGATCTACTGGTTGAATGATGGTTACTTCAAATCCATATTCTTGGACCAAGTACTCAATCGGTTCAAGAACGGCATGGTGCTCAATAGCCGTGGTGATAATATGCTTGCCTTTCTGTCTGTGTTTGAGACAGTAGCCCTTTATAACAGTGTTATTGCTTTCGGTTCCCCCAGAAGTGAAGGTAATTTGTTGACTAGAGGTTTTTAAACAAGATGCAACGCATTTCCTAGCATCTCTAAGTATCTTTTTCGCTTGGCGACCGTGGGAGTGGAGACTGGATGGATTTCCGAAACTGGATTCCATCGTTTCTGTCATCACCTTGATTACTCCAGGGCTTAGAGGAGTTGTTGCTGCATTGTCAAAATAAATCACGCCATCACCTTATTTCTTGTGGTATGCAAAGAGTGGACTAACTGGTTTACGCTCTTGGATACGTACAAGGGCATCTCCAATCAATTCGCTTGCAGTAATGTATTTTACATTTTTTGGTTTTTGCTCTTTGGTTGCTACAGAGTCTGTAACTAAAATTTCTTTAATCGGTGCTTGGTCTAGTAATTCTGCAGCTCCTTTAACGAAAAGTCCGTGACTAGAAACAGCATAAATCTCAGTAGCGCCATCTCGTTGGACAATTTTTGCAGCTTCAGAGAAGGTTTTTCCTGTATTTAAAATATCATCGATAAGGATTGCTTTTTTTCCTTTGACATCCCCGATGATGTAGCCTTGGTCACGGCTAGAGTCGTCTTGGGCGTAGTCGATGATAGCAATTGGGGCATCTAGATATTCTGCAAGATTGCGTGCGCGTTTCACTCCAGAATTTTTAGGGCTGACAACCACTACATCTGAACCGGTTAAACCTTGTTTGATATAGTGATCAGCAAATAGAGGAATCGTGAACAAGTTGTCTACTGGGATATCGAAGAAGCCTTGTACTTGAACCGCATGAAGATCGAGGGTTACAACACGGTCTACCCCTGCCTTGACAAGCATGTTGGCAACTAATTTTGCTGTAATTGGTTCGCGAGGAGCAGCAGTGCGGTCTTGACGAGCATACCCAAAGTATGGAAGGACCACGTTTACGGTATGGGCACTTGCTCGTTGGCAAGCATCTACCATGATTAACAATTCCATTAAGTGATTGTTCACTGGGAAGCTAGTAGATTGGATGATGTAAATATCATATCCACGCACACTTTCTTCGATATTAATTTGGATTTCACCATCTGAGAATTGACGTGAAGAAAGCTTTCCGAGTGGGATGCCAGCAACTTCCGAAATTTTTTGTGCAATTTCTTGATTGGAGTTGAGTGCGAAGAGCTTCATATTGTTTTTTTCTGACATGTGTTTGATCCTCATTTAGATATTTTTGTCTAGTCTTATTTTAGCAAAAAAATTCAGTAATTTCAGCTTTTTAGCAAACTTTGAGCTAATCTTGCCACTTTACTTTTTGCTGGCTTATATTCAATTTGTTTTTCCTTGAGAAATTCGTGAAAATAAGTTTCATCTGAGGCAGCATCTACCTCCATTTCCAACTCATAGTCCTCAATAGAATTATAACGACTACGGTCAAAGGCTAATAAACCTTTAGGGATTCTTTTCTCACGTCTCTCTGTTTCCAGACTACCCCAGACATCTAAGGCAGCTAGTGGAATTCCTAAATCAGTGAGAAAGCTGGCAATCTCACCTTGAGGGAGTTTTTTCTTGGATAGAAAGTCTTCTACCTGATCAAATGTAAGAGCTTGGTTGTATTCAAAATGTCCCGCTTCTTGCGGTACTTTAAGGGTTAGCTCAGCCCGATCAGCTAAGGTACGAATGCGCAAGGCCATCTGATGATTCCGGATGGCTTGGTCGGGCGTATCGATATAGTGATTGGTTTGTCGAATAGGAGGTTGTTCCTTGAAAAAATCCTTAAGAGAGTCGTATTCTTCCTTGGTTAGTAAGGTTTTAAATTCAATTTCTAAATGATTCATAGCCACGTCCTTTTCTTTCGTTTGCAAGCTCTTTATGATATAATAATAGATGTGTTTATTTTATACAAAAAACTTTGAGATGACAAGGTGATTCAATGGCGATTGATTGGGAAAATTTTTTAGATCCCTATATCCAAGCAGTTGGTGAGTTGAAGATTAAGCTTCGTGGGATAAGAAAGCAGTATCGCAAACAACAAAAGCATTCCCCAATCGAGTTTGTGACCGGTCGTGTGAAGCCGATTGAGAGTATTCTCGAAAAAATGGAACGCAGAAGTATTTCTGAAGAGAACCTGGCTCAAGATATGCAAGATATTGCTGGTCTGCGGGTTATGGTTCAATTTGTAGATGACGTAGAAGAAGTCTTAGAAGTTCTTCGTAAGCGTCAAGATATGCGCGTGGTGCAGGAAAGAGATTATATTCGTCACAAAAAGTCTAGTGGTTATCGAAGCTACCACGTCGTAGTAGAGTACCCAGTAGATACCATTAATGGCTATGAAACTATTTTGGCAGAGATACAGATTCGTACCCTGTCTATGAATTTTTGGGCCACCATTGAACACTCATTAAATTACAAATATAAAGGAGATTTTCCGGACGAGATTAAAAAGCGTCTTGAAGTCACTGCGAATTTAGCTTATCAACTCGATGAGGAAATGGGCGCCATTCGTGATGCCATTCAGGAGGCGCAAGCCCTTTTTGATCCTATGCATCGTAAATTAAACGATGGTGTCGGAAATAGTGATGATACAGATGAGGACTACAGGTAAGAAGGTTTCGATTATTCGAAATCGAAAACGCCAGAGCGAAGAGGTCTTTCAACAACTTCGTTATAAATTAAAAAAGAATAATTTTATCTTGACTGAAAAACATCCGGATATCGTGATCTCCATTGGTGGAGATGGCATGTTGCTTTCGGCTTTTCATAAGTACGAGAGTCAATTAGATCGGGTTCGTTTTGTTGGGGTGCATACGGGGCATCTTGGATTTTATACGGACTATCTAGATGATGAGATTGACAAATTAGTAGAAAATCTTAAGTACGATACAGGTGCCAAGGTATCTTACCCAATCCTGAATGTCAAAGTGACCTTTGAAAATGGCGATACTAAGATTATGCGAGCCCTAAATGAAGCGACTATCAAACGTAGTGACCGAACCATGGTGGCTGACCTAACCATCAATGGCGTTCATTTTGAGCGGTTCAGAGGGGACGGCATTACCGTTTCAACCCCTACAGGTAGTACGGCTTATAACAAGTCTTTGGGAGGGGCTGTTCTTCACCCGACAATCGAAGCACTTCAAATTGCAGAAATTGCTAGCCTCAATAACCGTGTGTATCGAACTTTGGGTTCATCGATCATTGTTCCTAAAAAAGATAAGATTGAAATTACGCCAAGCCGGCCTGGTTTTCACATTCTCTCTGTTGATAATTCAACTTATTCCTATCGAAATATCGTCCATATCGAGTACCAGATTGATAACCACAAGATCAATTTCGTAGCGAGCCCAAGTCATACCAGTTTCTGGAATCGGGTCAAGGATGCTTTTATTGGAGATATTGACGAATGAGGTTCGAGTTTATTGCAGACGAACACGTCAAGGTCAAAACATTCCTGAAGAAGCACCAGGTTTCAAAGGGGTTATTGGCCAAGATCAAGTTTTCTGGAGGCCAGATTTTAGTGAATGGCATTGAACAAAATGCCATTTATCTTCTTGATATAGGAGATAAGGTAACGATTGATATTCCCTCTGAGGAAGGCTATGAAGCCTTGGAGGCCATTGATCGTGATTTGGAAATCTTGTATGAAGACGATCATTTCTTAGTCCTCAACAAACCGGCAGGAGTGGCATCCATTCCTAGCTCTCTTCATTCCAATACCATTGCAAACTTTGTCAAGGGTTACTACGTTCGAAACCAGTATGAAAACCAGCTGGTTCATATTGTCACCCGTCTAGACAAGGACACTAGTGGAATCATGCTCTTTGCTAAACATGGCTATGCCCATGCCCGATTGGATAAACAACTTCAGGCTAAGACCATTCAAAAACGTTACTTTGCATTGGTAAAGGGGACGGGAGAGTTGGCAAGCAAGGGTGACATTATTGCCCCCATTGCGCGTGATGAAGACTCGATCATTACCCGAAAAGTAGCAAAAGGTGGCAAGTATGCTCATACCAGCTACCAAGTTGTCCAGTCTTTCGGTGATATTCATCTGGTGGATATCCAATTGCATACAGGCCGGACCCATCAGATTCGCGTTCATTTTTCTCATATTGGTTATCCGCTTTTGGGAGATGATCTTTATGGTGGTTCCTTAGAAGACGGGATACTTCGACAAGCCTTACATTGCCATTCCTTGGCTTTCTGTCATCCTTTTTTGGAAGAAGAACTCCGAATTGAAAGTTCTTTGCCAGATGATTTTAGCCAGGTCTTAAAACAGTTAACAAATATTTAATTTTTTTCAAAGGAGAAACTCATGGAAGTTTTTGAAAACCTCAAAGCCAACCTGGTTGGTAAGAATGCACGTATTGTATTACCAGAAGGTGAAGAACCACGTATTCTTCAAGCAGCAAAACGAATTGTGAAAGAAACAGACGTAACCCCTGTCTTGCTTGGGAATCCGGATAAGATTGGCATTTACCTTGAAATTGAAGGAGTTTTGGAAGGATACGAAGTCATCGATCCGCATTCTTACTCAGGTTTTGAAGAGATGGTAACTTCCTTAGTTGAACGTCGCAAGGGTAAAATGACAGAAGAAGAAGCACGCCAAATTTTGCTAGATGATGTCAACTACTTTGGTGTCATGTTGGTACATCTTGGAATTGTTGATGGAATGGTGTCAGGTGCGATTCACTCAACAGCAGCAACCGTTCGTCCAGCTCTTCAAATTATCAAAACTCGTCCAAATGTTAAACGGACTTCAGGTGCCTTTCTCATGGTTCGCGGATCTGAACGCTACTTGTTTGGTGACTGTGCGATTAACATCAATCCAGATGCTGAAGGCTTGGCTGAAATTGCCATCAACTCTGCTATCACAGCGAAGATGTTTGGGATTGATCCAAAAATCGCCATGTTGAGCTATTCAACAAAAGGTTCAGGTTTTGGTGAAAGTGTTGATAAAGTAGTTGAAGCAACAAAAATCGCTCATGAGCTTCGTCCAGATCTTGAAATTGATGGGGAATTGCAATTTGACGCAGCCTTTGTACCTGAAACAGCAGCATTGAAAGCTCCAGGAAGCAAGGTAGCAGGTCAAGCCAATGTCTTTATCTTCCCTGGTATCGAAGCTGGTAACATTGGTTACAAGATGGCAGAACGTCTTGGTGGCTTTGCGGCGGTAGGTCCAGTCTTGCAAGGATTGAACAAGCCAGTGAACGACCTTTCCCGCGGATGTAATGCAGATGACGTTTACAAGTTGACCTTGATCACAGCGGCTCAAGCTGTTGAACAATAAGAATAATTTAAAGGAGAGTGGGACAGAAATCGGTAATTGGTTAGAATTCAATTTCGTCGTCCCACCTTTGCACAGTTGAGTAGGGCTGTAAAAGCTGATGAAGTCAGCGTAGTAGAGGCCACTCAACCACTGCGTCTTGCTCGACAATCCAAAGAAAATTGAGAGGCTGGGACTTTTGTCCCAGCCTCTTTTTATTGATAAAGTCAGAATTGTAAAAGTAAAAGTCCATTCTGTGGTATACTAGGAATATGATGGATTTAAAAGATTACGGGATTACCATGTGGGAGGAGAAAAAAATTGCTTCTTTCCGAAGAAAAATATTAGCATGGTATGATGCCAATAAACGGGATCTTCCCTGGAGAAGGACGCAGGATCCTTATAAAATTTGGATCTCAGAGATTATGCTCCAGCAGACACGCGTCGATACGGTTATTCCTTATTATGAGCGTTTTCTTGACTGGTTTCCGACGATTGAGGATTTGGATAAGGCGCCAGAAGAGAAACTCTTGAAAGCTTGGGAAGGTTTGGGTTATTACTCACGGGTTCGCAATATGCAGAAAGCCGCTCAGCAGATGATGGAAGACTACGGAGGTTTATTTCCATCAACCTATGAGGCTATCTCAAAACTTAAGGGAATTGGACCTTATACAGCCGGTGCTATAGCTAGTATTGCTTTTGGCTTGCCAGAACCAGCAGTGGATGGCAATGTCATGCGGGTCCTAGCCCGCTTGTTTGAGGTGGACTATGATATCGGAATCCCGACCAATCGTAAAATTTTTCAAGCCATGATGGAAATCTTAATCGATCCGGACCGTCCTGGCGACTTTAATCAAGCCTTAATGGATTTAGGCTCTGATATCGAATCACCAGTCAATCCAAGGCCGGAGGAGAGTCCTGTTAAGGAATTTAGTGCGGCTTATCAGCATGGAACCATGGATCGTTATCCCATCAAGGCTCCTAAAAAGAAACCAGTGCCAGTTTATTTAACAGCCTTTATTATAAAGGATAGTCAAGGGCGCTATTTGCTGGAGAAAAATGAACGAGAAGGCCTATTATCTGGTTTTTGGCATTTTCCCTTGATTGAAGTGGATAATCTATCGGAGAACTTGGGGCAGTTGTCTCTACTGGATGGAAAGGGGCAAGCAGGAGACCTTCCGGAAATACTTTCCTTTGAACAGGATTATGACTTGGTCATTGATTGGCAAGAGAAATCTTATCCCATCGTCCAGCATGTCTTTTCACATCGCAAATGGCAGGTTCAACTTCGTTACGGCTTGGTAAAAGAAGGAGAGCAGCCAACAAGTGAATCGACTGTTTGGTTAAGACCAGAAGAATTTTCGGCCTATCCTTTTGCCAAACCCCAGCAAAAGATTTGGACGACTTTTACAGAAAACGAAAAATGAGAGTGGGACAGAAATCGGTAATTCGTTAGAATTCGATTTCGTCGTCCCACCTCCGCACAGTTGAGAAGGGCTGTAAAAGCTGATGGAATCAGCGTAGTAGAGCCCACTCAACCACTGAGTCTTGCTCGACAATCCAAAGATAATTAAGAGGCTAGGACTTTTGTCCCAGCCTCAATTTTTTCTTATAGATGAGCGAATGCTTTAATTTCTTCTTCTGACATAGAAGAGTCACAACGAACCGTTACTTCACCTGCTTCGACATGTAAAAATCCTGGTACAGTTGGAATGCCATAGGTTGAACGGAAGGCTTGTAAAGCCTCTAATTGGCTTGGTTCTTCACTATTGATGAAGTAGATATGAGCTTTTGTTTCAGCTACTACAGTTGCTAATTTAGCAGCGAACTTACGGCAATATGGGCAAGTCTTGCGTCCAATAAAGAAGGTTGCTGTTTCTTTTTGGTCGATGGCTTCTTGCGCACGCGCAACAGTGGTTACTTCAAGATCTTTAATATCTTCTAAAAATTGTTCCATGAGATTACCTCGCTTTCTTATAAATCTAGTATGCCATAAAGGGCGAAAAAATGCTGTATTTTGATACGAAAAAAAGATGAGATTGGTTGATCTCATCTTTTGTGGTTTCTTATTTTACAAAGGCATTGATTTCAGCTTCGATGTTAGCAATTTTAGCTTGAGAATCTTCGTTGCTTTCACCAACAACGGCAATGTAGAACTTAATTTTTGGTTCTGTACCTGAAGGGCGAACGGCAATCCAAGAACCATCAGCAAGTGTGTATTTCAATACATCACTTGGAGGAGTTGTCAAGGTTGTTACAGTGCCATCAGCAGCAGTAGATGTTTGTGCTTTGAAGTCTTCAGTGATTGAAACTTCTGTTGAGTTAAATTCTTTTGGCCCGTTTTCACGGAATTTCGCCATAATCGCCTTGATTTGCTCAGCACCGTCAACACCAGAGAGGGTAACAGAGATTGTCTTTTCAGCATAGTAGCCGTACTCTTTGTAGATTTCCTCGATACCGTCAGCAAGTGTCAAACCACGAGAGCGGTAGTAAGCAGCAAGCTCAGCAACGACAAGGACAGCTTGAATCGCATCTTTATCACGTACGAATGGTTTAATCAAGTAACCGAAGCTTTCTTCAAATCCCATCATGTAAGTGTGATTGTGTTTTTCTTCGAATTCTTGAATCTTTTCAGCGATGAATTTGAAACCAGTCAAGACGTTAAACATAGTTGCGCCGTAGCTTTCAGCAATCTTCGTTACCAAGTCAGTTGATACGATAGATTTGCAAAGGGCTGCATTTTCTGGAAGGGTTCCAGCGTTTTTGTGGGCTTCCAAGATGTACTTAGCCATGATAGCACCGATTTGGTTACCTGAAAGGTTAAGGTAGCTACCGTCTTTTTGAAGGACTTCAACACCGACACGGTCAGCGTCAGGGTCAGTTGCCACAAGAACATCAGCTCCTACTTGGCGACCAAGTTCTTCTGCAAGAGCAAAGGCTGCTTGGCTTTCTGGGTTTGGTGATTTTACAGTTGAGAAGTCAGGGTCTGGAGTTGCTTGAGCTTCAACGACTTGAACAGAGTCAAATCCTGCTTGAGCAAGAGCACGACGAGCCAACATTTCACCAGTACCGTGAAGTGGAGTGTAGACAATCTTCATGTCTTTACCGAATTCTTCAATCAAGGCAGGATTGATGTTCACGTCTTTGACTTCTTTGAGGTATTCAGCATCAATCGCTTCACCAATAACTTCGATCAAACCAGAGGCTTTTTCTGCTTCAACATCAGCGACTTCCACAGCGAATGGATTGTCGATGGCACGGATGTAGGTTGTCAAAGCGTCCGCGTCGTGTGGAGGCATTTGGCCACCATCTTCACCGTAAACCTTGTATCCGTTAAAGGGAGCAGGGTTGTGGCTAGCTGTAATCATGATCCCTGCAAAACAGTTGAGGTGACGAACAGCAAATGAAAGTTCTGGAGTTGGACGGAGACTTTCAAAGACATAGGATTTAATACCGTGTTTTGCAAGAACGGCTGCTGATTCAAAGGCAAACTCTGGAGAGAAGTGACGGCTATCGTAAGCGATGGCTACCCCACGTTCTTTTTCATTTCCACCCTTTGATTCGATCAAACGAGCCAAACCTTCAGTTGCTTGACGGACTACATAGATGTTAATACGGTTGGTACCGGCACCAATCAATCCACGCATACCAGCAGTACCGAATTCAAGGTTCGTGTAGAAGGCATCTTCTTTGGTTTTTTCATCCATGTTTTCCAAATCGCGACGAAGGTAATCTGGTAGGTCAGCAAAATCAGCCCATTTTTGGAAGTTTTCTTGATAAGTCATGCAAGCGTCTCCTTTTTAATATATAATTAATCGCTCACATTATAGCAAATTTTTTCAGAAAATTCTAGCGATAATTGTAAATCTTTTCAAAAATAAAGAGGGAATTTTGGATAGAAAAAAGGCTGGGACAAAAGTCCTAGCCTCTCAATTATCTTTAGATTGTCGAGCAAGACGCAGTGCTTGAGTGGGCTCTACTACGCTGATTTCATCAGCTTTTACAGCCCTACTCAACTGTGCGGAGGTGGGACAACGAAATCAAATTCTAACGAATGACCGATTTCTGTCCCACTCTCAACTTTTTATTTTAATTTTTCGAGGGCTGGGACAACGGCACTAGTGATCAGAACCGTTGCAATAACTTCGATGAGTGAGTTAGTAGACACAATCAAGCCAAGAAAATGTTGAATTCCTCTCCCAAAGGTATTACCAAAGAAGAGGTAAATCCCGCTTAAAACGAATACAGTATTGGTCATAGATCCGACAATGCCGGCTGTTATTAACCCAGTACGATTGTGCATCCATCGATAGACAAAATAAGGTGTTACCCCGATGAGAATACGCGGTACTATAGCGATGACAAGGGAATAGAGATTTCCGTTTGGCACAAAGGGACTAAATAGATAGCTTGCTGGGGTTAAAACAAGAGTATTCATCGTTAAACTAAAGAGTCCCATAAGCAGTCCTAGAATAGCACCTGTACGAGGTCCATAAATGATAGACGCGATCACGACAGGGATATGAACCAAGGTTGGCTGAATACCTGATGGTACAAAATGTAAGATGAAGGAAGTTGTAAAATGGATGGTAATCATTACCGCGAAAAATATAGCAATGCGTGAAATGGATGAGGATTTTTTCATGAAAGCGACTCCTGTATAGTAGTTAGAATGGTTTCGATAGAAGCTAAAGCTCCAGCCCCTTGATCGCCACAAGCCAGAGTAGCATAGCGAGGTTGAATAATCTGATAGCCGTAGTCTTGTAAGAGTTTTAGATTTCGTTGGGTAGCTGGGTGTTCCAGCATTTTCGTATTCATAGCGGGGGCTAGGATTTTTTTAGTTTCTTGAGGCAAGGCTAGAGCTGTGCTCGTCACCATATTATCTGCTAGCCCCATGGCAAGTTTAGCAATCGTATTGGCACTAGCCGGTGCTACTAGAAAGAGGTCTGTTTCTTTTCCAATGTCGATGTGTTCAATCCGCTGTGGATCCTCTTCAATCATGACATCTAGACCGACTGGATTTTTTGAAAGGACCTGAAGGGTTAGGGGAGTGATAAAAGCTGTAGCTGCAGGAGTCATGATTACCTTCAGCTGATGACCGAGCTTGGTCAATTGACTGGTGATATCCGCTGCCTTATATGCAGAAATACTTCCTGTAACAGCTAGTAGAATATTGGCCATAGGTTTTATCCTTTATTTGTAATGTGATGGAAGATTTTTTGAGCAATATCCAATTTCGTTTTGGCTATTCGAGTAGCATCTTTAGTAACTAAGTATGCTCGATGCTTCCCGTCTTGAATTTCGCTCAAGTCATTGGCGACAATCATTTCTGCCTGATTTTTTTTGAGGCTAGCACGAGCAACTGATAGCAGTTGATCCTGGGATACATCAACCAGCAGTTTAAATCCAATTAAACGAATGTCTGGATTCCAGGCTTTCACCAAGGAAATCAACTTAGGATTTTTCTTCAAAAAGAGAACTTGATAATCTTCCTCCGATGAAATCTTCGATTCCTGATTGGTTTGATGGAGAAATTGCTCTAAATTAGTAGCTTCTTTTACAGCATGAAAACCTGTCATATAGACTGGACTGTAGTCGGAGACAGCCATGGAATGAATAAGGACCTGATGAGTTGGAGTTTCTTTCTCAAGAACTGTTTGAAGTTCAGCGACATCTTTGATGATCACTTTTGTTAAACGAGGGTGTGCATTCGGTTGAACCGCAGTTGGGGTGGTCACCAGAGTCACAGAAAATCCTGCCTCTAAAAATTTTTCGGAAATGATTTTTCCAAGTTGACCAGTGGAATGGTTGGTAATCGAACGAACCTGATCAATTTTTTCACTCGTTCCACCAGAAGTAATCAAAATATTCATAGGCTTATTTTACAAGAATTTTATATTTTAGTAAAGCCAAGAACATGGGTCTTGCGTCTGTTTTTTAGGCGAAACGGAAGTAATGGGAGAGGAATTGGGGACTCATAGTTATTTCGTATAGAGGGCTATAAGAAATTAGAATAAAGGCCAAAAAGGTTCATTTTAAAGGCAAATACCGAACGAACGGGGAAAGTTTGACATTTAAAATATATATCCTTGTGAAATTTCTGTATAATAGGATTATTAAATAGTGAGGAGATTAAGATGAAGACAGATATCGAGATTGCACAAAGTATTGAATTGAAACCAATCACAGATGTGGTAGAAAAATTGGGGATTCATTTCGATGACTTAGAACTCTATGGAAAGTACAAGGCAAAATTAACCTTTGATAAGATTCAAGCCGTTCAGAAGGAAGAACCAGGAAAACTCATCTTGGTGACAGCTATTAACCCAACTCCAGCTGGAGAAGGAAAATCTACTATCACTATTGGATTGGCAGATGCCTTAAATAAGATTGGTAAACAAACCATGATTGCCATCCGCGAACCATCTTTAGGTCCTGTTATGGGTATTAAAGGGGGAGCAGCTGGTGGAGGCTATGCCCAAGTTCTCCCTATGGAGGATATAAATCTTCATTTCACGGGTGACATGCATGCCATTACGACAGCAAACAATGCTCTTTCAGCTTTGATTGATAATCATTTGCATCAAGGAAATGAGCTAGGCATCGACCAACGCCGGATTATCTGGAAGCGGGTAGTGGACTTGAATGACCGTGCTTTGCGGCATGTTTCTATCGGTCTCGGAGGCCCTCTTAATGGGATTCCTCGTGAGGATGGGTTTGATATCACCGTTGCTTCTGAGATTATGGCCATTCTTTGTTTGGCGACAGATATTGAAGACTTGAAACGCCGTTTGGCTAATATTGTCATCGGCTACCGCTATGATCGTAGTCCAGTTTATGTCCGCGATTTAGAAGTAGAAGGGGCTCTTGCTTTAATCCTGAAAGATGCCATCAAGCCAAACTTGGTTCAAACCATCTATGGAACTCCAGCCTTCGTTCATGGTGGACCTTTTGCAAATATTGCCCATGGATGTAACTCTGTTTTGGCTACCTCAACCGCTCTTCGTTTAGCCGATTACGTGGTGACAGAGGCAGGCTTTGGGGCAGATTTAGGAGCTGAAAAATTCTTGGATATCAAAACACCAAATCTCCCAGCCAGTCCATCTGCTGTTGTGATTGTTGCAACGATTCGAGCTTTGAAGATGAATGGTGGAGTTGCCAAAGATGCTCTTTCTGAGGAAAACGTTGAGGCTGTTCGTTCAGGTTTTTCTAACTTGGAACGCCATGTTGAAAATATGCGCAAATTCGGTGTTCCTGTAGTGGTTGCCATTAATGAATTTGTAACGGATACAGAAGCTGAAATTGAAACTCTTAAAGAACTTTGTGCTTCTATTCAAGTTCCTGTTGAATTGGCTAGCGTTTGGGCTGATGGAGCTGATGGAGGAGTAGCCCTAGCAGAAACCGTGGTGGCGACCCTTGAAACAAGTACAGCTAGCTACACTCGTCTTTATGATAATGATCTTTCTATTGAAGAAAAAATTACCAAGATTGCTAAGGAAATTTACCGGGCAGACAATGTTGTCTTTGAGAAAAAAGCCAAAACTCAGATTGCTCAGATTGTAAAAAATGGCTGGGACAAGTTGCCCGTTTGTATGGCCAAGACACAATATAGTTTTTCAGATGATCCAAGTCTCCTTGGAGCGCCGACTGGCTTTGATATTACCATTCGCGAATTGGTGCCTAAGACTGGTGCAGGCTTCGTCGTTGCTCTAACTGGTGAAGTGATGACCATGCCTGGACTACCAAAACGTCCTGCTGCTTTGAACATGGATGTGGCAGAAGATGGGACAGCCTTGGGCTTATTCTAATAAAAGTATATGAGAGTGGGACAAAAGTCCTAGCCTCTCAATTGTCTTTGGATTGTCGAGCAAGACGCAGTGGTTGAGTGGGCTCTACTACGCTGATTACATCAGCTATTACAGCCCTACTCAACTGTGCGGAGGTGGGACGACGAAATCGAATTCTAACGAATTACCGATTTCTGTCCCACTCTCATTTTTATATTTTCGAGGTATAATAGAGAGATAGAAAGCGAGAAGACTATGTTGAAGATACGACCAGTCACCTTAGCGGATGCTCCTGAACTTGTCAGAATTTATGCCCCTTATGTTAAGAAAACAGCCATCACTTTTGAATATGATGTTCCGACGACGGAGGAATTTGAAGGGCGTATCGAAAAGACCCTTCAACGTTTTCCCTACTTAGTAGCTGAAGAAAATGGTCAAGTACTTGCTTATGCCTATGCTTCAACCTATTATGACCGATCAGCCTATGACTGGGCTGTAGAAGTATCAGTCTATGTGAACGAACATTATCTTGGGCAAGGACTGGGTTCTCGTTTGTATGAGGCCTTAGAGAGGGAGCTGGAAGCGCGTGGCTATTTACGCTTCTTAGCTTGCATCGCCTTGCCAAATCCAGCTAGTATTGCCCTGCATGAAAAACGAGGCTATGTGAAAGTTGCTCATTTTCCTAGAATTGGCTATAAATTTGATCAATGGCATGATATTGTCTGGATGCAAAAGACAATCGAAGGGCCTGTGAAATCCCTAATGTAATAATGCAGATGAATCGTGGCTTTCCTCTATTTCTCTTAAGCTTTTTGAGAGGAATTCTAAAACGAGCCTCTTGACAGCTTATGCAATGTCGTGGTAGACTAGTTTCATGCGATGAGTCGATTGGCTCTTAGGAGCCTTTTGCGCTGAGGAGGTCTACATTCAATTGTAACGCAGGAGCGGACCTTGAACAGTTGTGTGAACCGGCTGTTCTCATCGAAAGATGCCTCGAATCCCTTACCATTTGGTAGGGGATTTTTTTGTAGAAATTCACTGCTATCAAATACATATATTTGTTTGCCTCTTGTGGTTGCTGGTGGTATAATGATGGAAATAGATGTATTCATTTGTGTTTGAAAGGAGATGGTTATAGTGTATGATCAAAACAGTCCAAACAACAAGTGGTCACAAGAAACTTTCCAACGTATCAGTGAACTGGAGAGATTAGAACAATATCAGGCTAAGTTGTTCATCATGAAGGAACAAATGAAGAATAACCTTCATTGGAGAAACGCTACTATGCTTGGTATTATTTTAGCTATACTATCTTTCCCACTTTTTGGATTGCGAGCCTTTGTTATCATTCTTCTTGCAGGGGTGTTCTATTATTTACCAGCCTACCAAAAAAGAAAGTCTTTATTCAGAGGTCAGGTTCGATCCAATGACGAGATTTATATAACAGATTTTCTTTGTCCTATTTTGAAAGAAGTTTTTCCTCAAGCTGAGCTAACTTTGACAGCTAACTACCCTATGAATGTCTTGCAGGTCTTTAGTCCGAGATCGACTAAGTTTAATCTCTTTAATCAACTGTCCTTCCATGATGAAAAGAATCTCGTAGTAGCCAATCTCTATGCTTACCACATTGAAACGCGAACCAAGAGAGACTCTAACGGGGAAACTCATACGGTCAACGAAGAAGTTGAAGATTTTTCTGGTCAGATTTTTTCTTTAAAAGCTCCAATCTCATTTCCAGGGCACTTGAGAGTTGTTCCAACCAAGAAATCTTTGTTTTTAAAAAGAGAACTAAAAGGAGACTATCCGGGTGCTGGACCTAATGAAGTCCAAATTGAAACAGAAGATATCCAAAACAATGAAAACTACAATATCTATTGTACTGATGAACTGGCTGCACGAAAATTCTTAAAACCAAAGATCCTAGAATGGTTTGATCAGCAAATTTCTCAGAATGCTATGTGTGTGTATTTAGTACAAGACACACTCTACATTTCCTTATATACTGATCGCTACCTTTTCCCAACCCCAAATAGAAAAGACGCAATCGAAAGTCTTTCGATTGCTGCAGAGTATCAAAAACTCTGTAGGGAGATTGATCTCATTGATGAATTAACCAATATATTTAAAGGAGAATAACTATGTCAGGTTTAATGATTGCCCTTGTTTTTTTTGCTCTTGTCATTTTCTTGTGGTTTATCGGAGAAAGCAACCGTTTGAACCGTTATCAGGTCATGATTGAAGAATCTAAAAGAACGGTCGATATCACTCTGGTGAAACGCTACGATACCATTTCGGAAATGTTGAAGGCCTCTAAGGCTTATGCCAAACATGAGGAGAAAGTCTTTAGCGAATTGGTAGCCCTTCGCCAAGGTGCTTCCATTCAAGAATCCAACCAAGTTATTGCCAATCAAAATGATGTTTTGGCACAAATCCGAGCAGTGGGTGAGAATTATCCAGAGCTCTTGTCTTCTAACCAATTCTTGGCCTTGCAAAAAGAAATTGCTGACGAAAATGAAGATTTGGCAGCCTCTAAACGAATTGTCAATAGCAATATTAGTCAAATCAACCAAGCCATTGTAACCTTCCCAACATCTGTTGTTGCAGGGATCAAAGGCTTGTCACAAGTTCCATTTTTATTGGAAGACACGCAAGGGAAGAAGGACTTGAGTGATTTGGATTATGAGATCCATTAATTTTTATTAAAAGCTTTCATATCTTTAGAAACGATCCCGGTCTTAGATCGGGATTTTTTTTAGAAATGAAAATACGCTTTTCATTTACTGGGAAAAATAGTATAATAGATGAAATTCACAAATTTTTAGAAAATTCCGAAAGAGGTTTTATTATGGGATATACAGTTGCTGTTGTCGGCGCGACAGGTGCCGTTGGTGCTCAAATGATCAAGATGTTGGAAGAATCGACACTTCCAATCGATAAAATTCGCTACTTGGCGTCTGCTCGTTCAGCTGGTAAGGTATTGAAATTTAAGGATCTAGACATTACGATTGAAGAAACAATGGAGAACGCTTTTGAAGGAGTTGATATTGCTCTCTTCTCTGCTGGTGGTTCAACTTCTGCAAAATACGCACCTTATGCTGTGAAAGCAGGAGCTGTCGTGGTCGACAATACGTCTTACTTCCGTCAAAACCCAGATGTGCCATTGGTTGTTCCAGAGGTGAATGCTCATGCCCTTGATGCTCACAATGGGATTATTGCTTGCCCTAACTGTTCAACAATCCAAATGATGGTGGCACTAGAGCCAGTTCGTCAAAAATGGGGCTTGGATCGTATCATCGTATCGACTTACCAAGCTGTCTCTGGTGCAGGTATGGGTGCTATTCTTGAAACACAACGTGAACTTCGAGAAGTTTTGAATGATGGAGTGGATCCGCGTGATTTGCATGCAGAAATCTTACCATCAGGTGGCGATAAGAAACATTATCCAATCGCATTTAATGCTCTTCCTCAAATTGACGTCTTCACTGATAATGACTACACATATGAAGAAATGAAGATGACAAACGAAACCAAGAAAATCATGGAAGATGATAGCATTGCAGTTTCGGCAACGTGTGTACGTATTCCGGTCTTGTCAGCTCACTCAGAGTCAGTTTACATTGAGACCAAAGAAGTAGCTCCAATTGAAGAGGTAAAAGCGACCATCGCAGCCTTCCCAGGTGCAGTACTGGAAGATGATGTTGCTCATCAAGTATACCCACAAGCTATTAATGCTGTTGGTTCTCGTGATACCTTTGTTGGTCGTATCCGTAAAGACTTGGATGCTGAAAAAGGGATCCATATGTGGGTAGTTTCTGATAACCTTCTTAAAGGAGCAGCCTGGAACTCTGTTCAAATCGCAGAAACTCTTCATGAGCGTGGATTGGTGCGCCCAACAGCTGACTTGAAGTTTGAATTGAAATGATTCTATAACTGAATAAATTGTAATGGGGACAGTGACCAACTTTTGGTGCTGTCCCTCTTCCCTATGATTGAATCAAGAAGGAGGATCTATGTCTTATCAAGATTTAAAAGATTGTAAAATGATTACCGCCTTTATCACCCCTTTTCACGAAGATGGCTCGATCAACTTTGAAGCTATTCCTCCTTTGATTGAGCACCTCTTAGCTCACCATACGGACGGAATTCTATTAGCTGGTACCACGGCCGAAAGTCCGACACTGACACACGATGAAGAATTAGAACTCTTTGCAGCGATTCAAAAGGTGGTGAACGGACGGGTTCCTTTGATTGCTGGTGTCGGGACCAATGAAACCCGAGATTCTATTGAGTTTGTAAAGGAAGTAGATCAGTTTGGAGGTTTTGCTGCTGGGTTAGCTATCGTCCCTTACTACAACAAACCTTCTCAAGAAGGAATGTATCAGCATTTTAAAGCTATTGCAGACGCTTCTAACTTGCCAATTATTATCTATAACATCCCAGGGCGCGTGGTTGTAGAAATGACACCAGAAACCATGCTCCGTTTGGCCGAACATCCAAATATCATCGGGGTCAAAGAATGTACGACTCTAGCCAATATGGCTTACTTAATTGAGCATAAGCCAGAAGAGTTCCTCATTTATACGGGAGAGGATGGAGATGCTTTCCACGCCATGAACTTAGGGGCAGACGGTGTCATTTCAGTAGCTTCCCATACCAATGGGGATGAAATGCACGAAATGTTCCAAGCGATTGAGCACAATGATATTAAAAAGGCAGCGGCTATTCAGCGCCAATTTATCCCTAAAGTTAATGCTCTCTTTTCTTATCCAAGTCCAGCACCAGTTAAAGCAGTCTTGAACTATATGGGCTTTGAAGCAGGGCCTACTCGTTTACCATTAGTTCCAGCCCCTGCTGAGGAAGCGAAGCGCATCATCAAGGTTGTAGTGGATGGGGATTACCACGCATCGAAAGAAATCATCACGGGAGTTCTTCGTCCGGATTATTGATATTTTAGATTCTTGACAAATCTCCTATTTATTAAGATAATAGAAGTATATTGAAGACCAAGGAGAAAAAGATGGAAGTCATTAAACGTAGTGGTGAAGTAGTAGAATTTGATCCAGATAAAATCTACCAAGCTGTTTTAAAAGCGGCTCAAACAGTCTATGTCTTAACGGATGATCTTCGCCAAAACTTGGCGCAAGTGACCAAGAAAGTTGTGATGGATCTGGAAGAAGCGAAAGTAGAACGTGCGACTATCAGCATGATCCAGTCAATGGTTGAACACCGCTTACTTGGCGCTGGTTATATTACCATTGCTGAACACTATATTTCTTATCGCTTGCAACGTGATTTGGAACGGAGTGGTTATGGAGATCACATCGCTGTTCACTTGCATTTTGAGCAAATTCGCTAAAATAAGAAACGAAGTTACAGATGTAGCTTCGTTTTTGTTTGTAAAAATGGGAAGCAGTTTTATAAAAGAAATACCGTATTTCATGGTATAATAGATAGGATTGAATGTTGAAAGGATTTCATTTCATGGCGATTATTCAATGGTTTCCTGGACATATGTCCAAAGCTAGAAGACAAGTACAGGAAAATTTAAAATTCGTGGATTTTGTAACGGTTCTGGTGGACGCTCGTTTGCCATTATCCAGTCAAAATCCCATGTTAACAAAAATTGTTGGTGACAAGCCTAAGTTGATGATTCTGAATAAGGTAGACTTGGCAGATCCTGTCGCAACAAAAGAATGGCAGGGGTATTTCGAATCTCAAGGAATCAAAACATTGGCTATCAACTCCAAAGAGCAGTCGACAGTCAAAAAAGTAACAGATGCGGCTAAGTCTTTGATGGCAGATAAAATTGCTCGCCAAAAGGAACGAGGGATTCAGATTGAAACCCTTCGGACCATGATTATTGGGATCCCAAATGCTGGTAAATCAACGCTGATGAATCGTTTAGCAGGGAAAAAGATTGCCGTAGTTGGAAATAAACCAGGTGTAACCAAGGGACAACAGTGGTTGAAAACCAATAAGGACCTCGAAATCTTGGATACCCCAGGGATTCTTTGGCCAAAATTTGAAGATGAAGATGTAGCTCTAAAATTAGCTTTAACGGGTGCCATTAAGGACCAGTTATTGCCTATGGATGAGGTGACTATTTTTGGTCTGGAGTATTTTAAATCTCACTATCCAAAAGAGTTGCAAGAACGCTATAAGCAAATGAATTTGGAGCAGGAAGCACCGGAAATCATCATGGAGATGACCCAACGCTTAGGCTTTCGAGATGATTACGATCGTTTTTATAGCTTGTTTGTTAAGGATGTACGAGATGGTCGTTTGGGCCGCTATACCCTTGATCGCGTAGGTGAAGTGGATGCCAACGATTAAAGAAGTCAAAGAGCGTTTGGCAACGATTGATAGGCTGGATCATCCCTTGTTTGAAGAGTTAATCTATGATGCTCGAGCGGGCGTTCAGTCGGCCATCAACAAACGAAAACGTGAACTCCAAAAACAAGTAGACGAAGACCTGCGTTTAGAAAAAATGCTCACCTATGAAAAAGAATTATATGCCCAAGGGATTCAGCTCATTGCAGGAGTGGATGAAGTAGGACGAGGCCCTTTAGCTGGGCCTGTCGTCGCTGCAGCTGTTATTTTGCCTAAAAATTGTAAAATTCCAGGTTTAAACGATAGCAAGAAAATTCCTAAATCTAAGCACCAAGCTATTTACCAAGCGGTTTTGGATCAGGCTATTTCGGTTGGGATTGGGGTAAAAGACAATCACGTCATTGATCAGGTAAATATCTATGAAGCGACGAAATTAGCTATGCTAGAGGCTATTCACGAGTTGGACCCACAGCCTCAACATCTCTTGATCGATGCCATGAAATTGGATCTTCCTATTTCTCAGACCTCCATCATCAAGGGAGATGCTAATTCCCTGTCTATCGCGGCAGCTTCTATAGTGGCTAAGGTGACACGGGATCAGATGATGGCGACATATGACCAAGAGTATCCAGGTTATGATTTTGCACAGAATGCGGGCTATGGGACCACCAAGCATCTTGAAGGATTGGAAAAACAAGGGGTTAGTCCAATCCATCGTCGAAGCTTCGAACCCATTAAGTCCATGACTGCTGTTGACTAGGAGGAGAAGAAAATGCTCTTAGCCTTTGATATCGGGGGAACCTTTATTAAATATGCCTTAGTCGATGAAGCCTATCAAGTGAGCGATTCCTCTAAAGTCCCGACACCAGATACTATTGAGGACTTTTGGGAAGCCCTCGAGCGCGTGATTTGCTCGTTCCAGAATCAAATTACAGGGATTGCCATCTCATGTCCAGGTGAAATCAATAGTCGACTTGGTTTTGTCTTTAAAGGTGGCCTAATTCCTTATTTGAGGAATATTCCTTTAGCTTCTCGTTTAAATAAGATGTTTCAAGTTCCTGTGACCGTCCTCAATGACGGAGATGCTGCGGGTTTGGCAGAAGCTCGAATTGGAAACCTCCAAGATTGTTACTGTGGTGCAACCTTTGTATTGGGAACTGGCGTAGGATTAGCCTTGACTTCCAATGGTTCTTTAATTTCTATTTTGCATCTCAAGGATTATCTTCGTTGGCCGAACCCAGAGGAGCCACCAACAATTCCAGAACAAAAACAATTTCAGAGAGAGATTTTGAAGCATGGGATTTCCAGTTTGGTTCAAAATTTAGGCTCAGCTGTCAACTTTGTAGCTCAAGCCAGTCAGCTCTTGCAACTGCCGGAAGAGGATGGCATCCAGGTTTTTGAAGCCCTTCACGCTGGTTATCATGGGGAGTTACAAGACTTATTTATTTCTTATTGTCGGGAAATTGCAATCCTGATCTATAATCTTCAGTCACTTGTTCGGCTTGAAAAAGTGACGATTGGTGGAGGAATTAGTAGCCAAGACCTTCTTTTAGAAGAAATCAACCATCAGTATAAATTGTTGTTTGAAGAAAGTAGTGAGCAACGATTTTCTTTACTAGAGATACAAGCAGCTCGTTACCACAACTCAAGTAACCTTTTGGGGGCCGTTTGTCATTTTAATATTGTAGAAAATCATTAAAAAGTTCTATTTTTAGAGCTTTTTTTGTTTTCTTTTACGAATATTATAAATAGATAGTAGAAAATGAGGTTTACGAATGAACAAATATGAACTTTATAAATTAAAGGTTTCTGGCCTGTCTAATCTACAGGTTTTTAACATTGTCAATTACTGGGAAATGAATGGGGAATGGCCTTCTTTAGAATTAATAGCAAAAATTGCAGGATGTCGCAATCAAACACTTTTTATGGAACGATATATTCGGATTGATGACAAGGTCTTGATGGAGGAGTTCAAAGAGTTTGATTCGATATCCATTATGGATTCAGAATATCCTGAAGAACTTCTTTGGATGCATAACCCACCTGTTTTGTTGTTTTACTCAGGTAATATTGACCTTCTTAAACATCCCAAAATAGCAGTTGTGGGGAGTCGATCCTGCAGTCGCACAGGGATTCAATCTGTCGAAAAAATTATTTATGAGTTAAACAACGAATTGATTGTGGTGAGTGGATTAGCCAAGGGGATAGATGCTGCGGCTCATTATGCAGCTATTCGAAATGGAGGAAAAACAATTGGTGTGATTGGTACTGGGTTAGATGTCTTCTATCCTAGATCTAATAAACAGTTGCAGAAGTACATGAGTGTGAGCCATTTGGTTTTAACAGAATATGGTCCTGGCCAAAGCCCTCAAAAACACCATTTTCCAGAGCGTAATCGGATTATTGCTGGTCTTTCTAGAGCGGTGATTGTGGCAGAAGCGCGGATGAGGTCTGGGAGTCTGATCACTTGTGAGCGTGCTATGGAAGAAGGTCGTGATGTTTTCGCTATTCCAGGTTCTATATTGGATGGTCGTTCTGATGGTTGTCATCACCTCATTCAAGAAGGAGCAAAGCTTGTGACCAGTGGAAAAGATGTCCTAGATGAGTTTGAATTTTAAAATGAGTTTTCCTATAGGAGAACTTCACGGTTGACATCCCGAAAAAAATAGTTTACACTCTATGAGGTTTATTACAAAATAGAGGTAAAAAAGTGGCTACTAAAACAAAAAAGAAAACCACAACAGCTAAAAAGAATTTAGTCATTGTGGAGTCTCCTGCGAAAGCGAAGACAATTGAAAAATATCTTGGTAGAAATTATAAGGTCATGGCCAGTGTGGGGCATATTCGTGACTTGAAAAAATCTACCATGTCCATTGATTTTGATAACAATTATGAACCTGAATACATTAATATTCGCGGAAAAGGTCCTTTGATCAATGAATTGAAAAAAGAGGCTAAAAAGGCCAAACAAGTCTTTCTCGCAAGTGACCCGGACCGTGAAGGAGAAGCTATATCTTGGCACTTGGCCCATATTCTTCAGTTGGATAAGGAAGATAAGAACCGTGTTGTTTTCAATGAAATTACTAAGGATGCGGTAAAAAATGCCTTTCAAGAACCCCGTAAGATTGATATGGATCTGGTAGATGCTCAACAAGCACGCCGTGTCTTGGATCGGATTGTAGGGTACTCGATTTCACCAATTCTATGGAAAAAGGTGAAAAAGGGACTTTCTGCTGGTCGGGTGCAGTCAGTTGCTCTTAAATTGATCATTGATCGGGAAGAAGAAATCAATGCCTTCCAACCAGAAGAATACTGGACAATTGATGGAACCTTTAAAAAGGGAACCAAGCAGTTCCAAGCCAATTTCTATGGAATGAATGGCAAGAAGATGAAACTTCAAAACCAGGAGGATGTGAAAGCTGTTCTTTCGCATCTCGATGGGAAAGAGTATATCGTTGAAAAAGTTGAGAAAAAGGAACGCAAACGCAATGCGCCCCTTCCATACACGACTTCTTCTATGCAGATGGATGCGGCCAATAAGATTAACTTCCGTACTCGTAAGACCATGATGGTAGCTCAGCAGTTGTATGAAGGAATCAATATTGGATCAGGTGTTCAAGGTTTGATCACTTATATGCGTACGGACTCGACTCGGATTAGTCCAGTCGCTCAAAATGAAGCAGCTAGCTTTATCGTTGATCGATTTGGAGAGAAGTATTCCAAGCACGGAAGCCGGGTCAAAAACGCTTCTGGTGCCCAAGATGCCCATGAAGCTATTCGTCCTTCTAGTGTTTACAATACGCCTGAGAAAATTGCTAAGTACCTAGACAAGGATCAGCTCAAGCTCTACACCTTGATCTGGAACCGTTTTGTGGCTAGCCAGATGACAGCAGCTGTCTTTGACACTATGAATGTCCGTTTGGGGCAAAATGGTGTTCAATATACAGCGAATGGTAGTCAGGTGAAATTTGACGGTTATTTAGCGATTTATAATGATTCGGATAAGAACAAGATGTTACCGGATATGGAAGAAGGGGATACTGTCACTCAGGTCAATAGCAAACCTGAACAGCACTTTACCCAACCACCAGCTCGTTATTCTGAAGCGACCTTGATTAAGACGTTGGAAGAAAATGGAGTGGGACGTCCTTCAACCTATGCACCAACGATTGAGACCATTCAAAAACGCTATTACGTGAAGCTTGTAGCCAAACGCTTCGAGCCAACCGAGTTAGGGGAAATCGTCAATAAACTGATCGTTGAATTCTTCCCAGATATCGTCAACGTAACCTTTACTGCTGAGATGGAAGGGAAACTAGATGATGTCGAACTTGGGAAAGAGCAGTGGCAAAAGGTTATCGATTCCTTCTACCAACCATTTAAAAAAGAAGTAGCCAAGGCTGAAGAAGAGATGGAGAAAATTCAAATCAAGGATGAGGCGGCTGGTTTTGACTGTGAGGTTTGTGGAAGTCCCATGGTCATCAAATTAGGACGTTATGGTAAGTTCTATGCTTGTAGCAACTTCCCAGATTGTCGCCATACCCAAGCGATTGTCAAAGAAATTGGGGTGGAATGTCCAAACTGTCATCAGGGCCAAATCATCGAGCGTAAAACCAAACGGAACCGTATCTTCTATGGATGCAATCGCTACCCAGAATGTGAATTCACTTCTTGGGACAAGCCAATTGGCCGTGACTGTCCAAAATGTGGTCAGTATTTGGTTGAAAAGAAAGTCCGTGGTGGTGGCAAGCAAGTTGTATGTAGCAATGGTGACTACGAAGAAGAAAAAGTGAAATAAGTTTTTAGAATGATTCGATGTCTATTATAACGGCAATTTTATAAAATGTCTGTTATAATAGACATTTTTATTTTTTTTCGTTATAATAGACATAAGGAGGTGGGCTTATGTATCTTGCTTTGATTGCAGATGTCATTGATTCTAAAATGGTTCAAGAACGTTTCAACCTGCAAAAACAGTTAGAAAAAACGCTTCGAAAAATGAATGAACTCTTTGGAGATTACTTGGCATCCTGTTTTACCTTGACCCTGGGCGATGAGTTTCAGGCACTTTTAAAAGTGGATGCTCCAGTTTTTCAAATCATCGATACCTTGCGTTCAGAACTAAGCCCGACTCAACTACGTTTTGGTATCGGACTTGGAGAGATTGCAACAGCTATTGATCCCTTGCAAAGTATTGGGGCAGATGGTCCAGCCTATTGGAACGCACGCGCGGCCATCAATCTGGTTCATCAGAAAAATGACTACGGCAATACCCAGATTTATTTTTCAAGCGGGAACGACAGCAAGGACTTATTGGTGAACGCCCTCATTGCTTCAGGAGAAGCCATTCGTTCGGGTTGGCGTGGCAGTCAGGAAGAAATCCTGCTAGATCTTCTTAAGAGATTTGTATACAGTGAGAATTTTAGTCAGCAAGACTTAGCTCAATCACTAGATATCAATCCAAGCGCACTGTCTAAACGCTTAAAGAGTAGTAGTATTCGTGTGTATTTACGGGGGAGAGCAGCTGCCCTTGCTAGTATACAAGCTCTAGTGAAAGGAGAGGCTTATGACCGGATTGTCTAGTATTGTAATGAGTCCATACTTGATTCTCTTGTTGATTTGTCATTTGTTATCGGATTATTATTTTCAAAGTCAAAAGATGGCGGATCGCAAGAATCGGGATAAGAAGGTTCTAGGCCTTCATATTCTCTATGTAGCTCTTCCCCTAATCGTCGTTTCCCTCTGTCACCTGGACCTATGGTGGATTTGCTTGATCATTTTGCTAACTCATGCAGGGATTGATTACAGCAAGCCTTGGGTGCAAAAACAATGGAAATTAACAAACTCATGGGCTTTTACGGTGGATCAATTCTTGCATGTCGGTATCATCATTATTTTGGTCTTCTTGGGAGTAAAAAATAACACGACCTACCTGTCTGCTGATATCTTAAAGCTGATCTTTTATGTCCTCCTGGTGGGAAAACCGACCAATATCGTCTTTAAAATTCTCTTTGCCAATTACCAGCCGACGATGGAGGATAAAATGGATACCATCACTGGGGCTGGTTCTATGATTGGTTTTTTAGAGCGGTTGATTATCGGCGCCTGTCTCGTGTATGGACAATTTGCTTCTATCGGCCTAGTCTTTACAGCCAAATCCATCGCTCGCTACAATAAAATTTCAGAGAACCCAGCCTTCGCGGAATATTACTTGATTGGGTCCTTATTCAGTATTCTATCTGCCCTCTTAGCAGCCTGGTTGTGTTTATAAGAAAACAACTAACAGTCGATAGACCAGACAGGAAGGATTAGCCTCCCTGTCTTTTTTATGCCCTTTTTGGTATAATGGACCAAGTATCAATTTAGAAAGATTTGTGGGTGTCAAACAGTCCAGATAGTTGTTTTGATATGAACTTAGGTTCCACCCAAAGAGGTATTAGTGTCATGTCTCAATCTTATATCAATGTTATCGGTGCGGGCCTTGCTGGCTCGGAAGCAGCTTACCAGATTGCCCAACAGGGAATTCCTGTAAAGCTCTATGAAATGCGTGGGGTCAAATCCACTCCGCAACACAAAACAGACAACTTTGCTGAGCTAGTTTGTTCGAACTCTCTTCGTGGGGATTCGTTAACCAATGCTGTTGGTCTCCTCAAGGAAGAAATGCGTCGTCTTGGTTCTGTCATTCTGGAGGCAGCTGAAGCAACTCGAGTGCCGGCTGGTGGAGCACTCGCTGTGGATCGCGAAGGCTTTGCTAAGCGGGTAACAGAGAAGGTGTCCCAACACCCTCTGATTGAAGTGATTCGCGATGAAATCACGGAATTACCGACGGATGCTATCACAGTGGTCGCAACGGGTCCTCTAACTAGTGATGCTTTGGCTGAAAAGATTCATGAGCTTAACGGAGGAGATGGCTTCTACTTTTACGATGCAGCAGCTCCTATCATCGATGTCAATACAGTTGATATGAGTAAGGTTTATCTCAAGTCACGTTATGACAAAGGAGAAGCAGCTTATCTCAACTGCCCAATGACCAAACAAGAGTTTATGGACTTCCATGAGGCTTTGATCAATGCGGAAGAAGCCCCGCTTAACTCTTTTGAAAAAGAAAAGTATTTCGAAGGTTGTATGCCAATTGAAGTTATGGCTAAACGAGGGATTAAAACCATGCTCTATGGTCCGATGAAGCCAGTTGGACTCGAGTATCCGGATGACTACAAAGGGCCTCGGGATGGGGAGTTCAAGACACCATACGCAGTCGTTCAGTTACGCCAAGACAATGCGGCTGCTAGCCTTTACAATATCGTCGGTTTCCAAACGCATCTCAAATGGGGCGAACAAAAACGGGTCTTCCAAATGATCCCTGGTTTGGAAAACGCTGAGTTTGTGAGATATGGAGTCATGCACCGCAATTCTTACATGGACTCTCCAAATCTCCTTGAGCAGACTTACCGTTCTAAGAAACAACCAAACCTCTTCTTTGCAGGTCAAATGACAGGAGTAGAGGGCTATGTTGAATCAGCTGCCTCAGGCTTAGTAGCCGGGATCAATGCGGCACGTCTCTTCAAAGGCGAGGAAGCAGCCATTTTCCCAGAAACAACAGCCATCGGAAGTCTGGCTCACTATATTACCCATGCCGATAGCAAGCATTTCCAGCCCATGAATGTCAACTTTGGAATTATCAAAGAGCTAGATGGTCCACGCATTAGGGATAAAAAGGAACGTTACGAGAAAATTGCCGAACGTTCTTTACAAGATCTGGCAACATTTATTGGAAAATAAAGTCAATCAATGAAAAAGTTTGGAGAAATCCAGACTTTTTCTTATAAAAATGGTATAATAAATAAAAATTTAGAATATAGAGAGTTTTCTGACAATGAATAAATCCTATTTTTATTTAGAGATGAAGACACACGAGTTGAAAGTGCCTTATACCGGAAAACTCCGTCGTGTGCGAGTCTTATTACCTAAAAATTATGAAACAGATACTGATCGACGCTACCCTGTCGTTTATTTCCATGATGGACAGAATGTCTTCTATAGTAAGGAAGCCTATGTAGGTCACTCTTGGAAGGTCATTCCAGCCATCAAGCGTAATCCAGACATTAGTCGCATGATTGTTGTTGCCATTGATAATGATGGCTTGCAACGGATGAACGAATACTCTGCCTGGAAGTACAAGGAATCCAATATTCCTGGTATGCAATTTGGTGGCAAGGGCGTCGAGTATGGGGAGTTTGTCTTGGATGTGGTCAAACCTTTTATCGATCAAGAATATCGCACTCTTGCTGATCGAGAACATACAGCTATGATTGGATCTTCGTTAGGCGGTAACATCACACAATTTTTGGGCCTAGAATACCAAGATCAAATCGGTTGTCTGGGAGTCTTCTCCTCTGCCAACTGGTTGCATCAAGAAGCCTTTGATCGCTACATCGAGCGTAAGAACTTGTATCCAGATCAACGTATATACATCTATGTAGGGACTGAAGAGGCAGATGATACTGATAAAACGTTAATGGCTGGGAATATCAAGCAAGCCTATATAGACTCATCTCTTCGTTATTACCATGATGTTATTCAACAAGGAGTTGCTTTAGAAAATATCGCCATTCGGATTCAATCTGGGGCAATCCACCATGAAGAAGCCTGGGCTGAACATCTACCAGAATGCCTTCGGTTTTTAGCAGAAAAATGGGATTAATAATCTTAAAGTAAATATATAAAGAGAAAGAGGGAACTTATGAATATTGAACATTTAAGCCACTGGAGTGGCCAACTTAACCGCGAAATGTATCTAAACCGCTATGGTCATGCGGGGATTCCTATTGTGGTCTTCGCTTCATCTGGTGGAAGCCATAATGAGTACTATGACTTCGGTATGATTGATGCTTGTGCTCAGTTTATTGAAGAAGGACGGGTTCAATTTTTCACCCTTTCAAGTGTCGATAGTGAGAGCTGGCTTTGTGATTGGAAAAACCCTCACGATCGGGCAGAGATGCACCGTGCCTATGAACGCTATGTTATTGAAGAGGCCATTCCTTTCATCAAGCACAAAACAGGTTGGTTTGACCCAATGATGACAACCGGCTGCTCAATGGGAGCTTACCACGCGCTCAATTTCTTCTTGCAACACCCAGATGTCTTCAACAAAGTCATTGCCTTGAGTGGTGTCTATGATGCTCGTTTCTTTGTTGGTGAGTTTGGAGGAGATGAAGCAATTTACCAAAACTCTCCGTCTGATTATATTTGGCATCAAAATGACGGTTGGTTTATCGACCGTTACCGTCAGGCAGAAATTGTTATCTGTACCGGTCTTGGCGCTTGGGAACAGGATGGACTTCCATCCTTCTATAAATTGAAGGAAGCCTTTGATCACAAAAATATCCCTGCTTGGTTTGCAGAGTGGGGGCACGATGTAGCTCATGATTGGGACTGGTGGCGGAAACAAATGCCCTATTTCTTAGGTCAGATGTATTTATAAGTCAAAAGGGAGGAGACGTCTATGAATTATCTTGTTATTTCACCTTATTATCCACAAAATTTCCAGCAATTCACCATTGAGTTGGCCAACAAAGGAATCACTGTATTAGGAATTGGCCAAGAGCCTTACGAGCAGTTAGACGAGCCATTGCGTAATAGTTTGACAGAGTATTTCCGTGTCGATAACATGGAAAACTTGGACGAAGTGAAACGTGCAGTAGCCTTTCTATTTTATAAGCATGGCCCAATCGATCGCATCGAGTCTCACAATGAATACTGGTTGGAATTGGATGCAGCGCTTCGTGAGCAATTCAATGTCTTTGGGGCCAAACCAAAAGATTTAAAGAAAACTAAGTTTAAATCAGAAATGAAGAAACTCTTCAAGAAAGCAGGAGTTCCTGTCGTTCCTGGTGCAGTAGTCAAAGCCGAAAAAGACATTGACAAGGCTGTGAAGAAGATTGGGTTGCCATTGATTGCTAAGCCCGATAACGGAGTGGGAGCAGCAGCGACCTTTAAAATTGAAACTCCAGAAGATGTGAATCATTTCAAAGCTGAATGGGATGGACATACTGAATACTTTTTTGAGAAATTTGTTCTTTCCAGTGAAATCTGTACCTTTGATGGTTTAGTGGATCGAGATGGAAACATTGTCTTTTCAACTACTTTTGACTATGCCTATACACCACTTGACTTGATGCTCTACAAGATGGACAACTCTTATTATGTCCTCAAAGAGATGGATCCAAAATTGCGTCAATACGGAGAAGCGATTGTTAAAGCTTTTGGCATGAAGGAGCGTTTCTTCCACATTGAGTTCTTCCGTGATGGAGATGACTATATTGCGATTGAGTACAATAATCGTCCTGCAGGTGGCTTCACCATCGACGTCTACAACTATGCTCACTCGATTGATTTGTACCGTGGCTATGCAGCCATCGTAGCCGGAGAACCATTCCCAGCTTCTGAATTTGAACCCCTATATTGCTTGGCGACTTCACGCCGTGCCAATGCAGCTTATGTCCTTTCTGAGGATGAAGTTTTAGCTAAATACCATGACCAATTCCGCGTGAAGAAAGATATGCCTGCTGCCTTTGCCGAGCTTCAAGGTGATTATCTTTACATGTTAACAACGCCAAGTCGTGAGGAGTTAGAACAAATGATTCATGACTTTGGCCAACGCCATCAATAAAATATTCCGATAGGTCTTCCCTATCGGTTTTTGATTTTCCATATTAAAATAAGACTTTGTGAATCTTTTATATAACAGTTTGTGAATTCATATCTATCAGTATTCTAGACGGATTAGTTTGTGAAAGGAAATGAGCATTTATTTTGACAGTGTTTTCATAGTGAGATAGAATAAAATAGAATGAATAATTGCTTAGAAAGGCGAAATAATGGCAACATTAGATAAAAGTCTCTTATTGGAAATGTTCCGTAAAATGGAAGAAATCCGTCGCATGGACTTAAAAATTGCACAGTTAGTAAAAAAAGGGAAAGTACCAGGAATGACGCACTTTTCTGTTGGGGAAGAAGCGGCTAACGTTGGAGCGATGTTGGCTTTGAACGACGATGACTTGCTGACTTCTAACCACCGTGGACACGGACAAGCCATTGCTAAAGGAATCGATTTGAACGGTATGATGGCAGAAATCCTTGGTAAGTATACCGGTACTTGTAAAGGGAAGGGTGGATCAATGCATATCGCCGACCTGGATGCAGGTAACCTTGGTGCCAACGGTATTGTTGGTGGTGGTATGGGGATTGCCGTAGGTGCAGCCCTTACTCAACAAATGCATAAGACTGGTAAGATTGTTGTCTGCTTCTTTGGGGACGGCGCAACCAACGAAGGTGTCTTCCACGAAGCGGTAAATATGGCTTCTATTTGGAATCTTCCGGTAATTTTCTACTGTATCAATAATGGTTACGGAATCTCTGCTGACATTAAGAAAATGACCAATGTCAAGCATATCCACGAGCGTAGTGCTGCTTACGGCATTCCTGGAATGTTTATTCCTGATGGAAACAACGTTATCGATGTCTATGAAGGATTCCAAAAAGCTGTTGAACACGTCCGCTCTGGTAAAGGTCCTGTCTTGATTGAAAGTGTCACTTACCGCTGGCTTGGTCACTCATCTTCAGACCCTGGTAAATACCGGACCCGTGAAGAAGTCGAAGAGTGGAAGAAGAAAGATCCAATCGAAAACCTTCGCAAGTATCTCCTTGAGAATGAGATTGCGAGCGCAGAAGAATTGGATCAGATCCAAGAAGAAGTGAAAGAAGCAGTGGAAGCTTCAGTGAAATTTGCGGAAGAAAGCCCATTCCCTCCACTCGAATCAGCTTTCGAAGATATTTACGCAGACTAAGGGGGAGTAAAGAATTATGGAAACTAAATTAATGTCTTTCCGCGATACCATTATCCTTGCTATGTCTGAGGAAATGCGTCGCGACGAAAACGTATTGTTGATGGGGGAAGATGTCGGAGTTTTCGGTGGAGACTTCGGAACTTCAGTAGGAATGCTTGAGGAATTCGGTCCAGAACGTGTTCGTGACTGTCCGATTTCTGAGGCTGCGATTTCAGGTGCGGCAGCAGGGGCAGCCATGACCGGACTTCGCCCAATCGTTGATATGACCTTCATGGATTTCTCAGTAATTGCCATGGATGCTATTGTCAACCAAGCTGCTAAAACTCGCTACATGTTTGGTGGAAAAGGGCAAGTGCCGATGACCGTTCGCTGTGCTGCTGGTAACGGAGTTGGTTCTGCAGCCCAACACTCCCAATCCTTGGAATCATGGTTTACTCATATTCCTGGTTTGAAAGTTGTTGCTCCTGGTACGCCAGCGGATATGAAGGGGCTTCTCAAGTCATCTATCCGCGATAATAACCCCGTTATCATTCTTGAATACAAATCAGAATTCAACCAAAAAGGGGAAGTGCTTGTTGATCCGGACTACACGATTCCACTTGGTGTCGGAGAAATCAAACGCGAAGGTACAGATGTCACTGTCGTAACCTATGGGAAAATGCTTCGTCGCGTGATGCAAGCTGCTGAAGAATTGGCAGAAGAAGGCATCTCAGTAGAAGTAGTAGACCCACGGACCTTGGTCCCACTTGATAAAGAGATCATCATTAATTCTGTCAAGAAGACAGGAAAAGTAGTCCTTGTCAATGACGCCCATAAAACGAGTGGCTATATCGGTGAGATTTCAGCTATCATTTCTGAATCAGAAGCATTTGATTACTTGGATGCACCGATCCGCCGTTGTGCGGGGGAAGATGTGCCAATGCCTTACGCACAAAATCTTGAGAATGCAATGATCCCAACAGTTGAAAGCATCAAAGAAGCCATTCGTAAAACGTATAATAAAGAATAATACATAACATAAATTATGTAATGTTTATTAAATTAGACGAGGAAACTTTGTATCTAGTGATGCAAAGTTCTCTACGTCCTTAATATCTTAGATTAGAGCACGGGCTAAAAGCTCGGAAAAAAGATAAATCTCCTTGACTTCATCGAAGTCTGCGTCGATTTCCTATTTTTCGGTCGCTTTTAAACGCCCTTTGCATCATAAATAGAATAGGAGAGGTCATGGCTGATGATAAGCTAAGAGCGACTCCTGCGGCTAGAAAATTAGCGGATGATCTAGGGATCAACCTCTATGATGTTTCTGGTTCAGGCGCAAACGGTCGTGTCCACAAAGAAGACGTGGAAACATATAAAGACACAAATGTGGTTCGCATTTCACCACTTGCAAAACGAATTGCTTTAGAACACAATATTGCTTGGCAAGAAATTCAAGGAACTGGTCATCGTGGTAAGATCATGAAGAAGGATGTTCTTGCTTTCCTTCCTGAGAATATTGAGAAGGATACCATTAAGTCACCTGCTCAAATTGAGAAGGTAGAAGAGGCTCCTGATAATGTAACACCTTATGGTGAAATCGAGCGAATTCCGATGACACCAATGCGTAAGGTGATTGCTCAACGGATGGTGGAATCTTATTTGACAGCACCAACCTTTACATTGAACTATGACGTCGATATGTCTCAAATGTTGGCCCTTCGTAAGAAGGTATTGGATCCAATCATGGAGGCAACTGGCAAGAAAGTCACTGTAACAGATTTGCTTTCACTTGCAGTGGTTAAGACCTTGATGAAACATCCATACATTAACGCGTCATTAACGGAAGATGGCAAAACCATCATCACTCACAACTATGTCAACTTGGCTATGGCGGTTGGGATGGACAATGGACTGATGACACCGGTTGTCTATAACGCAGAAAAGATGACTTTATCAGAGTTGGTGGTAGCCTTCAAGGACGTTATCGGACGGACCTTGGACGGTAAATTAGCACCAAGCGAATTGCAAAATTCAACCTTTACTATCAGTAACTTGGGGATGTTTGGTGTTCAATCTTTTGGACCGATTATCAACCAGCCGAACTCTGCCATTCTTGGGGTTAGCGCAACTGTTGAAAAACCAGTTGTAGTTAATGGTGAAATTGTCATTCGTCCAATCATGAGCTTGGGCTTGACCATTGACCACCGCGTTGTCGATGGGATGGCTGGTGCCAAATTCATGAAAGACTTGAAAGCCTTGATTGAAGACCCGATTTCAATGTTGGTCTAATCAACGAGAGAGAATAGAAACAAGAAAAAAGAGGGAAATAAAATGGCCTTAGAAGTAATTATGCCAAAAGCCGGCGTAGATATGACCGAAGGACAAATCGTTCAGTGGAATAAAAAAGTCGGCGAATTTGTAAAAGAAGGAGAAATTCTCCTTGAAATCATGACAGATAAAGTCAGCATGGAATTGGAAGCTGAAGAAGATGGCTACCTGATTGCTATCTTGAAAGGGGATGGCGAGACTGTTCCTGTAACAGAAGTGATTGGTTATCTTGGTGAAGAAGGGGAGAACATCCCAACAGCTGGAGCAGCAACACCAGAAGCGAGTCCAGTGCCAGCTGCAGCAAGTGCTTCAAATGATGACAATAAGAGCGATGATGCTTATGATATCGTTGTTATTGGTGGTGGACCTGCTGGTTATGTTTCTGCCATTAAAGCAGCTCAATTGGGTGGTAAGGTTGCCCTTGTTGAGAAATCTGAACTTGGTGGAACATGTTTGAACCGCGGATGTATCCCAACTAAGACTTACCTACATAATGCTGAAATCATTGAAAATATCGGTCATGCGGCAAACCGTGGGATCATCATTGACAATCCTAGCTTCACAGTGGATATGGACAAGGTTCTTGAAACTAAGAACAAGGTCGTAAATACTTTGGTTGGTGGTGTTGCAGGACTTCTTCGTAGCTACGGAGTTGATGTTCATAAGGGGATTGGTACCATTACGAAGGATAAGAATGTCTTGGTCAATGGCTCTGAATTACTTGAAACTAAGAAAATCATCCTTGCTGGTGGTTCAAAAGTCAGCAAGATTAACGTTCCTGGCATGGAATCATCCCTTGTAATGACCAGTGATGACATCTTGGATATGAATGAAGTCCCAGAAAGCCTTGTGATCATTGGTGGTGGGGTTGTTGGTATCGAACTTGGTCAAGCCTTCATGACCTTTGGTTCAAAAGTAACGGTTATTGAAATGATGGACCGCATCGTGCCAGCCATGGATGCAGAAGTATCTAAGAACCTTCGTTTGATCCTTGAGCGCAAGGGTATGACTATCTTGACAGATACTAAACTGCAAGAAATCATTGAAGAAGATGGCAAACTCCGTATCAAGGTTGAAGGAAAAGACGATATCATTGCAAACAAAGCTCTTCTTTCAATCGGTCGTGTTCCAGATCTTGAAGGAATCGGTGAAGTGGAGTTTGAATTGGATCGTGGTCGTATCAAGGTCAATGAATACATGGAAACATCTGTTTCAGGTATCTATGCGCCAGGTGATATCAATGGTACTAAGATGTTGGCTCACGCTGCCTTCCGTATGGGTGAAGTTGCTGCTGAAAATGCCCTTAAAGGAAATCACCATGTTGCTAAATTGAACTTGACTCCTGCAGCTATTTACACACTTCCTGAAGTTGCGGCTGTTGGTTTGACAGAAGAACAAGCTCGTGAGAAATATGATGTGCAAATCGGTAAATTTAATTTTGCCGCAAACGGACGTGCCATTGCATCAGATGCGGCTCAAGGATTTGTTAAAGTCATTGCTGACAAGAAATATGGTGAAGTTCTTGGAGTTCACATCATTGGTCCAGCAGCAGCTGAATTGATCAACGAAGCTTCAACTATCATTGAGATGGAAATCACTGTAGAAGAAATGCTCAAGACCATCCATGGGCACCCAACCTTCTCAGAAGTGATGTACGAAGCCTTTGCGGATGTACTTGGAATGGCCATCCATTCACCTAAGAAGAAATAAGAATAGATAGATTAGACTGGAATTATTTTCCAGTCTCTATCGTATTAGAAGGTATCTTATGAAATACATTATCAATCATTCAAACGACACTGCTTTTAATATTGCTTTAGAGGAATATGCTTTTAAGCATCTTCTTGATGAAGATCAAATCTTCCTTCTTTGGATCAACAAACCATCTATCATTGTAGGTCGTCACCAAAATACCATCGAAGAAATTAACCGTGACTATGTACGCGAAAACGGTATTGAAGTAGTCCGTCGAATCAGTGGTGGTGGAGCTGTTTACCATGATTTGAACAACCTAAACTATACAATCATTTCAAAAGAAGATGAAAACAAGGCCTTTGACTTCAAAAGCTTCTCTACTCCAGTTATCAATACTTTAGCTGAACTTGGTGTTAAAGCTGAATTTACAGGCCGTAACGACTTAGAAATCGACGGTAAGAAATTCTGTGGCAATGCCCAAGCCTATATCAATGGCCGTATCATGCATCATGGTTGTCTTCTTTTTGATGTTGATTTGTCTGTCCTTGCCAATGCTCTCAAGGTGTCTAAAGACAAGTTTGAGTCTAAAGGGGTTAAATCCGTTCGTGCTCGTGTGACCAATATCATCGACGAGTTGCCAGAAAAAATCACCGTTGAAGAGTTCCGTGACCTGCTTTTGGACTACATGAAGAAAGAATATCCTGAGATGACAGAATATGTCTTCTCAGATGAAGAATTGGCAGAGATCAACCGTATCAAGGAAACCAAGTTCGGTACCTGGGATTGGAACTATGGGAAGTCCCCTGAATACAATGTCCGTCGTGGCACAAAATTCCCAAGCGGTAAGGTTGAAATCTTCGCAAATGTCATTGAATCCAAAATCCAAGACATCAAAATTTACGGTGACTTCTTCGGTATCGAAGACGTTGCAGCAGTAGAAGATGTTCTTCGTGGCGTTAAATACGAACGTGAAGACGTCCTCAAAGCCCTTCAAACCATTAACCTGGGCCGTTATTTTGCAGGTATCGCTGCAGAGGAAATTGCTGAAGCAGTGGTGGAATAAAGTAAAAGATATCCATTTAACATGGATATCTTTTATCTTAAACTTGATATTTAAATACCATGAGTGTACAATATAGAAGAAATCTGAACAAAAAAGGGGCTCATTTTCAATGATGAAAATTCCAGTTGAAAATCTTGGTCTATTTGAACAGTTAGATCGTATAGTAGTGGCTTTTTTTAGCAAGCAACAACCTTCAAGTCCATATGATTTGAAAATCAGTATTACACAAGGACACCTTGACCAGAAAAAGCAAGAGCTCGAACCATTAGGCTATCAAGCTGTGCAACTACCATTAGGAATGGCTTTAGATAATATCATCCAGCAACCTCATTATAAAAATTTAATCCTTGGCGGACTTGCTCCCGACGAAATTATAGTCAGTAAAGAAGAATTAATGCCTTTGAAAGATATCGTGGATAGCTTTTGTATTATGTACGCTGCAGCGAATAACAGACTAGAAAATAGTAAGGCTTATGAACTAATGAAAGATAAGACGGTTTATTTTATTGGTCAACTATTTACAGATTTTCCAAAAGCCGGTGATGAAATTGCTTATTTAGGAATTGATCGAATAGCGAGTGACGGTACACCATACGAAGCAGTTAAATGCTTTTTAACGGAAGGGAGTGCAGAGAAGTACAATAGTGAGAAAAGACCCGTCACCCCAGCAAATCTGGCCTATCTAAAATCATTTTGGGGAAAGCCAGTTATTATTGAGCCCCACCGTAATTATTGGATCGAATTTTTATAGAAAGTATAAAAGAGCGTAAGATTCCATAAAAAAATCTTACGCTCTTTTTCTAATAGAATAGCTGTTACATAATTTACGTTATGTAATTTTATAAACTATCCAAGGCATTTTTCTGCTCATCATTAACGATATGCGTATACAAGTCAGTAACTTGTGTGCTAGCATGTCCCAGCTGGTGACTGACCAAAACCTGTGATTTGGTTGCATCATAAAGACGTGTTGCTAATGTATGGCGAAGCTTATGGGGTGTCACGCGGACTTTGAAGTCTTCAGAATACTTGGCGACCATCTTTTCAACACTAGAAGCATCAATACGGTTTGGAACACCTCGATACAAGGTCAGAAAGAGAGCTGTATCGGTCTTTTCTGTCTTGTACCGTTTGTCTCGAATAGCGAGATATTGCTCCAGATAAGGCTTCGCAAAGGCAGCAACATTGACTGAGTCTCGTTTTCCACCTTTTCGAGTGACGTCAATGACCATCATCTTAAGATTAAGGTCACGAAGGTCCAAATTGACTGCCTCAGATAAACGGACACCAGAGGCAAGAAGGAGTGCGATAATGGCTAAATCTCGCTCTTTATTCTTATTAAAGGAGGATAAGGCGCGATTTGAGAGTGTCTGAGGATACTCCTGGTCGATATAGTTAAGAAAACCTTCTGTTTCATCGCCTAAAAAGAGCTTTTGTTTGATATTTTCAGCCCGTGCCGCCAAAGTTTCTTTCTTTTTCTTGGTAGCAACCTTCTTCATGACGTTGCGGTAGAAATAAGGTTCTCCTTGCTCATTTTCAACTTCCTCAGTCAAGTATTTATAGAGACTGGAAAGTGCAGAAAGGGTACGGTTAATCGTTGTTTGGGAAACCCCGTTTTTTGTCGTATTGGCATTGAGCAGAGGACGTTCACGTAAGTAAAGAATAAAGGATTCCATGTCTTTCTTGGTCATGTGCTCCAGGACGTCTAAAGGGATCTCGGCCATGGTATCAGCATCCGATATACCAGATTCTAAGACCCAGGTGAAAAATCGATCGTATTCCTTTAAGTATTCGTACAAGGTTGTAAAACTGTATGGAACAGCCAGTTTCGATTGGTAATATTCCAATACATACCAGGGCATGACTTGTTTGAGTTTATCAATCCGTTCTAATAAGATCTCGCGTTTCATGTTTTTCTCCAAATCTTTCTATACTAGTAGTATAGCATAGCCAGATATATTTTTCAAGAAAATTATAGTTTTTCGGAAAGATGTTATAGGGGATCTATAGGACTGTTTTAGTTTTCTGTATACCAAAAGTATCTCTTTTTAACCAAAAATTTTTTTAGAGCTAATTATTCTCAATTATGTACTTTATTAAAGTGAACACTGAAAATTTTATAAGTTGTTCATCTACTGTAAAATGTACTTTATATAAGTGAAAACTAAAAATTTTTCAAATGTACATTTTGATATAAAAAAACACTTTAATATCAGTTTATTGATTTAGAGTGTTTTTGGATTGTTTAATTTATTTTAGCAAACTGAACGAAATGCTCTTGTTTTCTTCTTAAACCTTTACAGATTTTACAGGTTATTAAGTTACGTTTTTCATATTTTATTTTTTCATTGATTTTAAACTTATACCGATGATTTGGATCATCTTTACAAATCCACCATACATTTTTATTACTTTTCTCATCAATATCTGTTGGCTTTGCTAAAAGAATATTATTCAGATAATCCCATTCGCTTAATAAATACTCATGTGTTGTTGCAAGGTCGTTTAAACCTTTTAATACTTTATTATTTTGACAATATGGACAACAAGATATGTTCATTAGAGTTTTTTTCTTAACTGTTTGCCGATATTCTTTGCTACATTCAGAACATTTCCACCATGCTCTATAACTTGAATTACACATTATAGAGCTAGAGTCCCTGTCATTTAAAGTTGACCATTCCTTAATCAACCATGGGTGTGTGGTCGCAAGGTCGTTAAACCCTTTTAATACTTCATTGTTTTGACAATATGGACAACAAGATTCTTTCATTAGAATTTTTTTCTTAACTGTTTGCTGATACTCTCCTTTACATACTGAGCATTTCCACCATGCTTTATAGGTTGATTTGTTGGTTAAACAACTTAATTGTCGGTCATTCAAACTTGACCACTCTTTTATTAAGTGAGGATGAGTTGTCGCAAGATCATTAGTTCCTTTTATTAATTTTCTATTGGAACAATAAGGGCAACATTCATCGTCTTCCGCTCTATTAGAAATTTTTGCCTTAAAGTTTCTGTGGCATTTTCTACATATCCATTCAATTATATCGTTTGAATTAGAGAAAATATTATAAATGTCTCCATTAATATTATCTAGCCATTCCGATTTTAAAAATGGTTTTTTGTAACCCAATGATTCTTCAGGTTTAGGTGTTTTTTTATTACAGTAAGGGCAAATGATCTTGAATTCTCTATATTTAATGTTCGAAAATTTATCTAGAACAATGCTTAGTTTTTCATTAAATTCTAAATTACAACAGTCGCATAACCATATATATTTTTTATTTTTAGCTTCTGATAAAGTTATTTCATCAATTTTTTGGATGTTTTTGCTGCTCCAATAACTAGATAGTTCAGGGTGAATGTCAGCTAGTGTATTATATCCCTTTAATGGCTGTTCATCATTACAATATGGACAGCTATCTATTACTTCTCTTCTTATTGGGATTGAACAAAGGTATTCGCCTTGACAAATAGAACAGTTCCACCAATATTTTTTTGTTTCAATATGACTTAATGCTAAGTGAACAGGGATATTATTTTTTTTACTCCATTCTTTCCGTAACCTTGGCGAATTATGGAAAATATCATTATTAAAAATCAGTGTATTCCAATCACAGTTGTTAGGACACGTTTCAAAGTTACTATTCTCTAAGTTGGTTCTAGAGATCATTTCGACAGGACTGCATTGAAACTGAATATTACAACAAGGACACTTCCAATTTAAAACATCAAATGATTTATGCCAATAATCAGAAAATAATCGTTTATTATCATTAATCCAAAATTTTTCAAGATATGGATGGGTTTCATTCAAGGTATTAAATCCTTTTAACATTTGTTTACCACTACAATATGGACAACCTTCTTGATGTCTTTTAACAACTGAGCATTCATATTCTCCATTACATTCTATACATTTCCAAGTTGCTACTATATTAGACAAACAGTCAATCATATTTTTTTTAATATGATTTTTAACCAATTGGTCAAGAAGATGCTTATCTGTGTAAAAGAGAGGCGTTGCGTTCACTTTTATAGCAGTGTCAAAAGTTGCTTCGCATTTAGTGCAATAAAATCCATTCCTCTTGATTCTTGCAATTAACTTATCTATTGATAAATCAAAAAAACAATCGCACTTATCACATTTCCATTTTCTGGGAATTGTAATATTATCACTGAGAGTTAATTTTTTAAATTCCAACTCGTTATAATCGCCTGGAAGATATATTTTTCCGAGATTAGGGTATGCTTTATAAAAAGGTACATAATGTTTATATTCGTTACAGCCTACATGAATAACGTTTTTGTTTAATTTTGTTGTTAATAATCTAGATGTATTGGCTACATCTTTCCAACCAACATGACAGGTAGGACATTTAAAATGAAATAATCTCTTTGAAGTAAAGGTTAAGTTTTCAATTTCGTTTTGTATCGTTTCTATATTTTCATAATGAAAGTTTATGTACCCCAAAAGGTTAGGAAACCTATCAGATATAGAGTTTTGTCCTTTTACAAGCACTTCTCCAAGGTCGCATACAGGACAGATTCTCGTATGATTTAGGATTTGTTTGTAAGATTTTGATACACTTGCTTTCCATTCGTAGGAACAGTTAGGGCATTTCCAGCTAATGTGTTTTTTACTAGTAATAGTGAGCTTTTCTACATCTAATTTGATATTGCTATCAAAGTTCCAATATTTCAGTAAAGCTGGGAAATCAGTGATTAAGTCCGACATTTTTTCCTCCTAATACTTAGTCTTATTATCCAGTAAGTTTTTAATTTCCAAAATTTTACTTTTGCTTGTTTGCTTCTCGTTATGAGTGTGCTTTTCAAAAGATATTTTCGTGTCTGAAGTAATAATATTCTCACTAAGATACTTCTTAGTTACTAGTTGCTGATCAGATTTTAACAAGCCTTCTTCTTTTAATAATTCATTTGCAATCCCAGGATACAAACTGGTTTTAAGAAGATTTCTTAACTTTTTGTTTTCCTCTAATAATTCTTTGTTTAATGCTGTCTGCTCCTTAATTTCAGCATTCTTTTCATTAAGTTGTGCTACCTCATTTTTCAACTCTGAAACTCTTGTTTTGAGCTTACTGGCTTCTTCCTTATATTCTATTGCTGCATCAACAACTCTTTTATAATAATTATTAAGTTCCATCAATGCTGATTTGATTGCTTTAGGGGTTCTATTGGTCATTAAGAAACGTTCTACATCTAGAGTTTTATACGATATAACTGTTTGATAAGTTTAGTCTTCAAATAGTTCCAATCTATCATTAAGGGCTTGTCTAAATTCTTTGTTTCTTCTAATCGTTGTGTCTGCAACCTGCGGAAATCCGTTGCTTCTAAGGTAATTTCCAAACTGTGGAATTTTGAATAGTCTAGGATTATTCGAACAATGTTCCAGTAAATAATGTTCAAATAATAATAGCAATTCTTGATTATCAATATACTTCTTTCTAGCCATTTGAGAACTCCTGTAAGGATAAATGTTTTTCAGTTAGATATTCTTGATAAGAACGACTAACTGTTTTAAGTTTTAATAATGCCTCACCAATATCTTCTATATTCCCCTTTCCTTGTCGAACTCTTTTTATAGCCTCATCTACAATTAAAGCTTCCTCATCAATTGATTTCTTAAAGGATTTATCCATAGAGAAATAATCTTTTCCAGCTTTTCTGTAAAATGGACAACTAGTGCAAGCACCAAGCTCTGCATGTGAGCTAATGACTTTAAGACAGTCAGAATAATCACCTTCCGCAAATCTTGGTGAATAACATCTGCCCTTATTATCAAGAGAAACATAGTCTTTGTTAACGGTGTATTTGTGCTGAGTCTTACTGATAGCGTAAGACGTTTGAGAGTTTGTTAATTTACGATAAAGCTGATAGCTCCTACATTCAATAAACTGACTCAGATTTGAAAAATAATGTGAGGATGTTGTGACACTATCATGTCCAGCTAAGAGCATTGCTGTTACTGGACTAGCTCCTTCTGCTATCAGATTGATCATTGCAATGTGTCTAGTATCTCCAATATGAATGAAATTAATCTCATGATCGTCTAATTGATTTGGGGAATTGATATGATGGACAAAATACCCATACTGTTGAGATACAATCTCATTAAAGAAATATTTTAAAATTGTATTTAAGTTACTGTACGTCAAGAAACGGTTTTTAGTACCAGCAATACGTTTCCATTTCCGATAATGAGAGTCTGTCACAAATAGGGTATCTAACTGTGTAGATGATAAGTCTTTGGTTAGCTCTAAATAATTTAAAATCTCACTCGCAAGCTTAAATGGTACTTCGTAAGTTGTTAAATAATAATCCTCTGAAATTTTATGGGATACTCCCTTGTCTTTTCCTTTTAAGTTATTTCGTCTGAGAGTTAAGTAATATTTTCCGTCTTTTTCTGTGAGACAATTTCTCTGAGTGAGCAAAAACTCCCTTGGTCTAAGTGGTACTACTGCTGTTATTTGCCACCATAAGTAAAGAGGGTAGTAAAACAATCTTTCCTCATCTGATAATGGTTTAACCCAATAGTCGTTTAAAATATCATTAAATAAAAAATAGGATTGAAATTGGGCTAACTTTCGCTGTTTTTTAGTGTTCAGTTGATAACTAACATTTAAAAGTTCATCTAGTTGCTCAATCAGTTGGGTTAATTCGTTACTCTCTAAACATGGTAGTGTAGAAAGAAAATCTATACATACTGAGGGGTTGGAAATCTTCATATTTGCTAACGAGAAGACTTCGTTCACTTTTATTTCTTTGATTAATTTTTTTATATCTCTTAAAAAGGCTTGGAGTGTGATTAAAACATGATGTTCCATAGATAGCACTATAAAACTCTTTAAGTAGGTGACAAAATCATCAAAAGATAATTGAAATACTTGTTCATAAAACCTTTTATATTGGAATTTATTCAAGTTAAAAATGAAGCTAACGTTAGAATATTCATTAGTTGTTGCCCATCTATTTTCTTCAAAATTGGTGGTTAGGATAATCCCTTTTTCAACATAGTCTTGAAAACATTCTTTTGCGCTCTCAATCATATTGTCATCAAACAGGACAATTTCATTTACTTTACGAAATAATTTTAATTGATTATTCAACTGACTAACTCCTTGATAATATCCTCATAATCAGATAATACAGCTTCCCCATACTGTTCTGATAATGCTTCTAACATTTCTGTAAGGCATGGTTTAATCTGCTGCTCAAGAATGGCTCGAACCTTTCCTCGTTCAAGTTCATTCTTTAATTTTTGATATTGTTTATTGAGACGATTAAACTCACCAATTAACAAAAGTAAGGTAGATTTTGTTTGTAATTCATACTGGCAACCGACACAATGTTGACGGTCATCATAGGGGCATAGTTTCCCTAATGCAGACAAGAGACACATACTTTCTCCCTGCTTAGAGAAAGCCTCTCCGTTGCCAATTCGATGACAGATTGTCAGTAATTGTTCAGGTTCAACATTGTTTTCAACTAGAGTTTTTAAAGCTTGTTGCGAACGTAAATCCGCCCTAATACTCAGTTCTAACGTTTTTTCAATTTCTACTGGCGTTAAATCTAAACTTTTAATCATTTGAGTTTGTTGGCTTGGACTTAATTTTTTATACTTTCCTCTAGTTACAATGGTCAAGAGCATAGACGGAATCATGGATAATACGCCTCGTTCAAATAGCTCTTTTGCAACCATTTCAGGTTTTAGTTGTCCGAGTTGGGCATCTTTTAGATACGTTGTTGTAGTTTGTGCAAATTCATTAAAATCCCCTTTATGGCTACGAGCTAATGCGGCCAGAAAATAACCTTTAATATTCAGTTCTGACTTTTCTTCAAGAACATCATCTGCTAACATTGCGACAGATTGTAAGTAGGACTTGTTTGCAGAACGACTACTAAAGTTACGCTCTAAAAATAAATTTCCGATTTCCTCCCCCATATAACTAGTAATCTTTTCATAAGTTTTAATTTGTCTGATCAATGGATTTTCTGCATTGTATGGTATTTGAAGTTGGAAATGTGCCTCACAGATAGCCAATAACGTTCCAATAAGAACCTGACAACTTTCTGGGACATGAAACTTTAGCTGAGCAACATTAGAAGCGTTTTTGGTTTTATTAGGTGTTAAGTTTAAATAAGTCAATCTTGTTGTAATACTTAGTAAAGTCCTTCTAGCTTCACTACTACTCCAAGTTCCATCTACTACTGCTTCTAAAACTTCTAATGGTTCTCTTGTTAATTTAGGATGTCCTAATCTTTCTAAGTCTGTTGATCTTAGTGCACAAATAAAATGCAATCCTAGATATAGCCATGTATCTGCATAATCCTTTGAATTTGCTGCTTTACACAACATGTCATTTTTTATGATGTAGTCTTCGTTAAACAGGTAATACATTAATTCAAGGTATTCATCTAATTCATACGCTCCATTTGCACTCTCAATCGTGTAACGCTTTGTCATTTCAAAACTTACTCGATAACGAGTAACGCCTTTATTGAGTAGCCATTTAATAAATTGAATGAGGATATTGCCTTGTGACTTCGTAAGAACTTCTGTTGCTACTTCTACTAAGGTCTCTACTTCAGCATCACTATATAGAAACAAATCTTTTGTTAAGTAATATGCTAAAAAATCAAGTAGATAGAAACGATTTGTTTCACTCAGCTTTTCTTCTTCAGCAAATTGTACGAATAATTCACTTGTAGAAGGAAATTTTTTTGAAAAGATTTCTTCCATACTTTTAATTCCTGGAGGTGTTGTTAGATAGTCTTTGATGCGACTTTTAAGAACTTCAGCATCTTTTTCAGAAATAGTATAATCATCAAGATTTATAGACACACCAAACCATTCATTGTCTAGTAAGAATCCACTGACTTTCTCACGGTGTTTTATTGTAGCAGCACCTAACTCGACTAATATTCTTTCAAGATAATTTTTTAAATCTACTACCAATAGCTACTCCTTTTAATCTTCTCCAAACAATTTTTCTGCTTGCCAGTTCATATATTCAAAAACACCATTATTAACCTGACCATATTGTTTTGCAATTTCTCCTTTATTTTGTAAATAAACCCAAGCACTTTCTGGTGAATTGTCCCCTCTAGCAGACATCAGTTCACTAACTTCATTAACACCTGACAAAACCAATTGTGTGGTGTACCAGTGCCTAAAGATATGGGGTGAAATATTATTTTCTTGCAAGAGTTGACCAAAAAAGACAACCTCTGGGTCATCAGATTTAAGAAATATTGGAATCATTTCTTCGCGAATAATCTTACGAAATCGTTGATAGTACACATCGTATGACAATGCTTTCCCTTGCTTGTTAAGGTTTAATGGACCATAATCTCTCTCATACCTTTTACCTTCTAGGTAGCTCATATAGTCATTGTAGGTGTCTAAAAAGACCTCTAAGAAGATATAAGGTACAGCTTGAAGTCTTTCCTTTTTAATCCGTCCAGTCGGCTTTAAATCGCTTCTAAGAGGTATTTCTTTTCGTAGATCGATCTCAATCTTAAATACTTGACCATCACTTTGGTGAAATAAAATACCTGGTCCTAGAGGACTATCTTCACGTCTTACGTTACATGCTTCTGATGGTCTTAAGCCAACAAAGGCCCCCAAGGCCACAACCATGAGAAAATCCTTATGATAGTGTGCAATGTGAGAAAACAACATCTCAAAAGCACTATTTGGCATATCGCGAAAAATAGCTTTCTCAGTGTTGCTATCATCCACGTAGATTTCAAAATTTGGTTCTTTACGCTTTATAACCCGTCCTCTACTATTCGTAAAAGTTGTCGTAGTATACAATTCTTCTGCTTTTAACTTAGCCTTTCCCTCTCGCTCACTTAAATAAAGAGTTAAGAAGTCGAGAATTGCATTTACGCATTTTTCAACAGTGCTTTTCTTTCTTTTCCCGCTATCTTCAGGTAACTGAGATAATCCATAAAGCGTAAAAAACTCTCTGACCATCTCAAGTGTAAGTTGATCTACACTTTTAAGTCCAAGAGTACCAAATATGAAATTAAGAAACTTAACAACGTAAGAAAAGCGTTTATTCCCATCATCTGAAATCGACTTGATTCTTGAAGTAGATTTAACATAACGATGAAAATCAGTAAATTGTAAGTTGCCGTCATCGTGTTTCAGAACGATAAATTGCTTTGTCACGATGTTGTTATCACCTAAAACCAGTGAATGTTTATATACAACAAATCTCATGTTATCTCCTTGTTTAATATGACTGAAGGTTCTGACTGGGGTTTAGGATGTCAATACACAAAAAACGATCAAATCAGTACCATTTTCCTTTGTGCTCTAAACTGCATAAAGGGAATATCGATGAGTACTTTCATTGATCGTTATTATTATTTAAATTAATTCAATAATAAAAGTAACTTCATCAAAGTAATAAGAGCAATTAATTAGCTCAGCAACAACGATAACCACAGCAACTCCTTCTAAACGATGAAAGGAATATCCGCCGTGGCTATCTATTTACTTTTTTTCTTTTACTTTTGTAAGTTACTTTTGTTATTTTTACTTTTTCTGTATTATATCATATTTTGATTAAATTGTCATCTGAGATAGTGATTTTAAAAAAGCTGGAATTTTTTTCAATTGTATATTTTGACAATAAAAAACACTTTAATATCAATTTAATGATTTTAGAGCGTTTTTAGCTTATTTGATTTTAAAGTTGTCGTCTATTCCTCAGAATTACTTGAAGAACAGGAAAAATTCGACAACAAAGTAAGTCGATCTATTCAGTTATAAAACCTATGAAGGTCTTTCTGCTGGAACTAGCCACTCCTACTTTGGAGATGTAGATTATACTCTTACTTATTCAACTGATAATATCCCTCATGATTTCTCCTCATGATGCGTCTGTGGGACTCAAAAGTTTTGGGAAAACTTTTGAGGATTAGTTTCGTTTCACTAACAAACTCACACACTCCACATGTAGTGTTAGCTTTTTTCTATACTAATAGACGAAAGAGAAAAAAAGTGATTTTAGAATTATACTGTAGAAATAAATATTAACTTTGGTAATGACTAACTTTCTAAAATATCTTCAATAAGCGGTTCTATCCTCTGGATAATAAATCAGAAATTCTAAACTGCATGTAAACTCTATACAATTCAAGGTACTTCAGAAATCAAACATCTTCAACACTATTTTCAACTTATCTAAATAAAATAAGGAGGAAAGTTTATTAACCTTCCCCCTTATGACTTTTTGAAAACCTCTTTCAAGGATTTCACGCCGTCGTGGCACTAAAATATAACTATATTATTCTATCATAACCAGCAACTTTTTGCAACACTTACTTGCCAATTCTATTAAAAAAATTTTTATTAATATCAAACTTCAATAGTAACATATTTTTTAAATAATATGATTGAATAGCTCGATCAATCCTTTTAAGAGAGAATCTATTAAAAGAATTTAAAATTTTTAAACCTTGATAAAACTTTAAAACTCTATTATTCCTTTTAGGAGTAAGTAACAAATCAGAGATAAAAAGTCTATTGATTAGAATACTATTTCCCGTCCTATATCTGGTTATGAGACCAAAGTGTGCCAATTGGTTTCTCAACTCACGCAGTATTTCACAAGCGTTAATAAATTTTTCTCGACTCCCACTAATAGAGGAATCAAATCCCATCTCACTCATAATTTTATTTTGTATAGCAATGTCTAATCCTTGGAATAAAACCAGCAAGTCATTCAACATTAGTGTATCAATAATAACCCAAAGCGGAGGATTTTTATAGCTAGAAATATATGGATATTTAATTTTACAGAAGTCTGAATAAGATAATTCAAAAAATCTTCCCTCTATGTTATTAATTTGAATCGTCACATTCATAGAACCGTTTAATGAAGAAATATTACTAGGAGTATTAGAAGCTTTTATTGAAAATCTCCCTCGATATTGATTTATTTTAAGGTCATCAACTATTCCATCAAAATCACCTTCTAGGTTGTAATATACATCTCCGTTACGAGTATGAGAGGTACTAATTTTACCTGTAAACATTACATCTTTAATCTTGGCAGAAATAGTATGCACTCTAAAAAAAGAATGCGTTTTTTTATTATCTCCATGAGTATAAAAATACTCTGTAAAAGAATTTCGATTGTGTGCTATCGGTAGCACATAACAATTGATATCTAAATACTTTAAGTTAGAAGCAATACCATTATTGCAATGAACTTTTGAAAATTCGTATGCAATTCTCGACTTCAGTTCAACCTCAATCTTTTCGATTTCTTGAAATAGGTACTTAGCTATATTTCTATCCAATGTGTATATTCTCTCAAAATCTTTAAAAGAGACTCTTTTCATATATTTTTTAGGGTTAGAGGTCTCCAAAAAAATAGTTTCAAAACCATTTATAGAATTAAAATAATTTTTCTGCTGAATAAAACTTACCATCCCTGGCTCATCGGTAATCTTCAAATTCCTGCCCCGTTGAATCAAAATCTGCTCTTCAATAGTTTTAAACGCTTTTTCTCTAGTCATATTTTATTATCCATCTGCAATATCTTTGATTATATTATATTTTCGAAAATATAACTATCAAATATAAAAGCCTTAATAGTTATTTTTCTTGTTTACTTTCAAAGTCATTCAACAATTTCAGTATACCACAAAAACGCAAATTAGGCTGTAACGAAAATGTTTTCCAGCTGTTATTACAGCCTTTCTTTTTCTATAACTGTACCTCAGTTCCCTCTGTGAAGGGTACTCTAATTTTCCTATCCTCTTAAATGCTGATGTGGTCTAGAAGTTGATTCATCATAATTCATTCAAATTTATCTAAATCTAGTATCTGATACATCTGCTTAGCATAGTCCTTATGAAGAAGATTTGTTGCTTGCTCTAGCAAAATAAAAATTACTTGATACCTCTAATCACGTACCTCTCATCATAGATTTTATAAATTACAAATAATCGTAATCCACCTACTTGTCGTCACGATGCAAACCGCTATATATTATCAGCTACTGATCCTTTTTAAACGTTGGATAGAATTTGTTTATATAGGAGGTGAAAGTTTTGACATCAATGCTACAGCCCCGTTATAATGCATCTGTGGGACTCAAAAGGTTTGGGAGTTCAAAGCTCCACTGGAGCTTTGAAATAAAAAAGCGAGAGATTTAGCTACGTTTCACTAACAAACTTACACACTCAATATGTGGTGCTAGTATACTCCTATATTAAAGAACGAAAGTAACTGAGTTGTTGTTTAAAATTAAAATGTAGAATGAAACTATTTTATAGTTACCATTTTTCAACTTTATAGCTGATAATTGTCACTTAAAAAATTTACTTGCTAACTTGTAAACTTGTTGAGTCTCTTTACTTTTAACGTCCCAACTACCAAATTCTTCTTTAATCAACTCTTTTATTATTCAGCTTTTTTCTCAATCAAATACCAACTAGGAATGATTTGCTTCATATCATCATACCATTCTAAAATTTCCTTAGCTTGATTTTGCATTACTGCTATTTCTTCAACTCCGTAAGGTACAGCCCAGGGAAGTGCTCCCACTAAGTTACTTAGAATATAGATAGCGAGAAGCTTCCAAAATAAATCCGGAACCTTATGATCAAAATATCCATCTATCATACCAGACGCAAAAGAGGGAGAGACTTGAGCAGACCATACAATACGATTGAATTCCTCTCAAGGATCTCCAAGATCAAATCGATCAAAGTCAATGACATAAATTTCTCCATCTTCACCAATCATGAAATTCCCGATATGATAATCTCCATGTTGGAAAACCTGAGGTCTATCTTTTAACAATTCTCGATTTGCATTTAAAAACTCAATAAAGGTCTGACCATTTTCATATTGAACGGGACATTCTTTGTATTTGGAGATTTTGTCATCAATTTTTCGATTATAAAAGACCTCCCAATCTTCACGAACTTCTGTAATAGGGAGTGAATGAATTTTTTGAAGGATTCTTCCTGCTTCTACTCCGTAAAAGTATTGTTGTTCTTTTGAAACAGTTAAAATGGTTTCTCTTGCATCTTTCCCGTCTATCCATTCGTGTAAAGAATGCACTTCGTCATCACAGAGTTCTATGCTAATTGGTTTACACATCGGAACTCCAAGAGAAGCCACCTTATCCATCATATCAAATTCAAATTTTTTAGAATCTAACTTATCCTTATCAGAAACACGCAAGAAATATTTTTGCTGATCTTGATCTGTCACACAATATTTTTTATCATCTGACCAGCCTTTATTTATGCCTATCTTACTAATAAAATTCATCAAGCACACTCCGATTCATTTCACAACACTTTTTGCAGTTTTCACTAGTAACCTATCCAGTTCGTCTACACTTTAGTTACCTAGATCAAGATTTAGATAATGAAAACTAGTCAATTTTCTCTATAATGTTCCCAGATTTATCCAAGACAAGACAGGAATGATCATTTAGTGGAATTATGGGAATATTAACGAGTTCTTCAGCTCTATCCTTATTAGCTTTATCATTCCAGGAATCATAATGGACACTAATTAAAAACTGACTAAAGAGTCCTAATCCATTTTTTATCTTTATCTGATGATCTGAATTATCATTAGGTGAAACATAGACTTTTTCTCCTAATAATAGGGCTCCTGCAGAAAATCCCATAACTTTCGCCCCTTTATTCAGCATACGATCGATATAATTTTTGAACTGCTGATTGACGTAAGTAGCTAAATACTTTTCCGTATTTCCACCCATCAAAAAAATTTGTTCGTCCAATCTTTCACACTTCCTAAAGATACATAAATTTTGACCACGTTCTGAAATTATAATTTCTTCTTAAAATGAATAATTCTATTTGCCTCCTGAAATCCAATATTGAGATGAAATCTTATAGAATCGGTATTCGTTAAAGTACAGTCACTTGCAAATTCCTTACATCCTTTATTTTTCGCCCATTCCTCACATTTTGTACAGAGATTTTTAGCAATATCCTTTAAACGATATTCCTCGTCGACAATAATCCCTTCTAAGAATCCAACAGGACTATATTTACAACCTTCAACATAATCAAATCTTAGTGAACATAGTGCTAGACCTACAATTGTGTCACCTTCAACTTCAGTAAAGATTGCAGTATTTTTGCCATTCGTATATCTTTTTACTTCATCAATAGCTTCCTTATCTGTCAATTGGGGCCATAATTGTTTTATTAGTTTAGCCGTTTTTATAGAATCTTTTGTTATTCCATTCATATTGATGTTCCTCCGCAAATTATAAGCAAATGTTACGAATCATGCTGTTACTTTGTTACTCATTGATTGATACCAATACCATCACCTTCTGCTTTTCTCCATAATAATTAACTTCCCCCTTTTTCCTTCTAAATCTTTTTTCACAACAAAAAAACCTGAATTTCTATATGCTTTTTGAGCCAATATATTTTTTCATTTACAGCTAATATGATATGGTTAATTTCTAATTTTAAAGTTGAATCTATGAATTCAAATATTCCATTCAGAGCATTAGAACCATATCCTTGATTTCTGAAATTATCATCAATAGAAAATCCTCTAATAAGCGCATAATCATTTTGATAATAGCCGTACTCTTTAGGACCAGTGTTTAGGTGTAGGCAAAAAAAACCAATTACTTTATGGTCTTTATTAAGTATTACTATTGGGTATCTATCCTTATCTTTTTTAGACTTTTCAATAATATTTTTTGGGGTATCAGTATGTGTAATATCATTTAAAGAATAAGAACTTAAAGAATGGTAATGTTCAACTTCACTATACAAAGATAATTTCATGATAATTAATTCCTTTCTCTTTATGTAAGATACATAACTAAATCAGTTGATGATTTAATAATCATATCAATTGTTTTCATACTTTCTACTTTCCTATTCAACTTTCAAATATATAGCGTTTTCATTATTTTCTTATCCTATTATATCATTATTCAAAATAAAAAACTGCAACTTACTAGTTGCAGTTAAACACAGATTTACTTCTGTTCCTTCTAGAAATTTATAAGTTAACTTTTAGAATTTGTTCAGTTATCAAAGTTCATTTAGCTTTCTACTATGTAAGATTCTTGCTTGATAGCGGAGTAAATTTTCTATTCTACACCAAAAGCAAAAAGGATATATTTTTAATAAATTCCATTTGAAAACAATTCCTGTTCTATTATAGTAATGGTAATTCTAACTTTACACTTGCACCATGTTTATCCGAGTTGTTTTCTAATATGATGCGTCCATTATGTAATAACATTATTTTCCAAGAATTATATAAACCTAAACCATAGTTTGTAGCTGAATGTCTACTCTTATCTCCACGGTAAAATTGCTCCGTTCCTCGTTTTAAATCCTCATTAGAAAATCCTGGGCCTTCGTCTATCACAGATATTGAAAGTATCTTATCTGTAGTCATTATTAGTAATTCAATGTTGGATTTGTCTGGTGAATATTGAATAGCATTACTAAATATATTTTGAATGACTCTTTCAAATAATTGTATATCTATCATTACATCTGAATCTTCACAATTAATAGATTTAGATATAGTGCGGTCATGTATTAGTGTAATCTCTCTCGCTATTTCACTAACTCTTTCGATTATTTCTGACACTTTTACTTTTTGTAAATTCAACGAGTTTAATTTAATTGACTGATTCATCCCCATCAGAGCTTTTGTATAATCTGATATACGTGTTGAATTTTTTATAATGTACTCTACATAATCTTTTTGTTCATCAGTTAGATCAGTTACCTTTAACAATTCAGCATTACCTTGGACAATAGAAACCGGAGTTTTTAAGTCATGCATTAATGCCGATATCTGACTTCTCTTATTCTCTTCTTTAATCCAATTTTCTCTTAATGAATCACTTAAGGCTTTTTTCATTATATCAAGGCTATTTAAGACATCATTAAATTCTTTGATATTTGAACTTCCTATTTCAAAGTCTAATTCTTGGTTGGCGATTTTATCTGATGCCTCTAGCATTGGCGATAATTGCCTTGTTATTCGTTTTGCCCAGATTAGAGTAGCCACAAATGCACTCATTAAAAAGAAAATGATTAATAAAAATATTAATAGTAAATCTACACTAGGGAAATATTTTTCCATCCAATCATTATTGTAGTGTGGCTCCAGTGAATAATGGATTAATACATATCCATCATTCCTTTTAAATTCTATAAATGAAGAATATGGAGTTGAAAATCCCTCATGATTGTGAAAATTCTTAGCTTTCAGTTGAATAGCTTCATCCATATTAGTTTTTATCACTTCACCATCTGGCGATAAAAACATATAGCTAGCTCCTTTAGGTATCAATGCTTCATCAAAGTCTATTTTATTTAAAATTTTATATTTATTTTCTTGTAATAAATTTTCTGTATGGTTAGCCGGAAGAATCAAACCAACACTATAAAACGCTGTAAAAGTTAATAAAGCTAGTACGATGGCACATCCTAAACCAACTCCAACAGTCATTAAGTATTTAAGAAATACTATTTTGAGCGACTGTCCTTTTCTAATTAATTCCATTTATAACCAATCCCCCAAACTGTAGAAATTGGATTTTCACCAAATTTTAAGAACTTTGCTCTAATATTTTTTACATGTTCTGATATGGCAGAAGAATCACCAATCCCATCAAATCCAAAAATCATTTCATATATTTGTTCTCTTGAAAAAACTTGTCCCTTTCTCTTTGCTAAAAGCTTCGAAATTTGATATTCAGACTTTGTCAGATGAATTTCTTCCTCCTTCACAAATACTTGATTGGAGGATAAATCAAATCTTATATTCCCTAGGTTTAAACTCGAATGTTTTTCTCTTTGTTCTCTTCTCAGATGAGCTTCTACCCTTGCTAACAATTCACCAACACCAAATGGTTTGGTAATATAGTCATCTCCTCCACTTAATAAGCCATCTACTATATCCGTTTCCATTGCTTTTGCAGTTAAAAAGATAATCGGACAATCCACTTTACTACGTATATTTTTACAATAGCTGATTCCATCAACCTCTGGCATCATTACATCAAGTAATATTAAGTCATATTTCCCCAAACTATTTTCATCAATATCTACCGTGGTTTGGTAAATATCAACAATATGATCTCCTTTTATTAAAATATTCTTGATTAGAGTCAGCATATCTAATTCATCATCTATAGCAAGAATTCTTGCCATACCAAACCACCTCCATATTTATAAATATTTTATTATTATACCATATTCCATTTACAAATACATTTAGAGCTATTATTCACTGATTGACTTTCCACCCCACCTATTGAACCATAATAAAGAGCCAGTAAAAATGACTACTGTAATAGGTATTGCTACATAGCCCCACATGGTAAACTCTTTAATTAAATATGAGCTATCAGCCAATTCACTTCCAACAATATATGTTGCAGATAATCTCGATGCCCAAGTACAAGGTAAAAAATACCAAATATTTTCACCTAAACTTGTTATTGAAAGTAAAGCAATCAACGTTTCCACAAATCCCAATCCTATAGATGCACCACCACCTAACATAAGTGATACCCATAAATGAATCATATATGTAGATAAACATCCTATAAAAACTAATAATAATTCAATTAACCAAGCCATAGTCCCTTGATTACCAAATAGCATTGCAAATATAAAAACTGCTAAACTTATAGAAAATAGGAAACTCAATAAGAGCATTATAAGTTTTCCACCATAAGCCTTACTTCTGGATTTTGTAGTTGATAGAATCACTTGAAATCGTCCAGCACTTGCTTCCATGTCAACAACCTTAGATGTGATAGCACCAAATATTATTGGTAAGATAGCACCTAAAAGCACAAAATAATTCAGTATGATATCCATATCAGAAAAATTTTTTAGACTTGTAAATGTTGCTGCCCAATAAAATATTAGAGCATATAAAACAGGTAAGATAAAGTGAGCCCATGGAATCCAAGTATGCTTCAATTTATAAAACTCTGATTTTAATATATTCATCATTACTTTACCTCTTGCTTAGAAAACCATTTTGCAGTAATGAAAGTCAATAATGTAAACAAACATATTGATAAAATACAAGGAACAAGTAAGGATGTGTTTAAAATCATTGGATTTGATACTTCTGTTGGGATACCGTTCGGTAAAATACGCATAACGGGTACCATCAATCTAATCCCCCAAGAATAAGGGCAATAAATCCACATAGAACCGTCAGCTAACAAAATTCCTAACACAATTCCTAATACAGCATTTACTACAATGCTTACTATAAACCCAAACTTTTTAGCCAGGAAAAAACAAAATGGAACTTGCCATATGTTAGTTATAACCAATAATACACTTGCGAATAATAATGTCGTGAATGCATAGTTTCCTGTTAATTGTTCTCCAATGAAAAATTGAAAAACAAATACTCCTAGCATATGCAAAATAGCAGTTATACTTAGATAAATTGAAGCTGTTAATATTTTTGAAATCCATATCTTTTTTAAATCAATATTGAGTGGAAAAATTGCTCGGTAGTTTAATTTTCTCTCTTCTTTTCTATGCATCATTGCAGGTATTAAAGCGAAAGTTGCCGGCATTAAAATCACATACCACCAATTGTATGCGTTTATGCTAAAATATGATGACATTAATACAAATGCATTTAGTAAAGCTATAATCGGGGCAATGAGTAATATCTTCAACAAAAAGCTATGTTTGTGTTTCAAATTTTCTGCAAAAATATAATTTTTCATTAAGCTACACCCTCTTTCCATTCTTTACAACATTCATAAAAAGTTCTTCTAAATTTTCATTATGATTAATTGTGTTTTGATATTTTAATTCTCCTTCATGTATAATTCCTATATGATCAGCAGTTTGTTCCACTTCTGCTAAAATATGACTAGACAGAATTACTGTTATTCCTTTTTTTGGAAAGTTTCGTATTAAATCTCGTAATTCTTGAATTCCTAATGGATCTAATCCGTTTGTCGGTTCATCTAGTATCAATAGTTTAGGATTATTTAATAAAGCAATTGCAATACCTAATCTTTGTTTCATCCCCAAAGAAAATTGACCGCTTTTCTTTTTTCCGGTATTTTTTAAATCTACAATTTCTAAAACTTCATCAATTCTTGCATCAGGCAATCCAAGTAATAATGTTCTAACTTTTAGATTTTCTCTTGCACTTAAATTTTCGTATAAGGGTGGCATCTCGATTAAAGCACCAATATCTGATAAATCATTTCTACTCCATTCATGTCCTTCAAACATAATTTCACCTGACGTCTTGTGTAACATACCTGTAATCATCTTTAATGTCGTAGATTTACCTGCACCATTAGGTCCTAGTAATCCATATACTGAATTTTCCTCAATTTTTAATGACACATTATTTACAGCTTTTTGTTTTCCAAAAACTTTTGTTAGCTCATTTGTTTCCAAAATATATTTGCTCATATTTTGTTCCTCCTTTAATCTTGTAAATAGTATAAAAAATATTTTTAAGGATTCTGTAAGGAAAAAATATTTTTCAAAAAGTAGCAAGAAAATTCTAATATATTAAACGTTTTGCATTTTTTTCTTTAGTCTTTTATGCCATATTTCATATACTTCATAAATAAAAAAGGCAGAATCAGAGTTCTGCCATAAATAACCATTATTTATCTTACAACTTCAATCTCCACCTTTGCTCTAAATAAAATTTTAAGGAATTGAAATATTCTCTTTCTAATCTATAGTTATACCTATTCTGTTCGAGTTTCAGCTAAATATATTCCCCATTCAGCTAATTCTTCAGGCAAATCATAAACAGTTTTTCCATTACTTTCATAGATTTCAGAGATTCCTGGGGAGGTCTTAGAAAAAGTTTTCCAAGCTGTCACTAGTTCTTCAACAAATTGAATATTATGAGGCTCAAAAAAGTCATTAAATTTCGATAGTTCTTTACTATAAATTGTCACAACATTATAGCTATCAAGCATGATTTCATCGTGACTTTTATGTCCACCAAATCCAAACTTACTTAATCCATCATTTACAAGTAAATCACCGTATCTAATCAACAGTGCTAGACATTCTTCTCTTGAACAACCATCAATATAATAAACATCCTTATGGGATTCCTTGATAATATTCTTTGCTATCACTTTTTCTCTATCACTACTGACAGGCAATTCCAAAATAAAGAACAAGGGCTCGTCATGAATCGCAATAAAGTGTTGAAAAACCTCTAATATTTTTTCTGCGTGTACATTCGCCATCAAATGATGTTCAGTTAACTTTGTAAATGATTCAAATAGGTTTTCTACTAAGCTAACTTGGTGACCTTTTACTAAATTCAACATTATGCGTCCTCCAGAGAATTTAAACAATATACACATTTATAATTTCATTATACCATTAAACCCTTAAAAAGACTGCAACTTCCTGGTCACAGTCTCTTATAAATCCACTTCAGTTCCTTCAAGGAAAGTTACTACAATTTGTCCAGCTTCTAAAATAAATTGATAGCATGTCAGACTATAGTATCTAGAAAACCAACTTGAACTATAACTCTGATAATTTCCCTCTATCCAAGTAAAGAAGCTACCTTCACGCTTTTCATTCTCCCTTTCGTTCAAAGGTTTCTAATCTTTTACAAGCAGTGATACCGCCTCAACGTGTGCTGAGAGCTTTCTTCTATACTAATAGACGAAAGGGTGTGAAAATGATTTTTAAATGATACTGTGGAACGGAACAGTAGCCCTAGTATTGACTACTGTCGTTTCTATTCATATTGGCTATTCTAGGACTGAGATGAAAAAATCTATAAATGCTCAGAATAAAATTGAACCCGCAAATCTCCCCAAAACAATGGTGAGTCATGTACTTGTATTATTCCGAAAAAATACACCTCTGGTGCAGTGAGACAAATTGGTGTATCTTATAGTGGCTTCGTAGATGAAAGCTATACTCTACTATCACTCTTTGATGATGTAGAACAAATTGAAAAAGATAATAGACTTCAGACAGCTATTGATGTTGTCAGAGAACAGTTTGGTTTTTTAGCCATACAAAAAGGAACCGTCCTAACTGAAGGTTCCAGAAATATTGAACGCAGTAAACTTATCGGTGGTCATTCCGCGGGTGGATTGGAGGGATTAAAATGAAACAAGAAAAAAATACAGTACAATTTTCAGAAATCCGTAGCAAAGGATGTAATGATATTGAAATGCTTGAAAGATTTTTACATGGAATCGTTGAAACAGCAACTTCAAAACTTCGTCAGAGAAAACTCAAAACAACTGAAATATCGATACGACTAGTACATGCTAAATCTGAAAACCGATTACCATTGGAATTTACATTTAGCATTAAGCCAACAAGCTCATCTGTGATAATCTATACTGAGGTAATCAATCGCTTTAAAGAATGTTACACAGGTGGGGGAATTCAAGGTTTTACGATTCAATTTGATAAAAATACCCTTGCCTCTGCATAGAAAGGATTTGATATGATTGACCGTTCATATTTACCATTTCAATCAGCAAGAGAGTACCAGGATACAAAGATGCAAAAATGGATGGGCTTTTTCCTATCTGAACATGCATCAGCACTCTCTGATGATACAAACAAAGTAACGTACATGTCTGACTTATCACTAGAGAAGAAATTATTACTCCTCAGTCAAGTATACGCCGGGCAGCTACGCACACGCATTCAAGTGATTGAAAAAAACAAGCGTGTTTCCTACACTGGAACAATACCAAGTCTGACCAAAGATTTCATTTTGATAAAAACTACAACAGGTCACATCAATTTGAAATTAAAAGACATTATTAGTATTGAACTTGTCGAGGAGGTGCTCTATGAATCAGCTTGAGTTTCAGCGTAATCACCTACAAATGGACTATTATAGCGAGAGCTACCAAGATTTTGAACGTGACTTCTACCGCTACTCTAACATGAATATTCCATTGACCTTCCTAACTGATGATATCCTAAAAACAATGGCGACTTCACGTAAGAATTACTTTGTCCTCAATAAGGAAAAGTCCAGAGATAACCGCGATCACTTCTTCATATTTGAAGTAAGTACCGTAGATGAGAATCCGCTAATCTATCATTATACATATAAGAAAACTACAATATATTTAGCAGAAAAATAGGAGCAGTTCAATTGACTGTTCCTATTTTTAATATTCATAAAATCTAAAGTCTTTATACTCTTTAACAATGGAGTCGCCAACCAGAACAGACTATACTGACCAGCGACTACCTTAAATTTAATGTTTCAGATTTATTTTCTTATCTCTAATTTCATAAACTACATCTGCTACATTTTCGAGTAATCGTTTATCGTGGGTGATAAACACGATAGTTCCGGTGTACTCCTTCATTAGTATTTCCAAAGCCTCTAAACTTGGTATGTCAAGGAAGTTACTGGGTTCATCCATTATTAGGATGTTATATCTACCCATGAGCATTTTAGCAAGCAACAATTTTATAATTTCTCCACCGCTTAAAACAGATAAACTTTTTCCAATATCGTTCTGTTTGAACCCCATAGATGCTAGCACTGAACGAATTTCTGATATATTGTAGTCACAATCCTTCTGCATAAACTCCATAACATTCTGATTACTGTTGTACTTGTAACCATTCTGTGCAAAGTAACCTATTTTTGCCTTAGGCGAAATAGAAATTCCTTCTTCATGGTTTAAGATCATTTGGATTAAAGTTGTTTTTCCGATTCCATTACCACCAGTTAACGCCACTTTTGCTCCTAACGGAATTTGAAAAGATGCATTTTCAAACAGAGCCTTATCCCCAAATACTTTATTAATTTCTGCACCGACTATAGGGTATGGATTATGGAGCTCCAATGCTTTACTTTGCCTGAAACGAATTCTGCGAATGCCTTCCGGAGCTTCTACTTTTCCTAAGGCCGCAATCCTGTGCTCTAGGGTTTTAGCAGCATTATACATCTTTTTTTCCTTACTTCCTATTGATTTTTGATGAGCTAAACGCCCTCCGTCTTCAGTACTTTTTTTCTTTGAAGAACCTTTTGCCTTCTGTTCTATTTTACGAGCCTGTTTTCGCTTTTCCTCCGCAGCCCTTTCCAATCGGGCACGTTCCGCAATAAATTGTTCGTATTCTGCAGCTTGGCTCTTACGTTCTTCCTCTTTCTGACGAAGATAATCAGAATAGTTTCCCCAATACTCAGTGATTTTGCCATCTTTCAGTTCCCATATTTTATCTACTATTTCATCAAGAAAATAGCGGTCATGGCTAATAACTAACAGTGCACCTGTAAAATATTTTAGCTGTCCTATTAGAAAATCAATTCCTTCACGGTCTAAATGGCTCGTAGGTTCATCCGCTAAAATACCATGAACCTGTGCCGATAAGGCCTGTGCTATTTTAAGCCTTGTTTCTTCACCACCGCTCATAGTCTGTATATTTAATTGCTCAACACCTAGCTTGCCTACAAGTGCAAAATCTTTTTCCTCCTGCAGAGTTACTTCGTCCAACTGGGGAATATAGGCAAGTTCACCCAGACGATTCATTTTACATCCTGGGGGAGTTAATTCTCCTAAAAGTACCCTGAGTAAAGTGCTTTTTCCAGCACCATTTGCTCCTACTAAACCAATACGGTCATAATCATATACTTCTAATTCATTTATATCTAAAACATCGCGTCCTTTGAATTCCACACGAATGTCTTTTGCTTTTAATATTAATTCCATAACATTTCCTCCTGTCTATAATCGCATGCTTTCATTTGCTTGTATGCAGGGAAAACCCTGCGATTTTAGCAGGAAGAGTTACATGAAAATAAGATACATAAATATTCCTCCAATATTGTTTATTTTAAATCTAATTTTCTAACCTCAGTTATCATTTGGCAAACTATAGCAATGCCAATAATTAAAATACCTGATAGTAAAAACCAATGATTTACACCGATTTTATCAGCAAAGAATCCAGAAAGAATTAACCCAATTGGCATAGCAAGTGACATGATACTTCCGATCAAAGAAAATACACGTCCTAAATATTCAGGCTTAATTTTCTCCTGAAAAAGAGCTGTTTGCACACCGCTATAAAATGGCACCGAAAGCCCCATTATTGCACAGCAAACTACGAATATTACAAATCCATTTGGAGGAAGTATTCCCGAAACGGCTAAACTGGTCCCCATTATAAAAAATGAACTTGTTATTAGTAATACATGCTTTTCGAAGCCCCCTAATCTTCCTAATAATAAGCCTCCTGCTAGCATCCCAAATGCAAAGGAAATTTCCGTAATAGAAATATGCACAGGCGTTCCATTAAAGTGTTCCATGCTTATTAAAGGAAATAGTGCATTGATTGGCATATAAACAAAAGTATATAGTGTTCCTAAGAGTAATAAGGCAAACAATCCTTTGTTTTGTCTCAGAACCACAACTCCTTCTTTCATCTCCCTTATGAAATTTGGTTCTAAACTTTGCACTTGATTACCCAGCTTAGGTATACGTACAATTGCTACCGTAATAGATGCAATCACAGCACCCAATACGTCGATGGCAATAATAGCATTTAAATCCCAAACGGAGTATAAGAGTGCTGCAACTGCCGGACTAACAATATAGCTTATAGACTGCAAAGACTGACTATAGCCTGCGCATTTCGTTAGCTGTTCTTCTGGTACTAAAAGTGGTGTAACCGCATTGAGTGCTGGGGTATGAAAAGCTGTTCCAATGCTACGGATAAACAATACTATCATAATCATCCAGACAGGTAGCTCCATACAGAATGCAACAATAGCAAGCACTGCACCAGCTGCTGCGATAATTAAATCGGCACCAATCATTATCTTCTTCCTATCATGACGATCCACTAGCACACCAATGGCAGGTCCCAAAATCGCATAGGGTAAAAAACCTACTAATGAAGCCATAGACAAGACCATCGCAGATCCTGTTTTTTCTGTAAGGTAAAAAATAATCGCCATTTGCAGGATGGCACTAGTGATTAATGATACTGCTTGCCCTGCCCATATTGCATAAAATTTTCGTTTCCAATTGTTGTATTTTTCCATTTATATTATCTCCTGCATATTATTTTGCTTGAATTTCTATTTTGAATAGCATTCTAGGCAATAAAAAATGCAGGCCAAACCCCACAATGTGGCTTTTGGTCTGCATACATACAATTTGGAAACATTCATATTAAAGACATAGTTAAATAAAGGTATAGTTAAATAACCAATATCCTCACCGTAACTAATGAATGCTCAATATCGTATAAATAAGCACAACAAAAAAGCCTATCATCGGGTATAGATTCTGCTTTTTTTATTGCCAGCTTATCTTAAACGCATTGAGGCTGTCATAGTTTCGGTTCCTCCTACATCTTTGTTTATATCAATTTATAGTATAACACAACAAGATGATATGTTCAATATAAAAGTTATGGAATGAGACTCATACTTCCAATTCGATGCCAGATTTAAAGGATATGACGAAGTTTTCTTCATAGACTGTAACGCTCTGGATTATCTTCCTTAGTAGCAAGCGATTAGCTTTCACAAAATCTTCTGTTTGTAGTTTTAAAAATTCATCAGGATTTTCTAACTCAACCTCAAAATATTTCATTTTACATTCCCTCATTTCATTTATTGATAAATTGAGTTTGCAAAAAAGAGTGGACAATTTTTGTCTACTCTTAACCTTTAAAATAGTTTTTTTTAATCGATTTGAAGTTGCCTAAATTATTACTTATTCGGTAAAATGAAGTATTGCTTTCAACAGATTTCCTTCAACTACACTTCACTTGATTCAAACAAGGTGGGTACATTTCTATTCCCACAAACTCCTTGTCAATGGAAACAAACACGTACCCACAGGGTAAATGGAAATAGAAACTGATAATTTCTAGCTATCACTTCTACTCATTCCAAAAATTTTCTCACTCTGATACTTACCCACCATAAAGCAAAAAGCCTTGCAATCAAGGCTTTCATTATCCCTTTCGTTCAAAGGTTTCTAAGCTTTTACGAGCAGAGCGACACACTCAGCGGTTCGCTATCTCCGTTCTGTCTGCGTGCTAGCACTTGTCAATCACGGACAGCTATCGCATGGGCGGAAGTAAATGCTAATCTTCGTCGTTTTACTCCTTGACTAGCAAACTTACCGCCTCAACATGGGTTTTAGAGGACTAAATGAAGTCTGAATTGCCTGATAGAGATGTAGTATTGATTAAGCAATCAACAAATAATGTACAAAACAAAAATAAAGTACACTGCTTAATGAGTGTACTTTATCCTTCTAATTCAGTTTTATCAATGGTTTAGCTCTAGTTAAGTCGATTAGTTAAATGAATTTAGACTATTGCTTTTTATAACGACTATAAATTGTATGCTCAATGCTATAATTTATCTTCCAAATCTACTTCTTCATAATTTATCGGAATTAAAGCAACTTCACTGCTTAGAGTAGATTGTTTTTCATTTTCACTTATTTGAATGGCATTTTTGAGTGAAAAAATAACTTCTCTTACAAGATTTAATAAATCTAATGCAAACTCTTGAAGTTCAGATTCAGTTAGATACAGTCTGGTTTCATTATTATCTTCATTATCTTCACTTCCATTAAAAATATTCAATGTTATATTAGTAAATCTATGCTCTAAATAATTTCTAATAATTTTCAATCGCTTTGAGTTTGGATTAGCTGTTAAAGAATTATCACCATTATCAAAATCTTTCTCTATCCAAAATATAGATGACAGACCAATATTCTTATCCAACATTTTATTTAAATCACTATTTGATCTCCAAATTGAATGGAAATTTACTTTTCGAGTTTCAATTTTTAAAGAATAATATTCATTTATAAACATAGCTACTTTATCTAATAATGAATATAGTGTTTTAAAAGATGCTTTTAATCCTTCAACTCGGATAGAGTATTGTACGTAGTCCAGACAATCAATAAGATCAACATTCTCGTCAGCATAATGAACCGAATCACTCTCAATGCTATTAAAACAGAGATAACGCGCATAAACATATTCTTGCTTAATTTGATTAAACATGGAAATATATTTGTTCAAATCTTTATCCGATTGAAATAATAAACTTGGTAGTAAAAGATTATCATCATATCTATTTATATCGTCAGCTTGTAAGTCATTAAGTGGATTAAGATACAGCCCGTTGTTCCAACACCATTCACGATACTTTTGTGAATTAGGATTATAATCGATTGTTTTACAAGAACATTCATCTAAATCTTTATAATCAAGATATTGTTCGTAAAGTTTAATAAATTGCTTTTCTGCATTATCAACTCTGTTTGGATCTGAAACAGTTATGCTTGTTTCTATTAAATTTTTAATTTTTTTAATAAAGTGAAGGTGTTCGTTATCACTCAAAAAATTACGATAATGATGTAAACAAATAGCCAAGTTACCACTAGCCATTGTGAATTTTGGATTGATTTGTATACATTTACAATACATCTTAATAGCTAACTGTTTTCTACCACAAGCATCTAATATATTTGCGTAATTGGTGTATAGTGAACATAATAATGGTAAAACAAACCTACTGTCCTCAGAATTTCTTTCAATATTATTTGAAAGTTCGATAGCTTTTCTAAAGTAATAAGTTTGTCGAACTGTACATTCGGTATCTATGTTGAATACTAGGTTATCACTTAGTTCAAATATATCACCATATGCTGTCCCAATAGAATAAAATAAATGAATTTTGGAAATATCATCAATAGTATTTTCCATATTTTTTCCAAATTCTATTAGTCTATGGATTTCCTCTATATTTTTATCTTTAAAAGCATTATCGAAATCCATTGACAATTTAAGTACACTATGATTAATTGGATTATTTGTTAACATCTTCACCCCAAACTAAATATTTCGATTTTAAATTTGATTTTCCTTTATTTTCCTGTTCTTCAACTAACATATCAGATAAAAACTCTTTTATCATGTCCCAATTAAAATTCTCTTTAAATCCTCTACTACCATCAGAAGGAACATTTAATGAAAATGTTGCAAATACGGTTTCACAAGTTCTTCTTGGAAATTTTGCTAAGTAAGAATCAAAAAATGAATTTGAATACCTATAATGATGGCTATGAATAAAGTCTTTCCATGTATTTAGCATAGTCGCTTCGTCTACAATATCTATTACAGAAACTTCTTCAAGTGGTCGGTCTTCAATATTTCCCCATGCTTTTTTCATTAAATTAACAGCATCTACATCACTTTTAGGAGCACTGTATCCAAAAATAGTTAACATATATGAATGATCGATAAAGTAATCTAATCCTTTCCAACACCAATTTATGTAGCCGTCGGAAGAATAGTCTTTATTTTTCACTGGATACAATAATTTTGTTGGATAAAATTTATTATGACATGTTGGACAGTAGCAATCTACTCCTCCAAACTCAATATGTTCTTCACAAAACCCAACAGCTACATTACCATGTAAACAAAGAATTTTTGGCAAGTTCCGGGTAATTTTTGAGCAGCGAATATAAGCTTGTATAAGTAAAGGGTCCCAATTAAACGTAGCTATACAATCTTTATTAGTTAAACTTAATATTAAAAAATCATAAATTGTTGGTTCATCAGGTAACTCCAACGAAGCAAAATAATCATAGAGTCTTTCTTCTAGTTTTCTAACTATTTCGGAGCACTCTTCTCTCTCAAATAATTCTGAATAGATATCCTCTAAATTTTCGCTCTTTGTCTGTAATTCAACACCAGCAAGAATTTCTTCTAAATTTAGTTTTTTTAGCAATCCATTCATAACTGAAGAACTTTTTCCGTTTTTATCACCATCTGGAATTGCTGCAATAGTAGCACCAGCGCCTAGAATAACTGTATGCGATCTCATCTCATTTCTCCTGAAAGTCTTTTGACACTATTATACCACTGTATCTACTTTATCTATGCTTCAAATACTATTATTATAGCCATAAATATTTTAAATAAAATGTACTATTGAACCACCACTTCTTCTGCTATTACTTGAGTATAAAATGTACAAATCAATTTCTCAGATTAGAGTATATTATGTACTAGAAAACATACAAAATAACACTCTAAAATAATGTACAAAACAAAAATAAAGTACACTTTTTAAAGAATGTACTTTATGCTTCTAATTCAGTTGTATCAATGGTTTAAGCCTTGTTAAGTCAATTGTACATAAATTTTTAGTTTTTTTTTAACAAAAAAATCAGCAAATCTCACGGATCTACTGATTGTTTTTCTTCTGTATCTTATTTTTCTACATATTGAAAGGAAATCTTGCTACCACAGAGCCAATTGTACACACGATCATTGACTTGAACATTCATAGCTTCATGGGCATATTCTGGCATGATTAAATGCTCTTTTGGACCTTCTAATCGATTATAAATGGCAAACTGTGTCACAGGATAACAGACATCATCATCTAGCCCGGTAATCATGTGAACCTGTCCTTTGATACGATGGGCAAAGTTTTTCACATCAATATAGGCCAAAGTCTGCATCAAACGATCTTCTGTTTCATGGAATGGATCATGGAACTTGAAATAACGGAAAAGCTCGTCATAGGCCTCGCTGGTGTTCCCAATCTCCAATACTCGTCTGAAATCTGATAAGAATGGATAAATGGCTACCGTTCGTTGTATACGAGGATTCAATCCAGCAGCAACCAGGGCCAAGGCACCACCTTGTGAGGCTCCATAGCTGGCAAGTTTGCTGTCGTCAACTTGAGGAAGGCTGGCTACAATTTCAATTAACTGGTAAAGATCTAAGTAGATATCCTTATAAAAGAGCTCATCTGGACCTTCCACGGCGCCACGGATAATCTGTCCTTTTACCGTATTTCCAAGTGGTGAACGATCTCCGTCGGTTGAAAAGCCCGACTGACCTCTTACATCCATAGACACAACACCATAGCCGGCTACTGTATAAGCCAGCATATCAGCCCAATCCCAACAACGACCCATATAGCCATGAAAATGGAAAATGACGGGAACCTTTTTATCCGTTTTTGGAAAAACAACCCGCGCATAAACTAGTCCATCTCGTGTTCCTTTAAAGGTTAATTCATAACAAATCACATTTGGAATGCTGAAATCTCGTTCTTCGAGCTTATATTCAGGCAGTTCAGTCATCTTTGCTAGGGCTTGATCCCAAAAGGCATCAAAATCTGCGGGAAGCTCATCCCGTCCCATGTAATCTTTCATTGTTTCTAATAATTTGGGATCTTTCATAAAATCCTCCTTAAGTATGTGTAATCGCTACCAAAAATGTACCATATTTACTTAAGGATTGCAAGAGACGAATAAAAATTACATAACCGAAATTATGTAATTTACTTATAGATTCAAAAATAGACTTAATTGTTTCACTAGATCTGGATTAGTGGGTAAAGCTGAATGATGAGCCTTGCGTCCTTTTAAATTTACTTCTGTATAGGCTTGTTTCTCAAAAATAGATTGTGCTGCTTGGGCACTAGAGAGGGGAACGATCCCATCTGATTTCCCAGCAAAGCTACCGACAAAGTTAAGGACCTCTACTTCTTTTTCTAAGCGATGCTTCCATTTTTGAAAATCGTCAAACATTTCTTGATTGAATTGGTAAGGACTACCAATAATAGCGAGCTTGCTTACGGTCAGCTTTTTCTTTTCTAAAAAGCCACTTTCCAATAAACCAGTCAAAACTAGTCCACCATTGGAGTGCCCAACTGCCTTGAACTCTGTAAAATAATAGTGATCAAGAAGATAGGTTAAAGCAATCTTAAGGGATTCGATTTGCTGCTTGATATTGCTGTAGCCATCTCGATTGTTCTCGAAGCCAATTACAATCATCGGATTCGGCTCTTTCGTATTCAGTCTTCCCTCCATTTCTATAGAATCATCTTTATTGACTTTTATTTTTAAAAGACTCTGTTTTTTTCTAGAAAAGCGATGGAGCATGCGGATGGTTCCGTTGAATCGCTGGATACTGGCTGAACTCCCAGGTACAAAGATAATCGGTCTGATTGGTGGTTTCTTTGAGCCTTTAGGAAATTCAAAGGGCTTTCTGTGCGAAGAAAACAATCTTGTAAAGAAACGAATGACTTGTTGAAATAGTTTTTTTAACATCTTTCCTCTAGTAGTAGTTTCTAAAAGAACCCAGAACAGTGTGTTCCAGGCCCTCTTAGAAACGATTATTTCCGTTTTTTCTTATTTTTGCGCATTTGTTTGGCCATCTTATTCATCGCCCGTTTCATCATAAATTCACCGGCTTTTCCTTTGAGACCACCACCGAACATTTGGCTCATATCAGGCATTCCAGCGCCTCCACCAAGAGCTGACAAGTCAGGCATGCCACCTTGTCCCATCATGCCTTCGAGGGCAGACATATCAGGCATTCCACCAGGCATATTCTTCGGCATGTTATTTGGATTGAGCCCCATTTGTTTCATCATCTTGTTCATATCGCCGGAGAGGACGCCTTGCATCATCTGTTTGGCTTGGTTAAAGTCCTTGATGAATTTATTGACTTCGACAAAGCTGTTTCCTGATCCAGCCGCAATCCGACGACGACGGCTTGGATTTAACAAATCTGGATTTTCCCGTTCAGCTGGTGTCATGGATGATACAATCGCGCGTTTGCGAGCAATTTCTCGTTCATCGACCTTGAGGTTCTTCATGGCAGGGTTATTGGCCATACCTGGAAGCATCTTGAGCAGGTCTTCCATTGGTCCCATGTTTTGAACTTGGTCTAATTGATCGATGAAGTCGTTGAAGTCGAAGGTATTTTCCCGCATCTTTTCAGCGAGTTCAAGAGACCGTTTCTCATCGTATTCTTGAGACGCCTTCTCGATCAGCGTCAGCATATCCCCCATACCGAGGATCCGACCAGACATGCGGTCTGGGTGGAAGGTTTCGATATCAGTGATTTTTTCACCAGTACCAGTGAACTTGATTGGCTTCCCAGTAATCTGACGGACAGAAAGGGCCGCACCACCACGGGTATCCCCATCGATCTTGGTCAAGATCACCCCGGTTACTTCGAGTTGCTCGTTAAACTCACGCGCTACATTGGCCGCTTCTTGACCAATCATGGCATCGACAACCAAGAGGATTTCATTTGGCTCAGCAAGGGCTTTGACGTCGCGTAATTCGCCCATGAGTTTTTCATCGATTTGCAGACGACCAGCCGTATCAATCAAGACATAGTCATTGTGGTTGGCTCTCGCTTGCTCCAAACCTTGACGAACGATCTCTACTGCAGGGACTTCTGTACCGAGTGAAAAGACTGGGACATTGATCTGCTGACCAAGCGTCTTCAACTGATCAATGGCTGCTGGACGATAAATATCGGCCGCAATCATCAAAGGACGCGCATTTTCTTCCTTGACCAATTTGTTGGCCAATTTACCAGCAAAGGTTGTTTTACCAGCCCCCTGAAGACCGACCATCATGATAATGGTTGGAATCTTTGGAGATTTGATAATGTCTGCTGTTTCTGAACCTAAAATCGCTGTCAATTCTTCATCGACAATCTTTACGATTTGTTGGGCAGGGTTGAGGGTTTCGATGACCTCATGACCTACAGCACGCTCGCGGACGCGTTTGATAAAGTCTTTTACAACTGGAAGGGCAACGTCAGCCTCTAAGAGGGCTAGACGAATCTCTTTGGTCGCCTCTTGGACATCTGCTTCAGAGATTTTCCCTTTCTTACGAAGATTTTTAAAGACGTTCTGTAAACGTTCGGTTAAACTTTCAAATGCCATTATTTTCTCCTATTTTTTCAATTCAGTGGATATCGTCCGAAATGTTGCAAACATTCTAGTTCTTCGGGTGTGACTTCTTTCATGATTTCATTTGGATATCCCCAACAGCTAAAACCTATTTGCATAGCTTTGGAGATATCATTGGGCGAGATAATCTGTAGTCGAGTAGGAAATACTTCCTCTGCTACTAATAGTTTGCAAGATATTCCTTGATAAACGACCAGACTGCCCATAATCACTCCCGATTGTCAATGCTTGATAAAATTTCAACCTGCTCTTGTAGAAAAGTATCTTCCGGATAGCGTTCTAAAATCTGATCAAAAATCTGGCTGCGTACAATGTAGTCAGAGTACATATGCAACTTCATCTCATAATCCTCTAGAATCTTCTCTGTCCGCTTAATATTGTCATAAACCGCCTGACGGCTCACTCCAAACTCTTCCGCAATCTCAGCTAAGCTGTAGTCATCTGCGTAATAAAGCTCGATGTAGTTCATTTGCTTGTCCGTCAAGAGCGCAGCATAAAACTCAAAGAGCGCATTCATTCGGTTGGTTTTCTCAATTTCCATACCTTTCATTATATCAAAAAAGCCCGCCAAAGACTAGCGGGACTTCATGCTTTTTGCCTGTGTTTTTAGGAGTAGACACTATTTTTTATCTAAGCAAAGAATTAGATTTTCAGAGCCAACATATTGACCGTCATACCCGCTGCAGTTCCCATTAAGAAGATGGTATCTCCTTCTTTGACAAGGCCATGTTCCATGGCGTAAGCTAGACCAAAAGGTACAGCTACTGAAACCATGTTTCCGTAATCGCTAACAATGTTAAGATACTTATGGTCTGGTACCCCTAATTTTTCCATGACCAAAGGAAGGGCACGACTGGCTTGGTGAGGAATGATATAGTCTACATCAGCAAGCGATAGGCCGACCTTGTCTTGAAATTCTTGGAACATGTCAGGAATAACACGCGCAGATAGAAGCAAAATCTTCTTCCCCTTCATATCAAACATGAAGTCGGTTTTGGTTGATTCACTATAATGTTTTGGGTGGTATGCGGTTAAACCACCACGAATCTCTGTATCATGGGCTCCCTTAGACCAGGTCCGTTGAAGGCTTGCCATCACTCCCAGATCTTCTGTGGTACTTTCAAAGATAAAGGCAGCTGCCCCATCACTAAAAAGTTCATAGCTTTCTTTCTGCTTGGGATTGAGACCGAGACTTCCTACTTCACTGGACACAATGAGGACACGCTTGTACTCGCCACCTTCGATCAGATATGAAATGGTACTGAGGGCCGAAATAAAGCTGGTACAAGTGGTATTGATATCCATAGCGGGAATGGTCAAGTCCTTGGCAACCCGTTCATGGATTAGAGCTGCTGTACATGGAATCGGCTGAACCCCTACGGCGCTGGCTGAAACTAGGCAGTCAATATCTGCCATGGTCAATCCTGCCTGCTCTAGGGCCTGTTCAATAGCACGAGTGGCAAGGTCGATCTGAGATTCTTCATCTTCTTTTACTCGGTAGCGTGTCTGATCCTTAAAGGTAACTTGATGCTTGGGTAAGGCTGTTCCATAGCCCTTAATACGAACATGTCTTTGTACACTTGTCATAATGCTTCCTCCTATTTGTGAAGACGTTGTACGCGCTTGAGTTTGCATGTCGTGTCCCATTGGTAGTCAATAAAAGTGAGTTTGGGCATGATAAAGCCCTTTTGATTTGCTAAGAGTTGAAATTGGTTGAGGATAGCCACTTCTATATCAGGTGAACGTTTGCTAAGTGCAACCTGGACCTGTCCATCTTCAGTTTGAGTTACTTGATAGTCTTGAATCCCTTCAACAAAGAGGATACAACGTCGAATGAAGTCTGGATAAACCATCTGTAGCTCGCCGTCTGCTTTTTTGAAATAAAAGATATCGTCCGACCGGCCCTCAATTTTAGCAATCCTTGTAAAGACAGAACCACAATGGCAAGGCTCTGGATCCTCTACCAGAATATCATTGAGCCGGTAGCGGAAAATCGGCTGGCTACTACGTTTAAAATCGGTAATGATAGGATAAAAGCGGTGGTCATCCAAATAGTCTTTTTCCACTGATAAAATGTCCTCGTTGAGGTGCAAGTTCCCCTCAGAACAGGTACAAGCTAAGAAACCTTCTGTTGCTTGATAGACCTGATCGACCTTAGAAAGATCAAATGCTTGACGGATGAGGTCCCGGTCCCGATCCTCTAAGATTTCAGCGACGGAAACGACCTTTTGGGGTTGTATCTCCAGGGTCTGATTTTCCAGATACTTGGTTAAATCTAATAAGGTAGAGGCTGGAGCCACAAGGATGGTCGGCTGGTAGTCATTTAAACGCCCGATGTGCTCTTGGCTATCTTTGAAAATATCAAAATACTCTAGGCGAATCAAGGGAGAATTGATGGTTTGATAGAGCTGGTTATCAGCACGGAGGAAAAAGGCAATGCGGTGACCAAGGAGCTTTCCTTTGGGGAGCATTTTAGCGAGTATAGCGGCTGCCCACATACTACGTTCTGTTTCTGTCGTGATAAAGATTCCCCGGTGTCCGGAGGTACCAGAGGAAAGACCAACTGCTACTTCTCCTTGCATCTCTGTAAAATCACGAGACTGCTCACCGCGAATCGCCATTTCAAGAGCCTGATCCCGGTCGATTCCTTGGGTATTTAACTCATTGAAATGCTCCATCATAAAGGTCTTGTCCATATAGCGGAAGTCTTTTGGAACACCTTGAGAGAAATAGGGGGAATGCTGGAGTAAGAAGCTGTGGTAATTTTGTAGTTCTTTTTCTTGGTAGCGCTCCAGTTCCTCACGGTTCTTGAAGCGATGCCCCCAGCGGGTCTGGTAAAAGGTTTTAAGAAAGGTCCATTTTTTCATTTAGTATTCTTTCTACCCGTTCAATCGGATCATGGCTGACGAGAACAGCGATTCCTTGATTTAACAAGGTACGGAGGAAATTGACATTTTCTAAATAGTCCTTCCCATTATCCTGAACTTGACTAGGAATCCAGCGCATCTGCTCTGTCAAAGGAAGAAGGTCAATTCCCCAGCAGAGGTCAGCACCAATAAACAATTGATATTCCGGAAGGAAAAGACAGCCTTGTCCCTTAGCGTGCCCATCATGGGAACTAAGGAGAATACTGCCGTCTCCAAAGACATCCTCTGTTGCCGTATAAGGAAAAAGAGGATTGGTTTCTTGAAGTTGCATGATTTGGACGGATTCTTCAAAATAATCCGGCAAAAACTCTTTAAAAATTAAATCCTTAAAGCTGGGCTTCTGGTAGACCTGATAGGCTCTCTCGGTAACCAAGAAGCGCGCCTTTTTGAAGCAAGCCGCTCCTCCTAGATGATCTGGGTGAAAATGTGAGAGGATGACATAAGAAATGTCATCTGGTGAAATCCCAGTCGCTTGAAGCAAGCAATCAATCTGGTCTTCCTTTTTCATCTGCATAGGAGTGCCAAGACGGTAATAAAGATAACGGAGTTTACTTTTGATCTCATAATGATAGCCAGTATCGTAGAGAATATAACCATGCTCTCGGTGTTTGAGGAGATAGACGCCGGCTGGAAAAACCATCTTCTTTCTTTTCTGCCCCTTAAAGAGCAAGGCAAGATTGCTGGTACAATAGCCAGCAGGGAAGTACTTAATGCTTTCGATAATCTTGGACATACTGGGCAATTCCCTCCTTGATGCTGATGCGTGGCTTATAGCCCAACTCTTCTCTTGCTTTTGAAATATCAAGTGTCTGGCTATAACGCAATAGGTAGTAGGTATAGCGAGTTAATGGTGGCTCACCCTTTAGAGGTAAGAACCGATAAAGAACCTCTAAGCTAGAAGCCAAGCCACCTAGAAGAAAGGCAGGTAATTTTTTATAACGAATAGGAAGTTCCAGGCCCTGCAAGGCTTCTTCGATGAGTTCTTTAAAAGGAGTCGGCTCGCCGTTGGTAATGTTATAGACTTGACCTTCTACCCTATCAGCTTTCAGAGCCAAAGCGATAGCCAAAGCAACATTCTCAACACAGGTCATGTCCATCAATTGCTTGCCTTCCTTGATTAAGGGGATTCCAATTTTTTGGCTTAGCTTGAGAACACGTGGAAGGATACTTGTATCCCCAATGCCAAAGAGCCCACGAGGACGAAGGATAATGCTGGGAACATCCGGGTATGCAGGAAAGAGCTTCTCTGATAGTAACTTGCTTTTGATGTAGTTGTTTAAATGATTTTCAGTTGGAGCATCTTCTTCTTTGATGCCGATTTGATCTTTCGGAGCAGCATAAATACTTGGTGAAGAAACATAGACCAAGCGACTGATTTTATTAGTACGGCAAGCTTCTAAAACATGTTGAGTACCGAGGACATTAGCTTGATAAAAACTCTCCCAAGGCCCCCAAACAGTGGATAAAGCTCCAGCATGGACGACCATTTCAACGCCCTTACATGCCTCTTCTACTGCTTGCTTGGAACTCAGATCTCCTTTGAAGAATTCCACTTGTTCTGAAACCAAGCTTTGTCCTACTGCTTCATTCCGACCAAAAGCGCGGACAAAGTAGCCTTCTGCTACTAACTCTTTTACCACGTATTTTCCAAGAAAACCTGTTGCTCCTGTTACGAGTACTTTCATGGCGCCTCCTTTTTAACTAAGCGATGAATTTCTTTTTTTAAAATGCTGCTAGCATCATAGACCAGGGCTATTTTTTGCTTTTGTGGTCCTGTAAAAATTCGAATCTTATAGTTGGAATCATTCAACAATGGGGCTAAAAGCAAAAGAACTGGATAAAGGTGCCCACTAAGAGGCACCACAACAGCATCGATTTTTATCAGAGACATAAAACCTCCCTGTGTTGAATTGACACCATAGGGATTGTGTTAGCTAATTGTTTTCTAGGTAAAATTCAAACCGTTCTCCGACGTATTGACTTTTTACATACTCAAAAGCGACACCATTGTCGAAATATGAAATCTGGGTCAAACCAAGAATAGCATGTCCTTTTGGTATTTCTAAGTAATGAGCAATCTTTTCTTTGGCCAATCGGGCATAGATGGTTTGTTGGGATTTACCGATACGGTAGCCGTGCTTTTCCAAGGTTTGGAAGAAATGGCTGGTCACCTCTTCTTTTTTGAAGTTTCTTATAAATTTTTCTGGAATTGAGGCAACTTCATAGACAACAGGGACTCCATCTGCGTAACGAACCCGTTCCATACGTACAATCGTTTCAGTTTTGTCAATCCCTAGTTTATCCACTTCTTGAAGACTTGGAATGGTCCGTTTGTAGGAAATAACCTGTGTCGAAGGAACCTTTCCTTGCGCTTTCATAATTTCAGTAAAACTAGTCGTTCCTCGCATCTTTTCCTGGACGCGCGTGCTAGCGACAAAGGTACCACTGCCTACACGACGTTCTAACACTCCTTCTTCTACCAAGAGAGTGATTGCTTGACGGAGGGTCATGCGGCTGACCTGGAACTTTTCTGCCAAGTCCCGTTCGCTTGGCAGGCGTTGACCGATTTTCCAGATTTTCTGGTCAATCTCTGCCTTGATTTGATCGTGAATTTGAATGTAAGCTGGAATCATTTTGCTACTCTTTCTGTGTGTTACAAACTATTGTAGCGCAATTTTGTCAAATCTTCAATCGTAGTCAGTATTGATTGGTAATGAAGGGGCTTTTGTGTTAGAATAGAGGAAAAGAATTTTCTAGAAAAAGGGGAAAAGATGACAAACCTATCAACTGATTTGCATGATGTTGAAAAAATTATCGTGCTTGATTACGGTAGCCAGTACAATCAGCTCATTTCTCGTCGTATTCGTGAGATTGGTGTCTTTTCAGAACTGAAGAGCCACAAAATTACAGCGGCTGAAGTGCGTGAAATCAATCCTGTTGGGATCGTTCTTTCAGGCGGACCAAACTCAGTGTATGAAGAAGGATCTTTTGACATTGATCCTGAAATTTTTGAACTTGGAATTCCAATTTTAGGAATCTGCTATGGCATGCAACTCCTGACTCACAAACTTGGTGGGAAGGTTGTACCTGCAGGGGATGCAGGTAACCGTGAATACGGCCAATCTGAGCTAAACTTAGCTGAATCTTCTGCCCTCTTTGAGGGAACACCTGATAAACAGTTGGTCTTGATGAGTCATGGAGATGCTGTTACAGAAATTCCTGCTGACTTTGTCCGTACTGGTACTTCTGCTGACTGTCCGTATGCTTCGATTGAAAATCCAGACAAGAAAATCTACGGTATCCAATTCCACCCTGAGGTTCGTCACTCTGTTCATGGATATGATATCTTGCGTAACTTTGCCTTGAACATCTGTGGTGCTAAGGGCGATTGGACCATGGATAACTTTATTGAGATGCAAATCAAACAAATCCGAGAAAAAGTTGGAGACAAACGTGTTCTCCTTGGTCTTTCTGGTGGTGTTGACTCTTCAGTTGTAGGGGTTCTTCTCCAAAAAGCTATCGGTGATCAATTGATCTGTATCTTTGTAGACCACGGTCTTCTTCGTAAAGGGGAAGCTGACCAAGTTATGGACATGCTTGGTGGTAAGTTTGGTCTCAATATCGTTAAAGCAGACGCTGCCAAACGTTTCCTTGATAAATTGGCTGGTGTGTCTGATCCAGAGCAAAAACGGAAGATCATCGGTAACGAATTTGTCTATGTCTTTGATGACGAAGCAAGCAAGCTCAAAGATGTGAAATTCTTGGCACAAGGAACACTTTACACAGACGTGATTGAGTCTGGTACAGATACTGCTCAAACCATCAAGTCTCACCACAACGTGGGTGGACTTCCAGAAGACATGCAGTTCGAGTTGATTGAGCCGCTCAACACTCTTTACAAGGATGAAGTTCGTGCCCTTGGTACTGAACTTGGTATGCCAGACCATATCGTATGGCGCCAACCATTCCCAGGTCCAGGGCTTGCCATCCGTGTCATGGGTGAAATCACTGAAGAAAAACTAGAAACAGTCCGTGAATCAGACGCTATCCTTCGTGAAGAAATCGCCAAGGCTGGTCTTGACCGCGACATCTGGCAATACTTCACTGTTAACACTGGCGTTCGTTCAGTAGGTGTGATGGGCGATGGTCGTACTTACGACTATACCATTGCCATCCGTGCTATCACTTCTATCGATGGAATGACAGCTGACTTCGCTAAGATTCCTTGGGAAGTCCTCCAAAAAATCTCAGTCCGTATCGTAAACGAAGTTGACCATGTTAACCGCATCGTCTACGATATCACAAGTAAACCACCTGCAACCGTTGAGTGGGAATAAAATGAATTATTCAAATAACGCTGAAATCAATAATTTCAGCGTTATTTTTATATATGTAAGGCACATTTATTATCAAAATGACTCTCTAGACCAGTTTCAGTGAGTTGATCCAAGGAGAAAGATTCCATAATTTAAAGACAAAGAAAATCTAAATAGGACTTGTCATCACTATTTGGGTGTTAGATGATTATCAAACAATCTAGAATGAAACAATATCTTGTATGAATCGACTACTTATGTTATGATAGTTTAAAACTATTCCTTTTGAGTAAGGAATTCATAAAGTTAGGAGAAACAACATGTCGGAAATTACAGTATCGCGTCAAACTGGCCTCGTAGGTATGTTAATGAAGGTAAACGTTTATATCAATGGAGAATGTGTTGCCAATTTAAGCAAAGACGAAACCGTTACACTTCCGCTTCCTGAAGGACTTAATATGGTTAAGGTTTACGTAGATCAAAGAGGAGCCTTTACTCGTTCTAAAGAAGTTATCGTAAAAGCTGGTCAAACTGCTATTATTAAAGGTTCAGCTTGGAAGACCTTTCTAGGATTCTTCGGAAGAATCTTGGGTATTCCTTATCTCTCAATCGAAGTTACAGATTAAAGAGAGTGGGACAGAAATCGGTCATTCGTTAGAATTCGATTTCTGTCCCACCTCCGCACAGTTGTGTAGGGCTGTAAAAGCTGATGAAATCAGCGTAGTAGAGCCCACTCAACCACTGCGTCTTGATCGACAATCCAAAGACAATTTAGAGGCTAGGACTTTTGTCCCAGCCTCTTTTTATAGTTTATTCCTCTTGGTTTGATGACGATGAACATGATAAGACATTAATCCGATTCCTAGGAGAATCAGGAGGCCCAGTCCAATCATAGGGTATAAGGGAAGATTGTTGCTTTCTTTCAATAGTGACTCCGTATCGTGCTTGGTATCAATCGTATTAAAGCTATCTCCTGCCTTTTCAATGATATCCTGTTTTAGAGCTTTGAAGGATTTGACAAGGTTTTTATCAGAGTTTAGCTTACTATTCGCAAGCTTGCTAGTGAAATCAACTAATTGTTTGGTTTGTTTATCCGTTATAGCGCCATTTAATTGGTAAGTTTCTAGAATCCTTGTTACCAGCTTTTGAAAATCTTTTTTCTCAAGCTTTTTATCTTGATTGCTTCCCTTTAGCGCTGCGATTTTAAGATCGATGACGGCTACATTAAGTTTATCTTCATGGAAGTTATTTTTACGGGCATTTTCTTTATAGATAGCTGCAAGCAGAGATAATTCTTCTTGGGCAAGTATTTTGTTTTCATCAGATATGGTGCTACCATTTTGCTCAAGAGAGTATGATACCGCTGCAATGGCACTCAGGCCTGATGCTTCTGTTGGAGAGGCAATTGTGATATCGGCGTGTTCGAGCCCAAGAGTGGTCAGTGCATTGCGATGCATATCTGCTGTTACTTCTGTTATATTTTGAGGAGTGACAATGTGCACGCTAACTGGTGCTTTTTTGGCTTGTTTCTGTAGTTTAACGGAGGAAGAATGATCTCCATTCTCATCGATCCTAAAACTTGTATAAGCAGAAGGGTTCATGGTTTTCCATTCCTTCTCTTGTTCCTCGTTATACATCAAGAGACTGAGGGTTTGCTTGACTTCGAATTCATTCAATGATGATCCGATGACATAGTCAGGTTGCTTGTATTTTTGATCAATAACTTTCTGAATGCTTGAGTTGGCAAATGCCGTCGAAGAGCTTGCAAGAAGTGCAAACCAGCTAGCGATAAAGATTCCAATAAATTTCCTGACTGGTTTCATACTTTTTCTTAACTCCTTCTAGGATATTAATACGCTATCGGACAATAAAAAGGAAGCAGATTTTATCTCTTTGCCTCCTTTTTAGTTTACCCTTTTTATCTTAAGACTGGCTTACAGCTTCTTTAAAAACAGATGACAGTTTGATCTATAAAAAGAGAGTGGGACAGAAATCGGTCATTCGTTAGAATTCGATTTCGTCGTCCCACCTCCGCACAGTTGAGTAGGGCTGTAAAAGCTGATGAAATCAGCGTAGTAGAGCCCACTCAACCACTGCATCTTGCTCGATAATCCAAAGACAATTAAGAGGCTAGGACTTTTGTCCCAGCCTCTTAAAGTGCTGTTTATATTAAAACCAAGAAAATAATTTCATGATGAACTGATTCATTTCAACGAGACGTGAATAATAATAATTCCCCCCATTAACGTAGAGCTCTGAGCCGTGTAAAAATGAGATAGGATGGAGATAAAGATAGGTCTTACCTGTGACATTTCCAAGACTCGGTGCAACCACTTTTTTTGAATATTGACGGGCTAATTCTAGCGTATTTTTTCCGCCATTTTTAGCTACATATTCAATGTAATCCTGTCCGAAATTATAAGCTTGGACAGCGGTCCAGGGATCAACCCCCTTCTCTTTTGCTATTCGCAGATTCTCAGAGAGCGTTTGAATCCCCTGGCGAATACTTTCTTTGTTATTGGTGATAGAATTTGTCTGGCCTGTTGCACTTTCACTGGCCTGCATGACATCATCTTCCTTCCCCTTGGTCTCGGTATAAATCATGGCAAGGATCAGATCTTCATTGGTACCAGTGTCTTCCTCAGCCAGTACTTCACGCACTAAGGTGCGATAAGTCATGACCTGCTTGACATCCCGGTGTATCTGATAGCCCTTGTATATGAAAAAGACGAGCAAGAGGCAAAAGAAAATTTTTATTATTCGTTTCATCATTATTTATTCTGAATGTCCTCTATATTCTTGATGAGGATCGAGTAGGTCCCATTCTCATTTTGGATAAACTCTACCGATTCAGCATCTTCGTAAACATGGTTAGGAACTAAAAGCTCAATCCCGTTTGAAAGGGAGAGTTTTTGGTTCTCAAATTTTTTTAATTGGCGACTGGCATCTATTTCATCAAAGCGAACAGGATCTGGAATGGACTCTTTTACTTGATCGACAAAACTGAGTCGAGCTGTTAAATTGTTATCAAATAAATCATTAGCTAACTTCTCTGGAGATAGCTCATTCTCTTCTTCCAGTTGGTTGAAAATAGCTGATTTGACCTTGGATTGGAACTGAAAATCGTCTTGTTGGAAATTCTCAGCAATCCGTTGGGCCGTTTTTTCTATTTCTTTGATTGATTTTTTAGGTGAAATCTTTGGTTGTGCCTGGAGGAGATTCTCAGGGAAATAGTTCAAGAACGTTCCGTTGTACTTGATCCGTTTTTCAATCAAGTGGTACTTACGGCTTTGAAGATTAATAACCAAGGCTTCGTCGGCACCAGTACCAAAACCAGGCAGATTGTTTTGTGTCAGTTTGATTGGATTGTCCACTTCGCCACCTAAGTGTGTCAAGGTTTCCCGCAAGGCAATCCGAAGAAAGGCAAAGTGGTCCACTCCCTCTTTTGAGAATTGGATGAACACCAAATCGTTAGTCTTTTGATTCTCAGAGACGATAAATTCTTCTTTCCAGCGGTTGGCTACGGCTACTGAAGTTTTTAGGAGATCATCCGTGATCATCTCAAGGAATGGATTATCTTCCTCAAAAATGCCGGTCTTTGCCTCATCAGAATAGACCCGTTCTATCTTTTTGCGCAAGTATTCCTCAATTTTTGGTGTAATATTGAGGAACTTGTCCGCCAGATAGAGATCGGTATCATCTGGGCTAAATTGATGAATGATGGCTTTTTTTACGTAAATGTCCATAAGATGGTTTAGTCCTCGTAAAGTGGGAAGGCATCTGTCAAGGCTTTGACTTGAGCACGTACTTCTTCTAATGCAGCCGGGTTGTCTGCGTTCTTCAGCGCTTTGATAATCAATTCAGCTACGGTGCGGCTTTCTTTTTCTCCAAAGCCACGGGCGGTAATAGCTGCTGTCCCAATCCGAATGCCACTGGTCTTAAATGGTGATAGAGTTTCGTATGGGATGGAGTTTTTGTTGAGGGTAATGTTGACCTCGTCCAGTAAATTTTGAGCCACTTTTCCATTTTCAACGACTTTCGTCACATCGACAAGGAAAAGGTGGTTCTCTGTTCCGCCTGAAATGACACGGAAATCTGGATCTTGCAAGAAGACATCAACCATAGTTTGGCTGTTTTTAATCACGTTAGCTGCATACTCTTTAAAGGCAGGATCGAGGGCTTCTTTGAAAGCAACAGCCTTGGCTGCAACGACATGCTCTAGTGGTCCTCCTTGGATACCAGGGAAGATGGCAGAATTAATCTTTTTAGCCAATTCCTCATCATTGGTCAAGATCAAGCCACCACGAGGTCCACGAAGGGTCTTGTGAGTGGTCGTGGTCGTGATATGTGCATAAGGAACTGGGCTTGGGTGAAGGCCTGCTGCCACCAAACCGGCGATATGGGCCATATCGACCATGAGCTTAGCTCCTACTGCATCCGCAATCTCACGGAATTTTGAGAAATCAATGATGTGAGAGTAGGCTGAAGCACCTGCCACAATCAACTTTGGCTTCACTTCTTGAGCTTGTTTCAAGATAGCATCAAAATCCAAGAGTTCAGTTTCCGGATCTACACTGTAAGATACAAAGTTGTAGGTTTGACCTGAGAAGCTCACAGAAGCACCGTGAGTCAAATGGCCACCTGCAGCCAGATCCATCCCCATAACCGTATCTCCTGGCTCAATCAGAGCCATATAGGCAGCACAGTTGGCCTGACTACCTGAGTGAGGTTGAACATTGGCAAACTTAGCCCCAAAGATTTCCTTAGCGCGTTCGATGGCGAGGCTTTCGACGATGTCTACGACATCAGTCCCTCCGTAGTAACGACGTCCCGGATATCCTTCTGCGTATTTATTGGTCAGGATAGACCCTTGGGCAGCCATAACCGCCTTGGAGACGACGTTTTCGGAAGCGATCAACTCGATGTTATTTTGCTGGCGTTCCTCTTCTTTCGCAATGGCATCCCATAGAGCTGCATCATATGCTTTGTAATCTTCTTTGTCAAAAATCATAGGTCTTCTCCTTAAATAAATTTTATAAAACGTTTTTGTAGCTTGTCACAGGTATAACCGACCTGTTCGTAGAAGGCATGAGCGCCAATACGATGGTCTGCAGAGTTTAAACGTATAAACTTGTAGCCACGTTTTTCGGTTTCCTGTTCTAGTCCTTTAAGCAAAGCTTTTCCGATTCCTTTGCCTTGCATTTGGGGGATCACAGCTAATGCCAAAATATTAAATCCTGCATTGGAATAGAGGGATTCGTAGACTTCAGCATGGACATAACCAAGTAAGGCATGGTTGGTTGAATCCTCATAACCTAGTAGGAAGTGATGGGAGTCTTGAGACAACTTGGCTAGTTGACTAGCCGTATCCTCTGGACTAAAAGCATAACCTAAAGCCTCTTTGTTAATCTCGTAAATAGATACAGTATCTGTTGGTTTTAAAGCACGTAGCATATCAGACCTCCTCAAAAGGGATTGCAGGTATCTTGGCAAGGATATCTTGTCGTGTAATCGCTCCTTGACGTAGAATCTTTACCTTGTCGCCAGATAAGTCTAAAATAGTCGAATCTTGACCAGTTAGAAAGCTATCGTCTTCAAGTCCTATCACTCCATGACCAAGTTCTTTAAGAATTTGCTGGCACTGGGTCCCACTAGCTTTCCCAGAGAGATTGGCAGAAGGTCCGATCAAGGGACCCGTTTTACGAATTAATTCCAATGTTTTTGGATGAGCTGGCATCCGAAAACCAACCGTAGCCATCCCGGAATTAATCCAAGCTGGTACCTCTTCATTGGCTTCGAGAATGATGGTTAAGGGACCTGGTAAAAAGGTTGCGATTAGTTTTGATAGATAAGGTGGCTGATTTTTAGAATAAAATCGAATATCATCTTCGCTGGAAATATTGAGGTTCATAGCCTTTTCACGAGGGCGGTGCTTAAGAGCGTATACCTGATCAACCGCTGCTTCATCCAGTGCCTTTGCAAAGAGGCCATAGACAGTCTCAGTCGGTAAGACAACTGCATGACCAGCTTCTAATTCTTTCTCAAATAGATCCATTGTCTACTACTACCATCCTATCTTGTCCAAATTGGTCTTTTAGAACTCGAACTCGTTTGTCAGGAAATGCTTTTTGAAAGAGATCTTTTACTTTGTTACCTTGCTTATAGCCGATCTCTAGATAAATCTTTCCATCTGGTGTTAAAACACTTGGAGCCTGCTGAGCGATCTTTTCATAGATGGCATAGCCATCACGATCCGCAAAGAGAGCTAAGTGGGGTTCAGAGGCTAAAACGTTGGCTCCAACTTCTTCTACATCTTCCCGAGAGATATAGGGAGGGTTGGAAACAATCAGATCGTAAGGACCTTCTAGTTCATCCAGTACATTTGATGTTTTAAAGGACACAACCGCTTCTAACTGCTGGGCATTTTCTTGAGCAAGCTCCAAGGCATCTACTGACACATCACTGGCTTGAACCTGCCAATTAGGTCTAGCAAGGGCTAAGCTAATGGCAATGGCACCACTTCCAGTTCCGATATCCAGAACTCGTAAGGATTCCTGATTATTTTCCTCAAGAATGAGGGTAACGAGTTCCTCTGTTTCAGGTCTAGGAATCAGCACGCGCTCATCAACTGTAAAAACATGACCACAGAATTCTGCGCTCCCAATAATATACTGGGCAGGGACGTGATGTTTCAACTGCTCAAAGATGGAATCCAGCAAGGTTTTATCCTCTGCTTCCACTTCTTTTTGCAAAGCAAGGACAAAGTCCGTAAAGGTCCAGTTTTTTAAAGCACGATATGCGAAGGAGAGGCTTTCTGCTTCCTCTCCAACGGCTATTAATGCTTCTTCATACTGGGCTACTAATTGTCCCAACAACATTATTTGTTCAACTCTTCTAGTTTTTGAGTTTGATCATACAAGACCAAAGCATCGACCACTTCATCCAATTTACCAGATAAGATGGTATCCAGTTTTTGAAGGGTCAAGCCAATCCGGTGATCGGTCACACGGTTTTGAGGGAAGTTGTAAGTCCGGATCCGCTCTGAACGATCACCTGTACCGATAGTTGACTTCCGTTCAGCATCCTGCTCGTCTTGGGCGATCTGAGCAAAGTGGTCAGCCACACGGGCACGGATGATCTTCATTGCTTTTTCACGGTTCTTCTGTTGGGTCCGTTCTTCCTGCATCTCTACCTTGATATTGGTTGGCAAGTGGACAATACGGACAGCTGTCGCAACCTTGTTGACGTTCTGTCCGCCCGCACCAGATGCGTGGTAGATATCGATCCGAAGATCTTTTGGATCAATGTCGTATTCAACTTCTTCGATTTCTGGCATGACCAGAACAGTTGCTGTCGATGTATGGACACGACCTTGGCTTTCTGTCACAGGAACCCGTTGTACCCGGTGGGCACCCGATTCATACTTGAGTTTTGAGTAGACAGATTGACCAGAAACCATGGCCACTACTTCTTTGATCCCACCAACGCCATTATAGGATGCTTCCATGACTTCAAAGCGCCAGCCTTGGCTTTCCGCGTATTTTTGGTACATCTGCAAGAGGTCACCAGCAAACAACTGGGCTTCGTCCCCTCCTGCTGCCCCACGAATTTCCAAGATAATGTTCTTGTCATCGTTTGGATCTTTTGGAAGAAGCAAAATCTTTAGTTTTTCTTCGTACTCTTCTTTTTCAGCCTTAGCATCTTTGAGTTCCTGCTTGGCCATTTCTTCCAAATCTGCATCGCCGCTTGATTCCTTAATCATTTCTTCAGCATCGACGATATTTTGGAGTACTTGTTTGTATTCTCGGTAAGCTGTTACCGTGTCACGAGTAGAAGCCTCTTCTTTTGAAAGCTCCATAAAGCGTTTGGTATCAGAGACCACATCTGGGTCACTCAGTAATTCTCCTAACTCTTCGTATCGGTCTTCTACAGCTTGTAGTTGATCATAGATATTCATGTTGTCTCCTTAAGATTAATGTTCTTGGTGAATGTCTGGGTTAAAATAATGTTTGCGGCAAACGGAGATATAGGTCTCGTGTCCACCGATTTGGATCTGCTCTCCATCGTAGACGGGTTTACCCGCTTGAGTGCGCAAGACCATGGTTGCTTTGCGGGAACAGTATTGGCAGATGGTCTTGATCTCTTCAATCTTGTCAGCTAGCAAGAGCAAATGTTTGGAACCTTCAAAGAGTTCATTGCGGAAATCATTTTTGAGACCAAAAGCCATGACGGGCACATCTAGTTCATCTACAACTCTAGCCAAATCATAGACATGGTGTCGTTTCAAAAACTGTGCTTCATCGACCAAGACACAGTAGGGTTTCTCTTTCAGGCTTTGGATATAACCGAAGACGTCTGTATCGTCTTCGATCGCAATGGCTTCCCGTTTCATACCAATCCGGCTAGAAACAACTCCAAATCCATCGCGCGTATCGATTGCTGAGGTCATGATAACGACGCTTTTTCCTTGCTCTTCATAATTATGGGCTACCTTCAAAATTTCGATGGTCTTACCAGAATTCATCGTCCCATATTTATAATATAATTGTGCCATTTTCCTTCTATTCTCTCTAAAATGTGTTTCATTATATTATAACACGGGCCGTAAATTAGGGCAACTTATAGAGAGCTTCTCCATTGGGTGATTGCTCTTCTAATAAGGAGATTCTGAACCCTATAAAGTCTCATTTCTCTTGTTCGCTCTAGCAGAATATTATTTGTATTTTGCAATTTGAGAATAAAAAAAGCGTCTATCATTTCCCTGACAAAATGACAAACGCATCGTGAGAGACCACTTCTCACAAATTAATTATACCATAATACCTGGAGTTATGTAAGTGGATAGTACTAAATATTGGTAAAAAATTTTTATACTCTATTTTAACCTTTCCATTAGGTGATTCGAATCTTACTAGTCTGCTACTTTTCATTCAAAATATGATAAAATAGACCTAAGATAGATAGAGGAGGTGGCCCGATGCCATTTGTACGAATTGATTTATTTGAAGGACGCACATTGGAACAAAAGAAAGCTTTGGCCAAGGAAGTAACCGAAGCTGTTGTTCGGAATACAGGTGCTCCCCAATCCGCCGTTCACGTCATCATCAATGATATGCCTGAAGGAACTTACTTCCCTCAAGGTGAGATGCGAACTAAATAAATGAGAACAACCAGAAGACTATTCTGGTTGTTTTTGTTTAAGAAACTTGGTATTTCTTCTGAATTTGCCAGAGACGCAGCTGGTAACAAATACCACTAACGACAATGCTAGAAATTAAGCCAATCCAGTAAGCATACGGACCTAAGTTAGTGACATGGTCTAAAAAGATCCCCAATGGAATAGAGACACACCAATAGCTAAAAACTCCGAGCAAGAAGGGAACGGTGGTGTCCTTGTAACCGCGTAGAATCCCTTGGATAGGTGCTGCGACCGTATCCGCTATTTGAAAAAGGAGGCTATAGGTCATGAAAATAGCTGTCTGGTGGATAAATTCCGGATCAGTGCCATAGAGCCCTGCTACTTGATAGCGATAAAGATAGAGGAAGGTAAGGGTAAAGAAGGCAAACCCAAAGGCTGTCCATCGTCCAATCCGGCAATATTGACGAACCACATCGGGACGACCAGCCCCAATCTCGTAGGACACAATAATAGCCATGGTATTGGAGATGCTAGCTGGAAAAGCGTACATGAGAGTTGAAAAATTCATGGCCGACTGGTGACTGGCAATGGTCATAGATGGGAATTTAGCCATGAGCAAGCCCACTACCGAGAAAATGATGACTTCTGCAAACACAATCCCACCAATCGGTAAGCCCAAGCGAATCGTCTCTTTCATCTCTTTGAGATTGATAGGTTGAACCTTCCATAGTTGGTAGATGGCTACTTTCGGATGTTTGAAAAGGATCAAAAAGGCAATGATGAGGAGAACCCAGTAGGCCAAAGATGTTCCTAGTCCCGCTCCTGCTCCTCCTAGCTCAGGAAGACCAAAAGCTCCATAAATCAACATGTAGTTAAAACTAGCGTTTAAAGGCAATAAGAGGAGCATGAGGTACATGGACAAGCGAGTGAGCCCCAAGGTATCCAGCAAGGAACGGACCACACTAAAGAGCAAGAGAGGCAAAATTCCTAGAGAGAGAAAGGCTAAGTAATGGGTTGCAATCCCCTCTACGAAACTTTCTAAACCAATTTCACTTAAGACAATCGGTGCAATCAGCAAGACAAAAGCGATCAAGAGGACAGCCATCATGAAAGAGAGATAAATGAATTGATAAAAATCAGAAGCGATTCTTTTTTTATTCCCCTGCCCTAAGTGATGACCAATAATGGGCGTTAAAGCAGATACAATCCCGGTTAAAAAGGTAAAGAAGGGATTCCAAAGACTGGTGGCGGTTGACACGCCAGCTAAGTCCAAGGTATTGTATTGTCCTGTCATGGCTGTATCGACAAAACTAGCAGAATAGTTGGCTAGTTGATAGACCAGGAGAGGGATAAATAGACTGATAAACAAACGCAAGCGCTCTTTAAAATGATGGGTTAGATACACGGATGATACTCTCTTCTTGTCAATTTGAAATTTTCTCTTACCACTCTACTATATGTCACCTTAAATGTCAAAAAAATAAAGAACTGAAGATCAAACTGATCCTCAGTTCTTTAAGATTACTTTTTGTTGCGGTTCAAGATGGCGTTGAGAATAATTGCCAAGACGCTGGCAACGACAATTCCATTTGCAAAGAACATTTTAAATGCACTTGGAAGGCCGTTAAAGAGAGTACTATTGTTCAAACCGACTCCTGCTGCTATCGATACAGCCGCAATGAGGAAATTGTGCTCATTGTGTTCAAAATCGACACGAGCCAGAATCTGCATCCCCTGAATAGATACAAAACCAAACATAACCAGCATGGCTCCACCAAGTACTGGACTTGGAATGATTTGTGCCAAAGCTCCAAACTTAGGAAGGAGACCAAGGAGAACGAGGAAGCCAGCTGCATAGTAGATTGGAAGACGAGTCTTGATACCAGACAATTTCACCAAGCCTACGTTTTGTGAGAATCCAGTGTAAGGGAAGGTATTGAAGATACCACCGAGAAGTACGGCCAACCCTTCAGCGCGGTAGCCATTACGGAGGCGCGTGCTATCAATTGGATCTTTTGTAATATCCGAAAGTGCAAGATAAACACCAGTCGATTCCACCATTGAAACAGTTGCGATGATACATATCATAACGATTGAGGTGATTTCAAACTTAGGAGCTCCAAAGAAGAACGGTGTTGGAACATGAAGAATAGGGGCCTGATCCACGGGCGTAAAGTCCACCAAGCCCATAGAAGCTGCAATAGCTGTCCCAACGATCAACCCAATCAAAATAGAGATGGATTTGATAAAGCCTGTCGTATAGATATTAACCACGAGAATGATGAGAATGGTAATCACGGCCAAAAACAAACTTTGAACCGTTGGTTCTGCTGCATTGTTTCCCATGTTCCCAATCGCAACTGGAATCAAGGTCAAACCTATTGTGGTAATGACAGATCCTGTCACAATAGATGGGAAGAGGTTGGCGATTTTAGAGAAGAATCCTGAGACCAGAACGACGTAAATCCCTGAAACAATCAAGGCACCAAACATAGCCCCACTACCATGGCTAGCCCCAATCATGCTAAGAGGTGCCACAGACTGGAAGGCCACCCCGAGGACGACCGGTAGACCAATCCCGAAATGTTTGTTTAACTGCAATTGCAGGAAGGTAGCGACCCCACACATAAAGATATCTGTAGAGATCAGATAGGTTAGTTGGTGGGCATTATAGCCCAAAGCACCCGCAATCATGATTGGCACTAAAATAGAACCCGAATACATGGCCAATAGGTGCTGCAAGCCTAGAATGGCTGCCTGTGAATGGTTTTCTTGCTTTTGCATTAGATGTCTGCCTCCTTGAATACAACTTGACCATTTTCAAAACGGTCCAAACGAGCTAGGGATACAACTGGGTAGCCGAGTTCTTCTAACAGTCCACGGCCTTCTTGGAAGGATTTTTCAATAACGATGCCAACTGCTTCTACACGCGCCCCAGCTTGTTCGATAATCTGGATCAAGCCTTTAGCTGCTTGGCCATTTGCTAGAAAGTCATCGATGATCAAAATGCGATCATCTGGTGATAAAAACTTGCCAGCAATGGAAACGGTACTGGTCACTTGCTTGGTAAAAGAATAGACTTCTGCTGTCAAAATCCCTTCATTCATCGTAATATTTTTTGCTTTTTTAGCGAAGATCATAGGAAGTTCCAAAGCTTCTGCGACATAGAGGGCAGGAGCGATTCCGGATGCTTCGATGGTGACAACTTTAGTCAGACCAGTATCTTTAAAGCGATTCGCAAATGCCTTCCCAATCTCTTTCATCAGCTGGTAATCCACTTGGTGGGTCAAGAAAGAATCGACCTTGAGGATATTCTCTCCCAGGACATTTCCATCTTTTAAAATACGTTCTTCTAATAATTTCATGTTTACTCCTAAACTCTTTGGAACAAAAATAGAGACTTACCAAGTAAGCCTCTAGTGAATACAGGAATCCCTGCATCAATCTTAGACTTACTTATTGTTAGGTGTTCCGGCACCTTGTAGAGACCTTGCGCCAATTCGCAAGATAAATAAGTAATTGTAGTTTTAATGAGAGTCACCATTCCAGATAGAGTTCTTTACGATGACATAATCGACATGCTTCAGATCAGCAACCTTACGGCCTCCAGCATAGGAAATAGAACTTTGCAAGTCTTGCTCCATCTCCGTCAAGGTATCTTGCAGGTGACCTTTGGCTGGTAGGAGGATTTTCTTGCCTTCAACATTTTTATAGGCCCCTTTTTGGTACTCAGAAGCAGATCCATAATACTCTTTGAAGGATTCCCCATCGACTTCAACGGTTTTCCCTGGGCTTTCAATGTGGCCTGCAAAGAGTGAGCCAATCATGACCATGCTGGCACCAAAACGAATGGATTTCGCAATATCTCCGTGCGTCCGAATCCCCCCGTCCGCAATAATCGGCTTGCGAGCTGCTTTTGAACACCAACGAAGGGCTGCTAACTGCCAACCGCCAGTACCAAAGCCAGTCTTCACTTTGGTGATGCAGACCTTACCAGGACCGATCCCGACCTTGGTAGCATCCGCTCCAGCATTTTCCAACTCACGAACGGCCTCAGGTGTTCCGACATTTCCTGCGATGACAAAGGTATCTGGCAACTCCTTCTTGATATGCTGGATCATTTGGATGACACTATCTGAGTGTCCGTGAGCGATATCGATGGTGATGTATTCAGGGACATCGTCCTTGAGTTGAGTCACAAAGTCGTACTCATAGTCTTTTACTCCAACTGAGATAGAAGCGATTAATCCCTGATCGTGCATACGTTTGATAAAGGGAGTGCGTCCATCTTCGTCAAAGCGGTGCATAATGTAAAAATACCCCCCCTTAGCCAGTTGCTCAGCTACGTCCTCATCTAGGATGGTCTGCATGTTAGCAGGTACGACTGGCAACTTGAAAGTGTGCTTACCAAACTGAACTGTGGTGTCAGCTTCTGCACGACTTTTGATAATGCACTTGTTAGGGATTAATTGAATATCTTCGTAATCAAAGATTGGAAATTCGTTTAACATACGGATTGAAATCTCGTTTCTAAATTTTAAATCGTGATGGTTCATCACTACGCCTTCCGACGTTTCCATTCAAGATTATAACAAAGATACGGAGTCGATTCAATTAGAATGCTGATTATCTAAATAATGTTCGGAAATTACTAGACGATTATTTAGAACAACTTCTATATATGAGTTATTTATGAACAAACACCAATCCAATTGATGATTTCTTTGCTGACAAGCTTAGGGACTGCTGTATAAAAATCGTGACTGAGATCCTTTAAGAGTAGCTTCTTGAGAGAAGGATCTAAATTTTCAAGTGCTCTAGCTCTCCAATCGGGCTCATCTTCGTATTTAGGACCGATGAATAAGGCCTTGGTATCCGTTAGTGGAGCTTGAAAAGATCGAAGTTCCCGTCTGAGTCTCAGCAAAGAAAGAACAGCTTGTGGATCCAAATCCAGTTCATAATGATGGAGGTCAGAATTCCAACGATAACTGGCTTGGATGGCTTTTATAGTCGCTGGCGAAGCATTGTCAGTATCTCCAAGTTCACTCGCAACCGCTTCTTCTAGATATGAAAAGACCTGTTGCTTCAGATAGGTAAGTGTCTCCTCAATTTCCTGCTCCAGTGGTAAGATCTGATCCATGTTAAGATAGCCACCGTCAAGAAGGACCAGGTGTGTCATTTGTGGCATATTGGATGCTAGGTACCGAGCCAAATCTCCACCAAACGAATGGGCAATGATACAAGTTTTTTCATTAGTATCCGCATAGGCTTCAAACCAATCTACTAAATCTTTTGCAGATTCCAGGTTTACCTTATAGGGGTCTAGATACGTGATGGGAAATGGAAAACAGTGAGCAAATTCGGTCATATGATTCTCGTTACTTCCAAGTCCTCCGATAAAGTAAAACCTCATCCTTTCACCTCTATTTCCTTGATGATTCTGGCCGGATTACCTGCTAAGACTACATTATCCCCAAAGGATTTTGTCACCACAGCTCCTGCTCCGACGACGACATTATCGCCTAGGGTAACACCTGGAAGAATGATGGCTCCTCCACCTGCCCAGAAGTTATCTCCAATCGTTATTGGAGCACCATATTCTTTTCCTGCATTTCGTTCGTGTGGATCCAGGGGATGAAGAGGAGTGAGAAATTGACAATTGGGACCGATCATGGCGTTCTTCCCAATCCTGATCGGGCAGACATCCAGCATGGTTAGGTTCCAGTTGGCATAAAAGTTCTCTCCTAAGTGGATATTCACCCCAAAATCGCAAGCCAAAAAAGGGTGCAGGGAAAGATTTTCCCCAGTGGACCCGAACCAACTTTTTATGATTTGGCTTCGCTTATCTCCGTCTGCTTCTTGGTTAAAGACAAATTGCTTGGTCCGAGCTTCTTGCGCCAACCTCCTCAATTCTGGATCCATGGGACTGTAGAACTCACCAGCAATCATCTTTTCATATTCAGTTTTCATAGTCATCTCCCGTCTAATAGTAAAAAACCACTCATAGTGAGTGGGCTTGTTTATCTCTTAATGGTACATCAGGTAACCATCGAAGAGCTCAAATATTTTTCCTATCGCTCGGAAAACAAGAGCCGCAACAAGGGCAACCAGCAAGAAGTAAGCTACAGCAAAAATCACACTAATGATCATCATGACACACTCCTTTTTAATGTACTTTTTCCACCCTCCATTATACTCCTGGCCTATTTAAGATTCAAGGAAAACGCTATCACTTTTTGATTTGTTTTCAATTTGTAATTTACAAAAATTTTCAGACTGTTCAAAAATAACAAAAAGCAGGATTCTTGCTCAGATATCGTTTTAACTCTATCCTCCTGCTTTTGCTATTATGGAAAATGAAAGAAGACATAATCGTTCTGTCAGAAAATATCATGAAAGGAAAGCTATTTTTCTTCTTTTTTATCGGTCCTGTCTTTATCCTCTTCTTTTTCAGCGGCACCATTGTTGACGGCCGACTTGAATTCAGAGAACATTTTTCCAAGTGAGTGTCCTAACTCTGGCAAACGCTTTGGTCCAAAGATTAAGAGGGCTCCCAGGATAATAATAATCAGACCTGGTGCACCGATATCACGTAAAATTCCCATATTTATCTCCTTTTTTGTATACGGTTATAGATGATGCGACTGATGCCCAGGCTCACTTCATAGAGCAAGATAAGAGGCACAGTCATTGCTAGATCACTGATAAAATCAGCAGGGGTCAGGATGACGGCTAGTACCAGCAATAGAAAGTAGGCTATTCGGCGATAGCGCCTTAACCAGTCTGGTGTTAAGATATGAATCGAGGTCAAAAAGGCTACAAGGACCGGCAATTCAAATAAGACACCCAGAGGAACGGTTGTATGAAAGACGAAGGTCAAATAGTTCTGTGCCGTTAACTGGATAGTAAACTGGCCTTGTCCCAACTTCAAGAGGACCTCTAAGATAGCCGGACTTACCAGATAATAGCCGAAGAATAAGCCTAGTAAGAAACAAATCAAACTGGCTGGCACATAGAGCAGAATAGCTCCTGCTTCCCCCTTTCTCAAAGCTGGCTTTACAAATTGCCAGACTTGAAAGAGGGTGAAGGGCAGGGTGATGGTGAAAGCCATTAAACCTGCCAATTGCAAGTAGATGCTTAAAATATCATTAGGTCCAAGTACTAAGAGTTTTTCCCGAAAGCCAGCTGTCAAGTATGAATAAAGCTGATCAGAAAACAAGAGGGCTCCACAAAAGACAAGGAAAAAACAAAGGATGCAAGCAATGAAGCGTCGTCTAAACTCGCTTAAATGCTCTACAATCGTGAGCCTTCTATCTTCATTTTTCATGCTGCTTCACCGTCACAATCCCGATAATCAGGACAAATAAAACTTGGCAACCAAGAACTTCCAAGCTCGGGTAGATCCCTGCCCAATCAATGGTTGGGAAATTACTCAAGACATGGTTGGGAAGCATATTGGTTAATTGGAGCGCGTGTAGGCTCACCCCTAGCATCTTAAAGGCCAGAGCATAGATCATCCAAGTCAAGAGGAAGAAAATTTTATGCGGCTTGACCAAATGACTTGCCTTTGTCATAAGAATAGCAAGAATGGCTAAAACTGCAAGAGCTAAGCCGATCCCTAGGAAGAAATCAAAGGAACGAATACGAGGGAGGATCCCTACATAGAAAAGAATGGTCTCAGCTCCCTCTCGGAAGACAGCTAAGAAACTGAGAGCAAACATCGAAATGAAACTTCCAGTTGCAGTCACAGCCTTCATCTGCGTCTCCATGAATTGGTTCCATTTTTGAACAGAGGACTTGCGATGCAGCCAAATCCCAATGACAATCATCATCCCTACTGCAATGATCCCCACTGCCCCTTCGATCACCTCACGGTTGGAAGCTGAAGTCACAGCTGGGAACAAATATTGAAGAGCAACTGCAATGGCGGCACTAGCAAGGATTCCCAGAAGAGCTCCTGCATAGACCCATTTCAGTCCTTTGGTCAATTTAGCTGACTTGAGAACTGTCACTAAGGCCATGACAATCAATAGCGCTTCGACTCCTTCACGCAAGAGGATCAACATGGCGTCAACCGCCGAATAGGAGGCAGTGGTATCAATGGCAGACAGATCCCTAATCAGGGTTTCTAGCTGCTTTTGATACTTGCTTTCATTCCCCTTGACCATAATGACTGGACTTTGGCTTTCCACTCGGGTATAGAGAGAGGGGTTGGTCGTGCTTACGTCCCCTTCGATCGTTGGCCAAATGGTAATGAACTCTTTCATCACTTGACTAGCTTGACTAGCATCATTGGCTCGGAAGAGACCAAGAGCTTTCTTGAGGAGCTTAATCCCGTCTGAAAGGGTCAGATTGGTGGATGTTTCTTCGATCTTTTCCCCACTGATAAATTGATCCAGCACATTCTTTAGGTCATCGTAAGAAGATTGGATGGAGTCAAAGTTTGTAGGCTCTGTTTCGATCGCACTTCTCAAGAAGGAGATAGCTGTTTCTACCTTTCCGTAATAAGCGGTACTATGATCTCTGACAACTGCTTCATTCCGAGTCCAGGTATTGTTTAAATCAGCGTAGGCCTTACGTGTTGCTTGGAGATCCTTTGCAGAAATCGCCTCTTGAAGCTTCTCAAAGTAAGGTTGTAAGCGAGTTTCTAGCTTCTCTTTTTCAGCATCCAGGTCGACTGGATTTTGCTCTTTTTCAAAGGCTAGCAAGGAAGCGGAAACTGTCACCAATTGTTTTTCTGTGATTTCGCCCTCCAAGTCCAGACTTTTCTGAACTTCCTTTCCTGCCTTAGAATCATGATTGTCTTTCTTCAAAAACTCTTCTTTTATCTCTGCTACTAGCGTGTGAGCCTTCTCTTGATCCTTGTCCCGAACTGCTGTCGTCGCGTCGGTAATTTTGATAAAAAGATCGCTATAAGATTCTGCTTGGACAGGCGATACGATGAAAAAGAGACAGGCTACAAAGACAACTAGAAGTTTATTCAAATAAGTCTTGACCAATGTAGCCTCCTTTCTTCACACCTCCAAAGCAGGCAAAGAGGCCACTGCCAATATGGGTCACGTATTCATTCATCTTATCGACTGCCCCAAGATTGGTTTGGATTTTTACAAAGCTGTCTGGATCCTTTTGGAAGGCAATAAAGAGTAATCCAGCATCAAACTGCCCCGTTTTCGGATCAATCCCATCAGAGTAGGAATAAGAGCGGCGTAAAATGGGTAAATCCACTTCTTTGGCCAAACGGACATGAGAGTCAACTGGTAAGAGGGAGAGATCCACTTCGTCAAATTCGTTTTTCTTTCCAAATGGTGCACCACTTTCTTTATAACGCCCAAAAGTATTTTCTTGCTCCTGCAGGTTGGTGCGGTCCCAGGTCTCTAAGTGCATGATAATCCTGCGAACAGCCATATAAGAGCCGTTTTTCATCCAGTCTTGACTATCAGACCAGACTACCTTATCAAAATCTTTCTCTGTCGTGACATTGGCAGTTCCATCCTTAAAACCAAAGAGGTTTCTCGGTGTTTCCATGCGATCCCCAATAGCAGCAAAGCCTGATTGACTCCACTTCATAGTCACCTTATTGCGTCCTTTACGGATCAAGTTGCGGACAGCATGAAAGGCCACCTGCTCATCATCTGCACATGCTTGGATAACGATATCACCACCTGTATACTGCTCTCTCAACTGTTCCTTAGGAAAAGCTGGCAGATCCCGGAAGAGTTTAGGACGTTTCTTCTCAAGTCCTAATTTTGTCAAAAAACTAGCCGAAACACCAAATGTTAAGGTGAGGCGGTAAGGATTTAGTCCGACAGTTTCCCCAGTGTCACTTGGTGGCAAGAGAGCGTTGGACCCATCCTTTTTGACCAGTTCGCCATTAACTAATTTCTGGCTATAATCTGTCCATTCTTTAAACAACTGAATCAATTCGTTTTTATCTGTCGTCCGGAGATCGAGCACCACAAAATAGATATTCTTCTGCATGGGCGTGGTAATCCCTGCCTGATGCTTGCCGTAAAAACTAATTTCTTCTTGACCGTCTGCGATATTTTTGGAACCTTGTTCCTTATTAGCGAAAAAAGCAGAAGCACCGGATAGACCAAGTGCTAAGCCTGCTCCCCCAATACCTGCTTTTTTCAGAAATTCGCGACGATCCATCTTCTTTTCAAAAAATTTATCGTCTTTTGTCATTGTTATTTACCGTTTAAAATGATTCCCATTTGAGAGAGTGGTTCCCCCAATTTTGTTACTGCTTCTGCTAGTTCTTTAGTATCTTTTTCTGTTAGATCAGTATATGATTTATAGTTGGATTCATCCGTCATATGTTTGTCTAACAGGTCATTCACAGCCTTGAATTCTGTTTCAAGGGTTTTCACTAGCTTGGCATCCTTCTTCTCAATAAGAGGTTTGAAGAGAGCAAAAATCTTTTCAGCCCCTTCAATATTGGCACGGAAATCATAAAGGTCTGTATGAGAGAAGATTTCTTCTTCCCCAGTGATTTTTTGTGTCGCCACTTCATTCAAGAGGTCAACCGCACCTGTCAACATCAAATCAGGCGTCACTTCTACTGTCGCAATCTTAGCTTTCAGCTCTTTGATATCCTTGACCAATTGCTCTGCATATTTTTCAGTGCCTTCAGTTGTATTTTCTTCCCACAAGATGCGTTCGATACGGTGGAAGCCTGACCATCCTTCTTCGGATTTGTTTTCGTCAACATAGTCAACTAAACGGAAGTCAATCTTGACATCAGACTCCCCAAAACTTTCAGCGATCGGTTCAGATCGTTCATAAGACATCCGAATCAAAGGATAGACCTTCTTGGCTTCCTCTAAATCACCACTTTTAAGGACTCGTTGAAATTCCTCTGTATCTTTTAACAATTGATCGATTTGGCCTTGCACAAACTCCTTGTATTCACTTGTCGCTTGATCCAAGGCTTTTTGGTCTTCTTTAGACAATTTCACTGTCGAAGAGGAACTATTTGTAGTTGTGTTTTTTGAAGATGTATTGGCACAGCCTGCTAATAAAGCAACGGATAAGAGTGCTACTGCAAGTTTTTTCATGAGTCTTTTCTCCTAGATTCGTTTTTTACGTGGTCTATTATAGCAAAGATTTTCTCATTTTTCAACAATTGTCAGAAAACTTTAATAAAACAAATTAGAGGAGTAACTCTTTCACGCGACCAATGTCTGTCTCTTTTACGACAAGGTAGATGCTATCTCCAAGATAGAGACGGGTGCTGCCGTGCACCGTGCTATTTTTGCCATTGTGCTGATGAGTTGTGATCAGGAGATCTCTCGGCAGGTCCAAATCACGTACTTGACGGCCTGCTATTTTCTCTGATACAGGAATTTCGATTAAGGTTAAGACATCCGAACCACTGGTCACCTCAGGCATCAATTGTTCCAACATAGCCTCATAGACAGGGGCTCCTTTTAGTAGATCCATGGTAATGTAGGCTGTCAAAGTCACCAAGCCAATCGGCATCAAGGTTCGAATATCTCCTACCATTTCGGTCACTAGAATCATGGCTGTCAGGGGCGCTTTTGAAATGGCACTGAAATAACCACTCATTCCTAAAATGACAAACAAGGGGAGTTGATTAGAATGTATGTGACCAAACTGCAATAACACCGCAGCAACCAAGGCTCCTAAGACTGATCCAAGAGCTAGGATAGGAAGGAAGATGCCACCAGGAAGACCACTACCGTAACTGATCATACTCCAGATAAACCGTATCCCAAAATAAAAGACTAGTGTCTGGATACTAAGTGGGACATGGGCTAAATCCAAAACCAACTGATTGCCGCCACCCAGTAAGTGAGGGAAATAATAACCGATTGGTATGATCAAAAGAAAGGCAAAGAGTGGGTAATAGGGTGCCGCCACCTTGAAACAGCTACCAAGCTTTTGATAAACACGACCAATATTTAAAACAGCAACTTCATAGAAATAACCAGTTAGGCCCAGAAAAATTCCCATGACTAAGAAAATCCAATAACTGGATAAATCGATATGGGGGATGTGGTCCGGCATGTTTAAAACAGGTGTTTGACCGAAAATATTGAGAGAGACAAAGTTTGCGACCAAACTAGCAGCCAAGGTCGATACCCAGAAGACACGAGAAAAATGATGGTAGACTTCTTCTACTACAAAGAGAAGACCCGCAATCGGCGCATTGAAGGCTGCTGCCAAACCTGCCGCAGCACCGCTGGCTATCAAGGCTCTTTCTTCTACTGGACTAAGCGCAAGTTTCTTAGCCAGCCCCTTTCCTCCCATGGCGCCAAGTTGGATACTGGGGCCTTCACGACCCAACATCAAACCACTTGCAATTGCTAAAATCCCTAAAATGTACTTCTGCCAAAGCGTAGCCCACCAGTCTATCTGAAGCAATCCTTTTAATTCTGCTTCTACTTGAGGAATACCAGATCCTTTAACGTTTTTGTTCTTTTTGATGAGCTGGCTAGCTAGCAAAATAATAAAAAGATACATAGAGAGGATAATGACCCAATTGATCGGACTTCTTCCTAGATCCTTATACAATCCCTGGACAACATGAAAGAGATGCTCAATAAAAAATCTAAAACTCGAGACAATCGCACCGACTACAAGCCCTACTAAAACACCTCTACTAACCTGAGATAAAATAGATCTCGAGGTCGATTGAAATTCTCTTTGGATTTGCTGACTTTGTTTCATAAATTCTCTTCAACTCCCAGATTTCTTGCTTTTATTATACTATTTTTTATAGCTCTTGAGTAAGACAACAGCAAAAAAACGCTCTAATGAGCGTTTTTTGGACAACATTATTTAGCAGTAAGTGCTGCCATAGTAATATAGTTGTATGGTTTGTTGAAGTGTGGCAAGAAGAATAGGTCTGTCAATGCCAATTTTTCAATTGTAACGTGCTCTTGGATAGCCAATGAGAACATGTGGATACCCATTGAGATTGCAGCATCACGTGATACCATTTGAGCACCAAGGATTTCACGGCTGTCTTGATCATAAACGATCTTGATGGCAACTTCATGGTTGTCATGTTTGATAAATTCTGGTTTTTGAAGGTCGTTGAAGCCAGTTTCAACAGCGTTGTAGCCTGCTGCTTTTGCTTTTTCAAGAGTCAAACCAGTTGAAACCATGTGAAGACCATAGATAGAGATACCGTTTGATCCTTGCACACCGATTCCTTCAAGCTCATGTCCACAAGCGTTATAAGCTCCTACGATACCAGTACGTACCGCATTTGATGCAAGAGCAATGTAACTAGTGTCTTTACGAGCGTTGTCATATACGGTCGCACAGTCACCAACAGCGTATACACCTGGGATTGATGTTTCTTGTTTCTTGTCTACAAGGAAGGCACCGTTGCGGAAGAGTTCGATCTTACCATCAGCAAGCGCTGTGTTTGGACGGAAACCAACAGCAAGAATAACCATATCAACGTCGAATGTTTCTTTGTCAGTTACCAAGCGTTCTACTTTACCGTCACCTTCGATAGCTTTAACAGTTTGACCAAGTGCCAAACGGATGTTGTGGTCTTCCAAGTTTTTAGCCATCATTTGTGTGAAGTCTTTGTCATAGTATCCGTTCAATACTGTGTCAACGATATCAACAAGAACTACTTCTTTTCCAAGACGTTCGAATGCTTCAGCAAGCTCAACACCGATGTATCCACCACCAACAACAGCGATGCGCTCAAGGTGTTTGCTCTTGTCTTCAAGTTTTTTAATAACTTCTTCAGCGTTTTGGTACAATTTAACGAATTGTACATTTTCAAGAGTCGCTTTGAACTCGCGGTTCCCTTTGACAATTTCAACACCTTCGATTGGTGGCAAAATTGGAGTTGAACCAGTTGCGAAGATCAATTTGTCATATGATTCTTTGTGTTCTTTACCATCTACTTCTGCAGTTACAACTTTGTTGTCGTAGTCAATTGAAAGAACTGGTGAGTTCATGTAAACTTTAGCGCCTTTAGCTTCTAATTTTTCTTTATCAGAATAGAACAAGCCTTCAGGTCCGTCAATTTGTTCACCAATCCAAAGAGCCATTCCGCATCCAAGGAATGAGATGTTCGAGTTTTGGTCAAAGACAACGATTTCATTTTCGTTTCCAAAATTATCCAACATTGTGTTGATACATGCAGTTCCAGCGTGGTTAGCACCCACAACTACGATTTTACTCATAGAAAAAATCCTACCTTTAATTTTATTTACCATACAATTATAACATGAAAATGATATCGTTTCCAAATTTTTTGCTTACATTTTGTGATTTTATTTTCAAATCAATTTGCATAAGTCCTGAAAAATGTCAATAAATTTGCTTGGGGGGATTGTGAAATGGCTTTCTTTTTGATAAACTTGAAGTAGGTGAATATTGGAAAGGTGGTTTACTATTTGTGGAACTAACTAGTCGATCCGAACGCCTAATGGGCTCCACCATAACCGTTTCGATTTCTCATCAACAAGCTGACCAAATGCTGGCCGATTGCTTTAATCTCCTGCGATCCTATGAGCATCGCTTTAGTGCTAATGACCCTTCTTCTGAATTGATGGAGGTCAATCAAAAAGCTGGCATTGAACCCGTAAAGGTTCATCCGGATCTTTTTTCACTGATTGCTCTAGGAACTAGCCATAGTCAGGCGCAAGGAAGTCATTTAAACATTGCGATTGGTCCACTTGTCCAAAGCTGGAGAATTGGTTTTTCAGATGCTAGGAAGCCTGATCAAGTAGAAATTGAACAAGCCCTAACAGTCATTGACCCTCATCAGATTTGCTTAGATTCGAATCAACAAACTGTTTTTCTCAAAAGAAAAGGAATGAAAATTGATCTAGGTGCTTTAGCTAAGGGGTTTAGTGCGGATTTACTAGCTAGTTATATCAGGAGTCAGGGGATTGAGCAGGCTTTAATTGATTTGGGCGGAAATATTCTTACCCTTGGGTTAAACCCTGTCAGTCATCGCCCTTGGCGAATCGGGATTCAAGATCCGCAGCTTCCAAGAGGGGAACATTTACTAGTTCTATCTGTTACAGATAAGTCCGTTGTGACATCAGGTACTTATGTTCGTCACCTTGAGGTTGACGGCCGGTCCTTCCATCATATTTTTGATCCTCAAACTGGCTATCCTGTCGAAACAGAACTGGCAAGTCTCACGATTATTTCTGAACGATCAGTCGATGGGGAGATTTGGACCACCCGCTTGTTCGGTGAAGAACCGACCAACATTTTAAATATTGTTGAAACCTTACCTGGCATGGATGCTATTCTAGTCTATCAGTCAGGTCGCCTCGCCTATACCAGTGGGCTACATCATTATTTGTAATTTTAATTTCAGAAAGGAATTTCCATGACAAAACTTATTGCGATCGTTGGAACAAACTCCAAACGTTCAACAAACCGCCAACTACTTCAATACATGCAAAAGCATTTTGCTGATAAGGCAGAGATTGAATTGGTTGAGATTAAAGATATCCCTGTCTTCAACAAGCCAGCCAACAAACAAGTCCCTGAAGCTATCTTAGAGATTGCTGCGAAAATCGAGGAAGCTGATGGTGTCATCATTGGCACACCAGAATACGATCATTCCATCCCAGCTGTCTTGATGAGCGCCCTTGCTTGGCTATCTTATGGGATTTACCCACTCTTAAGCAAACCAGTGATGATTACAGGTGCTTCTTATGGTACGCTTGGTTCATCTCGCGCTCAATTGCAGCTTCGTCAAATCTTGAACTCACCAGAAATCAAGGCAACTGTCCTTCCAGACGAATTCTTGCTTTCTCACTCTCTTCAAGCATTTGATCAAAATGGTGACTTGGTAGATCTTGACGTCATCAAGAAACTCGACGCCATCTTTGATGATTTCCGTATCTTTGTTAAAGTTACTGAAAAACTGCGCAACGCTCAAGAATTGCTTCGCAAAGATGCCGAAGACTTCGACTGGGAAAACTTGTAAGATAGGAGACATACTAGCATGAAATTTGTAGGACTTGTAGGATCAAACTACGACCAATCATATAACCGCAAACTTTTGGAATTCATCCGTCGTCACTTCAAGATCAAATTTGAATTGGAAGTTCTTGAAATCGACGAAGTTCCAATGTTTAATCAAGATGAAAAATGGGACGAAAGCTTCCAATTGCGTCTCCTTAACAATAAAATTACCCGTGCTGATGGTGTGATTATCGCAACACCTGAACACAACCACACCATTTCAGCAGGATTAAAATCTGTTTTAGAATGGCTTTCCTATGAAGTGCATCCTTTTGAAAGCAAACCGGTCATGATCGTGGGTGCTTCTTACTATGACCAAGGGACTTCTCGTGCCCAAGTCCACCTTCGTAAGATTCTGGATGCTCCAGGTGTCAATGCCTATACCCTTCCAGGGAACGAATTCCTTCTCGGAAAAGCGAAAGAAGCTTTTGACGCAGATGGCAACATAATCAACGAAGGAACTGTAAAATTCCTTGAAACTTGTTTAGATAACTTTGTGAAATACGTAGGAGTCGTTTCTAAATTGAAAAAACCAAAACCAATTGAACCAGAAGATTTGGATTGCGGAAAACCAATCGCTACTACTGTTACCGAGGTTGATCCAGATGATCCAGATTGGGTAGAAAAAGTTGCAGAAATTACAGGGGCTGTATCTGGTGATACATACGTCAAATTGGACCACGGTATCCTGACTGTTAATCAAATCGATATGTTCTTGAAAGCTATGCCTTTCGAATTGACATACGCTGATGATAACAACCAGTTCCTCTACTACAACAATGCCCACCAAGATCCAGATACCATGTTTGCGAAACGCGTGCCACCTCAATCAGGTAGCCGGATGTCAACCGTTCACGGTTCTCTTCCACCAGCACGTATGAAAAACGTTGAATGGGTCATCGGTACTCTTCGCAACGGAAACCAGGAATATGTTCGTACCATTGTTCCAGGATCTCCTGAAGGCGTGATCAATACTCACAACTATCAAGCTATGTACTATGAAGATGGTTCATATGCTGGTATTAACGAAATTGTCTTCAACTTCAAACCATGGTTGGACTGGTACCTTCAAACAACTGGTCAACGCCTTGTGGGCGGAAGCGGGCCATTTGCTCCTGCTGGTGGTCATGGTGATGCAGATGCAACTTCTGGTGCTTCAGATGCTGGAGGACACGGTGACGGAGGTCACGGAGATGCAGATGCAACTTCTGGTGCAAGCAACTAATAAAAAAAATGAAGCTTTATGCTTCATTTTTTTTATTTCAACTCTTTGATAATCTTCTTGGCATCTTCGTTTGAAATTGCCCCTAATTGAACATGTCCAATTTTTCCTTGGCTATCAATAAAGACTTCCGTAGGGATTGAACGGACTTGGTAATTCATAAAGGCAGATCCGTCCGGATTGTACAAAACAGGAACTGATTGATAGTCTTGTTGGGCAAACCATTTGACGAACTCTTCTTCTGTTTTTTCTCCTTGCATCCCTGGTGCCATAACGGTAAGAATCTCAAAGTCCCGGTCCTTTTCTTCGACTAGTTTATTCAGTTCAGGCATACTTTGTCGGCAAGGACCACACCAAGTCGCCCAGAATTTCAAGTAAACCTTTTTCCCTCTATAGTCTGAAAGTTTGACCGTATTCCCTTTCATATCCTTTAGCTCGAAGTCACTAGCTTCTTTTCCTACTAAAGGATGTTTACTTGTGCTAGTATTGGTCATTGATTGATTATCCATGGATTGATTGTTCATGCCACTTTCGGACTGATTCATAGAGCAAGCAGTCAAGATGGATAGAGAAAGAAGCGAAAAACAGGCGTATTTAATAACTTTCATAATGAGTAAACCTCCATTTGATTTATGAAAAGATAGCAGACAAGCTATTCAATTGTCCCAAGAGTAACAAAATCCCCATAATGATGATGATCAAGCCACCAATTTTCTTCAGTAACAAGAGATGGGGTTTTAGACGATTAAAGTATGGGAGAACAATCCCAGACGCTAAGGCCAAAAGTAAAAACGGAATAGCCATCCCTAGTGTATAGATAAAGAGATAGAGAGCACCCATGAGGGCATCTTGACCATTGGATGCTGCTAAGGCAAGTACAGAGCCTAGAACCGGACCGATACATGGCGTCCAGCCAAAGCTAAAACCAAGCCCAAGCAGAAAAGCTGAAAGTAATTCATTCTTGTGCTTGTTCGCCCCGAAATCCATTGTTTTTTGCTTTTCTAAGAAATTAAAGTGAAAGACTTCCATCTGATGAAGACCAAGGATAATGATCAGCGCGCCCATCAAGTATCGGAACCAGTTGGTGTACATGATTTGACCAAGTAGACCTGCCCCGAAACCAATAATAAGGAAAATAACAGAAATCCCTGCGATAAAACACAAGGTCTTTACAAGACCATGCCAGCGAATCTTCTTCCCAAAAATCTGAATGGATTTTTCCTGATCACTTCCTAGCAAGACCCCGATGTATACCGGAAGCAAAGGAAAGACACAGGGAGAGAAAAAGGAAAGAATCCCTGCCAGAAAGACAGTAAAGGAGAAAACGATTTGATTCATAAAACACTCCGTATATTGATATGCTACAACTAGTATAACATTCCAGCTCCTAAATTAAAAATTTCTGCTACGCTTTGATTTCTAAACGATCATTTAGAAACTAGTTTCAATGCCAAACAAAAACTCCAAAGTATTTCACTCTGGAGTTCAATTGACGACTTATTCTTCTTCTGCACTTTGTTTATTTGGCAAGAAAAGAGAGAGGATAATCCCGACTACTGCGGGGAGTAACCATGGGAGGGATTGAGCGGCAAATGGTAAAGTTTTAATGACGTTTGCCAGAACTGTAAGTTTGAAGGTGCTTGCCAGAACATCTGCAATCGCCACCAAGCTAACTAAGAAAATAGTTAGTTGCATTCCTGGTTTTGATAGTTGAGTAAATTTGTTTATAATCACAATCAACACAATAGTAATGGTGATTGGATAGAGGATCATCAAGACAGGTAATGAATAGGCAATAATGGCGCTCAAGCCAAGATTGGCAATCCCAAAACCAATCAAAGTGAAGATTGTCGCATAGACCTTGTAAGAGATTTTAGGGAAGGTATTATGGAAGAATTCCCCTGTTGACACGATCAAACCGGCTGTTGTAGTGAAGCAAGTCACTGTCACCATACCCGCAAGGAAGATTTGAGCAGCTGGGCCAAAGATAGCCTTGGTCGCTTCTGAAAGGACATAGACCCCTTTATTGGCATCAGATGCCATTACTTTTGCTGGAATTGGGAAATGATTTCCAAGGTAACCCAAGCCAATGTATAAAATACTAAAGCCAATGGCTACGACAATCCCAACGATCCAGATGGTTTTAATGTATTCCTTCTTGCTGGTGAAACCAAGTTGATTGAGGGTGGTTACCGCAATCACACTAAAGGCCACTGAAGCGAGGGCATCCAAGGTATTATACCCTTCAAGGAAACCTTGACCAAAGGCAGATGCTTGGTAGGCTTCTGTTGCCACTTGTGGCGCGTGTCCGCTGTATTTGAGGGCGCCGAGGACAACCAATACAACAATCAAGATAGCAAAGACAGGAGTTAAAATCCGACCAATACTATCTAAGATTTTAGAAGGGTGAAGGGCAATCAAATAGGCTAAACAGAAATAAACCAAGGTGAAAACGAAGAGACTAAGTTTTCCACTTGAATTTCCTAACAAGGGGGCAATCCCAACTTCGTAGGAAACGGTAGCCGTTCTCGGAATGGCAAAGAAAGGGCCAATAGAGAGATACAAGGCTACTAGATAAACGATAGCAAACCAAGGGGCGATTTTACGTGAAATCTCATGAATATAGCCTTTAGGATTGAGCGTCCCAATGATCAAGGTAATAATCGCAATTCCTACTCCTGATAAGACAAATCCAGCAATAGCTGGCCAAAAATGGATACCCGATTGGGCACCTAGCGCAGGTGGAAAGATCAAATTCCCTGCACCGAAGAAAATACCAAATAACAGCAAACCTGTTAAGGAACCTTTTCGTAACATGTGTTCTCCTTTACATTTTTCAATCTTAACTAGTATAACAGCTTTCTTCCACCACGGCAATTCTTTTTACTGGAATAATTGCATTTAAAAATAACTTAAGACAAAAAAGACTCTACTGTAGATTCTTATATACTTCTTCATCCATTAATTAAAAAGTGCTTCTCTGCTATCTAACAGAGGAGCACCTTTTGTTTTTAATCTTCACTAAAGCGTCGGTATTGGATGCGGAAATCAAAATAATTCTCTTCCTGAAGTTTACGGAAGATATCACGATAGGCCTCCTCATCGAAGCCCTCTCCTCGGTAGAGGATCTCGAAACTAAGGTCTTCGTATTCAAGAAAAGCATTGGCTGTTTTAAAGCCATTTCGAATATAGAAATCCATCCGTGCTTGACGTTGCTCTAGATTATCACATTCTTCATCCAATCGCTCAACTTCTAACAACATGGTCCGTTGGTAAAATTCCACTAATTTTTCAATGATTTCTTGACCATAGCCGTGACTTCGCAAGTGAGGCATAATGGCAAAGAAGCTGACATAAAAGGCCTTGGCATTTGAAATAGCAAAGGCAAATCCAACAAATTCTTCCTCATTGTAAAAAGCAAAAAAATGAGCATCATCATTGTCTGTATAGCGTAAAAACTCAGATATAGGAATCCGTTCCTCTTCAGGGAAAGCCTCGGTATTCAACCGCTCGACCTTATCCAGATCTGGGAATGTTTCAGTGATTAATTGGCTTGTTAAGCGCATAAAGCCTCCATTTCTGCTACGATTATAGCAAATAAAATAAACATATTCAAGAAATCCGTCTTCTTTCAAAAGCAAGTATGTAGCTTAACAAAAAAAGAGCTATTGCTCTTTTTTGACGCTTTTATTCAGTTTCTTCTTTTTTGGAGAATTGACTCATGTACAAGTCGTGATAAAATCCTTGTGCAGCCAAGAGGGACTCATGATTTCCTTGTTCGATGATTTGACCCTCTTTAAGAACTAAAATCTTATCTGCTTCTTGGATGGTTGACAAGCGATGAGCGATGACAAAACTAGTTCGCCCTTTCATCAAGTTCTTCATAGCCTTTTGAATCAAGAGTTCCAGACGCGTATCCACTGAAGAAGTTGCCTCATCCAAAATTAAAATCTTTGGATCAGCTAGAAGGGCACGCGCAATGGTCAACAATTGTTTTTGCCCCAAAGAAATATTACTAGACTCCTGGTTCATCTCCATGTTGTAGCCACCCGGAAGGGTCCGGATAAAGTGGTCCACATTGGCGGCCTTGGCAGCAGCGACAATCTCTTCATCTGTCGCATCCAAGTTTCCAAAGCGCAGATTCTCTTTAATGGTCCCTTCATAGAGCCAAGCATCCTGAAGAACCATCCCAAACTGCTTACGATAGTCTTGGCGAGATAGGTCACGGATATCATGACCATCCACTGTAATAGCCCCCTTAGTCACATCGTAGAAACGCATGAGGAGGTTGATGAGGGTCGTTTTCCCTGCTCCTGTCGGTCCGACAATAGCCACCATCTCACCAGGATTAACCTCTAGGTTAAAATCACGGATCAGCGGTTTATCTTCCACATATTGGAAGTCTACATGGTTAAAGCTAACCTGCCCTGTCAGCTCTTTGTCCAGAGATTCATTTTTACCGAGCACTTCATCTGGTTCATCAAGGACTTGGAAGACCCGGTCTAGTGAAGATTTGGCACTTTGCAAGGTGCCAGCTAACTGGCTCAAATTTTGAATAGGTTGATTGATCTGCCAGACATACTGAACAAAAGCCTGCATATTCCCAACTGTAAGACGACCAGCAAGAACTTGAATAGCTCCGATAACTGCGACCAAAAGATAGGTCAAATCAGAGATGGCATTAAGAACTGGCATCATCAGTCCAGAAATAAAATTCGCTTTAAATCCAACTTGTTGGAGACGACGAGTAATGTCACGGAATTCTTCTTGCGATGATTCTTCACGTACATAGAGTTTTAAGACGTTAAAGCCACTCAAGTTTTCCTGAACAAAACCATTTAGAGCTCCAAGAACATCAGCCTGCTCTTTAAAATAAGGCTGGGATTTCTTCATAATCAACTGGGCACCGAAGAAGGTAATCGGAATAGAAGCAATCACTATTAACCCCAAAGTGAGGTTAAGATAAAGCACCATAGCAATGACCAAACTTAAGGTGAAGATCGCATTTACAATTTGAAGAAAAGACTGTTGCAAGGCATTGGAAACCGTTTCGACATCACTGGTAAAGCGACCAAGGAGATCCCCAAATTGATGCTGATCAAAGTAAGAAACGGGGATACGATTGATTTTTTTAGATAGGTCATTACGCATATCCTCAATCATGCTTTGAACAGCATTGGTCATGAAGTAATTCGAATAGTAAGAGCCGAGTTCATACAAGACTCCACGGAAGAGATAGACAGCCATGACCCAGCCAACATAGCCAGCATTAATCTGAGCTCCTGCAACTCCTCTAGCTATATCTATCAGGTTAGCAGTCAATTCCGTAATAGCGAGTCCTAGAATATAGGGTTCGATGACACTCATGACCACACTCAGAATTTTTAGAAGCGTAGCGAAAATAACGGCAAAGCGATAAGCTTTTAAGTAGCCCCAAAGGCGTACAAAACTGGAACGTTTTTCTTTCATTTTCTCCTCCCTCCTATTCTTCTGTCAATGATTGGTTATTCAACTGAGAGCGAGCAATTTCACTGTAGATTTCATTTGTTTCCAGAAGCTCTTCATGGGTTCCACGACCAACGATTTCTCCATGATCCAAGACAATGATTTGATCCGCATCCATAATGGTCCCAACCCGCTGGGCTACGATTAAAACGGTCGCATCTCCAGTTACTTCTTTTAGACGTTTTCTAAGCGTTGCATCTGTCTTATAATCCAGAGCCGAGAAGGAATCATCAAAGATATAGATATCCGGCTCCTTAACAACTGCACGTGCAATCGATAAACGTTGCTTCTGACCTCCAGAAAGGTTGCTACCACCTTCTGCTAAATGAGTGTCAAACTGTTCTTCCTTACTCTCGATAAATTCCTTGGCTTGGGCTACATCTGCTGCCTTATCTAGTTCTTCTATACTCGCATCTTCCTTGCCATAACGAAGGTTTTCAGCGATGGTCCCTGTAAAGAGCAGGGCCTTCTGCGGGATAAATCCAATCTTATGGCGCAAGGCTTTAACGTTAAAATCACGAACATCCACGCCATCAACCAAGATTTTCCCTAAGGTGACATCATAGAATCGAGGAATGAGCTGAACGAGAGAGGATTTCCCAGAACCGGTCGATCCGATAAAGGCGATGGTTTCACCCGGTTTAGCCTTAAAGGAAATATTGTGAAGGACTGGATTCTCTGTTTCACCAGGATAGGCAAAAGTGACATTATCAAATTCCAGATAACCCTTGGTTTCTGTCTCAGTTACCCCATTTTCATTTGGATCAATGGAAATGGGCATGTCCATTATTTCTTTCAAACGATGACTGGAGACAGCTGTCCGTGGGTACATGGTAAAGAGATTGGCTAGGAAAAGGAATGAAAGCAAGGCATGGAAACTGTATTCGATAAAGGCGACAAGATTACCGATTTCTAAACTCCCATCCCCTAGAGGATCCAAGGCAAACCACACAATAGCTACAATCATAGCGATGATGATTTGGACAAAGAGTGGCTCCGTCAAACCAGTCAGTTTAAAGAGTTTATTAGAGTTGTCCGCATAGACTGCATTAACTTGGCCAAACTTTTCCTCTTGGAATTCCTCACGTGCAAAAGCACGAATGACACGAAGGCCTGTAAGATTCTCACGTGCATATTGATTGAGCTTATCTAGGGTTTCCTGCTGCTTCTCTGACAAAGGCTTGGTCTTAACAGCTACATACCAGACCACCACGGCCAAAAAAGGCATCGAAATCGCCACAATCCAGGCAAGAGATGGACTCGTTTGTAAAATCAACAGAATACTCGACACCATCATGATGGGAGTAATGACCCCAAGTTTTAACATCTGGTCAGAAAACTGCATCAGGACAAAAGCATCAGACGTCATCCGTGTCACTAAAGAAGGAACGCCAATCTTTTCATATTCATGGTGAGAATATTCCTGAAGCTTCTCATAAAGATCATTCCGCATATCCATAACCATGGTTGTAGTAATCTTCCCAACCGCATAGGCCAGAACGATTCGACCAAGAATTCCGACGATGATCACACCAAACATAACCCAGGCCCAGAAATAAACACGCTCTATATCTCTCGGATTGATTCCCTCATCAATCATACGGGCCAAAACAGTTGGCAAACCGAGATTAACAATCACAAAAAAGATGGCTGCTGTAAAATTCAAGCACAACCATTTTGGATATTTTCTCAAATAAGACCAAATATATCCCATACCTTTCTCCTCCCTATACAATAAAAAAGCACCGTCAAGTACTTTTTAAATGATTCTAGAAAGCTCACACGCCTTCTTCACAGTAACCTCATTATATCATTACCCTAGGTGGCTAGCAAGGAAAAGAGCTAATGAAAACCATGAAGAAAAAAGAGGATAGCCTAAGCCATCCCCTCAAGATACGATTATTTCTGACGTTTGAATTTTGCATCTTTGAAGAAAGCAAAAACTTCATAATCACTAGATTCTGCTTTTGATACATCCAAAGTCAAAACATCACCATCAATCTTATATTTGACTTTATCTTTACCACCTTCTGCTGATTCAAGAGTTTTAGCATTTTGATCAGCTTTCAGGTCAATTGTTTTCTTTTTGCTTTCACCAAGAGCTTTCATTTCGATAATCATCTTAGCTTTTGTATCTTTAATTTCAATTGTCATTGTCAAATCAAATTGATCAATAACCTGCTCAAGTTGTTCCTCACTAGCCCCTTGCTTTTTAAGGATGCTTTTAATTTGATCCTTCTCAGCTTTATAGACATATTTCCCATTATCGCTAGTTGTAGAACCACAAGCTACAAGGAAAATCGCACCAACTGCCAACAAAGCAGCAAAGACAAGACGTTTAAAGTATTTCATCAGAAATCTCCCTTTATTTGTTGATAAGGACTATTCTATCAAAAAAATAGAAGTCTAACAACATAATAAATTAGTAAGAACTTGAAAAGATATGGAAATGGCTTGTGATTATAGAATCGCTAAACGAGATTTAAGGGTGAAAGTTTATTGTATGAGTTAAAAACTGTATTTTAACAGTACAATCCTTATTTCATAAAAAAGTAGATAGTCCTATACCATCTACTTTTTATATGTTATTTTTGACGTTTGAATTTTACATCTTTGAAGAAAGCAAATGTTTCACTATCCTCTGCCTCGAATTTACTCAAGTCCAAAGTTAAAACATCCCCGTCAATCTTATACTTGACTTTATCATTACCGCCTTCTTTTGACTCAAGAGTTTTGCTGCTTTGATCAGCTTTCAGGTCAAATGATTTCTTTTGATTATCTCCAAGAGCATTCATTTCAACAGTCATTTTTGCTTCTTTATCTTTAATTTCGATTGTCATTGTTAATGAAATTTGACCAGCAACTTGCTCAAGTTGCTCATCAGTGGCCCCTTCTTCTTTTAGGATACTTTCTATTTTCTCCTTATCTGCATTATAAACATATTTTCCATTGTCGTTAGCTATAGGACTCTTAGAGGTAGAACCCTTAGATGTAGAACTCTTAGATGAAGTAGCCCCCTTAGATGTAAGGGAACTTGCTCGTTTGAATTTTACAGATTTGAGGAATTTCGCCGTATTTTCATCACCAATATTAAGGTTAGGATTTTCAAGCGTTAAAACATCACCTTCGATCTTATATGTTATCTTTTTCTCAGGATCCTCTTCTGACCATATAATTTTTTTCTTTTGATCTACTTTTAAATCTACTGTTTTTTCTTGGTCATTGCCAAAGATACTAACTGAGGCAGACATTGTCCCAGTGTTATCCTTAATTTCTAGTACCAATTTAATTTTTAGCTGATCAACGAAAAGGTTGGCAGCACTATTAGTCCCAGTTTCTTTTTCCACCATTTCTAGGATTTCTTCTGATGTAGGTTCAAATACATAAACACCATTATCGCTAGAGCCACCCCCACTACATGAAGCTAAAAACAAAGCGCTAAAAGCAAACAAAGCAACAAACACCAGACGTTTAAAAATTTTCATAAGTAATCTCCTTTTTACTAATTAAAACTATTTTAACAAATAAATAAAACGTTTTCAATATATTGATTGTTGGAGAATTTTTAATAAGGAATTCTTGAACTTGATAATTATTTACAATTCCTAAAGAAATTAAAAAAACCGAGGTCTAAACCTCGGTTTTCATTTTGATTGGAAACTCTATTATTTAAGAGTAATTTGAGCGTGATACTCAAAAGACTAAGTGTAAAGCTTATTTTTTATTACTTTATTTTTGTAGGGGTGTATATGGGGGGGTCGCTCCAACTCCTTCCTGTTTAAGAAGTTGAGTAATTTCATTTCCAAGAGTTGTATTGTTTGCATTATAGTAATGACTATATGTGTTTAATGTTGTAGCTTTATCAATTCTTCCAGAACGTTGAGATACTTCTAAAACATCCTTTTTCAGAACATTGATCATAAATGAATCATGTGAATGACGCAATCCTTTACCAGTTATTTCTGGAACTCCAGCCAACCTTGCATGACGCTTCAACATTCTTGTCAAAGTGCTTTTTACCATTGGTTCACCAAACTTGGATAAAATATAATCTTGATTAGAATTAGAAATCTGAATTGTGCGCCAACGTTCAAGCACTTTTATTGTTTCATCATCTAAGTCTATATATCTTATTCCTGCTTCGGTTTTTGTCTGCTCTTTACGTTTATAGACACCACCTTTTAAAGCTTCTAAAGTTGAGTGAACAAAGATACGTTTATTCTCTTTATCAAAATCTGACCAAAGTAAAGCAAAACCTTCACTAACACGTACACCAGTCATATAGTACAACCAAGTGGTTGTAAAACGGTGAAGATCTTCATAATCAGTTAAATCAAAAGTTGAAATCACTTTCTTAAACTCTTCAAAAGTCCAGAATTTTGTATCTGGTCTTTTACCTTTTGGATTATCCAGACTCTTACATGGGAATGTTTTAATATATTCCATTCTCTCTGCATAACCTAAACATTGTTTAAATCGTATCCAAACACATTTTGCATAATTCGCAGAATACTTATTAATAAGTTCTAAACGAAATTTTTCACAATCACGAGGTTTAATGTCTCGTAATTTCATGTTTCCAAATCTCTCAATAAATGTATCAAATTGAGTGATTGCGGTTCTATATGTGCTATCTTGTACCGTTTGTTTGTAGTAAGGTAAAAAAACCTCAAACATATACTGTTCAAAATTGAGATTATAGTCGCTATAATCAAATTTATCGTAAAATTCAACTCTTGCTCGACATAATTCATCATATGCCTCTTTTTCAGTTGAAAAAGATTTTCCCCATATATTTCGATATCTTTTAAATCTTTGACGTTTACCTGTAGCTGATGCTTTGAATTCTGTCTGACAGTAAATCCTTCCTTTACTATCTCTAAATACTCCTTTATATTTCTTTGACATTGCTTTCAATTCCTTTCATTAAGTAAATTGAAAGCCGAGTAATTCTTCCACAATAGAAATAGGTGCAAGATCAAGTCTTTTGTTATCGAAAGGCGATTTACTTAATTTTACCATATTATTTGAAGAATTCAAAGATTCATCAAATTGATTTATAGCAATCTTTTTAGCTTGCTTAATTATTTCTTTTGAAGCTGTCTTAGAAAAACCAAGCTTCATAATATCTTTATGATTAACTGTCTTCATTCTTATCTCCTATATTGTAGAATTCTGTAATATAACTAATTTCATCTCCTGTTCTAATAATATGATTTGTTTTTTTTGAATAATTGGCATCTAAATCGATATCTAGTCCATTGATAGTCATTACTTCTCCTTTAGTAGCTGTTATTTCAATTGGTTTTTTTATTCCTCTAGAACACCTATAAATCCTGACACCTTTTGGATATAAATATAGTCGTGCACCTTTGACGTATTTTTTTATATTCTGATTATCATCTATTTCTAAATTAGTTAAATATGCAATAACATAATTGCCCACTTTATCACTATTTTTAAGCCTTTTAGTTTTGGTAAAACCTTTTTTCCAGCATTGTTCAATAATTTTGTTTGGAATATAAAGAGAACTTCTTTTAGGTGCTTTGATAAGAAGATGACAATGCCAGCTCCCACTAGCTTGTGGTTCAATAACATTGATATACTCTAAATCTGAATATTGTTTTCTTAAATCTCTTATAAATAATTTAAAGTCTCTATATACAACTTCAAGTTCATTAGTGTACTTAGCATAGGTCAACGTTATCCAAAGTTCATTTTTAGTACCATTGAAGTTATGAGAAATAAGACGCCTTAACTTCCTCATTGTAATACGAGTTGACTTTAAATTATCACTTCTTGTCTCTCCACTTGTATTCATATCAAATATTTCCCCGGTATCCAAAACAACATATTTTTTATTCGGAAGTACTTTTATGGTCTGCTTGTGTATTCCATTAGAAGTTGTTAATTCTAGGGTATTACCATATCTATAAGATTTTACGATAGCTCCTGAATGTACTTTTGAATTATTTATTTTCACTCCTGACTTTCCTTATTGTTCTATTGTTTGACGTTTATCAAGTTAAAAGCAATAGAAGCAAGCTTCTATTGCTGGGCACATTTCTCAAAGTAAAGAAAGAGGGACGCTCCACTTGCTCCAGCTCTCTGAGCTGAGCACCCCTATTCTTTACTTTCGAAAGTGCTCTAATAATATTTTTGCAATTCTTTTAAAAAGTCAAAATTTTTGTCAAAAAATGGAGTTTCAAAATAAGTTGGTAAAGTCATTTTCCCATCAATCTGTACATGGCCTCCTCCTTTTATTTGAATCGATTTATAGTCCTTAAAATTTGAGCCAAAAACCATTCTGTATCCATCTTCTGATAGATTGCCAAGCGCAACTCGACAACCTAATTGATCCCTAATAGCACCATCAAGAATACTCGCATCTGGACGCTGCAAAGAGGCCTCGATTAGTACTCCGACTTGTCTTCCCATCATAACTAAGTTATAAAGATAAGACATAGCTTCTTCAGCAATTTTTTTATCAGATACTTTTACAAAAGCTGTAACTTCATCAATAAAAACTACGATTGGTTTTAGTCCAAAATCTGTAAAATCTTTACCAAATGATCCTTGACCAGAAAAATATTTATCGTACCTATTCATCATTTTAGTATTTACAACTCTAAGTATTTTACAGATTTGATTAGAAGTAACAGCAACATTATCTTCTGGAAAACCACTAACATACCTCAATAAACTTAAATCTGCATTTTTCGGATCACAGATATAAATATCAGCCCCTATCGATGCATATTGTAAAATTTTATAGTTCAAAAACATACTTTTTCCTGAACCAGTTGTACCAACTGTTAAACCGTGCGGAGATTTGCTAATATCGTATGATATTTTTTTTGTGAGTTGAATTACTGTCGAATTTCTGTCTTTTTCTAAATTTAAATCCGATACTTTTAAACGTTCATCTTTTATTAATTCAAAAGTATAGTCGGTGTATGTTAACTGTTTTGTATTAGATATCAATTTTTTCCCTAAATATGCTTCCAGCTTGCTTCCAAGATCATTAACTTTATGGCTTAGAAGTCCACCTATATTGTATACTCTAATTGTAAATGTACTCGTATCTTCTTTATTTTCAATCCATTCCATTTCCAAAGTTTCAATATATTTTTTTTCTTTAGTTTCAGTTATCTGTGTAATATATAATTGGTTTAATTTAATAAATTTAAATAATTTTTTCTGTTTTAAATATTTACTTCTGTTAAACTGACCGAAAACAAACAAAGAACTTAGTAATATTTCTATAGAACATATAAGTAAAATTTGATTTATACTTAATTTCAAAGCGATCAATGGTAGAAAATATAAATCAATAAAAAGAACTACTACTATAAAGAGAAAAAATATTATTCGACTTCCCCAAAAAGGATACACCCAATTTATACTAACTCTTTTCATGTTGCTTATTTCCTTGTGAATCTAAAATTACATCGGCAGTAATTGACAATTGATTTTGATACTCGCCATAGACAGTTGCTTTACTAATATTTACAACTTTACAAACTGTTTGAAGTGGTTTAAATGAAGAATAATCATCAATTCCTTTGTTCAAAACAGTAATGACCACTTGTTCACCAAGGTTATTCTGTTCGTTTTGATACTCGGTATTATCTTCAACAATAAGTAACGTTACTTTTAAATGATTATCTTGTGTAAGTCTACAATTTAAATATACAAATTCTTTTTTTTCGAAGAATGATTTATCGAATTTTAAAAAACTTCTTAAATTTTTTAGTGTCATAATTTTTTACCTCTCTTTATTTTGAATTAAAGAATCAGCAACTTCTTTATTCATTTGAAAATAGATTTGCAACTCTATTTTCAATTTTCTATCAAATCATTGCTGTGATCTGATAAAATAATTATATAACTAGAAATTACATAGTTAGTATAAAATTTGGTATACTTTTAAATTAAGAATTTTAGACGAAAAGATAGACTATTAAAATTGATAATTCGTTATATAAGTTATTAAATTAGAAATTAAAAAAGAAATATATAAAATATATCTCTTTTTTAAGTATATAAAGGGTTATAAAAAATCTTCTAATTCCTGATATCTGATTAGATTTAAAAGATAACTCTGATATTTAGTGAGTGTTTTAATTTCATTTAAAAATAGATCATTTAATTCCAATTGTACAAATTTTGATGCTTTACTATTTATTTTTAAAATTCCAGGTACTTTTCCACCGAATTTAATTGAATTATTTTTTACATGATCCAAAAACTCATTTCTATTTAAAATTTTATATACAGGAACTAATTCTTTCATACCTACTTTATTATCTTTATTATCTTTATTATCTTTATTAGGATGAATGCGTTTCAATATAGTTATATATTTTTCATCTATTTTAAGCTTTACAGTAATTGGGGAAATATGTGTTTTTAATCTTAAATAATTGAATGGTATTGAATCATCATTTAATGTTGGTAAATCATACTCTATAAATTCTTTTGCTAAAGTATTAACCATATAACCAATTTTGAAAATAGTATCTTTTTTTAATAATTCAATAATCTCTGGAAAGAAAAAATTAGCAAGTTCAAATTCAAGCCATCTATGAAATTGTCTATTTATTTCAACAAATTTAAATGATTGTCCTTCATCATTAAAGATAACTTCAATCACATAATGTTTAAAGGAACTTACTAATCTCCTTTTAATAATAATCCAAGGTGTAAAAAATAATAAACTACATTTTTTATTAAAATTAAAGTTATACCACGTTGAAAATTCGGCAAAAATACATAAATAATCTATAAAAGATCTATTAAATTCACATAAGTTACCACTAACTTTTCTATTAAGTAAGATTTCTTGAAAGTAATTATAAAAAGTAGATTCAAGAAGGTCGGCTATTTCATTGTCTGTCCCAAATATTAATCGATCTTTTTTTATTTTAAATATTCGGGAGTAGTCTTCCAATAAGCTATCTGGAATAAAATTTCCACTTTTTATATTCTTCCCTGATTCTATTCTTTTTATTGTAGATTTTTGTCCGTACGAAATTGTTTCTATTTGTCTTGATCCTCTTAACTCTCGAAATCTTACTGAAACCTTTTTTATTAATTCATCTTCAAAAAAACTCATTACAACTCCAATACTTATAAAGTAAATTCAGAAACAATTTTCTTCTCATTTTCTGTTAAATCAAATAAATCCATGACTAGATTATCAATATCAAGATTATATCATGTTAAATAAAAAAACAACAGCTTTGTTCAAAAAACATAAAAAAAACAGCCCATGTCTTTAAAACATAGACTGTTATTTTACCAATAAAGGATCTTGAAATTATTGCAGTTCTTTGCGTTTAGCAAACCCAAGTCCAACCAAACCTACACTTATTCCTCCTAACATCAATGCCATGCTGGCTGTTTCACCTGTATGTGGTAAAACTTCTTAGGTTCTTGTGGTTTTGGTTCAACTGGTTTCTCTGGTGTGGTAGAAAGTTTGTTTCTTCTTCTGAGTAAGGAGATTTTTTACTCTTCACTCCATATTTTGCCTTTGCGACACTTTCCCCTACTGTAACTTGAATTTCCTTTACAGCTTCTTTTTCTAGGATGATAGGTTCTGGTTAGATTTTGCTTACAGGGCGTTTCTTATCCTTTGGTAGTACGTTGAAAAATGACATAGTTTAGTTTTCTTTTTTAAGCCTAGCCCTAGAATAGCCATCAATGAAAATCCTACAAGTGCAAAGGCGTTTCCTTGTGTGCCTGTTTGTGGCAAATTAGTAGGTGCTTGGTAGTTTGTGTCAACCGTTTCATCTACAATTTTTTCACCAACTGAAAGGGCAACAGGGGTAGCTTTCACTTCTGGTACAAAGTCAATGATTTCACCTTTTTGTGAGAATACTGGAACACTTGTAAGTCCTTGTTTAGCAATTTCTACACGTTTACGCTCCAACTCAACTTGTCGTTTCGCTTCTTCTTGTGCTTCAAATTGTGTTTTAAGACTTTCAAATGTTGCTTTCTTTTCGTCACGGATTGCAACCAATTCTTGCAACTTAGATTGTGCGACTTTTGCAACTTTTTCAGCTTCGTCTAGCTCTGCTTGTGATGTTTCGTAAGCCTTTTTAGCTTCATCAAGTTTAACTGGTGCATCTACAAGAGCTTGGTAGTGTGCTTTTGCTTCTACAAGTTTTTGATTTGTTGCCACCAATTCAGATTTCGCTTTTTCAAGGTTTGCTTTAGCAGTAGCTAATACACCTTCAAGTTCAGCAAGTTTGTCTTGTTCTGCTTTTAATTCTGCTTGTTTTGTAGTAAGTTTTTGAGTTTTTTCAGCAAGAACCTTTTTAGCATTTTCAAGGACAGACTTCTTAACCAGAATATCTGCATTTAGGTTTTCGACAGCTTTTTGGGCTTTCTTGTTTTCAGCAGTAGATTTTACCAATTCTGCCTGTGCCTTGTCAAGTTCAGCCTGTGCTTCTGGTGTTTGTTGTTTGACAGCTTGCTTGGTAGCTAGTTCATTAGTCGCTTTGATAAATTCAATATCAGCAGTAGCTTTATTTGCTTTTGCAGTTTCTACGACTGTTTGAGCTTTCGTGTAGTCAGCTTTTGCAGTTTCATAAGCACCTTTAGTAGCATTGTAGCGTGAAACAATCTGCTCTTTGGTTTTTGGATTGCGTTCAATAGTCTTATCAAATGTTGAACCTGATTTGATATGCCCATCTGGAACAGTCAACAAGTGTACGCTTGTAGCATTTTCCCGTGAGGTAATTTCAACACCCATGTACTGATTTTCGTTATCTTCATTGTCAACTCCTGATACAGACTTAGCGTGTAACCATTCATCACCATTAAAGAGGTAGTTTTGGAAGGCATCAAAAATCAATTCTTTAGCACGGTTCATTGTGATTGTTTTACGTCCACCATATAATGTGAATAGGTTTTCGTAGTATTGACCCTCATACAAACCGTGTTTCTTAGAAGCATCAATAATCGCAGGTACGTCATGCCCCTCTTTTACTACTTTATCCCAACCCCAATTATCGTTGGTGTAACCTTTTGCAACATCATTCGCAAAAGTCTTCGCTCCTTTTGTAATGACCGCTTCTTTTGTTCCAAACGCTTTACGGATTTGGTTCAAAATATCATTCGCAAAGAAAGTAAGTTCGTCTTTTTGTCCATTCGTGAACTCACCAATCGTCATTACAACTTCGTTGTCTTTTGGATTTGACTTGAATTGGTTCAGCAAACTCATTTCAGCGTTCATTGCTTTCAGGTCATTTTCAGCTTTCTCACGCTCTGCCTCGCTTAGATTGTAGTCAGCATACTTCTTCAAGGCTTCTACATACTTAGTAGGGACTGTGAAGTTAATAAGGCTTTCGTAGTCGTTTTTAGCATCTGTGTACTCACCAGTTGTTGTAGCTAGTACCTCACCTGCTTTTTGCATTTTGCTATTTGCATCATCAAGAGCTGTAACTGCTTTTTTGACTTCTGCTTCTTTGGTAGCTACTTCTTTTGTAGCTTTGTTGATAGCTTCTTGGCGTGTTGCATCTGCTTTTTTAGCATTATCAAGATTTGCCTTGGCTTCATCAACTTTCTTTTGGTCATTTTCTTGTTGAGCTTTTGTAGCTTCTGCTTTAGCAACTACTTCTTTCGCCCCTGTGCCATCAAGTGCTTTTTGAGCTGTGTTCACATCTGTTTGGGCTGTGTTCACATCTGCTTGGGCTTCTCCTACTTTTTCTTGTGCTTTTGCAACGTTAGGTTTTTGCCCTGCAACTTCGTTTTCAGCTTTAGCAACTTCCCCTTTAGCTGTTTTGATAGCTGTTTCTTTGGTTTCAACTTCTTTTTCTGTATCAGCAATAGTTTTTTCTGCTTTTGCCACATTTTCAGGTGTAGCTTCTTTTGCTTTGCTTTCAGCTTCTTCATAAGCGGTTTTGGCGTTCTCTGTTGCTGTTGTCTTTTCAGCAACGACTTGTTCAGCCTTCTCCACTACGTTTTGTTGATTTGCGACTTCTTTTTCAGCTTGGTTGTATGATACTTGGGCAGTAGCGACTTGCGCTTCTGTCACCTCTTTATTCTCTACTGTTTCAGGAACAACTGCCTCTGTTGATTCAACTGGTTTGATTTCATCTGCTTTTACTGTGGTATTCCCTGCAACTCCAAAGGCAACCATACCTGAAGCAACTGTTATAAATAATTTTTTGTTTTCCATAAAAGATTTTCCCTTTTCCTTTAACGTTTTTCTAAGACAACCCCTTAATTATCTTTTATGACTATATTATATACTATTTTTTTATTTGTCAACACTTTTTTTATTAATTAGTAATTTTTTTGTAGACTGTTATTATTTATTGTACTGACAGGCTTTCTGTCGATTTAAAAAATAAAAAAAAGAGAGGTATCGCCCCCTCTTTTTCAACCCATAGGTAGGGTTCAAAGTCTAGGTAAAGGTCGTCAACTGATGCTCCTTCTGGGACTTTCCCTGTAAAACTAAAACCATTAGTCCCATCTTTATATACGGCCAATTCATCATCATCTTCTAGGTAAACAACCCATGTTGCTGTAGTTTTAAAGTTGTAGCCTTATTCTGACACAAACTTTTCAACTGCTCCAAAAGAAAATTCATCTGATGCTCTACGCTCCAATTCTCTATCTTCGATTTCAACATCAACAACCGTAGAAGTGTCAATATTTCTCGCCTCTAATTTGGCCTTGAATTTATTGTCTTTGTTAAATTCGATAATCTTTTCAATAGCCATAGCTACTCCTTTATTTTGTTTTTCTCTAGTATATCTCTTTAGCTTCAATCAAAAAGCAGAATTAAAAATAATATTATAAAAACATACATAATCAGGAAAATTATTATTATTAGGATTATAATGCATTATATTATCAATAACAGGATCCTTCGAATGGAATAAATAGGAGAGTTTATAATGTTTTTCAGCTATTGCAAAAGCAGATAGACTACCAATAAAATAAGAAATTGACGTTTTTATTGAGGACTCTGAATTATAATAATCATCAGAAATTTTAAAAACTCCGTTACGGGTATCAAAAGTCTTTTTTACTAAATGATAATAAAAATCAATTCCGTCAGAACTAATACTCTGGTTATAAAAAGAACCTAATGTAACTAAATATCTAATAAAATCTAATTTTTTAACGTTTATAGAATAATAATATGAGAGGTTTTTTTATATAATTATTAACTTGACTATAGAAAGAAACATTTACCATAATTTAAAATCCTTAATAAAATTCATAAACACCCCCACAAAAAATTGTGGGGGTGTTTATGGGGAAGTTTCAAAAGAAACATCTCCTATTATATCACCTTTATTAATAACTAAAGGCTATTAAACTCGGCTTTCAGCCTTAAACAATCAATAAACGATTATTTAAGAGTAACTGAAGCTCCAGCTTCTTCCAATTTAGCTTTGATTTCTTCAGCTTCAGCTGTAGCAACACCTTCTTTAACAAGTGCAGGTGCTCCATCAACAAGTTCTTTAGCTTCTTTAAGACCAAGACCAGTGATTTCACGCACAACTTTGATAACGCCGACTTTCTTGTCGCCTGCAGATGTCAATTCAACGTCGAATGAATCTTTAGCAGCACCAGCGTCAGCAGCACCAGCTGCAGCAACAGCTACAGGAGCAGCTGCAGTTACACCAAATTCTTCTTCGATAGCTTTTACAAGGTCGTTCAATTCAAGGATTGAAGCTTCTTTAATTTCAGCAATAATGTTTTCAATGTTCAATGCCATTGTTAGTTCCTCCAAATAAGTTTTAAATTTTTTATTTATATTTTTTTGTAGCTAGGCTACGCTGCGTAGCTTAAGATTAAGCTGCGTCTTCTTTGTTGTCTGCAACCGCTTTGACTGCAAGAGCAACGTTGCGCACTGGCGCTTGAAGTACAGAAAGGAGCATAGAAAGAAGTCCTTCGCGGTTTGGAAGAGTTGCAAGAGCAAGGATCTCTTCTTTTGATGCGACAGCGCCTTCGATTGCACCACCCTTGATTTCAAGTGCGTCAGCAGTTTTAGAAAAGTCGTTCAAGATTTTCGCTGGTGCGATAACATCTTCATTAGAAAATGCTACAGCAGATGGTCCAACAAATACTGATGCCAATTCTTCAAGACCAGCTTTTTCAGCTGCACGACGTAAGATTGAGTTTTTAATAACTTTGTACTCAACTTCGCTTCCACGAAGCTCACGACGAAGAACTGTATCTTGGTCAACTGTCAAACCACGAGCGTCTACAACGACGATTGATGCAGCAGCTTTCATTTTCTCAGCTACTACGTCAACTAGTTCCGCTTTTTTAGCAATAATTGCTTCACTCATTAGTGTGTTCACCTCCGTAATTATTTTGCTTGGGGAATTTTTCCAAAAGAAAAACGCGCCCAAACCTAGACACGAAAGTACAATACGCTTCTTTTTACATGATACGTTTTGTCCTCGGTAGGATATTTATGAGTCTAGCTCCCCTACTGTCTTAGGCAGTTTTTTCAAACCGTTATTTAGTGTATCACATAAAAAAAAAGAATGCAAGTGTTTTTGCAAACTTTTTTTAAAAAATATTTAATCTTTATAAATAGTCTTTGTACGATTGAGCCATGCATAGGCCAAGCCCATGAGTACTCCTCCTCCTACCCAGTTACCTACAAAAGTGACAGCGTAATGACGAAGGACATTGAAGAACTCTAAATGAGGCAAATCTTTAGAAATAGAATTAAAGGTAGCCAGTGAGAAAGAAGCAAAGTTTGCCGCAATGTGTTCATTTGTAAGAAAGACAAACATATAAATAGCTGACAAAGCCAACAAAACTTTCGCTGTTTCATCTTTAAAGAAAAGGTAGGACAAGATTGCTATGTTAACGAAGATGTTGGCAATAACTCCTTCGAAGAAGACCAATTGATTCGAACGTTGGAGCTTCATCTCTACAACCGAGCCAAGGAAGCCTTTTGGATTTAAGTTTGCAAATGCACTAGTCTGTGAAAAGAGGAAAGCCAGGAACAAAGCACCGACAAGGTTAAAGAATGTACAATAGAGTAAAATTTCTAAAGCTTTTTTCCAATTAATCTTCTTTAAATAAACACCAGCAGTAAGGTACATCATATTGGAAGTCGTTAACTCACTATTTAAGAATAGTAAATAAACCAATCCCCACGCAAAAATAAACGGGAATAAGAAACGACCAGAACCTGGCAAGAAGGTGTTGAGAAGGTCTGCCCCCACAATCCCTACTGCAGTACTCATTGTCAAAAACGCACCCGCAAACATAGATCGAACCGCATAACGAGCTTTAGAAGCTGTATACAATTCTTCCTTCTTCTGACATGCTGCTTCTACCTTAAGAACAAAATTTGATTCTCCCATCTGAATCTCCTTATATATTGGATTTGTGAACTTCTTCATTATATCATAGAATGGAATTCCTGAAAAGGTTTTCAGAAAAATTTAAATAAAAATACTGTGTTCCATAACAAAGATCAATAAAACGATTTAAAACGATGAAATAAAAAAACAGACTATGATAGTCTGTTTATAATTCAATTTAATTCATATATTATAAGAAACGATTCGCCCAAGCGATATCCAAGTTCAAGATTTCTTGGGTCGTATATTGTTGGCGATAAGGGTTGTAAACTGTCCCTTCATATCCACCATAAACACTTGGTGAATCATATTGAGTAAGATTGTAAGCTTCAATAATGTGGTTCAATTTTGCATAGTAACTAGTGTCAGTAGCATAAACACCCGTTAAAGCAGCTGTTGCATCCTGATAGCTTGTTGTATTGCTCTTCCAAGCTCCTGCAAAATGACCTTGTTTCAAAACTGCAACGTAGTCTTGTAATGATTCATAGTAGCTAGGGTATGAACGGAAAGCATCATTGATTGTATAGGCATTTCCATTACCATCATCTTCCCAAGTCTGCATCACTGCTGATTGACCTGCATAGCTCCCCTTAATACCAAAAAGGTTATAGTGTGGATACGATGACAAACCAGATTGACCTGATCCACTTTCTAAGATGGCTTGAGCAATCATAACAGATGCATAAAGATCATTTTCTTGACCAAGTTGACGAGCAGATTCACCGATTTGTGAGATGAAAGCTTCTGTTGGATCTGCGTATTGAGAATAAGCCTCGTCGTTAGCACCAACATTCCCTACATGCTCACTCATGGCTGCCGCTACTGTTCCTACAGCAACCAGAGCCACTAATGATCCAATCAATTTCGATTTATTTAGTATTTTTTTCAATGTGATAATCTCCTAATGTTTTAATGAATAGTCTTTAAGATGATTATAGCACAGAAAAACCCTAAAATGTTGAGTTAAATATTACATTTTAATTACAATATCGAGATAAATCAAACAAATTAATAACAGTCAAGTAATAATACGATTTATTCCGAAAAACTAAAATCAAAAATTGATTCCCAAGCTTCTTCTACTCCAGTTTTATTAACCGATGAAAAGATGATAAAGGTATCTGATTTATCAAAATCCAACTTCTTCTTAATCATGGATTCGTGCTTGTTCCATTTCCCTCTTGGAATTTTATCAGCTTTGGTCGCAACTAAGATAACAGGAATCTCGTAATATTTTAAAAATTCATACATTTGAACATCATCTGCTGAGGGTTCATGACGAAGATCGACCAGGCTGACAACAGCTCTTAAATTCTCTCTAGTTGTCAGATATTCTTCGATCATCTTGCCCCATTTTTCGCGTTCTTTTTTGGAGACACGTGCATAACCATAGCCAGGTACATCGACAAAACGAAGTTTATCATCGATATTGAAAAAGTTCAACAATTGTGTTTTTCCTGGTTTTCCAGATGTACGAGCCAAATTCTTGCGATTCAGCATGGTATTAATAAAAGAAGACTTGCCGACATTTGATCGACCGGCAAGTGCAACTTCTGGGATATCATCTTGAGGATAATGACTTTTATTGGTAGCGCTCAACAAGATATCTGCATTATGAGTATTTACTTTCATAAAATTTCTTTCTAGGCAGTTTCTAAAATTGGTTTTTCAGTTCCCTTAACTGCTTCTTTGGTGATGCGAACCAGTTTGACATCTTCTTGACTTGGAACTTCAAACATGACATCCATCATAGTTTCTTCGATGATAGAGCGTAATCCACGAGCACCTGTCTTGCGTTCAATAGCCTTACTTGCAATTTCTTCAAGCGCTTCGTCATCAAATTCTAATTCAACATCATCAAAGGATAAGAGAGCTTGGTATTGTTTCACCAAGGCATTTCTTGGTTCTTTCAAAATACGGACCAGATCTTCAACTGTCAGTTGCTCCAAAGCAGCAAGAACAGGAAGACGACCAATTAACTCAGGAATAATACCGAATTTTTGGATATCTTCTGCAATGATTTCTTGCATATAAGAGCTGGATTCATCAATGGCTTTGTTGTTTTGGCCAAATCCGATAATCTTTTCACCTAGACGTTGCTTCACAATTTCTTCAATCCCATCAAAGGCTCCACCTACGATGAAAAGAATGTTTTTGGTGTCGACTTGGATCATCTCTTGTTGTGGATGCTTGCGTCCTCCTTGAGGTGGCACGCTGGCAACAGTTCCCTCGATGATCTTCAAGAGGGCTTGCTGTACCCCTTCACCAGACACATCACGGGTGATAGAGACATTCTCGCTCTTCTTGGCAATCTTATCGATTTCATCAACATAGATGATGCCTCGCTCTGCACGTTCAATATTGAAGTCAGCTGCTTGCAACAGCTTAAGAAGGATGTTCTCAACGTCTTCTCCGACATAACCCGCTTCTGTCAAGGCTGTTGCATCGGCGATAGCAAATGGTACGTTTAAGCTCTTAGCAAGCGTTTGAGCCAAGAAAGTTTTTCCGGAGCCTGTAGGACCGACCATCAAAATGTTTGATTTTTGTAGATCTACATCGTTGTCTTCTTCACGATTTTCGTGGAAGTTAATCCGTTTGTAGTGATTGTAGACAGCTACTGCTAGCGCTCGTTTAGCACGATCCTGACCGATGACATAGTGGTTAAGGATATTGAGGAGTTCGATTGGTTTTGGAACTTCTGAAAGGTCTGACAAGACTTCCTCAGCAAGTTCTTCTCGAATGATTTCTTGAGCTAACTCAACACATTCATTACAGATAAAGGCATTGTTCCCAGCGATAATCTTCTGTACTTCGTCTTGGTTTTTCCCGCAGAAGGAACAATAAACCATCATATCGTTTGATTGATTTGTAGGCATTTTCTTCTCCCGATTCTAAAGTCTGTTTGTAATTTATCTAAATAAAGTCATATAAAAGGCGTGAATAGAATTCACAAGATTAGTAAAGGCATTTAACAAGAAGAGCGTAGCTAAGCCATAGCGCTTTTTCCGAAAGGTCTGGGAAGCACATACTAGGCAAATCACGCATAAAACAGCTGTAAAAAAGCCAAAAATACTACGTTCCATGAACTAGTCTTCCTTTCTTTCAAAATGTCTAATGGTAAAGTCGTAAGGGTTTTTTTCATCTTTTTCGATTGTCCGCTCGTCTAGTAAGCGAAACTGATCCCACTGGAAGTCTTCTGGGAAGTAAGTATCACCTTCCAATTCGGCATCGATGACAGTCTGATAGAGCTCCTCTAGATAAGGCTCGAAAAGACGAATGACCTTCTCACCACCGATAATAAAGAGCGACAAATCCTGATCCTTATACCAGTTGAAAACGTCCTCAACTGAGGTTTTTAACAAAACTTTTTCATTCTCTACATCATATTTGTCATCTCTAGAGAGAATGATATTGGTCCGATTTGGGAGGACGCGTTTGTTTAAACCTTCGTAGGTAACTCTTCCCATGAGAATCGCATGGCCTGTAGTCGTTTGTTTAAAGTGCTGCAATTCAGCTGGCAAATGCCAAGGCATCACCTGGTCCTTGCCGATTACCCCATTCTTTGTCTGAGCCCAAATACCAATTACTTTCTTACTCATTTTTACATCCTTTACACTGATACTTCTATTTTATCAAATTTTTCAAGAAAAGACTGTTTCCAACTATTGCTTCCTTGAGCAAAACTTCTTATTTTTTCCGTCAAAAAAACCGCGATTTCTCGCGGTTTTAATGAGGCAAATCCTAGATCTTAGTCTTCTTTTTTGCGTTTAGCAAGTCCAAATAATGAGAGACCTGTCAAAGCGCTAAGAATAGCAAGACCAGTTTTTGAACTTTCCTCTGTACCAGTTTCAGGAAGAACTGCTGTTTCATCAGATGGATTGATGAATTTAGTTTCCTTAGTTTCTGGAACTGGTTTTGGATCTGGTGTTGGAACTGGATCCGGAGTTGGTGCCGGTGTTGGAACCGGTGTTGGAGTTGGTGTAGGAACCGGAGTAGGTGTTGGGGTTGGAGTTGGTGTAGGAACTGGTGTTGGTGTCACCGTCTTCTTGTAGATGTGTTGAGTATTACCGTTCTCATCTACAATTGTCTTCACAAACTCGTAACCTGGAATATCTTTCTTCGGTTGCTCACCATCTTCTGTTGGATAACCAGGAATTGGATTTCCATTTTCATCTACGTGTGAAGTTGTAACTTTCTCGTAGACGTGCTCTGTATCACCGTTTGGTAATTTCTTCGTTTCAACGAAGCGGTAACCTGGAATTTCAGCTTTTGGTTGTTCACCATCAACTGTAGGATATCCTGGGATTTCTTTGCCTTCTTTGTCAACAAACTTAGTCACAGGAAGAACAGTTGGAGTGTAAGTTGCAGAAGCTTTCGTTCCGTTTACGTCTTCACGAACAACTGTCACTGATGGTGCTTCACCAACAAATTCTGGTTCTGGTGTGAAAGTTACTGTACCATCTGGTGCCACAGTGTAAGTACCAACACCTTTAATTGTCTTAGTTGTTGAACCATCTTCAAATGTTGCTGGAACTTCATCATTCATTGGAACATTTGGATTACCAGGAGTAAAGGTTGGTTTTCCTGTTTGGGTTTGTCCCTTGTTACCAATTGAAGTTACTGATTCTGCAGTTGGAGTCACAGGAGTTACTGTTGGTGTGTAGGTTGCAGATGCTTTTGTTCCGTTCTTATCTTCACGAACTACTGTTACTGCTGGTGCAGTTCCGACGAATGATTTCTCAGGTACGAATGTAACTGTTCCGTCTGGAGCTACTGTGTAAGTACCAACACCTTCAACTGTCTTAGTTGTAGAACCATCATCAAATGTTGCTGGAACTTCATCGTTCATAGGCACACGGCTGTCACCTTCTGTGAAGCTTGGTTTACCTGTTTGAGTAGCACCTTGTACATCAGTAGATGTAGCTGGTTCAGCTGTTGGAGTCACAGGAGTTACTGTTGGTGTGTACTTAGCTGTAACTGGAGTACCGTTCTTATCAACACGTTTAACTGTTACGCCTGTACCTGTTCCTGTGAATGATTTTTCTGGCACGAAGGTTACAGTTCCATCTGGAGCTACCGTGTAAGTTCCTTCTCCTGGAATTGTCTTCGTAGTTGAGCCATCTTCAAAGGTTGCTGGCACATCATCATCCATTGGCACACTTGGGTTACCAGGTGTGAAGCTTGGTGTACCTGTTTGGGTTTGACCTTGGATGTCTGTAGATGTTGCAGGTTCAGCTGTTGGAGTCACAGGAGTTACTGTTGGTGTGTAGGTTGCAGTAACTGGAGTACCGTTCTTATCAACACGTTTAACTGTTACACCTGTACCTGTTCCTGTGAATGATTTTTCTGGTACGAAAGTAACTGTTCCATCTGGTGCTACTGTGTAAGTTCCTTCACCTGGAATTGTCTTCGTAGTTGAACCATCTTCAAAGGTTGCTGGAACTTCATCATCCATTGGGATTGCAGGGTTACCAGGTGTGAAGCTTGGTGTACCTGTTTGTGTTTTACCTTGGATATCTGTAGATGTTGCAGGATCAGCAGTTGGAACAACTGGAGTAATCTTAGGAGTGTAGGTTGTTTCAGCTGGAGTGCCGTTTGCATCCTTGGCTTGAACCTTAACTGGAACGACTTCACCTGAGTATGATTTATCAGTTGGTGTGAAGGTTACAACACCTGTTTCCTTATCAACTGTGAAAGTACCGATTTCTTTACCTTCTGGAGATTTAGCAACGACTGATTCAGCTGGTTGACCATTTTCATCAAGAAGAGTAATAGTATCCTTGTCGATTGGTGCTACTGGATCACCTTCTGTGAAGGTTACAGTTCCTGTTTGTACCACACCTTGAGGAGCTTCTGATTCAGCTGGAGTTGCTGTTGGTGTTACTGGAGTTACAGTTGGTGTGTACTTAGCTGTTACTGGTGTACCGTTCTTATCTACACGTTTAACAGTCACGCCTGTTCCCGTTCCTGTGAATGATTTTTCTGGTACGAAGGTTACACTTCCATCTGGAGCTACTGTGTAGGTTCCTTCACCTGGAATTGTTTTCGTAGTTGAACCATCTTCAAAGGTTGCAGGTGTATCATCATCCATTGGGACGTTTTCGTTACCTGGTGTGAAGGTTGGTTTACCAGATTGTGTTTGACCTTGTTTGTCAGTTGAAGTTGCATCTTCAGCTGTTGGTGTTACTGGTGTTACAGTTGGTGTGTAGGTTGCTGAAGCTTTTGTTCCATTCTTATCTTCGCGGACAACTGTCACGGCTGGTGCAGTTCCTACGAATGATTTTTCTGGTACAAATGTCACTGTTCCATCTGGAGCTACTGTGTATGTACCAACACCTTCAACAGTCTTAGTTGTTGAACCGTCGTCGAATGTTGCTGGAACATCTTCGTTGATTGGTACACGGCTATCACCTTCAGTAAATTCAGGTTTACCTGTTTGAGTGGCACCTTGAATATCTGTTGTTTCTGCTGGTGTAGCAGTTGGTTTAACAGGAGTTACAGTTGGAGTGTAGGTTGCTGAAGCTTTTGTTCCGTTCTTATCTTCGCGGACAACTGTCACGGCTGGGGCAGTTCCTACGAATGATTTTTCTGGTACAAATGTCACTGTTCCATCTGGAGCTACTGTGTAAGTACCAACACCTTCTACTGTCTTCGTAGTAGATCCATCGTCAAATGTCGCTGGAACATCTTCGTTGATTTCAACAGTCTTTTCAACGCCATCAACCGTTACAGTTCCACCTTTGAATTCAGGCTTACCTTTTTGAGTAGCACCTTGGATGTCAGTTGTTTCTGCTGGTGTAGCTGTTGGAGTTACTGGAACAATCTCTGGAGTGTAAGTTGTATCAACCTTGATTCCGTTTGAGCTTTCAGCTTGAACCTTAACAGGCGTTACTTTACCTGTGTAAGACTTATCAGTTGGTGTGAAGGTTACAGTTCCAGTTGCTGGGTCGATCGTGAATGTACCGATTGGTGTTGTTCCATCTTCCGCGTAAGCTGTTGTAGTTGAAACTTCGTTACCATCTTTATCCAAAAGTTTGTAGCTGTTATCTTTAATAGTGATTTCTTTGTCTTCACCATTTACAGAAACAGTTGTACCCGCAAAGGTTGGTTTACCTGTTTGAGTAGCACCTTGGATATCTTTAGATGTAGCTGGATCTGCTGTTGGCACAGCTGCTTTTACAGTAGGTGTGTAGCTTGCATCAGAAGTGATAGTTGCAGTTTTACCATTAGCATTTGTAACAGTCGCAGTTGCTTGGACTTTAACACCTTTAGCAGTTCCGACAAAGTCTTTCTCAGGAGTGAAGGTTACCGCACCTGTAGTAGGATCAATTGAATATGTTCCTTCACCTTCTACTGTCACAGTAGTTTCATCAGTAGGTTGACCAGTTGCTGGATCTACCAATTTCTTACTTGTGATTTTCGCAGTCTTGTCGTTGCTCAACTCAAATGTAGGAGTTTGAGTTTGTGGAACATTTTGGATATCCTCAGAAACCTTGTCTGTTGGAGTGATGGCAATTGGAGTTACAGTTGGAGTGTACTTAGCTGTAGCTGTCTTGATGTATTCCGCTTGAACCTTACCGTCTTTATTGCGACCAACTGGCGCTGACAATGTAACTTCCACACCTTTTGCAGTACCAGTGAAGCTAGGATCTGGAGTAAAGGTTACTTCGCCCGTTGTAGGATTGATCGTATATGTTCCTTCTCCATCTACTGTTACAGATGGCGCATCAGTAGAAAGTCCTGTTGCTGGATCTACTAACTTAGCAGGGTATTCTGCACTTGGAGTGACCGAAATCTTATCTCCATTTGCGTTAGTTTCAGTTGTGTTAAAGGTTGGTGTTTCTTTTTGAGTTGCACCTTGAACATCAGTCGATGTCTTGTCAACAGCTTCAATATCAATAGGAGTAACTGTTGGGATGTAAAGACCATCCATGGTATTCAATTGACCATCAATGTTTGGTTCTTGGTCTGGGAATTTTGTTGACCAACCAGTATCATAGCCATTATTATCTGAACGACGGATAGAAATACCATCTGCAGTTCCAAGGAAGTTATCTTCTGGGATAAACTCAACATCTACGTCTTTACCGTTGGCAGTTATCTTGTATTTCCCTTGACCTGGAACTACGTAATAACCATCCGCATCAAGGGTTGCACGATTGCCATCTTTATCAACGATGTATGGTTCTACAGTTTCGTCGATAACTGCCTGAGAGTTACGTTGATACTTGTGTTCTCCTCGTGCTGTAAAGGCTACAGTTGCTGTTTGTTTGGCACCTTGAGGGCCAGAAGTTTCCTTGAATTCCCCTTTTGGTGGGTGGGTGATTTGAGTCTTGAAGTCTTCCACTTCCCCTGAGAAAGCCATACCCGTTGGGCTTTCAATCTCAGTTGCTTTCTTAGCAATCCGGACACGAGCACCTAATTCGTTGATACTTGGATCAATAAAAGTCTTACTGTTTGCGAAGGTCAACTCAACAGTGCCATCTTGTGTGATTGTAGCGAGATTTGAGCGTTCATCCTCATCGAATTTACCATTTTGGTTAAAGTCTACCCAACCATAGATATTTGCTTCTGAAGCTCCATCCAAATGGGCTTGAACTGACATTTTGTAGTTCCCTGGGCGTGTACGATCCATCTTGATCATCTCATTGGTTGTCCCTTTGAGTTCATCTGGAAGTAATTGGTCAATTCCTTCATCGGCCGTAGTTGCCTTATCATCACCGAACCAGTCAAGAGTCGTGTTTTCATCCATATCAGGACTCACGTTACCAAGATACGGTTGATTTACTTTAGCTCCAGTAACACCGTCAACAGTTGCAATGGTATGGACTGCTTTACCATATGACTCAGGAGCATCCCCTTCATCAAGTGGGAAGAACCCTAGCATAGCAGACTGTTTACCACCCGAAGCGATGTAAAGTCCCACTTCAGATGCTCCACGCGTCATAACAAGGGGAACAGAGGAAACGCCTGCAGAAATATTTGGCCCAAAGACACCAGTCCCAAGACCACCAGTTACTTGGTCAGGGTTTCCAAAATACTTCCAAGCGACTGGTTTCTTATCTGGGCCAACTAAAGTAGACCCGCGAAGTTGGTTAAGGTTAATTCCGTAGAATGATTTACCATTAATAGTAGTAGTAGGGTTAGGGCCAAAAAGATTATCCGTATCTTGTATCATGTACGGTACACTATCTCTTTTATAATCTTTTTTCCATTCTCCAAGATGTTGCCAACCTTCTCCGTTGGTAGTGAACATAACAAATTCACCAGGGTTGGCAGACTCTCCATCAGCCATAACAATAGCTGGCTTAACTGTCTTACCACGGAAGGTTGCAGAGATTTCAAACTGAACTCCGATATTTCCACCATTTATCGCTGAAGCAATGGTTGTCTTCTTGGCTTTGGTATCAATTCCTTCATGTCTAATTTCGGTATAACCATTTTGAGGCTCTGCGGTAATCATGGCCTCATCACCGTTATTGAAATGTAACTTAGAAGTAGGTGAACTTGAATTATTGACAAAACCGTTTCGAGCATTTGGATCATAGGTTGCTTTTTCTGCGTCAGTAGCTCCTTGGCTTTCTAGTCGCTTCTTATAGATTTCTGTTGCTTGGAAGGGTTTCAAAGACTTAACTTTGATGGTTACCACATATCCAGGCATGATTTCCTTAGTATAGGTAGCCCCAACTTGAAGAGCCATTTTCTCTTGTAAGTTTTCAGTTGGTTTAGTTTCGGCGGCAGGTACTAATGTCGTAGTGGTTCCTGTCCAGTTGGCTACATCTCCAAAGTCCAACCATGTAATCTGGCTAGTCAAAGATTTTGCGTCAAGGTCTGTTGTATATCCTGGTTTTTCAACCTTTGGAGTTGATGTTGCGTCTTCAACGTCATCCCCAATCAAACTTGGATCATTTGCGTCACCGAGAGCACGACGAGTACGGCGTTTGCCAGAAGTTTCTGCTGTTACAGCAGGAGTTTCAGTTGCTGGTGCTACGACACCAGCAGCCACTTCTTCTTTCTTATCTGTTGCAGCTGCTTCAGTTGCCTTGTTGTTAGGGTTTGTTGAAGCTTCTGTTGCTGCAGGAGTTGCTGCTGGTTTTTCTTCAGTCGTAGCTGCAGTTGTTGGTTCAGTAGTTGTTGTTGGTGTTGCACCTGCTGGAGTTACTGGTGCTTCAGCATTGTAAGTGGTAGCTGAAGTTGGAGCTTCACTTGTTGTAGCGGGTGCTTCAGTTGTCGTAGAAGCTGGAGCTTCAGTTGGTGTAGCAGGTTGAGCCCCTTCTTCTGTTACCTTTGCAACAGTTGCTGGGTTCTCTGCGTTTTCTTCGGCTGCTACGCTAGACGCTGTACCAACCATAACGAGTGTTCCTAAAAGGACAGAGCAAACTCCGACGTTCAATTTACGAATCGAAAATCTGCTAATGCGATCATTAAATAAATCTTTGCCCATATTCTCCTCCATAATTTTTTACAATTAATAAGCTAATTTATTGGCCTATTTTTTAAACCTTATATATTCTATCAGATTAGTTAAAAATATCAAAGTGAAATGACTCAAAAACTAATCATTTTTAAAATTTTTGATGATATTACTAATCATTAAATTTAAATAATAGGAAGTATGGTTCATTTTTATGAAAAAATTAAACTTTCTTCCTATCTATATATCTATATAGTGATTTTTTTGTTTAAAGCCTAAATAGCCAAATCAAACTTCAATTGAGGTTTGACAGGATCATAGTCCTCCAGTACAAAATCCTCAGCTTTAATCTCAAAGAAATTGGTGCCATCTGGTACGTTCAATACCAAACGAGGCTGGCAATCAGATGGCTCACGCCGAAGTAATTCTTCTGCCTGTTCAAATTGGTTATCATAGATGTGTAGGTTGTTAATAAAGTAAAAGAACTTGCCAACCTTCCAGCCAAAGTGCTTGGCAATCATCATTTGAAGAGCCACGTACTGCATAGCATTGATGTGGTGGGCTACCAACATGTCATTGGAACGTTGGGTCAAGGTTGCATCCAGATAGATTTCCCCATCGACACGACGCACATCAAACATGGTTTGAAAAGCACAAGGTAAGAGTCCTTCGCTCTCCTCAAAGGCTTGGTAGTCCCAAAGGGAAATGATATTGCGACGATTCCAAGGATTCTCCTCTAACTGTTTGAGAATCTTGTTGATGATGTCGTGCTTTTTAACGACGGCACCATACCGCTCTCCAATTGTTCCCGTATCTCCCACTTCCCAGTCATTCCAGTAGCGGACTTGGTACTTGTCATTTAGGAGTTCCAGACTATTAGACTGGTCCTGATAAATCCAGAGCATCTCCTTGATAGCCGACTTAATGGCGATAGGACGAAGCGTCGTAATAGGGAACTCGCCTTTGGCTAGATCAAATTCCATAAAAGCCCCAGTAATGTACTTGGAATTGGCAGTTGTACCATCCTTGTACCTAGGCCGAGCCTGCTCAGACCAGACGCCTTCTTCCATAATTCTTCGAATATTTTCTTTAAAAAGGATATCTGCTTTTGTCATTCATTCTCCTTAAATACTTTAATACTTTCATTATAACATAGGATAAATAAAAAGAGTTCTAAATGATTCAATTTAGAACTCTTTTTGTATGATTCTATTGTAGGACAAGTGACGCAGCTCCAATAACTCCTGCATCATTTCCAAGATTAGCAAGCACCAGTTGGGTTGAAGTACGAACTTGTGGGAAGGTATTTTCATCAAAGACTTTTTGAACCCCATCCAAGAGGAATTGACCTGCTGCTGATACACCACCACCGATGACGATGTTTGCTGGGTTCAAGACACTTGCGATGTTGGCACAAGCAATACCCAAGTATTGAGAGAAATGACGGTAGACAATCAAGGCCAAATCATCCCCATCTTTAGCCAAATCAAAGACAGTCTTAGCTGTGACTTCTTCTCCATCGTCAATCAAGCGTTTCAACTCCGCATCTCCTGCATATTCATCTGCATAGCGACGAGTCAAATTGACAATACCAGTTGCTGAAGCTACTGTTTCCAAGCAACCTTTCTTACCACAGGTACAATCAAATGGACGATCGAAGTCTACTGTGATATGGCCAAGTTCACCAGCTACACCACCAGCACCGTGCAAGAGTTTTCCTTCCGCCACGATACCGCCACCAACACCTGTACCAAGTGTCATGAAGACGACGTCTGGTTGATTTTCGCCAGCACCTTTCCAACGTTCACCAAGGGCAGCAACGTTAGCGTCATTGTCGATGAAGAAAGGAATTCCCAAGGCAGACTCAATATCTTTCTTGATTGGCTGAAGAGTCTTCCAGTTAAGGTTGTAGGCCCCGATAACCGTTCCTTCGAAGCGATCAACTGCACCAGGTGATCCCATTCCGATTCCTATGAAATCTTCTGCTGAAAGGTTTAATAGTTCCAAGCGATGTTGAATGGAAGCGATGATATCAGGAACGATGTGGCTTCCTTCGTCGAGGATGTTGGTCTTAATAGACCACTTTTCTTGAATTTCACCTTCTTGCGTCAAAATGGCAAATTTGACAGATGTTCCACCTAAGTCAATACCAATAATTTTCTTGGACATTTTACACTCCTTTGTTCCTATTCTCTTGACACTAGTATACCAAAATGTGAAAAGGGTTTCAATCATTTTTCAAGAATTCTCTCAATTTCATTTGCAAAAAAGAACCTGTCTGCAAAAACACAGACAGATTTCTTTACTCTTCGTTATGAAGTTTTAAAAAGAGTCTCAAGGATTGAACGCCAATTATGAAGAAGAACAATCCCAAAATATGTAACAAGAAGATACTAATAGATAGAGGACTAACAATGAGAAACAATCCTGTAAACAGTTGAATAAGCCCCCAAAATGTAAATTTCTTGGATAATTCTTCAGATCGTTTGGAAAGGTAATGGGCCTTTTTCAAACTCAAAGCAGACTTATACAAGAGCCAAATACCAAGTGTCATCGGAAAGACAATTGGCAAGGTCTTGTAGCCATAGAGCAAAAGATAGACTGCAAAGACCAGTGAAACCGCACTTTGGAACAAATAGGGATCTGACAAGCTCGCTTGGGTCCGTAGACGGTAGTAACGTGACAAACGCGAAACTGAAATCAAGAAAAAGCCCAGTGAAATCAACCAGCTAAAGGTGGCAATCTTTTCGATTGGATTTACAAAGAGAATAAATCCAATGCCACAAAATAAAAATGATGACAATAATAGACTGTATTTACTAATATGCTGCATTCTGCCTCCTTTAGTTTTCTGCCAACTCACTCAAGTACTCATACCGTTCATACTTGGCTAAGAGTTGCTCATTTTCTTCATCCATCTGACGTTGAAGACTGGCCAACTTCCCGAAGTCAGAACCATTCTCATTCATCTCAGCTTCGATAGTTGCAATCTTGTTTTCAATCGCTTCGATCTCACTCTCAATGGTTGCCCACTCCTGCTTTTCCTGGTAGCTCATCCGTTTCTTTTCTTCCCGGATCTTGACTACCTTTTCTTTTTCTGGCTTTCTATTTTCTGTAGCCATTTCTAGCTCAAACTTTTTCTCATCTAGGTAATCCGTATAATTTCCAAAGAATTCGCGGATACCACCATTTTCAAAAGCTAGAATCTTAGAAGCGACCTTGTCTAGAAAATAGCGATCATGACTAACCGTGATGACTGGTCCACCAAAGCCTTGTAGGAAGTTCTCTAACACCGTCAAAGTCGCGATATCCAAATCATTGGTCGGCTCGTCCAAGAGCAAGACATTTGGTTTTTCGATGAGAAGTTTCAAGAGATAGAGGCGTTTTTTTTCACCACCAGAAAGTTTCTCTATCAAGGTACCGTGAGTGGAACGTGGAAAGAGAAATTGCTCCAGCAACTCAGCAATCGACGTAGAGCCTGCGCTAGTCTTGACCTCTTCCGCTACTTCTTGCAGGAAGTTGATCATCCGCTTGCTTTCATCCAAACCTTCGATCTGCTGCGAGAAGTAAGCAATTCTCACTGTTTCTCCAATAACAACCTTGCCAGCAGTCGGTTGGAGTTTCCCAGCAATGAGATTGAGCAGGGTCGATTTCCCAACACCATTATCTCCCACAATTCCAATTCGATCCTTGTTTTGAACCAAAAGGTTAAACTGCTGCAGAATAGGGCTCTGGTCATAGGCGAAATCGACATCTTGAAATTCGATGACTTTCTTACCGATCCGACTGGTTTCAAAGGACATTTCCAGATCTGTTTCTGTAGTCTGGTGAGATAGGTCCTTCTTGAGGTCGTGGAAACGATTGATCCGCGCCTGTTGTTTAGTAGCACGCGCCTGCGGTTGCCGACGCATCCAGGTCAATTCCTGCTTATACAGTTGCTGCTTCTTATGAAGAAGAGCCGCATCTCGCTCATCCTGCTCAGCTTTCAAGCGGACATAATCTTGGTAGTTCCCTTGATATTCGACTAGACCAGCACGGTCCAGTTCAAAAATTCGAGTTGAAATATTGTCCAAGAAATAACGGTCATGGGTGATGAAAAGAACGGTTTTCTTAGAGTTCTTTAGAAAATTGGTCAACCATTCGATGGTATCAATATCCAAATGGTTGGTCGGTTCATCTAACAGGAGCAAATCATGGTCTCCTAGGAGAACCTGTGCTAGCTGGACACGGCGACGCAACCCTCCAGACAAACTACCAACCTTAGCAGATAGATCCTGAATCCCCAGTTTAGTTAAAACTGTTTTGACCTGGCTTTCAATTTCCCATGCATTGAGAGAATCCATCTCTGCCATCACTTTTTCCAGTTTAGCTTGCTGACTCTCATCGTACTGGCTCGTCAACAGTTCATACTGACGAATCAATTGGAGTTCTTTCACATCTTCTGACAGCACTGTATCGAGGACAGTTTTGTTATCATCAAACTGAGGTTCTTGGGTGAGATAGCCAATCTTATAATCATTCTTTGCAGAAAAAGGAGAACGATCTCCGTCATAGCCTGAACGACCAGATAAAACATCTAAGAGAGTTGTTTTCCCTGTCCCGTTAACCCCGATTAGGCCAATCCGATCTAGCTCATGAATGATAAAAGAAATATCCTTAAAGACCGTTTTGTCCCCGACGGACTTGGTTAGTTTTTCAACGATAAAATCGCTCATGCTTCCCCCTTCTTAGCTTCAAGATAGTCGCTCAAAAAATCTCCAATCGCTTGAATGTCATTCTCTAATATTCCATCTACAATGGCCCATTCAATGGCAGAAAGCACTTGTCCTAGAGCTGGACCTGGTTTTAGGCCGTATTCCTTGATCAACATCCCACCATTGACTACAATTTCATGCTTATCATGAATAGCTAGAGAATCATACAATTCCTCAATGACTTGAAAATCTACGGACAATCCATGAGCCTGACGTAGTTCTTCCGCTGATAAGAGCAGAGACTTATCATAGCGGTAGACGTCCCGACGATTTAAACGAGCTTTTTCTCGTAAGCGGTAGATTTCAACCAACTGCTCGACCTTCTTAGCGAAGTCACGAGACGTTTTCCATTTCTTGAAAAAAGCAGAAACCTTATTCTCATCTAAGGTCAAGAGTAAGGCAGCCCATGCTTGCTCGGAACTCGTAAAGTTATAGTCCATCCTTAGCTGGAAAAGTTTCTCTAGTGAAGAGCGACTATTCTGCAAGAGAGGAAGATACTGATAGCTATGGCTAGCAATCAGCCCTTCTAAGCCCTTACGCCAATAAGGGGCTAAGAGGAGCTTATCTAACTCAATAAAGACGCGCTCGACAGAGATCTTTTCTAGCAAGGGGGCGCAATCTGTCATAGCTTTAAAGGTCTCTTCTTCTAGATCAAAGCCAAGACTGGCTTGAAAACGAAATCCACGCATGATCCGAAGAGCATCCTCGTTAAAGCGTTCTGTTGCCACTCCAACAGCTCTTAAAATCCGATTCTCCAAATCTTCCAGACCATTAAACAGATCAATGATTTCCCCTTCTTCACTCAAAGCAAAGGCGTTGACAGTAAAATCTCGGCGCTTAAGATCTTCCTCTAGCGAGCGCACAAAACTTACCGAGCTGGGTCTCCGATAATCCACATAGACATCCTCTGTCCGAAAGGTGGTAATTTCATATTCCTGATGGTTCTCTAAAACTAAGACCGTCCCGTGTTCAATCCCTACATCAATGGTCCGCTCGAAAATAGCCTTAGTCTCTTCTGGGTAAGAGGAAGAAGCGATGTCTACATCGTGAATTGGACGACCTAAAATAGCATCTCGCACAGAGCCTCCTACGAAATAAGCTTCATACCCAGCTTTTCGAATCTTTTCTAATATTGGCAAAGCCTCCTGAAATTCAGAAGGCAGTTTTTTTAATCTCATAATAGATGTTCTAAACCATAGACAAGCTCATGACGCTTGACTACTTCTTTTACTCCTAGATTAACCCCTGTCATGAAGGACACCCGATCATAGGAATCGTGGCGTAAGGTCAATCCTTCTCCTTGACTACCGAAAATCACTTCTTGGTGGGCTACCAGACCAGGCAAGCGAACTGAATGGATATGCATCCCTTGGTAGTTGGCACCACGAGCTCCTGGCAGACTTTCTTCTTCGTCCGGTGCACCCTGCTCTTGCGGTTGACGGACCTGACTGATAAGCTCAGCCGTCTTCACAGCAGTCCCACTAGGAGCATCCTTCTTCTTATCATGGTGCAACTCAATGATTTCTACATTTGGAAAGTACTTAGCTGCCTGCGCTGCAAATTGCATGAGCAAGACCGCCCCAATGGCAAAGTTTGGCGCGATGAGCCCTCCAATATTCTTCTCACGAGACAAATCAATCAAGTCAGTGATTTCTTCTGTTGTAAATCCTGTCGTCCCGACCACAGGCGCCAGTCCATGCTCCAAAGCAAAACGGGTATGCTCATAGGCAACTTTAGGGATGGTGAAGTCAATCCACACATCCGCATCCAGGTTCAAAATCCCTTCCTTGTCATGAAAGACTGGAACACCCGCCAACTCATTCTCAGAGGCATGGGGATCAATCAAGCCAACTAGTTCAAGCTCAGGATCTTCTAACACCATGTGATAAGCCGCTTGGCCCATTCTACCTTTAAAACCCGCAATCACTACTTTAATTGGCATGTTTTCTCCTTATATTTTCGGTACAAAACTAATAGCAACGCTATGATTTCCTAAATGCGTACCAATGACACTGCCAAAGGTCGCAAATGGAATCTCACCAGCAAAACCATCTTGATGAAGAATATCGCGAAGAGTTTCTGCTTTATCCAGTGCATTCCCATGAATGATAATGATCTGATAGTCTTTTTCCGCAGTCCCTTCTTTGATAATCTCAGCTAAGCGTTTGATCGCTTTTTTCTCGGTACGAACTTTCTCATACACTTCAATCACGCCTTCCTCGTTAAAATAGAGGATTGGCTTGATGCTGAGAAGATTCCCAAGGATCGCAGCTCCATTAGAAAGACGGCCCCCTTTGACCAAATGGTCGAGATCATCTACCATGATGTAGGCAGAAGTCCCATCGATTTGCATCTGGATATTAGCTAGAATTTCATCAAATGACCGACCTTCTCCTGACCATTTGACAGCTTCTTCAGCCATCCACCCAAGTGGGGCACTGGTAATCTTAGAATCTGGAAAAGCGATGGTCATGTTCGGGAACTCATCCTTCAAATACTGGATATTCTGATAGAAACCAGAAATACCTGAAGATAGGAAAATTCCTAAAACATGGGTATAGCCTTTAGATTCTAGTTTCGCTAAGAGTTCTTCTAATTCCGCGATACTAGGTTGACTAGTTTTCGGAAGTTCAGAAGAAGATTCCATCTTTTGATAGAACTCTTTTGCTGTTAGGTTTTTACCTTCTACGTAAGATACTCCATCAATGATAACTGGAATATCTAGGACAAATAAATTATCGTGTCCTCTCGATTCATCTGATAGATAAGCAGAAGAATCTGTGATGACTGCTAATTTCATGCATTAAAACTCCAAATTGATCCCTGGTAAATCAAGTGCGATTTCAGTAACTTCATAAGTCAAACGATTCAGCATATTTAAGCAAGGACGAGCTAATTCTTCTACTTCTTCTTTGCTGAATTCGCTTGGCTCGTTGACTAAACGATTGTGAATGTGGTTGATTTGGGTAATGGTCCCGCTGATGACAAAGCCATCAAAGACAATCATATAGGTTAAAATAACGATTAAAGAGGTTGTCTTTAACTCTGTATCGCGTTGAATCAATTGAAAGTTGACGTCTACTTTTGTCTCGGGAGTACCATTTTCTTTTTCCCATTCAAAGTTACGAGCATCATAATGATACTGGCTGACAAATTCTTTTTCACGTTGAATATCCATACTTGTTCTCCTAAAAATAAGCGTTATGAAAATTATACCACAAATTAAATCAAGATTCTATTGCAGAACCATGTCTTTTCACTCTGTTTTCTATCAAAGAAACAAGAAAGTAGAGCCCACTCAAGTACTGCGTATTGCCCGACAATACAAATACAATTGAGAGGCTAGAACTTTTGTCCCAGCCTCTTTTATGTATATTTAGTTTTTAGGTTTGCGAAGCAAGCCGAACAAGATACCACTTACGACTGCACCAATCAATACAAACAAGATGTAAAGAAGTGGATTTGAAGTAAGGGCGATGACGAAGATTCCTCCGTGAGGAGCCATCAGTTTCAAACCTGCGAGACCAACAAGGGCACCTGTCAAGGCTGAACCTGCGATGAAACTTGGGATAGCACGAGCTGGATCAGCTGCACCAAATGGAATGGCACCTTCTGTGATGAAGGAAAGACCCATAACAATGTTTGTCAAACCAGAATCGCGTTCTTCTTGTGTGAATTTATCTTTGAACAAGACGGTTGCCACAAATACTGCCAATGGAGGAACCATACCAGCTGCCATAACGGCTGCCATCACAATAGAACCACCTGAAGCAACAGTTTCAGCAAGTGTACCTGTAGCGAAGACATAAGCGGCTTTATTAACTGGTCCACCCATATCGACAGCCATCATACCGCCGACAAGAAGTCCAAGAAGGACAGCTGAGCTACCTGACAAGCTTGAAAGGAAGTTGTTAAGACCAGTATTAATAGCAGCCATTGGAATATTGATGAGGAACATAAAGAAACCTGTCAAACCAACACCAAGTAATGGCAAGAGAAGGATAGAGCGGATCCCATCGAGTGAGCGTGGAAGACCTGCAAGTGCTTTACGAAGGAAGAGAACGACTCCACCTGCAAGGAAACCACCAACCAAAGCGCCAAGGAAGCCAGATGATACGGCTGCTGGTAATTCACCTTTAGCAGCACCGAAAGCGATGTTACCAAAGGCTGACCCTGAGCTAGCAATAGATCCTGCAATAAACCCTGCTACAAAACCAGGTTTTTCAGCGATGGAGAATCCGATGTAACCTGCAAGTACAGGAAGCATAAAGCCAAAGGCTGCACCACCGATTGTTTTAAATTGAGCTGCTAATTCATGGTATGAACCAAGTTGAGACAATTGATCTTGAGGAACTCCAAGAATTTGGTCAATCAAGAAGGCAAGGGCGATCAAAATACCACCACCGATTACGAATGGAAGCATTTGAGAAACCCCACTCATCAAGTGTTTGTAGAAGGCTCCACCCAAGCTCAATTTTTCTTGGCTAGCGCTAGCTTCTGCTGCATTTTCAGCGTGGAAGACATCTGCTTTGCCGTCTAAGATGGTTTGGATCAATTCTTCTGTCTGGCGGATACCGGCTGCGACTGGTTTAGAGATCAATTTTTTGCCATTGAAACGAGCCGTTTCAACTGCTTTATCTGCTGCAATGATCACTCCTTCAGCTTTGGCGATTTCTTCTGCTGTCAAGCGGTTGCCGACACCGGATGCCCCGTTGGTTTCAACACGGACTGTAACACCCATTTCTTCACCTTTTTTGATGAGGGCTTCTTCTGCCATGTAAGTGTGGGCGATACCTGTTGTACATGCTGTAACAGCAACAATCAATGGTTTGTCAGATGAGGCTGCTTCTTTGCCAGCTTCTGCTTTTTTAGCTTCTTCAGCTGCAGCTTCTTGCTCTTCTGCGTCGAAAACTGCGATCACTTGATCAGGAGTGCTTACTTGGCGAAGTTTGTCTGCAAATCCTGGCTTCATCAAGTACTTAGACAATTCAGCAAGAGCTGCCAAGTGAGTGTCGTTTGCCCCTTCTGGAGCCGCGATCATGAAGAACAAGTCAGTTGGTTGACCATCAAGCGATGCATAGTCAACACCCTTATTTGATTTTGCAAACAAGACCGTTGCTTCTTTTACAGCTTCGTTTTTGCTGTGAGGCATAGCAATCCCCTCACCCAAACCAGTGGAAGTTTGCGCTTCACGGTTCATGATGCCAGCTTTGAAAGCTTCAAAATCTTTCACCACACCATTGTCGACGAGCGATTGGACCATCTCATTGATCACGCCTTCTTTATCTGTTGCTTGAAGATCAAACAACATCACGTTTTTATTTAAAACGTCTTGAATTTTCATAGTTTTTCTACCTCTACTTTTTCATAAATTTCTTTGATATAGTCCGCTGTCGCCAAATCATCTGAGAAGGTGGTCGCTGTTCCACAAGCCACGCCCCATTTGAAGGCTTCGATGACATCTCCTGTCGTTGCGAGCTTCCCAGTGAAGCCTGCTACCATAGAATCGCCAGCCCCGACCGAATTCTTCACTTGACCCTTGATTGGTTTTGCGAAATAAGTACCACTTGGACTGACTAGAAGTGCTCCATCGCCCGCCATGGAAATAATGACGTTTTGTGCTCCTTTGGCCAAGATTTCTTTGGCGTAGCGTTCAATTTCTGGCAATTCCGTCAAGGTCACTCCAAAAATGGCTCCCAATTCATGGTTGTTTGGTTTGACCAATTGGGGATTGAACTCCAAGGAGTCAATCAAGGTCTGCCCTTCAAAGTCGCAAACCACTTGTGCGCCTGTCGCACGGGTTGCTGCAATCAATTGTTTGTAAACAGCATTTCCAAGTGAAGATGGGGCAGAGCCTGCAAATACTACCACATCATCTGCTGTCAAGTTGGATAGGATACTGAGTAGTTCTTGCAACTGACCTTCTGTCACTTCTGGACCATTGCCATTGATCTCTGTCTCCTCATCGGCTTTGATCTTGACATTAATCCGGGTGTCTTGGTCCACGGTCACAAAGTTAGTTGAAATAGCTTCGCTTGTTAGCACGTCTTCGATAAAGCGTCCTGTGAAACCACCTATAAACCCAGTTGCTGTGTTCTCGATATCGAGTCGGTTCAAGACACGACTGACATTGATTCCCTTACCACCGGCGAATTTATCTTCCGAAGCCATCCGATTGACCGCCCCTGTCTCTACATGATCGAGACGGACAATATAGTCAATGGCAGGATTCAGTGTTACTGTATAAATCAAACCTCTATAACCTCCGTTTTCTCTTTTAATTTAGAAAGGATTTCCGTATCCGAAGTATTAGTAATAATGGTTGCTCTCTTAACCGGAGCTACCTTGACAAAAGATGTCCGTCCAAGTTTCGACGAGTCTAGAAGAATATAAGTATTCTTTGCATTCTCTAGAATGGCACGTTTAACGGCCCCCTCTTCAAGATCCGGTGTGCTATACGACTCTAGGTCTACGCCATTCATTCCAATAAAAGCTCGATCAAAGCTCAACTGGCCGATTTGATTCAAAGCCATTCCTCCGATGCTAGCGTCAGTCGAAGTCTTGACCATCCCGCCGATGATGACCGTTGGAATGTCTCTCTCTACTAAACTAGCTGCATGGTGAATGGAATTGGTCACAACTGTAACGGTTGGATTGGCCAATTCATGAACCAATAATTCATTGGTGGTTCCTGCATCGATAAAGACAACTTCAAAATCTTTGATCAATTCTGCTGCTTTTTTTGCAATGGCAGATTTTTCTTGCACGTTTTTGATTGCTTTATCTTTATTGCTTTCTTCTTCCTGCAAGGAATGAAGACTTTCAGCTCCACCGTGAATTCGTCTCAGTTTATTCTCTGCTTCTAATTCATCTAAATCGCGTCGAATGGTTGATTCCGAAGAGTTTAACTCTTGAACCAAATCCTCAATAGAGACGATTCGCTCTTTGATAACCTTTTCTAAAATGATGTGTTTTCGTTCAGATTTTAACATACAAGCTCCTTTCGGAAACGATTACAAGGACTATTATACTCTATTATCTTTCAAAGTCAAGCATTAAATATCATTTTCTTTCATTTTCTATCATTTTTTCTATCAATTTCTTTCATTATCTCTTTTAAACTACCTATTTAACCATTATCATAGTCCTGTAAATCCTTTTAAAAATCTCCAATTTCAACTTTCTTCACGTGAAAAAGAGAGTGGGACAGAAATCGGTAATTCGTTAGAATTCGATTTCGTCGTCCCACCTCCGCACAGTTGAGTAGGGCTGTAAAAGCTGATGAAATCAGCGTCATAGAGCCCACTCAACCACTGCGTCTTGCTCGATAATCCAAAGACAATTAAGAGGCTAGGACTTTTGTCCCAGCCTCTTTTTGTCATCAGAATAATCCTTCTTCCATTGGAAGTTATGATCCATCATGACTATTATTTATAATTGTAAGCCCAATAATAGTATCCATCTCCATTTACAACTGCTGCTACAGCTCCTTCAGTTGCGTTTGGATCTAGTAACAATTCACGCAAGCCACTGTTGAACCATTTTGTTGCCACAGTTGCTGAATCTTCTTCACGGCGAGCTACAAATCCAGTACTATCGTACTGTCTTGAGATTTGATTTGCTTTTGGAAGAGCAAGATTGTTGTAGATATCATCAGACCAAGTCAACTCTTTCAAGCCTTGAGCTTTTCTTAGTTCATTAATTTTGGTAAATGCTTCTTTAGCCTTATCTAAAGAAATATAGTTAGTGTCGTCTGTTGCTTCTACACGGAATACGAATTTCACATAGCCGAATTCAACGTCTTTGTATTCTTTTTCGTCAACACCACTCTTTAGATTAGCAATTAAGACATAGTCTTTTGCCCATGGGTTATCTTTTGATTGTTCAAAGAGTTCAGGGTCTTCAATTTCCCATTCTACTTTTGCATCCCAGCCAGCATTGTCAATGAACTTAGGATTCATTTTCTTAATGACATAGTCCTTAAACTCTTCGACGTTTTTAAACGGTAAAGGTTGGCCGGCTTTGACTGTTTCCACCACATTGGTAGAGTATAGTTTCACGCTTGAGTCGCGATCGCTATAAGCATACTCGTCATCTTTTGCATCTTCGTGGAATTTTGGATCGATGGCAGGGTCAGTTGGATCAGTCATACCTTGAAGTTTCCATTTTCCATCAATCCACTTCCAGTACGCAGAATATCCTGTAGCTTCAGTATCAGATGGTACATAGTAGTAATGAGTTGTCCCATCAAAGTAATAGTTCTTATCATTACGCAATGCAGCTGATCCAGGCTTACCAGGTGGGTAGACCAACTTAGGAACACGTCCGTTTGGTGCCCAAGGAAGGTGTTCTAATCCTTCTGCTGGTGCTTCAACATATGGTGGAATTTGGTTTTCACTTGGCTGATCTGTTGTTACTAAACCATCATTACCAGGTACTTCAGGTTGAACCGGCACTTCTGGCTTCGGATCCGCTGGATTCTCTGGAGTTGGGGTGAATGGATCAAACTCACCATCTGCACCTACAAATGGAGGATTCTCAGGGAAGACCAAGTTACCAGTATCTTCTGGTGTAGCCGGTTCTGAAGGTTCCACCGGTTGGTCCGGTTTATCAGTTGGGTTTGGTTCCTCTGGTGTTGGAGTAGGATTTGGAGTAGGTGTTGGAGTATCCGGCGTTACAGGGTTTTCTGTTTCACTAGAATTTTTTACAAATACCCATTTACCATTCTCATAGTAATAGTAATCCCCATTCTCTAATAAATAATAATGGTAACCATTCTCATAAAGGTAATGCGGGTCGTTGGCTAGATTATTTCTAGAGTTATTACGATTGGTCAACGGTTGCCACTGGCCATTACGGTAGATCCGGTAAGTGCCATCATTCATGCGATAGTAGTGATTACCATTCCAGTAGATGTAGTTTTCATCACGTGTGAGATTGTTGTAGCCATAGTAGTTATTCCAATTGTTATAACCATAGTTATAGCCGTAATTTCCATAGTTATAGCCGTAATTTCCATAGTTATAATTGTTGTAACCATAGTAATAATCATAATTATTATACCCATAGTTATAGTTGTAATTATTATATCCATAGTTACTGTAGCTTGGGGTATAGTAGCTATAGGCATAACGACTTGTATTCCAGCTATAGCTTTCAGCTTGAACGTTTGACGCAGCAAAAACTGGAACTGCTACAGCAGAGGCCAAGATAGCCCGAGTTACATATCTATATTTTTTATCCATATCAATAATCTCCATTAGGATAGTATTATAAATAAAAAGGATGAAAATACCTATGCATAAGTTTAATTTGGCTGTTTTTCCAGTTTATATAGGGTTTGAGAGCTCCTGAATGAGATATTCATTTATTTCTAAGGCCTATTTTTAAAATGAACACTTCAGTCAGATTCCCACATATTTTTGCCTAAAAAACTGATAACAACAGCATATTTAGTATCGACACTTTTTCTTCCTTTGTGAGAATTATAACACAGAAAGTTTTGAATAGCAAATAATTTGAGAACCTTCTTATTTTACTCATAGAACTATACTCATTCTTTATACAGCTATTATTTACTTCATTTTTAGCCTTTCAAATGGTATGGTTATAAAGGATAAAACAATAGGATAGTATTATACTATTGTTTTAGAAGAGCAGATTAGGCTTCACGCCTATGTAATTTTTTGCTGTTTCTACAATCATCTAGAATATACAAAAAGAGAGAACGAATTCGCTCTCTCTTTTAAGCAGTTGCTAGATGACATTTTTACAGCTATTGGTCTTTTTTAAACCCAAGTCCTCGGAACCATTTGGATAAGCCTTTTTTACTCTTGTGTTCTGCTCTTCCTGCAACTTCTGGTAAGTCATCTTCGACTTGTAACGGATACTCTGTTTGACTAGAATCAGCTAGAGAAAGTTGAGCCGGATCAATTGCTTCCTCCTCTTCTCCTACTGCAGTTTTTTCTCCATCCTCAATTGACTGAATCTTCTCTATCCGACTCCTGAAATCTCTAGCCTCTTTTTGATAAGCCATAAAGGTTTCAAACTCTGCCTCAAATTGTACTTTTTTCTCCTCGACTTCAGTTTTAGCAGAGGCAACCAAGGCTTGCGCATCTACTAGCAATTCAGATGCATCGGTGAACAGTTTCAGATGCCCTTTGACTTGTGCTAATTGATTTTTTGCAAGTTGAAGTTGTGCCTGTGCTCCTTCAAGCTTAGATGCAGTCTCTCTCGCCGCATTTTGTAAAACTTCTAATTGCTTTTTATCTTCTTCTAATGCTAGAGTGGCATTTTTTAAGGCCTCTTCTTTTGGGATAATCGCTCCTTGTATCCGAGCTCGTGAAACCGCCAGTGAGCTTGCTGCTTCCTTGGCCTCTGTCGACGCAGCCTGCCATTTCTTCATCGCTAAAGCTAGGTTACTTTGAGCACGCGCTAATAGTTGCTCATGACTTGCAAGAGAAGTCTTGACATCGAATAAATGACCAGAAAGGATATTGATGCGGGATTCTTGATTTGTTCTTTCAACTTTTAGACTCTCCAAAGCATTTTTGACAGTCTTTACATCCGCTTTTGTCGTCCTTGCATTGGCAACGTTTCTCACCCACTTTGTCAGTTCTTCACTGGTATAAAGGGGGGATGACTCTTCAAAGAAAGCTACTTGAGATACCTCTAAATCTGGATCATAGGCAACTGAAATGGCCTTATATTGATTCCCCATCATTTGGACATAGTGTCCAATCTTAGCAAATAACTCCGCTCCCACTTTCTTAGAGATTTGGCTAGGATCTAGTTGACTTTCATCTATTGGTAAACCGTATTGATGAGCAATTTGATGATACAGTTCCTTTTCACTATACCAGAAGGCAACAGCCTCCCTAGGCCGATAGCCCCAAGCAATCAATTCATTCTCTTGCCAGTTGGACAGGGCTTGTCCATGGTTTTGATGATAGTGCGTTTGAAGTTGACTAACCGGTAATTGATAAGGAGCGACCAAGAGCTCACCTAAACCTGCCTGGCGACGGTACTGATTAATGGTATCTACAATTTCTAACGCTTTTAGGACGTTATCTAATCTAGTGGCCTTTCCACCTGTCAGCTGGTCCTCTACACGCCCACGATGATAAAGCGACATAACTTCAACAGCACCTTGGTCACCAGCCTTGGCCCACTCCTCTAACAAAGTCTCATAGCTTGTCTCTTGAAGATTGATTGGACTAGCCATGGCCGCTTCACGGACTTTTTCTAACTCTACTAATTTTTGGGAGATTTGATAAGTTAATTTTTCAACTTTTTTCTGTACTCCCGCAATTTCGCTGGAAACTTGCTTTAAGACATAGGGCGCTTTGGATTGAGTTTCTGTCAGATTTAGCACTAAGGTTTGAGCTATTTTTAATTCGTTTTGCGCCTGCTCCTCTTTTAGCTGTGCCTGTGCTAATACTGCCTCATCATTCTGGATGGGTTGTTTGGCTTTTCTTAATTCATTTCCTGCGATATCAACAAGTAACTGCTGGGCAGCAATTTTATTCTCTTGACTCTTTATGGCAGAACGAACTTGACTATCAGCCTCACTTGCTTGGCGTACCTTTTCTTGTTCTAGAGTAACAACTGCCTCAGCAACCGCAATTTCATTTTCAGTTTTGCCAAGGGATGTTTGATTGGATTCTTCAATCATCGTTTCAGTTGTCTCTAGGTTTGCTTCAGCAGCTTCCAGACCTGATTTGGCGACATTGTATTCAGATTGAGCCTGGTTCAGCCGTAACCGTTGGTCTTCGACTCTTTTTTCAGCTTTTTGCAATTGGTCATGTAAGATATTTTTATCCATAAAACTTGAATCCATTTCAGTCACATCCGTCGATTGCTGATCGGCAGGATCGTTCTGGACAATCTCTTCAGCCTGTGCCTTATGGCCGGACAAACCTGAAAAGAGGGTTGTCGCTGCGACACCCGTTGTAAAGACTGATTTTCCTATTTTTTTGCCCATTGCAAACACCACCAACACTTTTTCATATCTGTTATCTCTCCATAAGGATACCACATTTTGTTACCAATAACTAGTAGGATGAGGAAGATTTTTTCTATTAATTTTAGGGCAAAAGAAAAACAGCAAATGCTGTTATTCTTCTTGTTTAATTTGCTCCAACATCTTCTCTTCTTCTGGAGTCAAGTCATAGTTTTCAAGCAGGTCTGGACGACGCTCTAGTGTCTTTTTCAAACTCTGATAGAGACGCCATTGACGGATATTTTCATGATGCCCACTCATGAGGACATCTGGAACTGTCATCCCTCGATATTCATAGGGCCGTGTGTATTGAGGGTATTCTAGAAGGCCGGACGAGAAACTATCATCCTGGTGGCTGGACTCTTTTCCGATCACTTCTGGAATCAAGCGTACTGTCGCATCAATCATGGTCATAGCAGCTAGCTCACCACCGGTTAAGACATAGTCTCCAAGAGAAATCTCATCTGTCACCAGGGACTTGATCCGCTCATCGTAGCCTTCATAGTGGCCACAGATAAAGATCAATTCTTCTTCTTGAGCTAACTCTTCTGCATAACCTTGATCAAAAGTCCGCCCAGCTGGATCTAGTAAGATCACGCGCGGATTCTTTTTCTCAATGGCATCAAAGGCATCGAAGATCGGCTGCGCACGTAAGAGCATGCCTTGCCCGCCACCATAGGGTTCATCATCCACGTGTCGTGCCTTCTCTGCATTTTCGCGGAAATTATGGTAGTTAATCTCAAGGAGTCCCTTTTCACGCGCCTTTCCGACGATGGAGTGCTCCAGGGGTGAAAACATCTCTGGAAAGAGGGTTAAAATATCAATCTTCATCGTCTAACCCTTCCAAGATATCCACATCCACCCGATTTCCTGGGATATCAATATTGAGGACTACTGGTGGGATATAAGGCAAGAGAAGGTCGCGTTTTCCTTTGCGCTTCACCACCCAAACATCATTGGCACCCGGTTGAAGGATCTCCTTAATCTGACCGATGAGTTGGTCATTTTCATAAACATCAAGGCCAATGATCTCGTGGTAGTAAAACTCGCCCTCATCCAAATCAGTCAAGGCTTCTTCGGCAACCTTGAGGCTAAAACCCTTGAATTTTTCAATGGTATTGATATGGTACATATCTTTAAACTTGATGATATCGAAGTTCTTGTGCTTGCGGTGACTGGCAATGGTCACCGTTTGGACAAACTGATCCTTCTCATCAAAGAGAGCCAACTCTGCTCCTTTTTTAAAGCGCTCTTCCGCAAAGTCTGTCACAGACAAGACCCGCATCTCACCCTGCAAACCCTGCGTATTGACGATTTTCCCAACGTTATAATAATTCATTTTATTCTTTACATTCCTCTTTTGATTAATCTATCTTTACAGTTTTCTAATAAGAGTTGCAATTTTTTCCGATTCTGACCAGTGTAGATAGTGGTGGTTACCACCTAGAATGAGTTTTGTATTAGAATTCCAATATTCTGAATCTCTGTACTCTTTTTCTCTGTACGCCTGACAAAATATGAAAACAGGAATATTATCTGCTAAGGACAAACTATCAAAATCTTCAGCAGTAATATTTACAGATATCTGAAATCCAGGAACTTGCTTTTCCAATTCCAAGCCCTTTTCTTCCATCAATCCCCAAATCAGTCTATCAGTTTCAGGTTCAAATGTTGCTTGAGTTAGTCCCTTAAAATATTTTTCCTGACCACATTCTTCAATCATCCTGATTTGCTCTTCCATTTCTGGATAAGGATTTATTGAAAAATCAGCAAACATTATATTTTTTGTTGTTGGTTCAATTGCTATCAAGGCTTGACACTTAATTGGTTGACTCATTAACTTTAAAGCCAAAATACCACTTAAACTATGAACACAAAGTATATAATCGGAAATTTCCAATCCTTTCAAGATTTCGTATATCGCTTCAACAAGATTATCCAAATTAATTCCTGTTTGACTATGAATCGGACTCCTACCTGTATTCGGAAAATCAATCGCTAGGTAACCTATTGAAGAAGGAAGTTTTTCAAGAATTGGTAGAAAATTTTCATAACTCGGTATCAAACCAGCACCATTTAAACAAACTAGAACTTTATTTCTCTTTTTATAAGTAACAGAGAAACAACCAATCTTTGTAGTTACTTCAAATCGGTTCATATCAAAACAACTCTTTCTAAACAACAATTCACTTAACAACCTTACGTTTTATTTTATCACGTTCATAGGATTTTCTCAAATGGACTTCCCACCCAGAAACTTCTCCAAAACCTTTCCTTGCAACAAAAAAACGGGACAGAGTCCCGCCTTTTATTTTTCGTCAATAACGATTCTTACTTTTTTATCTTCAGTTGGGACAGAGTAGACAATCGTTCTTATCGCAGAAATGGTGCGACCTTTCCGACCGATCACTCGACCAACATCGCTAGGATCAAGGTCAAGGTGGTACTCCAAGAATTCAGGAGTATCTTCGATCTTGATGGTTAAGGCATCCGGTTGTGAAATCAAAGGTTTCACAATTGCAATAATAAGATTTTCAATCGTATCCATACATCAACCTACTTTATGATTATTTTGAGAATTTAGAATCGTGGAATTTCTTCAATACACCTTCTTTTGAAAGGATGTTACGAACTGTATCTGAAGGTTGAGCTCCGTTAGCCAACCATGCAAGAACGCGGTCTTCTTTCAAAGTTACTTGGTTTTCTTCAACAAGTGGATTGTAAGTTCCAACTGTTTCGATGAAGCGTCCATCACGTGGTGAACGTGAATCTGCTACGTTGATACGGTAGTAAGGTTTTTTCTTAGAACCCATACGAGTCAAACGAATTTTAACTGCCATTTTTATAAGTCTCTTTTCTATATTTTAATTTTCGGTGAAATAGACTAGCTATTTAGCACATAATCTATTATAACACATTTTAAGGACCTGTCAAGAAAAAAACTTGACACTATTAAAATTTTTTTTATTCGATCTCAAAGCTATAAGATTCAGCCTTTGGGGAATTAGATTCAATCACATAGTTTCCAGAAGGAAGTCCGGTTACATCCAAGCGCTTCCCTTCAAATTCTTTAGAGAGAGACGTCACTGTGATGGTAAAGGAGAAGCCCTTTATATGGCGGTAGTTAGCATAATCCAAGGTCAGAATCCCTCTAAGATCTGTTTCTCCAGCTTTTTCAGCAGCTAGTAAATCTGTTGCCAATTGATTTTCGAAATCGGGATTTTCGATTGGGAACTGGAGACGAACCTCGCTTACCTCTAAGCCCTGTTTACGAAGCTCTTCTTTTATTTCCTGAGTCAGTTTTTGAAAACCTTGAGATTCTGTAAAGGCTCTTTCAAAAAATGGTGCCACAAGCCAGCTTTTGGAACGGTGGGCTAGTTCTTCTGCCGTGTCATAGTTTTCCCCACTTTCTTCTTTGGATAGGAGACTTGCATAGGGAAAGTCAAACTGAACCGTTTTTCCCTCAACCCTTTCTTGATAGCTATAGGCATATTTAGTCGACATCCCATGGAGTTCAGCTGCTTTAAACCTTATGTCTCCTTTAAATCCCGCTTCCTGATAAAAGCCAGAAATTTGCTCTTGGATTTCTTTTTCTTCTTGATTAGTAAAATAAAAGAGAAAACAAATTAAGAGAGCGACCACTGTGGCGAATGCAAGAAGCAGATAGCGAAGCCATCTTTTGATGGTAACCCTTATTGATTTAAATTTATTCATTCCACCATGATACCAAAAAACTAGCTTAACAGCTAGTTTGAAATAAGTTTTTACTTAAGGATATCCAGTAACGCTTGATAGTCAGCAACGACATATGTCGGTACTGCTGGACTGGTATTTTCTTTGTGATCCGGATTATACCAGACGGTATCAATCCCCGCAGCATTGCCCCCAGCGATATCCGCTGTCAAAGAATCTCCGATCATGAGGGCTTGCTCCTTGGTAAAACCAGGTATCAAGTTGCCGATCTTTTCATAAAAGGCTACTTCCGGTTTTTGAGTTCCTAATTGTTCAGAAATAAAGATCTCCTTGAAATAAGGGGTAATGGCTGACTGCTTCAAGCGTCCTTGCTGAATAGCGGTAACGCCGTTGGTAGCACCATAGAGCTGGCAACCCCTTTCTACTAGCTTGGCTAACATGTCTTCTGCTCCTGGGAAACTCTGTCCCTGTTGACTAATGTAGTCCTGGTAACGAAGAGCCATCTCTTCACCATCTACCTCTCTACCAAAATGGGCAAAGGCGATCGCAAACCTGCTGTTAATCAAGTCTTTTTTGCTAATTTTCTTTTGTTCCAAATCTTTCCAGAGGCCTTGGTTCATGGGTTTGTAGTAATCCTTAAAGGCTTGAATATCTTGAACCCCTTGATCTTGGAGGAATTGCGTTAAGGCCACTTCCTCCGCTGTATCAAAGTCCAACAAGGTGTGGTCTAGGTCAAATAGTAAAAATGAATATGTCATTACAAACGATCCTTTAATTTTTCTACAAATAAATAGGCTGCTGGGCAAGTGAGGGTATTCTTGATGGTCAAATGATTGATCTGGTAGATCTTCTTGCGGTCTGTATGAGGAAACTCTCGACAAGCTTTAGGCCGAACATCGTAGATGGAACAGAGATTGTCGCCACCCAAGAAAGGGCAAGGCATGGATTTAAAAACCTTATCTCCATCTTCATCGACTTCTAAAAACTCTGCTTCAAAGGCAGGCAACTTCATCTTGAAATACTTGGCAATGCGCGTGATATCAGCTTCTTTAAAATCGGGTCCTAGGGTCTTACAGCAGTTGGCGCAGGCGGTACAATCAATTTCTTGAAAGACTTCATCGTGAATCTCTTGGGCTATTTTATCTAGATTTTTAGGGGGTTTCTTTTTCAGATTCGCCAATACCTTGCGGTGCTCCTTTTGTTTTTGGAGCGCTAACTGATGGTATTTTTCTAAGTCAATTTCTTGAGACATAAACTACTTTCTAATTGCTAAATGGATAAGAGCATTATACCATAGGGGTCGTAAAAAAGGGAATAGGACAGAACTCCGACTAATTAAGAAGAGTTCGTTTTCCCACCCCCGCACAGTTGATTAGGTTATCTTTGGAGCTAAAAAGCGAACAAAGATACCAATCAACCACTGCGTCATGTAGTTATTTCTATTAAACATTAATTACTGAATAGTTTAAGCCAAACTCTCACTTGATTAATCCGTCACGGCACCTGTTCCATCAAGGCTCCAAGTGTTTTCTACATAGGAGGTTAATTGAGCTAATGTTTTTTCATCTCCAAGACAGGCAATGTAATACAACTTCCCATCTATTTGAAAAAACCAGCAAGTAACATATCGACCCGACTCAAGAATCATGTTTAATTGGATGGCTACATTTCCTCCAACTTTGCTAGTAGATCTCCACGATTTTACTACTTTATTTATTTTGTTCAAGTCATTCTCAAATCTTTGAGCCATCACTTCATTAAAATCTTCTTCTTCGGCGACACCCACTCTTTCTCTAGTAGTAGCGTTCAAAATAATCGCATTATCCACGCTTTTATCTGAGTATTGGATATTATTTCCACCTTCTTCATTTGTATATTTTACCCAGTCACTTGGAATATTGACATACCCTTGATCTGCTGATCCAATTCGTTTCGTTTCTGCGAAACTCTTATCATTATCTGATATTTCTTCCCTTACCTTGCTACCTGATTTTGTTGTTTCTTTTGTCACATTCGTGGAACTAGATGGTGCTGACGATTTACTAGACTCTTTCTTTGGGCTAGTACAAGCAAAGAGACTGACAACAGACAAAAAAGTAACTGACGCCAGTAAGAACTTATTTTTCATATTTCTCTCCTATATGATAGATTATATACACTAGTCTAACATCTTATACTCTATTTTAAAAGGACCAGTTTAATTTCTTACCAAAAAAAGAACTAATTCAAACTGACGAACTGTTTGAATTAGTCCCTGCTTTCTTAAGGATAAACAACCTGAGAAATTCTTTGCTAACCAGGTTGTAAGAAGTTAATTATTCCAAGAAATAGAACTTAATGACTGCGTCCAAATCTTATTCTATCATGTATTGAAAATTGGTGATAATGTTACCAACTTCCTCACGAATGCATTAGGCTTTTGGACCTTTCTCATCCAAACTCCAAGTTTCCTCAATGTAAGGAATGAATTGAGCCAAAGTCTCTTTATCCCCTTCAAAAGACATCAAGTATACCTTATCATCCTTTTGGAAGACCCAAGTAATGAGGTACTGCCCAGATTTGAGGATAATATTCAGCTGCAAAGCTTCATTACCTGAGACAGTGGTTTTAGCTCCCCACATTTTGTCTACTTCTTTATTGTCCTTCCAATAGTAAGCAATACGGTTCGCAATCAACTCTGCGTTGAAGACTTCTCCTTCACCGACATTCGCTTTCTCTTTGGTATACCCGTTCATTGTTACGATATTATAGGCACTACCATCCGTAAATTGAATGCTATCTCCACCGTCTATGTCTGTAAATTTAATCCACTTGCTCGGGATATCGATATAGCCATAATCAGCCGAACCAACCCGTTTGGTTTCGACAGTACTCTTGGTATCATCCGATGATTTCGACTCCACCTTGCTAGAGGTTTTTTTACTAGAGGATTTTTTGCTCTTTTTTACCACCTCAGTGGAACTAGATTCAGATGACAACGGTTTTCTAGACTCTTTTTTAGGAGTGCTACAAGCTACAAGAGCAAGAGCTGACAAGACCGAAACGGTCGCTAGTAGGAACTTATTTTTCATCTTTTCTCTCCTTTGTGATGGATTTTGATACCTCTAGTTTAACATGTTCTACTTAGATTTGAAAGCGCTATTTGTCTAACCCGATAGAAAAACGCCCCTATCGGGACGTTCGATTTGTTCTATGATTTAAGAGAATAGCTTATTCTTCATCCATTGACAAGACAGATAAGAAGGCTTCCTGTGGTACTTCTACAGATCCAATCGCTTTCATCCGTTTCTTACCAGCTTTTTGTTTTTCAAGAAGCTTGCGTTTCCGTGAGACGTCCCCACCATAACACTTGGCCAAGACGTTCTTACGAAGGGCCTTGATATCTGTACGGGCCACGATCTTATGACCGATCGCTGCTTGGATAGGCACTTCAAACTGTTGACGAGGGATAATCTTCTTGAGTTTCTCAACAATCAACTTACCACGTTCATAGGCAAAGTCCTTGTGAACGATAAAGCTGAGGGCATCGACGGTATCGCCATTGAGAAGGATATCCATTTTAACCAATTTAGAAGGACGGTATTCAGACAACTCGTAATCAAAGCTTGCATAGCCACGAGTAGAGGATTTCAATTTATCAAAGAAATCAAAGACAATTTCTGCTAGTGGGATTTGATAGATGACATTGACCCGATTTTCGTCGATGTAATCCATAGTCACAAAGTCCCCACGTTTGCGTTGGGCTAATTCCATCACAGCTCCGACAAACTCTTGTGGTACCATGATTTGTGCTTTAACATATGGTTCTTCAATCGAAGCGATCTTGGTTGGATCTGGAAACTCAGATGGGTTGGACACATCCAGCACTTCTCCATCTGTCAAATTGACCTTGTAGATAACTGACGGTGCCGTCATGATCAAGTCAATGTTGAACTCGCGCTCCAAACGTTCTTGGATAACATCCATGTGAAGGAGACCCAAGAAACCACAACGGAAACCAAAACCAAGGGCTTGAGAAGTCTCAGGTTCAAATTGAAGACTGGCGTCATTGAGTTGCAACTTTTCCAGTGCTTCCCGAAGATCATTGTATTTGTTGGATTCGATCGGGTAAAGACCAGCAAAGACCATTGGGTTCATTTGCTTATATCCATGAAGAGGCTCAGCTGCTGGATTAGTAGCCAAGGTCACAGTATCCCCGACACGAGTATCCGCAACCGTCTTAATAGAGGCTGCAATATAACCAACATCTCCAGTCGCAAGGAAGTCACGACCCACTGCTTTAGGAGTAAAAATCCCAACCTCAGTCACATCAAAGGTCTTACCATTACTCATCAACTGGATGGTGTCGCCTGGCTTCACTAGGCCATTGACCACACGGACTTGAAGAATGACTCCCCTGTATGGGTCGTAAACCGAGTCAAAGATCAGGGCTTGCAATGGAGCAGCAACGTCCCCAGTAGGAGCTGGAACCTTCTCGACGATTTGTTCCAAAATCTCTTCGATCCCAATTCCAGCCTTGGCAGAAGCTAGGACTGCCTCACTGGCATCCAGACCAATGACATCTTCCACTTCTGTGCGAACGCGTTCTGGATCAGCAGCTGGTAAGTCAATCTTGTTAATGACTGGCAGAATCTCCAAGTCATTGTCTAGCGCCAGATAAACATTGGCTAGGGTCTGGGCCTCAATCCCCTGAGCTGCATCAACTACTAAAATCGCCCCTTCACAGGCTGCGAGCGACCGAGAAACCTCATAGGTAAAGTCCACGTGTCCCGGTGTGTCAATCAAGTGGAAGATATAGGTTTCCCCATCTTTAGCCGTATAGTTCAACTCAATAGCATTAAGCTTGATAGTAATCCCACGTTCCCGTTCTAGATCCATGCTATCTAGGAGCTGAGCTTGCATTTCCCGACTAGAAACGGTCTCGGTTTTCTCTAAGATTCGGTCCGCCAAGGTTGACTTTCCGTGGTCAATGTGGGCGATAATCGAGAAGTTCCGAATTTTCTCTTGTCGTTTCTTTAATTCTTCTAAATTCATTTTTTCATCCTTATAAAACTATTCAGTATATTATAACAAAAAGCCTGTTTCTTGGCTAGTTTTAATGAATCAAATCACCTGAATTTTGATTTATATCGAAGTTTAATAAAATCTTTATTTAGATAAGGTTTTTATTTACTTTTTCGATTTAATTCGCTATAATGAATTGTAATGTAAAAGGAGGTGAAGCTCTTGGCAAGAGGACGTGGAAAAGCAAGCCCACAGGATAAAGAGGCTTTGCGCATTATTTCCGAAAAAATAAGAGAACTATTAAAGGTTCAAAATAAGAAACAGGTCGATTTATCTCGTACAACTGGTATTCCAGCTAGTACCTTGACGGGCTATGTTAAAGGAACTTCTCTCCCAGTTAGTGAGAACTTAGAAAAGATTGCTAGCTTCTTTGAAATTCCTATTTCTGATTTAGACCCACGTTATGGTCAACCAGATACCTTGGAGGATTCTAAGATTGAGTTTATCTATAAGCAACTAGATGAGGATTTTCAAGACTCTCTCTTAGAGGAAGCCAATCGCTTATTGGTTTTACAAGCGGAGCGCAAGCGTATTGAGAAGAAATATACACCCTATACAGTCTTTGACAGTTATGCTGCGAGTCAAAGTGCTTCTAAGGGAGATTTAGTTTGGTTTGATCAAAAACTAGCCTATGATTTAGCACTTTGGATTCATACTGACTCGCTAGAGCCAAAATATCCAAAAGGATCTGTTGCCTTAATCAAGCAAACTTTCTATGATACTGCTGGTGCCATCTATGCTATTGAGTACGATGGGCAGACCTTGATTAAGCGTGTCTTCCGTGAAGCCCAAGGAATCCGTCTTGTTTCCCTTAATAAAAAGTATAGTGACAAGGTCATCCCCTTAGAAGAGGAACCAAGAGTAATTGGAAAAGTCATTGCTAGCTTTCTTCCTGCTAAGGAGGATGAGTTATGATCCGATTGATTGCTATCGATTTAGATGGAACTCTTTTATCACCAGATAAAACCATTAGCCCTGCTAATCGGCAGGCTCTTTTAAACGCTGAAGCTGCTGGCGTAGACGTCGTCATTTGTACGGGACGCCCCCTATCTGGTGTCCGTCCAATCTTTGAAGAAATTGGTTTCAAAAGCAACCATTCCTATTCGGTGATTAATAACGGTTGTACCACTGTCAAATCTTCAGATTGGTCCGTCATTACCTATGATGCCTTATCTGAAGAAGATTTGGTTTATCTCGATCAATTGACTCAGGAAATTCATCCTCAATTAAGTTTATTCGATTTAAATCGCTATATCATTTTGAATCGGGATCCTTCAGAAATAGCCAAAATGGACGCTAGTATCGTTTCTGCTGTGCCTGTATCATTGGGATTGCAAGAAGTCCTTGAGGCACAACCAATTTTCCAAGGGATGTTTATTGATCAGAAAGAGCAGATTGATGCCTTTCAAGAGACCTATGAGGAAGCATTAGCCCAGCGCTTCCACACCATTCGCTCTCAACCTATTCTCTTTGAAATTCTTCCCAAAGGCGTAAACAAAGCGACTGGTTTAAAAGCTCTTGCTGAACACCTCGGTATTCCTAGAGAACAGATCATGGCTATCGGCGATGAGAACAACGATATTGAAATGATTGAGTACGCAGGTCTTGGAGTAGCTATGGGCAATGCTCCAGATGCTATCAAAGCCTTGGCTGATGTCACAACAACTTCTAACGAAGAAGACGGCGTCGCCACTGCTATCAAGCGCTATGTTTTACAAGCACAGAACTAGAAAAGGAAAAACAGATGAAATACCCAACATTACTAGAACGATTTTTAACCTATGTCAAAGTCAATACTCGATCTGATGAGACTTCAACAACAACTCCTAGCACACCATCACAAGTAGAGTTTGCAAAGAATGTGTTACTTCCTGAAATGGAAAGAGTTGGACTGCAAAATGTTTATTATCTTCCAAACGGTTTTGCTATTGGAACTCTTCCAGCAAACGATCCAAGTCTCACACGAAAGATTGGCTTTATCTCACATATGGATACAGCTGATTTCAATGCGGAAAACATCAGTCCCCAAGTTATCGAAAACTATGATGGTGGCACTATTGCTCTTGGTGATTCTGGTTATTCACTAGATCCTGCTGACTTTGCTAACCTCCATAACTACAAAGGTCAAACCTTGATTACGACAGACGGTACGACCCTGCTTGGTGCTGATGACAAATCAGGGATCGCTGAAATCATGACAGCCATTGAATACTTGACTGCACATCCTGAAATCAAACATTGTGAAATTCGAGTTGGTTTTGGACCTGACGAAGAAATTGGGATTGGAGCGGACAAATTTGATGCAGAAGACTTTAATGTTGATTTCGCTTATACTGTAGACGGTGGGCCTCTTGGTGAATTGCAATACGAAACCTTCTCTGCTGCAGGCGCTGAAATCACCTTCAAAGGGCGTAATGTTCATCCAGGGACCGCTAAGAACCAAATGGTTAATGCACTTCAGTTAGCAATTGACTTCCACAATCAACTCCCTGAAGAAGACCGACCTGAAAAAACGGATGGCTACCAAGGTTTCTACCACTTGATGAATGTGGATGGAACTGTTGAGGAAGCTCATGCTAGCTACATCATTCGTGACTTCGAGACAGAGAATTTCGAAGCTCGTAAGGCAAAGATGGAAGAGATTGCAAACAAGATGAACCAAGAACTTGGTGCAGAAAGAGTCCTTTTGACCCTTAAAGACCAGTACTACAACATGAAACAGGTTATTGAGAAAGATATGACACCTGTTAACTTGGCTAAGGAAGTTATGGAAGATCTGGGCATCACACCTATTATCGAACCAATCCGTGGTGGGACAGATGGCTCTAAGATTTCCTTCATGGGAATTCCAACTCCAAATCTCTTCGCTGGTGGCGAAAATATGCATGGTCGCTTTGAATACGTCAGCCTTCAAACTATGGAACGTGCAGTTGATACCATTATCGGTATTGTTAGCCATTCCTAATTCACTATATTGTTCAAAAAAATGAGAGTGGGACAGAAATCGGTACTTCGTTAGAATTCGATTTCGTCGTCCCACCTCCGCACAGTTGAGTAGGGCTTTAAAAGCTGATGAAATCAGCGTAGTAGAGCCCACTCAACCACTGCGTCTTACTCGACAATCCAAAGACAATTTAGAGGCTAGGACTTTTGTCCCAGCCTCATTTTTCATTCTATTCATTCATGTATTCTACCCTAGCAAACTGTCCATCGATTTGACTCTGGTAACTTTCATAAACTGAAAGAGGGATTCGCAAGCAGGCATGAGCCACTTGGCCAACGAAAGGTAGATTACTAAGAAGGGCTACTTTTCTTCCAGCTTCCTTCTCTATTCTTAAACGTTCAATGATTTGTAGAATCCTTCTAGGTTCGTCTAGAGATCCTCGATCAACCAACAATGTCCAGTCACTCCAATCTGATGCCTCGTCGTCTCCAAAAATAGAACTAAAGAAGGTCACTCCTTCTCCAACTTGCCCAAATCCAGCAGTTAAATCCAAAGGGTGAAACTTTAAAGAATGATTTGTTTGGGGCTGTTCTTGTCTCTCGTACAAGTAGATATTATACAAAAACTGGAGATAGAAAGGATCCATTCGACTCAGGTCACTTACTTCTTCCATTTCGAAGCCTCTATGGAAAGCCTCTAAGATTGATGAGAAACGATAGGGCATCCGTTTGGCAATCCGTTGAATCAATTCATCGTCCGAAACATCCTTCAGAATATTCTTAGGCCACTGATCCGAACCAAAATTTTCAACAGCTTGCTGATAGGCTTCTTCTAGACTCGTTCCAAATCCATAAAGAGCACCGATTGAATGAATCTGAGTATTGAGGACTCTTGAAACTTTCTCAATTGGAAAGACAGGGAGTTTAAAGAGAATACGATCTAGAGTGGGTTCAAATAGGGCTGTCAGACCCTTCATGGTAGGGTGAGGAAGATCTAACAGATGGTCGCCTAATTTTAAGCATAGAGCCTGATGGTAGATCGAATAACCCAAAGCCGTCGACATGGTCGAGAAAGAATCGGATGCAAAAGGATTGACCTCAAGAATATAAAATTGGTAACTCTTTGGATCTAGAGCAAACTTGATAGAGGTCGCTCCAACCAATCTCAAATGGCGTACAATAGACAAAGCTGCCTCTCTCAATGCCTGGTGCTCTGTATCCGTCAAGGTCAAACTAGGGATGACTTGATAGGAATCACTGGAGTGGATCCCCACCGGGTCGACACTTTCAATGTTACCCGCAAGATAATAATTATCCTGGCGATCTCGGACGACGATGTATTCCAACTCCTTGAAGCCAACTGTCGAGAACTCCAACAAACACTGGCCTTGTGGCGATACTTCTAGCCCATTTTCGACAGCATCACATAGATCATCCAAGTTATTAGCGATCCGACGACCTTGCCCATGCTTGCTGGCAAGTGGCCAAACAACAATTGGAAATTGGATCTGTTCCGAAAACTCAATGGCCTCTCTGACTGTTGAAACCAAGGAAGAGGAAGGAACTTGATAACCCAGATCCTGTAAAAATGACTTTTGGTCTGCCTGATGATAAAAAGTTCGGTACTGCCTAAGCGAAGTTCCTAAAATACGAATTTTATGCTCTTTAAGAAATCCGATTTCCTCCAATCTGAATAAAAGCCCAAGAAGTTGCTTATCCGCAAAAGATAACAGTAGATTCTTTGTTTTCGTCGCTAGAAGAGCACCTTTCAGACTGTCTAACTTTAAACGGATGACTCTAACATCTTCCCCTGCTTCTTTGGTGATACCATTCTCGTCTCCACAATAGAGGATTTCAGTATGGTAGCCACGTTCTTTTAATAAGGGACAAGAAGTGAGTGCTCCGAGCAAACTGACATCGTTAAAAGATTCTGCACACAAAAGCGTTACTTGATTCATGACCATATCTCCTCCCTTCTTTCGTCCGATTTACTTTCAATCAGATCCATAAATTCATCATAGAAATAGAGACTTTCCCTTGGTCCTGGACTGGACTCAATATGGTAGAGGACACCAATTAAAGGAAGGTAGCGATGACGAAAGGCTTCAATAGAGTGATCATGAAGCTCCTCATGCGTGATCAGAAAATCACGTGGAAGAGTATCGCGTTCGATGTTGTACTGATGATTTTGGCTAGTGATTTCGACTTTCCCAGTAGCAACCTCTTTTACAGGAATGTTGAGTCCTCGATGAGGACTTTTTAGTTTGGTGAGGCTTCCTCCGTGGGCAAGGGCCAGTAATTCTGCCCCCAAGCCGATCCCCATGATCGGAATATGTGGATCGATATTAGCAATAACCTGGCAAATACTATCAATATGATGGGGATTCCCTGGACCACTCGATAGAATGATCGCATCTGGCTGCAAATCCTTCAATTCTTTTAATTTAACGGAATAGGGAACGACTGTTACATTACATCCTCTCGCGATTAATTGACGTAAAACGGAATGGCGTAAGCCCAGGTCGATCAAGACAATACTCTTTCCAAATCCTGGTGCAGCATAAGGGGTTTTAGTCGATACTTGACGGACTTGGTCAAAAGGCAAGACGGTTGCCCGAAGTTGATCTAGGATATGCTCAATCGCATCCCCTTCATTAACCACTGTAGCCTTCATGCTTCCATGTTCTGTAACAATTTTAGCTAGCTTTCGAGTATCCACTCCTTGAATCCCTGGAATGTTGTGTTTTTTCAGGTAAGCATCTAAGGACAGCTGTTTGCGCCAATTACTTGGATGGCTTGCTAATTGGTGCACTACCACTGCTAGACAACCTGGAAAAATCGATTCATAATCATCTCGGTTAATCCCTGTTGTACCGATAACTGGAAATGTAAAGGCTAAAATTTGCCCCTTATAGGACTGGTCGGTGATCAACTCCTGATAACCCGTCATGGCAGAATTCAAGACCAATTCGCCACTAACATAGGTATCCGCTCCAAAACCAGTTCCTTCAAAAACCGTCCCATCTTCTAATACCAAGAGACGTTTTACCATAAATTCTCCTTACAAACTCCAAAAAGAAAAGTGAGAAAAGACCACCAGATTGTAGACCCTCTCACTTCTCCTTTCTTTTTCTAATCTATTATTTACGTCCAGCTAATACTGCTTCAATGATAGCCATGCGGACGAAGACACCGTTGGTCATTTGCTCCACAATACGTGATTTAGGAGCTTCTACCAAGTGGTCGGCAATCTCCACATCACGGTTTACTGGAGCTGGGTGCATCAAGATGGCTGTGTCTTTCATGCGATCATAGCGTTCTTGTGTCAAGCCATGCAAACGATGGTAGTTTTCTTTTGAGAAGAGTGATTCGTAATCATGTCGTTCATGTTGAACACGGAGGAACATCATCACATCAACCTCTTCAATGACTTCATCAATGGTCACAAAGGTACCATATTCTTCGAACTCTTCACTTCTCCACTCGTCTGGACCAGCGAAGTAAAGGGTTGCCCCCAAGCGTTTTAAGATTTGCATATTGGATTTTGCAACCCGTGAGTGATCCAAGTCACCAGCGATACAAACCTTCAAACCGTCAAAGTGACCAAACTCTTGGTAGATGGTCATCAAGTCTAGTAAACTTTGGCTTGGGTGTTGACCAGATCCATCGCCCCCGTTAACAATAGAGGCTGTGATGGTTGGGCTTTCAATCAATTCCTTGTAGTAGTCTACTTCTGGGTGACGGATGACGCAGATATCAACTCCGAGAGCTGACATGGTCAAAATTGTATCGTAGAGAGTTTCACCCTTGTTTACAGAGCTCGTTTTCACATCAAAGTCAAGGAGATCACAACCTAATTTCAACTCAGCCACTTCAAATGCTTTGTGCGTACGTGTTGACGACTCAAAGAAGAGGTTAGCCACGATATGTTGCTCGTCATAATGAGCTTTTGCTCCATTTTTAAACTCAATCCCACGCTTAATCAAGGCCATAACTTCTTCGTTTGATAAAGCTTCCATTGAGACAAGGTTTTTAAGTGCGATTTGATTTGTAGACATGTTGTAACTCCATTCCAAAGATATGCATATGTGAAAACGATACAGGAAGCTCCCTCAGTCGCTCCTGTATATAGCGACGATTTGAAAACTACCTTATTCACTCACCTCGATCAAGATACGATCTTGACCATCTAGCTCCGTCATTTCGACAATGATTTCCTCTGATCGACTTGTTGGAATGTTCTTCCCAACATAATCTGGTCGGATCGGCAATTCTCTATGACCACGATCCACTAGGACAGCCAGGCTGACGCGCGATGGACGTCCACGACTGACAAGATTATCGATGGCAGCTCGAATAGTCCGACCTGTATAAAGGACATCATCAATCAGGATGACATCTTTGCCAGTAATATCTACTGGTAAAAAGGTTGAATCTTCTGTTACTTTAATATCATCACGGAAAGGCTTGGTATCCAATTCACAGACTGGAACTTCTATTTGTTCTAGCTGTGCTAACCGTTCTTTGATGCGATTGGCAATGAATACGCCACGAGTTTTGATCCCTACCAAAACAATTTGGCTCAGATCCTTATTCCGTTCGATGATTTCATAGGTGATACGGGTGATGGCCCGTTTCATCGTTAAATCATCAACGACTTCTTTGATCTTCATCTTTTCCTCCTAATTGATAGAAAAAAGCCTCCCTTTGCAAGGAGGCTTCAGAAAAATGCTAAGAGATAGTATCTAGAACGCATCCAGTCTACCCCTTATTTTGATCAGACTCCTTGCCTGCCTCACGGGACAGGATTAAAGGACTATTTAATTATCCATACTATATCACAGTTTATAGAGCGATGCAAGAAAAAACTTATTTTTTTCTTGTAATGTTCGGATTTATGGTCACAATCCTTCTATTCAATGATGGTCCGTTCCTTTTTACCAATTTTCTTCAAGGCAAACAAACCAAAACCAGCGACTAAATAAGCGACAAAAATGATAGACGCCATCTTAACGACATAGAGCCAGCCGAAACGATTGACATTGATAAAGAAATAAGGGAAAGGACTGTCTTTCGCGCCAGGTACTGGCCATTTAAGAACCAAACCGTTGAGAAGAGCAAAAAGCATATAAAGAACGGGAAGAACAGTCCAAGCCAAAGGATCTAACTTCCGGTACTGTTTTGGTTTATCAATCACCAGAGTGTCAAAGAAGAACATCAAAGGAACAATGTAGTGACAGAGGAAGTTTTCCAAACGGTAAAACTTCTCAGGTGTCGCAATTGGTGCTAGCATAAAGTGGTAGATGACACAGGTAATCATGATAGACATGGTAACCCCACCCTTCAAGCGAAGATAGCCCTGGGTTTGGGTCGAACGACCACGAAGCATGCGCCAAACCATGTCACCCATGAAGACCATGACCAACATGTTGGATAAAATAGTGTAATAGAGCATCATCCCAAAGCCACCATGCTTGGTGAGTTGCAGATAAACGCCAATGACACTCAAGATAAACAATAGAAAACGATAGCTAAACAATAGTTTGAATTTCATAGTATTCTCCTGAAAGAAAAGGGCCAGGCCCTTCTTCTTATTTTTAGATCTTCTTCACAAATTCTGATTTGAGTTTCATTGCGCCAAAGCCATCAATCTTACAATCGATGTTGTGGTCGCCTTCAACAATACGGATATTTTTCACGCGCGTTCCTTGTTTCAAATCCTTAGGTGCACCTTTGACTTTCAAGTCTTTGATCAAGGTAACAGTATCACCGTCAGCCAATTTGTTTCCGTTGGCATCAATCGCTACGACACCTTCTTCTTCTACGACTTCAGCTGGGTTCCATTCATAAGCACACTCTGGACAGACCAAGAGGGCACCATCTTCATAAACATATTCAGAATTACACTTTGGACAATTTGGTAGGTTATTCATTTCAATCTCCTTAGCAAAATTAACTCCCATAGTATACCATGAAAGGGGAATTTTGACAAATTCAGCTTAACTGCAACATTTTTTAAAAGAGGAGGCAACTTGGCCTCCTAAAATCGATGATAAACTTTAATCTTCTTGTAATTCTTGAATCTCATGAATCACGCGCACACCTGCTTGTCTCTTGTCTCGTAGTTCTTCGTCAGAGTACGGGAAGGTATTGATCAAGATACTTTGCATGCCAATACTTTTCGCTACAGCGACATCTGTACTGAAGTCATTCCCTACCATGACCGTTTTATCAGGATTCAACTGGTGTTCTTTGATCACTTTCACGAGGAATTCCTGCTGAGGTTTGCGAATCCCTGCATCTGACGACAGATAAATATCATGGAAAATTTCTCTCAAGCCAAGCAAATCAATCTCTGGATTGGTAAAATCAGCTTGTGCATTAGATAAGAGATAGATTCGACAACCTGCAGCTTTCATATCTTCTAAGACTTCTTTCGTTTGTGGGTAAAGCTCCAAGCGTTTGCGAGAGAGGACACGGAAGGTCCGTGCCATCAAGCGTCCCCACTCTTTGAGATGATGGACACTTGCTCCAGTTGGATGACTCTCTAGATAGAGTTGAACAAAGATCACTGTCAAATCAACCTCCGGATAGGTCACTTGTTTTTCTTTCGCGATACTTTCCTCAGCTTGCCGCACCAACTCCTTATAACGGACTTGCAGGCTTTCTCCTGTATAATGAGCCCCATAGGATTGGTAGATTTGGGCCATGGTATCCCATAAGACTGGACTCGACTCATCAGTTTCAATGTCGACCAAGGTTCCATAAAAATCAAAAATATAGTTTTTAAATGCGTACTTTTGCTGATTCATCTCTTTCTCCCGTTACAAACATGGTAAAGGTGGCCTTACAGACATTGGTACCTTCCTGATTGGTAATATCGACATCCACAACTCGAGTCGTCCGCCCACTGTGGACACATTCCCCGTGGATGGTCAAGACATCTCCTAGACGTCCGGCTTTCAAGTAATTGATCGACGATTGCAAAGTCACACCATCTACTCCCTGTGAAATAACGACCAAGCCACTGATCTGATCACACAGGGTAAAGAGATAGCCGCCGTGCGCATTTCCATAATAATTGAGAGACGACTCGACCACCTTAGTAGTCACAACGACATGACCATCTCTCATGGTTTCGATCTCATAATTTTCAAATGCTGCTATGGCGTCAAAGTGAAAATCCTTCATGTTAAACCCTCTTCCATCTATATAAGGTATTCCTAAACCCTTCCATCATACTACTTTTTTCCACTTCTTACAAGAATAAGAAAAGAGCTGGTGGAAGCCAACTCCTTAATAGCGAAATTTTTCCCAACCATCATCTGTCCGTTTGCGATAATAGTACTCGGATAAGTCTGGGTCTTCCATGACCTCCAGCAGAGGAAGCATGTCATAGGACAAGTCCAACTTTTCTAATTGGTCCTTAGGAACCCAAGATACTTCCCCTTCTTCAGACGATCTTAGCTGGCCTGTGAATTCTGTCGCTTTGTAGCAAAAGACGATGTAGCGAGTTCCATCCTCCAACTGCCAGTTTTTCACAGCTGCTAGTTGGGGATTGGAGATTGTTAAGCCGGTTTCTTCCTTAATCTCTCGAATGACAGACTCGACCAGACTCTCTCCTTCTTCAATGTGGCCCCCTGGAAAAGCATAGCCAGCCCAGTGAGTCTTTTCAGGTGAGCGGTATTGGAGGACTACTTTATTCGATGTACAGTCTTCGATCAGACATAGATTTGTTAGAATAGTAGATGTTGCGCGTGACATAGAAACCTTTCTTCTCGTTTAATTTTTAAAATGTGTCCATCGTTTCTTTTTACATAATAAAGGGATTGAAACTCCTTTTTACAATGCTTTGATTTTTCGGCATGCTACCGTCCTTTAAAGGAAAACAACAGCAAAAGTTTAAAAAATACTTTCTATTGGTTGCCATTAACTGTATTAACCGGAACTTGTACATGCAAATAAGATAGTTGAAAATAAGAAATGAGAATAAAATACCGTCTTCATTTCTACTTTTCCCAAATATTCTAGTACCAGATTCATAGCGAAAGGCATTACAACTCCATGATGAGAGGATTAACTAGCTTATGATACATAGTTCTATAGACACTCCATGAGCCAATGCCATGTTCGTAAGAGCCGTGGTCGATAATCACGTAGTTCCCTTCCATTCTTGCGTTGTGATAAATTGGTGGGATTATTGTATTAGGCGACATAGATATTGACATGTTTAACATGAAACCAAAAAACAAAAGCAAAATAAAACTAAAAATCAATGAGAAAACATGATTTGATTCAGTTTCTCTCTTTATAACGCAGGTCCAAAAAAGCCAAAATAATGCTAAAACTAGAGAGTCAAACCACAAACAGCAGATAATCGGAATAAAGGATAGACCAAAAACTACTAATAGTAATTCAAGGACGAAAAAAACTAGAGAGAATAAATAAAACTTTTTAAAACCATTTAATCGTTTCAACATGAATCTTCCTCAAAAATACAATTAATTAGGTGTTTCATTATACAGCAATTCCCTGAGGGGAACGACAGAAATAGTTTAAAAAATTTTTCTACTATCCCTTAGTTTCCAACAAAAGCGCTAAAGATGAACATTTAGTTATCAATGAGATAGTAGAAATAATGAATTAGAAAAAAACAGCTTTCTGATTAGAACCCTTCATGAGTATATTTCACTTCTAGTTTCATGATGAAGGGATTGACTAGTTCATAGTAATCACGACTCCGTATAGGGATCGCTCCATGGGGAATTTCAACATAATTCCCTCGTATCTCCGCATTATGATGGATTGGAGGGATTATGGTATCAGCTGAATCTGTAAAAGACACTTGGAGAATGAGCCAAATGAAAAATGCTAGAATGACACTCAAAAATTGTAAGATTAGATGAAAAAACTTGAACTCTCTCTTTTTATAAAAGATAGACCAAAGATGGAAAAAAAGAACTAGAAATAAGAAATCAAACCAGAGACAACTAAGTAGAGGGGTAAATGATAGACCAAAGACAATTAAAATCAATTCAATCACTAAAAAGGCCAACCAACAGATATAAAAGACTTTAAAACCATTTAACTGCTTAAGCATAGAGAAGGCTCCTTATTTAGAAATGCTATAACTAACCATATTATAAAGCTAATCCATAACAACGTCAATGTACATTAAATGAATATCTTCATTTGAGATTTTTTACTTCCTTTTCTACTGGGTCGCAAATTTCAAGGGACAAGAACTCCACATTCAGGCTTGAAAGTAGAGTTCTGCCTTAAATAATGATCAATAAGATATGAACTCCCAATCGCAACCAATGATCAACGAGAGGCGCTTCCGGATCACTTTTTTTGCTATCTAAGTATAGGCTAAGAGATAACAAAAGCAAAGCAAGAGCAATAACTATTTTAAGCGATAGCATCATACCACCAATAGCAAGAGCAGCTACAAAGCCAAAAAATGGCAATGGGCTAAATAAAAATGACAATAAACTAAAATAGAGCATAAACGTAGATAGAATCAATAGGCCATAAACAATCAAATAAGTAAAAATAGAAACCCTTTGACCTTCTCTTTTCATTTTTGAAATTGAAGAAATGACATAGATTATATAGATAAATAGCAACATATTGGATCATCCCTATTTTTTATATTATATTGATAGTTTAACTAAATCCTATTCAAAACACAACTAAAGACACTAACTTATAAGAAGAAACTGACTTTTCATCAGAGTTTCTTCACTTCTACTGCTACCTTTTGGAGATGCTGTTCACGGACGCTAGCTGTATTAACATCCCGGCCGACTTCTCCCAAAATACAGACACGCTTGGTTTTAATCCCACAATGGTTCAAGACAGCATTTTTCAAGACAGAAATGCCGTAACTATCAGGAATGTTAAGAGGTCCCGAAAAAATCTTGTACCACCAAGTAGGGGCCATGGAAGTCGCATAAATACTGGCTGTTTTCCCTTTGAGCAACTTCTTAAATTGTTTGCCTCTGAGGTAATTCCAGATAAAGCTGCCCTGATCATTGGCCGAGTAGGCAATCCCCGGTGTAAAGACCCGATCAATCCAACCTTTCAGGAGACTGGGCATACTACTCCACCAGATGGGATAAACAAAGATCAGGTGATCCGCCCACTGGATCAATTCTTGGGAACGAAGGATAAAAGGATCTTCCTCCATCCGTTTTCGGTAACCATAACGTAAAACAGGATCAAAATCCTCTTCATTAAGATTAATAGTTATAATCTCATGACGGCTTGTATCCAAATTGCTTACAATTGTCTGAAAAATCGCTTGGCAGTAACTTTCCTTATCAGGGTGCCCATGGATGACTAAAATTTTCATATATTTCCTTCTCTAATCCAAGGCCTTGACTTCCAACATCATATCACGGATTTGGGCTGCCAATTCAAAGTCAAGCACTTCGACAGCTTCTTGCATTTGGCCTTGCAGTTTCTTGACCAGTTCCTTGCGCTCTTGGCGATTAAGACTGGTGATATCCACTTCCTTGTCCTCTTCCTTAGCCACCACCTTGGTGACGGAGATAAGGTCTCGGATTTCCTTTTTGATGGTTTGTGGGACGATGCCATGCTCTTCATTATAGGTCATCTGGATCTGACGACGACGAGCCGTTTCATCAATGGCTTTTTGCATAGACTGGGTTATGGTGTCCGCATACATGATGACATGGCCTTCACTATTACGGGCAGCACGACCAATGGTCTGAATCAATCCGCGTTCATTACGGAGGAAGCCTTCCTTATCAGCATCGAGAATGGCAACCAGACTGACTTCTGGCACATCAATTCCCTCACGAAGGAGATTGATTCCGACCAAGACATCAAAAACACCCAGACGCAAATCACGGATGATTTCTGTCCGCTCCAAGGTCTTAATGTCCGAGTGCATGTATTTGACCTTGACGCCCATTTCCTTGAAGTAGTCCGTCAAGTCTTCCGCCATCTTCTTGGTCAGGGTCGTGACAAAGGTCCGCTCTCCACGTTCCACACGTGCATTGATCTCACCCAAGAGATCGTCCATTTGCCCCATGGTAGGGCGTACTTCCACCTCGGGATCCAGAAGGCCAGTCGGACGAATAATCTGCTCGATCACGGTGTCTGTTTGCTCCATCTCGTAGTCACCTGGTGTCGCAGACACATAGACGATCTGATGGACATGGCTTTCAAATTCTTCCCGACGCAAAGGCCGGTTGTCCAAGGCAGATGGCAAACGGAAGCCATAGTTGACCAACATCTCCTTGCGCGAGCGGTCTCCATTATACATGCCCTTGATCTGTCCCATGGTCATGTGGCTTTCGTCAATCATGATAAGAAAATCTTCTGGGAAGAAGTCCAGGAGGGTGTACGGTGGCTCTCCTTCGCTTCGTCCATCCATATGGCGGGAATAGTTCTCCACCCCATTGGTGTAACCCATCTCCCGCAACATTTCAATATCGTACTCAGTCCGTTGTTTCAGGCGTTGGGCTTCCAAAAGCTTGCCTTCTTTTTCAAAGACCTTTAACTGCTCTTCCAACTCAGCCTGAATCTTGGCAATAGCTACTTCCATATGGTCGTCATTGGTCACAAAGTGAGTGGCTGGGAAAATCGCCAAGTGGTCCACTTCACCAAGGACTTGACCAGTCAGAGCTTCAACCTCACGGATACGGTCAATCTCATCCCCGAAAAACTCAACCCGAAAGGCATGCTCATCACGAGAGGCTGGGAAAATCTCCACCACATCCCCACGGACACGGAATTTCCCCCGTTGAAAGTCGATGTCATTGCGCTCAAACTGGATATCCACCAAGTCGTTCAGCAATTTATCACGAGAGATTTCCAGACCTGGACGCAGGCTCACTACGCTATCCGCGTATTCCTTAGGCGAACCCAAACCATAGATACAGGAAACAGACGCGACGACAATGACGTCATTTCGTTCTAAAAGAGCGGAGGTTGCTGAGTGACGAAGCTTGTCAATCTCATCATTGACCGAACTATCTTTTTCGATGTAGGTATCGCTCGATGGCACATAGGCTTCTGGCTGGTAGTAATCGTAGTAAGAGACGAAATACTCGACCGCATTTTCAGGGAAAAATTCCTTGAACTCCCCATAAAGCTGGCCAGCTAGGGTTTTATTATGGGCGATGACCAAGGTCGGCTTATTGACCTGGGCAATGACCTGGCTCATGGTATAGGTCTTCCCTGTACCAGTTGCCCCCATCAGGATTTGGGCTTTCTCGCCCCCCTCGATATTATCCACCAACTGTTCGATGGCCTGCGGTTGATCCCCAGAAGGTTGGTATTTGGAGACGAGTTTAAATTTGTTGTCTGTAATTCGGTTAATCATCTCTTTGTCCTCACATATATAGACCTTATTTTACCATAAATTACCAAATTTCTCTGAGATGGGAAATGACAGGGAGATACAAGATGTAACAACATAATCCATTAATTCAGTACTGCTTAATTTAAAAAATTATAAATTGGAAACATCTTAGCATGAAAACTAAATTAGACTCTCGAAATTAATTCGAAAGTCTTGTCTTTTATTATAAAACAATGCAATATGTAATAAACTGTATTATCAATAACTTACAAATGATTAAGGCTTACACATCAGTAACAATTTTTCGGAATCGCTTTACTACTTAACTTCTTGATTCCTTACCAAGAGGTAGAGAGTTGCTCCAAGTGAACATACCAGTCCAATAATGTAAGTACAGAGTTGCAAATTGGAAGTACTACCTAAAATGGTATCTGCAACAATATTATAAAATAGGTAACTGGTCAACGGTTCCACCACTCTTTCTATGAATGGTTGTACCAAAATAGGAAATAGCAGCAAGATAGCTAAACTCCCCATTGGACTTTTGAAAAAATAACTTAAAAAGTAAGAAATCAAAAAGTATTGGATGGAGCCAATCAAAAAGAAACAGAAAATTTCTAAACTGACACCATTTTCGCTCCTAAAAAAATGAAACCATATAAGCAGTACAATGTAATATAAGGTTGATTGTAGTAATACATCAAATAACTCTATGAACAGGATCCTAATTGAACTTAAGATCCTTTTTCCGCTTACCAAATAAACTAGTTTTGTTTCGTGTGATTGTAACTCAACAAATGCATTAACACATCCAATACCAACAGAAAGCATTGATGCAAAAACAAGAGCTTGCTTTATAGATAATTGTACAACAGTATCATTGATTGTAACTGGTAAAACACTTAAAAGACACACAAAACCTATCAAAAATGACTGTATAGTTATCTGGTACTTCACGGGTTTTAAACTATATTTTTTGATGATAAGACTTCTAAATAAACTTGCCATTCTTCCTCCCCATTCGAATCTTTTCTACAACAATTATCAATACTAAGAATACGACTCCTTCAACAACTAGAAGAGTAAATCCATACAATTGACTCATTTGAGTCCCTTCAATTCGACCAAAAGCAAATGATTTAGCCCCAATCAAAGGTAACAGATTCTCTATGTTAGAAGAAATTCCTCTTAGAATACCTGATAAGGTGATTACCAATAATAAAACGTCTGCAATTAATGCAGTCATTGATTTTTTCGTTACGATTACGAAAAGTAAAGCTAATAAAGTAAGAACGATTGCAAATATCATAACTCTTACCGTGACGTCTAAAAACAATGTCAATTCTAAAAAATTCTTTAGAGTTGAATCTAGAAAAACGAATAAAATAACAGCGTTTACTATAGAAAATATTAAAGTAGAGAGTAACGATAGGACAATCGAACTTGCAATAAACCCAGTAAGACGAACTTTCCAGTTAGGAATCAATAACTGGCTAAAAAAATCATCACCAAATTGATAATGGGTTGAATAAACAAGTGAAACAAGAATTGGCAAGAAAATAACACTTGCTTGGTAGGGTGAAGATAAGAGAGCATCCCTGACTGTATACACTGGATTCGATGATAACATAGATGGATCAAGGTTAACCGCTTGGCCATTTCCTTCTGCTAAGGCATTTATCACCTGGATATTTTGAATTGTAAAAAATATGCTGACTCCCAAAATAAGAAAAAAAGTAACTTTAAAAGTAGGTAAACTACAATATTTATAGAGGTCACTAAAAAAGGAACGCTTCAACATATTATGCACCTTCTTTCCCTTCGAGCGCCTTAAAATATGCTTCCTCAAAAGATCCAAACTCTTTCAAAATGTCTTTTGTAGGAGCATCAATAACGATTTTCCCATTAGAAATACCAACCAAATGATCTACAGTTAATTCTAACTCACTCATATAATGACTTGTCATTAAGACAGTTTTACCTTCATTGACAAAAGATTGTAAAAAATTACGTACCCAGCGAATTCCTTCTGGATCTAGTCCATTGATTGGTTCATCTAAAATTAAGATGTCAGGATTTGCTAATAAGGCTGTTGCTAAACCAAGACGTTGCTTCATTCCTAATGAATAGTCTTTTACTTTTTTATTTTTAGCTTCACTTAACCCCACCAACTCTAAACATTCCTTGCACCTATTTCTATCAACCCCACAGGCCAAGCCAATCCACCGAAGATGCTGAAATCCAGTTCTGGTTGGGTAAGGTTGGCAACTGTCAAGGAACGATCCAACAATACAAAAAGGATTATCTCCCAATTGAGAGTATTTTTTTCCATCGATCAACGCCATTCCCATTTGACTATTTTCTAAACCAAGTAAAATTCTGATTAAAGTTGATTTTCCAGACCCATTCGGTCCAATCAATCCAGTAATCTCACCTTTCTTAGCTTTGAAAGACACGTTTTGAAGGACAATTTTATTATTATATTCCTTATGTAGCTTTTGAATTGTTATCATTCATTCTTTTTCCCTTCTGACTTTTAGTGAAATTCCACCTTCACTTGGAGCAAGTATAACAGGAGAAAATCAGGAAATTCTCAGAATAATTATTTTTTTTATTTTCAACAAATTACATTCTATATTTGCTATAATATGCTCATATAATTGGAGGAACTATGAAGTATAAAATTTTAGCCATTGACGATGATGAAAAAATCTTACGATTAATAGGGAATGCATTAGAAGCAAACAACTTTCACGTGGAAACTCGTAAAAATATAGAGGAGATCAATATCTGTGACTTTACTGGATTTGATCTAATTTTACTTGACGTCATGATGCCTATTTCTGGTTTAGAAATTTGTCGTTCCATTCGTCCACAAATTGCTACTCCAATCTTATTTCTAACCGCTAAAGATTTTGAAGAAGATTTACTAAAAGGAATACAAGCCGGAGCCGATGATTACATCACAAAACCATTCAGCATTAAAGAATTGATTGCAAGAATTCAAATGCATCTTCGTAGAGAAGAAAGATCTCATCCTGCCTCTAAAGAAGAAATGAATTCAGATATTACTTTTTATCGAGATCGTCAAGAAGTTTATTATCAATCAAAGAGAATATCACTAACTAAGCGAGAGTTTGATTTACTTTATCTTTTAGCCAAAAATGAAAACCGAATATTTAGCATAGAAGAACTTTACAATTATCTTTATCCTGTAAGCTCTGATGCTCAACTACGGTCAATCACCGAATACATCTATCAAATTAGACAAAAATTTAAAACTCATCAAATTGATCCAATCAAAACAGTATGGGGAGGAGGATACAAATGGAAAAAGAATTGACGATCAAGCGACTCATTAAGCGTACCTACCTTACAATTATTTGGCAATTTCTTCTATGTCTTATACTTTTTTACATAGTTCCAGCTCTTCTATCTTCTGTGTCTGGAATCAATGAGAAAAATGCCAATCGCTTTGCTTTATTTTTTAGCGTCAGTTCTTGGATTTATCTTTGCATCATTTTAATTGTTATCATTGTAATAAATATTAGACAGTTATTAACCAAGATTCAAAAAGAAATGAACATGGTTTATCATAGTGGTCTATATTTCACCAAAAATGAACATCACCATTTGCAGATTAAAGAATTCATTGAAACAAACGATCTGATCGAAAAAATGCAATCTGATATAAAAAATAGGATTGAACATGAAAAAGAACAAAAAAAAGAACTCATGTTTCAAGTATCTAGCGCTGCACATGATCTTCGAACTCCTCTAACTGTCATCAGAGGAAATGCTGAATTCTTACAATCCACCGAGCAAACACCTCAAGTAATAGAATGTCTAAAAGATCTTGAGCAAGCAAGTATTCAATTAAACGATTATTTTAACGACTTCATCCAATACTCCAAAACCTTTTACGACCATGATATTCAACTTGAAAAGATATCAATTAAACAAGTAACTTATCAATTGAAAGAACACATCACTCCCTTACTCCCTAGATATACACAATTTGTTTTTTCAAATACAGTAACTCCATCGACACATATTGCAATTCATTCCAATCTATTTTTCCGAGCAATCACAAATATTATTAATAATGCAATACAACATCAAAAAGAAAATGATGCACAAATCAACCTAACAATTTCACAAGAAAATAGTCAATTAGTTCTAACTATATGGAATAACCAATCTAGTTTTTCAAAAAATATATTACAGAATGCTGGAAATCTTTTCTATAAAGATGACCAAGCAAGAACACCCTCTCAAGAAAGTCACTATGGACTTGGTTTATCTTTCGTGAAACGCGTCATGAAACTTCATAATGGAACGATGCATTTAGAAAATATTAATCATGGTGCACAAGTCCAGCTAATCATTCCCATTATATAGAACAAGCCGAACTCATCAATATGTGTTCGGCTTTCCTTCATTTATAATTGATAAAAAAGACAGGCTCTTGAGCCTGTTTTCGTATTCATCATCATGTCCTATCAGCCATTTCACTTTTGTTCTTTAACAACTCTTTCATTTCTTTCCCCTAAGCGATAAACAATCACTAGGGATAAAAGAAGAACCAGAGTGGTGATGATCGACCCTTCTGCTCCAAATGCTCCTCCGGTCAGCCAATCAGGTCCTGATCCCATGGTAAAGCTAAATATAGAGGTATCTGCTCCCGTCCCACTGACTTGAAAACCAAGGAGATTCCCTTGTACATAGTTCCAAGTCCCGTGTTGGGCGACCACTAGCCAGATACTATCTGTGTAGATAAGGAGCAGAGCAGCTAGCACCCCATCAAGGACAATATTCAGGACGGATAAAAAGGTCACTCCTGAATTTCCCAGATGGAGAAAGCCAAAGAGACTACTAGAAATCGCGATCGCTAAGGGTAGATTAGTTCTTGCAGCAATCCGAGTTAGGAGCCAACCCCGGGTCGCTACTTCTTCCGTTCCTCCTTGAAGGAGCCAAAATGGAAATAAACCTAGAATAAAGAGGATAGGTTCTAAACTTAATTCATTTAGCTCAAAAGTTCCGATTCCACCTACCTGGTAGACAAGAGCAATGAGCCCCATTTGAAGAATGGAAAGCAAGATCCCCCAACCTAGGTATTTAAGCCAGTTCTTTTTTACAAAACCTAAAGTCGATAAGGGATTCTTCTCAATGAACTTCACCCAAAAAATAAAGAGTAACAGAATAAATACAAAACTGAAGAGCTCATAATAAAGAAAATAATGATAGAAGAACTCTTGAACACTTGCGCCTCCATTTCCTGGTGAAAAGAGCTCTGTTAAAAACTCTATGACCAAAGAAAATGGTCCCACAAACTCACTCCCAAACCAAAGCCCACCTTCAACAAAGAGGAAGGTTAAAAAGACATAAAATAGCGTAGAAACAAAGGCTGATATAGACGTGTTAGTTTTTATATCCTGAATAATCTTTCCTTTCTTCATCAGTAACCTCCATTATTTAATAGATCCATTGTAGCAAAGAAAGGCTGGGACTGCAACACCAATGTATGTCAGAAAACCTAACATGAAGTGGTGGAGATTCTTGTTTTTAAGATTTATTTATGATATAATGGTTCTTGTAAAAAATAAATGATGAAATTCATACTCGTTTTCGGTATGAATTCTTTATTTTTTTAAACCCTCTTAGGGTATTCCTTCCATTGCTCTTCATTAGACAATGGATTAGATATAAAGGAGAACGAAATGAAGAAAAAACTATTAGCATGTTTGCTTTTCTTATTTCCACTATTCACCTTTGCAAGTCAAGCACAGGCTGAAACTGTTAAAGTCGTTTTCGATACGGCATATGCGCCCTTCGAATTCAAAGACTCAGACCAAGTATACAAAGGAATTGATGTTGAAATCTTGGATAAGGTCGCTGAAATCAACGGTTGGACCTTAGAAAAGTCTTTCCCAGGCTTTGACGCAGCCGTCAACATGGTCCAATCCGGGCAAGCCGATGCCATTATGGCAGGGATGACCAAGACCAAAGAGCGCGAACAAGTCTTTGCGATGTCCGATACCTACTATGATACAAAAGTCGTGATCGCAACCAAGAAAGCTAACAAGATCACTTCCTATGACCAGCTCAAAGGCAAAACAGTCGGAGTGAAAAACGGGACTGCCGCTCAACGCTTCCTTCAAAAGAACAAGGACAAGTACGGTTATACCATTAAAACCTTCGATACCAGTGATTTGATGAACAACAGTTTATCGACTGGTGCAGTAGATGCTGTGATGGATGACCAACCTGTTATCGAATACGCGATTAAGCAAGGACAAGATCTTTCTATTAATATGGAAGGGGAAGCCGTTGGAAGCTTTGCCTTTGGGGTCAAGAAAGATGGTTCCCATGAAAATCTCATCAAACAGTTCAATACTGCTCTTGCTCAAATGAAGAAAGATGGTACACTTGACCAAATCATTGAGAAATGGACTGGTAGTAGCCAATCTTCCTCTTCAGCAACAACCACCGCAAGTACTTCTGCTGTTCCAGAAACGACCACTGAAGCAGGACAAAAGGCAACTCCTAAGAAGAAAACCTACAAGATTTCTAGTGATTCCTCTTTTGCTCCCTTCGTCTTCCAAAATGATCAAAGTAAATACACTGGGATTGATATGGAATTGATTAAGGCCATTGCCAAAGACCAAGGATTTACACTAGAAATCAGCAACCCTGGTTTTGATGCTGCCGTTAGTGATGTTCAGAATGGTAATGCCGATGGAATGATTGCAGGGATGACTGTTACAGATGCACGAAAGGCGACATTTGACTTCTCAGATCCATACTATACAACGAATTCGATCCTAGCTGTTCAAGACAGTAGTACCATTTCTTCCTACGAAGACCTAAAAGGAAAAACAGTAGGTGTCAAAAATGGTACGGCTTCACAAACCTTCCTCGAAGAAAACAAGAGTAAGTATGGCTATAAGATCAAAACCTTCTCAGATGGTGCTTCTATGTACGACAGCTTGAACTCTGGTTCTGTAGCCGCCATCATGGATGACGAACCGGTTATTAAATACGCCATCAAACAAGGACGTAAATTCAAAACGCCTATCGAAGGAACTCCAAGTGGTCAAATTGCCTTTGCAGTTCAAAAAGATTCGAATCCCGAATTGATTGAAATGTTTAACAACGGCTTAGCTAACTTAAAAGAAAGTGGCCAGTACCAAAAAATATTGGATAAGTACCTTTCAAGTGATAGTGAAGAAACTACAGACTCTACTTCGGTAGATGAAACGACTATCTGGGGCTTGCTCCAAAACAACTACAAACAATTGTTAAGTGGATTAGGTGTCACTATTGCACTAGCCCTTCTATCCTTCGCGATCGCGATGGTGATTGGGATCATCTTTGGAATGTTTAGTGTTAGTCCCTATAAATGGCTTCGTTGGACTGCTGAGATCTTTGTCGATGTCATCCGCGGTATTCCACTAATGATCCTCGCTGCCTTTATCTTCTGGGGAATTCCTAATTTGATCGAGTCCATGACTGGCCACCAATCCCCAATCAATGACTTCCTTGCAGGTACCATCGCTCTCTCCCTCAATGCTGCTGCTTATATCGCTGAGATTGTTCGCGGAGGGATTCAAGCGGTGCCAGCTGGTCAGATGGAAGCCAGTCGAAGCCTCGGAATCTCTTACAGCAAGACCATGCGCAAGATCATCTTGCCTCAAGCGACGAAATTGATGCTTCCAAACTTTGTCAACCAATTTGTCATTGCACTAAAAGATACGACCATCGTGTCAGCTATCGGTTTGGTCGAGCTCTTCCAGACTGGTAAGATTATCATCGCTCGAAACTATCAAAGTTTCAAGATGTACGCAATCCTTGCTGTCTTTTACCTCGTCATCATTACTTTATTGACACGCTTTGCAAAACAATTAGAAAAGAGGGCTAACTAATGGCTAAATTAAAAATTGATGTCCATGACCTCCATAAATATTACGGTGAAAATGAGGTCCTAAAAGGCATCTCAACAAAATTCTACGAAGGAGATGTAGTTTGTATTATCGGTCCATCTGGTTCTGGTAAGTCAACCTTCCTACGCAGTCTCAATCTTCTTGAGGAAGTAACCAAGGGACAAATTACCGTGAACGGCTATGACCTTACTGATCCTAAAACTAATATTGATATCGTTCGTGAAAATGTCGGGATGGTCTTCCAGCACTTCAACCTCTTCCCCCATATGAGTGTCATCGAAAACATCATGTTTGCTCCCGTAGAGCACAAACGGATGAGTCGTGAAGAAGCTAGAGAACTAGCGATGGAACTCTTGGAAAAGGTTGGTCTTGCTGATAAAGCAGATGTTTCTCCTGACAGCCTCTCCGGTGGACAGAAACAGCGGGTAGCCATTGCGCGTGGTTTGGCAATGAAGCCAGATGTTATGCTCTTTGACGAACCGACTTCTGCCCTCGACCCAGAGATGGTTGGGGATGTACTCAACGTTATGAAGGATTTGGCTAAGCAAGGCATGACCATGATTATCGTCACCCACGAGATGGGATTTGCTCGCCAAGTGGCCAATCGCGTGATCTTCACAGCTGATGGGGAATTCCTCGAAGACGGGAAACCAGACCAAATCTTCGATAATCCACAACACCCGCGATTGAAAGAATTCCTGGATAAAGTGTTAGACGTTTAATAGAAATTAAGAGGCTGGGACAAAAGTCCTAGCCTCTCAATTGTCTTTGGTTTGTCGAGCAAGACGCAGTGGTTGAGTGGCCTCTACTACGCTAATTTCATCAGCTTTTACAGCCCTACTCAACTGTGCGGAGGTGGTACAACGAAATCGAATTCTAACGAATTACCGATTTCTGTCCCACTCTCTTTTTCTTCTTCAAAATATAAAAAATATTAAGAAATTTCATTTAAATAACTTGCTAAATGAAGCAAAAAACTATACCATAGTAGAGTGTCTTTTGACCAAATATGTGACTGAAGGATGATTATGAAAAAATTATTAGAAAAGGTTAGTATCCTTTCTTTATCTCTTGTATTAACGACGTCTTTTTCGATTTCTAGTGCTCTTCCTTATATGTTCGAATACTATAAGGATCTCCCCAAAAGTCAAATCGAACTCTTGGTATCTCTTCCATCCGCAGGGATTATGGTCACCCTCTTCCTAAATACCATTATTGAACGCTACTTGGATGAGAGGAAGATGATTATTACAGGACTCTTGATTCTCTCACTATTTGGTATGGTCCCTTTCTTTAACCAAGCCTATCCAATTCTTTTCATTTCTCGTTTCATTTTTGGGATGGGGGTCGGTTTGATCAACGCTAAAGCCATTTCTATTATCAGCGAACGCTACCAGGGACGTGAACGGATCCAAACTCTCGGATTTCGTGGTTCTGCTGAAGTCGTAGGGACAGCCCTGGTCACTTTATTGGTCGGCTTCCTTCTCCAATTCGGCTGGACTTCTAGCTTTTTAGCCTACGGGGCTGGATTAATCGTTCTGTTTCTCTTCATGGCCTTTGTCCCTTACCACCAGCAAGAAGAAAGCCAGCATACACAAGCCAAACATAAAGAACCACTCCAAAAAGAAGAATGGAAATTAACCATTATCTTGGCTATTGTGGCTGCCGTGATTGTCTTATGTAATGTTGGAATAACTCTTCGTATCCCAAGCATTGTCGCTTACACTTTCAAGGATCAGCACAACTCAGCTAGCTTCATTCTAAGTGCTATGCAATTAATCGGAATTCTAGCTGGTCTCACCTTCTCTGGCCTTGTACATTTGTTCAAGAGCAAATTGATCACTTATGCCGGGATTGCTTACGGTTTCTCAATGATGGCTGTAGCCCTTTCTCCAAGCATCCCTCTTCTTGCTCTATCCGCCCTCTTCTCTGGCTATACGTATAGCACTGCCCTCACCATGGTTTTCCAAATCTTGTCAGCCAAGATTCCTGCCAAACGATTAAACCAAGTGACCTCTGTAGCCGTCTTGGGTTGTAGCTTTGGAGCGGCCATTACACCTTTCGCCCTCAATACCATCGGTCTCATCTCCGACAGCAACGCTTTCATCTTTACCGTATTAGGTATTGCTATGGCACTCCTAGCCTTCTCTCTTCTCTATCTTTTAAAAGATCAGCAGGATTAAACACAAAAGACTGGAAAAACATCCAGTCTTTTTCTGTCTTAATTACTAGAAAGTTGGGCAGTTTGCATTTTGTAATAAACACCTCTTTGAGCCATCAACTCCTTATGATTCCCATGTTCAACGATATTTCCATCTACCATGACTAGGATGAGATCCGCATTTTCAATTGTAGACAGGCGGTGGGCGATTACAAAGCTGGTCCGACCCACCATTAACTTATGAAAGGCATCCTGAATGAGCAACTCTGTCCGCGTGTCAATGGAAGAGGTCGCCTCATCTAGGATCAGAATCTTAGGTACTGCAAGAAAGACCCGAGCAATAGTCAGAAGCTGTCTTTGTCCTTGAGAGAGGGAGTCTCCCGCATCCGCTAGATAGGTATCATAACCTTCTGGAAGCTGTTGAATAAAGAAATCAGCATTGGCAGCTTTTGCTGCTTGGACCACTTCTTCCCGACTTGCATCAGGTCGACCAAAGGCGATATTCTCATGAACCGTTCCAACTTTGAGCCAAGTCTCTTGAAGCACCATCCCAAACTGCTTGCGGTAGCTAGCTAGGCTATAAGCGTCTACGGCTTCATGGTCTAAGCATAATTTTCCTTGATCCACATCATAAAAACGCATGAGAAGGTTAATCAGTGTAGATTTCCCAGCCCCAGTTGGACCGACAATGGCTACCTTGCTAGCCGGCGGGATGGAAACGGAGAGGTCCTTTATGAGAGGCTGATCAGGGCGATACCCAAAGCTAATATGATCAAATTGGACAGCTCCTTCTACAGCCTCTTCTTGCAAGTCTTTCTTGCCACTTTCTTTCACTTCCTCTTGATCCAAGACACTGTAGAGACGTTCCGCACAAGCCAAGGCACTTTGCAACTCAGCAAGAACAGAGGAGATGTCATTGAAGGGTTTGGTATACTGATTGACATAGTTGAGAAAGGTCACCAACTGGCCAACAGTAAAGCCAGTACCCGATAGGATTCGGAAGGCTCCAAATCCCGTCACCAACGCATAAATCAGGGCATTGACAAAGCGCGTCGCTGGATTAACTGTAGAGGAATAAAAAATCGCCTCTTGAGAATAACCAGCATAGTCGCCATTGATCTCAATAAACTTGTCTTTAAACTGACCCTGTGCATTAAAAGCTTGGAGTAAGCTTTCTTGACTGAGAGATTCTTCAATCATCTGTGTCTGAGCCCCACGTGCTTGGGTCTGCATCCGAAAGAGATGATAGGAACGCTTGGCAATAAAACGAGCGATAAAGAGAGATAAAGGAGTCAGGATCAAAACCATTCCCATCATCATCCAATCCAATCGGGCCATACTAGCGATGGTCACTAAAATCGTGAGAAGACCAACAAAGAACTGATTAAAGACCATGAATAGACCATTGTTCAGTTGTTCAACGTCCGTGGTCAAGCGACTGACCAAATCCCCAGTACCTTGACGATCCAGGTAAGATAAAGGAAGGACATGGACTTTCTGGATGACCTTCTCTCTTAAGTCTTTACTGTAGCGATAGATCATCTGATTGTAAACCAAGGGATTCAACCATTGAATCAGACTTGAAAAAAGAATTACTAGACCCATTTGTAAGATAAGTGGGAGCAAGAGATGTGCTGCATCAGGGAGCACCACTAAGTCTATTGCCTGCCCGATTAGGATAGGGATATAGACGGTTAACAAGACTTGTAAGATGGTTCCCAGACTGGCTAAGATGAGCCAGATGGGCTGTTTGCCTATATCAGCAAGCAAGCGCCGTAAATAAGTCTTCTGTTTCATTCTGCTCCCTCCTCTCTCTTCTGTTGGGAGAAATGAATCTCTTGGTATAAAGGATTGGTTGCCACCAAGTCTTCATGACTTCCCAAGCCGACCTGTTTGCCTTTATCTAAGACGAGAATTTGGTCAGCTCTTCGCAGACTATTGGTCCGTTGCGAGATGAGGATGAGACTGGTTTCCGTCAACTCCTCTTTTAAAGCCTGTAAGAGTCGTGCTTCTGTCAAATAGTCCAAAGCCGAAGTGGAATCATCCAACACCAAAAATGGAGCTTTGCGAAGGACAGCTCGAGCAATGGTCAACCGTTGCCGTTGACCGCCGGAAAAATTTCGTCCAAATGCTTCTACCAGAGCGTCTAGCCCCCCTTCTTTCTCACGGACGAAATCAGCTGCTTGCGCAACCTCCAAGGCCCACCACAACTGCTCTTCATTCGGTTCCTCGTTTAATCCTAGCGTTAAATTCGAACGAATGCTTCCTTTAAAGAGCTCTGCTTTTTGAGGAACTACTGCTATCCAGTCACGCCACTGACCAAGAGTCTTGGGACTCTGTCCATCTTTAAAAATGATTAGATTTCCTTGACTTGGGCCATAAAGATATCCTAACAATTGAACCAGGGTAGATTTCCCTGATCCTGTCCCTCCAATGATTCCTAGGGTTTGTCCCTTGTTCAAAGATAAGTGAATGCCTTCTAAAGACGGTTTTGCCGCTAAGGGATAGGTAAAGACAAGATCTTTGATCTCGAGAGCCAGTTGAGGATTTGAAGCAGATAGCTCATCTAACTCTTGATCCAAATCTTCACTCTTCTCATCAAATACCTGGACTATCCGACCAGCAGCAATATAGCTTTGGTTGAGCGAGGTCACAAGCATGGCTAACTTCAATAATTCTGTTAAGATTTGAAGGAGATAATTAACCAAGGCTACTAACATTCCTTGACTGAGCCTCCCCATTTGAATGGAGGCTTGTCCCTGCCAAAGAATACAAATCAAAGTCCCGTTCACGACTAAGAAAGTCATAGGACTAATCAAACTAGACCATTTGGATACTAGTAATTGCCATTTGGTATAGTCTTGGTTGACCTCATTAAACTCTGCTTCTTCATGAGCTACCTGCCCAAAAGAGCGGATAACCCTCATTCCTTGTAACTGCTGACGCGTGATGGTAACCACTCGGTCCGTTATCTTCCTGATGCGTGCATAAAGAGGATTGACCAGACGAGACATGACGACAATGATCAGGGTCAAGAGAGCAACCATTCCAATAAACCACATTGTCAATTGAGGACTAATAGTGAAGGCCATAAAAATAGAGCCAAACACGACAATCGGCGCTCGAAGGAATAGACGTAAAAATAGATTAATCCCCGTTTGAATCTGATAGGTATCACTGGTTAGTCGCGTCACTAGACTTGAGCTGGTTAGGCGATCCCTCTGCTCCTTAGACAAGCTGAGAATTTTCTCATACAAATCATTGGTCAATTCCTTCGTAAAACCAACGGCTGCTTTTGATGAATAATATTGGGCCGTGATCGCTACAAGAACGCCAAAAGTAGCAAAAACAAATAAGAGTCCAACCACCCCAAGCATTCCACCTTGGTCCTGACGGGGAATCAGCTGATCGACAAGCTGGGCAATTAAAAGTGGAACCAGTAATTCAAAGCTTGCTTCTAACAACTTGAAAAACGGTCCCAGTATGGTTTCTTTTTTATTATTCCTGAAGTATTTCAATAAGTCTTTCATACTACTCGATTCTCTTGTTAAGGATGTATTCATTTTACCACAATTTCGGAAGATAAAAAAACTCTCCCTGCAAAGCAGAGAGAGTTGAAAAACGACCTGATGAAGGTCAGCAATTTTATTCCTTCTTTGTCCCCTTGTTTAAGAGCTTGCCCATTTTCCCTAATCCAATCAGTAAGAGAGGGTAAGAAAAAAGTGTTATCAGGCCTAGCACAAGGAAAACAGCTACAAATCCACAAGTATCAATCAACCAACCAGTCAGTGGGAAGATCACAATCATAGACAAACTAAACATCATCGAATTGATACTAAGCATGGTTGCTCGTACACTAGAAGGCAAATAAGCTTGTAAATCATTGTAGTAAATGGGTTGATACACTGCATAAAGGGCATTGGTCAAGAGATAGACACTTAGATAGGCGAATGGAGTCTTCAAGCCTACCAAAAGCAAGGACAAACCTGTCAGTGCAACCAGAATTGGAAAGACTTGATTGCTATTCCATTTCTTCCCAATTTGACTAGCTAGATAAACCGCTAGAAGATTGAAGCCACTACCAATCAACATGATGAGCGAAACTTGCCAACTGACTAGGTCACTGATTTTCTGTTGGTAGTAAAAATAAAACATACACATGATGGTTCCTACCAGCTGATAGGTGAACATCCAGTAAAACAAGACTGGTTTTTCCTGCCACTCTTGTTTGACTACCACCAATATACGCTTTATGGTCAAGTGATTTCTTTCACCACTCTTGCTCTCTGGCTCTTTCATTAGAAAAATCAAGAGAATGGATAGCAATGAAAGGACAATAGCAATCAGATAGGTCCAAGCCAATGCTCCGTGAATAAAGAAGCCTGCCACAACTGTACCTAAGGTTCGGGTGACTTCTGCCACACCAGACAAAAAGCTAGAAATCTGAAGATATCGGTCCTTTTGACCCGCTTCAACCGCCGAATCATATAAGAAAGCGGTACTGGTCCCCGAGTCAAAATTGTAGGACAAAGCATTAACCATCATGGCAATCGCATAAATCCAAAAACTCCCCTGACCAAACAAAATCAAGATAGAGGACACAATACTAGCCAAGCGAGCCAAATAGAGATTGGTTTTGTAACTAAATCGATCGGCCAACATACCAGAGGGGATTTCACACAAGAGACTGGTCCCATGAAAGATACTTTCTAGTAAACCGATTTGAAGCAAGGATAGACCATTTTGGATAAAAAATAAAATCCAAAAACTGGTAATCCCAAAATAAGATGTGAATTCCAGACCTGCTAGGAGTGGAATATTGCCTTTGTAAGTTCTTTTAAACATTGTTTTCTCTCTTTCAATATGTAGTATGACTGTTTCTAAAAGACTTACTGAGAGTTGCCTACATTTTCTCCACCTCTTTCATTTAAAGTAATACTCAATGAAAATCAAAGAGCAAACTAGGAAGCTAGCCGCAGGCTGTACTTGAGTACGGCAAGGTGAAGCTGACGTAGTTTGAATTTTATTTTCGAAGAGTATAAAAACGCCAGACGGCGTTTTTATGGCTATTAAGGTTTGATACGGTGCAACATACGTGGGAATGGAATGGCTTCACGGATGTGTTTAGTTCCAGCTGCGAAGGTTACCATACGCTCGATACCGATACCAAATCCACCGTGTGGGACTGTACCGTATTTACGAAGGTCAAGGTAGAATTCATACTCTGTAAGATCCATACCAAGTGATTCCATCTTAGCGACAAGGGCATCGTAGTCTTCCTCACGCATGGAACCACCGATGATTTCTCCGTAACCTTCTGGTGCAAGCAAATCTGCACAAAGCACGCGATCTGGGTTCCCAGGAACTGGTTTCATGTAGAAGGCCTTGATGTCTGCTGGGTAGTTAATCACAAAGGTTGGTACACCAAAGTGATTTGAAATCCAAGTTTCGTGTGGTGAACCGAAATCATCTCCATGCTCTAGATGTTCATAGTCAGCGTCTTCATCATTTTCATGTTCTTGCAAAAGATCAATGGCTTCATCGTAAGTAATGCGTTTGAATGGCTCTGCAATGTAGCGTTTCAAGAGCTCTGTATCACGTTCCAAGGTTTCCAAGGCTTGAAGAGCACGATCTAGAACACCTTGAAGCAACGCTTTAACATAAGCTTCTTGCAAGTCAAGTGACTCGTCGTGTGTCAAGTATGAGTACTCCGCATCCATCATCCAGAATTCAGTCAAGTGACGACGAGTTTTTGATTTCTCCGCACGGAATACTGGACCAAAGTCAAAGACACGACCAAGAGCCATAGCCCCAGCTTCAAGATAAAGCTGTCCTGATTGGCTCAAGTAAGCTGGTGTTCCAAAGTAGTCTGTTTCAAAAAGTTCTGTAGAATCTTCTGCAGCATTTCCTGAAAGGATTGGGCTATCAAATTTCATGAAGCCATTCTTGTCAAAGAACTCATAAGTTGCATAAATGATTGCGTTACGAATTTGCATCACTGCTACTTGTTTGCGTGAACGCAACCACAAATGGCGGTTATCCATCAAGAAGTCTGTACCGTGTTCTTTTGGAGTGATTGGATAATCTTGAGATTCACCGATGACTTCAATGTCTGTAATATCCAACTCATAACCAAATTTTGACCGCTCATCTTCTTTGACAATCCCAGTCACAAAGACAGACGTTTCTTGGCTCAAGCGTTTGATGGTATCAAATTTTTCAAGACCTACTTCTTCACCGAATTTTTCGATAAAGTTTGGTTTGAAAGCTACACCTTGGAAGAAGGCAGTCCCGTCACGCAATTGCAAGAAAGCAATTTTCCCTTTTCCTGATTTGTTAGCAACCCAAGCACCGATAGTCACTTCTTGACCGACGTAGTCTTTAACTTCAATGATGGTAATCCGTTTTGTCATAATACATCTTCCTTTTCTCGTTAAACTTGTCCGAAGACATGATCACCTTTCATTTTACCACAAATAAGAGCCGATAGCTATCTCTCACAATCTAAAAATCCGGCTTTTTTTACGAAAACTGACTTTTAATAAAAAAATAAATCAACTTTTTCAAATTCTTGAACCGATTTAAATATTTTATCCTATATTTTGATTTTTCAAAGGAAAATCCTGTCATTTTAAGTCTCAATAGCAGTCATTTTTGACAAGTAAAAAGCTTGCAAGTTATACTATCAGTATGTATAAGGAGGAAAATATGAAAAAGAAAATTCAACTCACCACGGGATTGTGTGCAGCTGTTTTAGCCCTCAGTCTCGCAACAACCACTTTTGCTGATGAGCAGACAGCCCCTGTCACTGCTCCTATCTCTGAACGACAAGATACGGTTGCTCCTGTTTCAGTCATTTCAGAGAGTTCAGCTACTGCAATTACCAATGAAACAATATCCCCACTTCCGAGCGAAGAAACAGCTAGCCTGACGGCTGAGGAATCAACCCCAGCTCCTGCTGAGACTCCAGTTGATCCACGAATCTCTGAAATTCGTGTCATCCATCGTCGTCGGACTCTGAAACCAGACTTTTCACCAGTTGCATCTTCAACAGATATCGTATACAAGACAGTTAATGCCCGTGCTTTTACTGAATATGACGTCTCTGGAAATGGACCAGCAACGGTTACAGACGAAAACGGAAAAACATGGTATCGAGTAAGATATTCTGATCTCGATATCAAAGATGGATTTTCATACAATAGCGCTCCTGAAAAAGGCACTGCCACCGCGCCCGTCATTGAAGTCATCCATCTCTATGATGATATCGATTTGAATCCGGAAGTTGTAAAACGTGCTCGTTTTGTAGACGAAAAGGGACAAGAAATTGCACCTTCCCAAGAAAACAGCGTCGAGCGGAGCCTCGATTTGGCTTATGAAGCTGGTCTACCAACAGCACCCGCTCAAATCCAAGCTAATGGAAAAACTTATACCTTCCAATCAGCTGACAAAGAAGAATTGACCTCCCACAAACTTCATGTTTCTAACTTGGTTACTGTGACCTATTTCTATAAAGAAGTCACCACACCAATTGTTGAGAAACCGTCAACACCTTCTGTTCCAGAAAAACCTGTTAAAAAACTGCGTCTTCCAAAAGGAAATAAGGGAGTGAAAACACGTGTACCTGTTAGTAAGAAGACTCAATCAAAACCTTCAACACCAGAAGTAAAGAAATTCCGCCTTCCAAAAGGGAACAATGGGGCTAAGACCCGTGTAGCTGTGAAAAAAGGAAGCACAATTCTTTCTGTTGATTACTTATAAGTCAATAAAGAAGAGAGTGGGACAGAAATCGGTAATTCGTTAGAATTCGATTTCGTCGTCCCACCTCCGCACAGTTGAGTAGGGCTGTAAAAGCTGTGAAATCAGCGTAATAGAGCCCACTCAACCACTGCGTCTTGCTCGACAATCCAAAGACAATTGAGAGGCTAGGACTTTTGTCCCAGCCTCTTTTCTTTTAATTTTCCATAAATTGATGCAAGCGGCGAACAGCTTCCTTCAGGGTCTCCGAGTCAGTCGCATAGCTAAGACGGACATTCTCTGGAGCTCCAAATCCAGCACCTGTGATGAGGGCAACTCCCACTTCTTCCAGGATGGCAGTTGCAAACTCTGTCACATCCGTATAACCTTTCATCTCCATGGCTTTTTTGACATTTGGGAAGAGATAGAAAGCTCCCTGTGGCTTGATCACATCAAAACCTGGAACTTCGCACAAAAGAGGATAAATGGTGTTCAAGCGCTCCTCAAAGGCTTGACGCATCACCTCTACTGAGTCTTGTGGACCTGTCAAGGCTTCAATCGTAGCATACTGAGAAACAGCTGTCAGATTGGAAGTTGTCTGACCGGTTAGCTTACTCATGGCTGCAATGATTTCTGGGTCACCCACCGCATAACCAACCCGCCAACCAGTCATGGCATAGGCTTTGGAAACCCCGTTGATGACAACGGTTTGTTTGCGAATGGCTTCGGATAAGCTTGAGATTGGAACGAACTCATTCCCGTTATAGACCAGGCGACCATAGATATCATCTGCAAGGATGAGGATATCATGCTCAACAGCCCAATTTCCAATGGCTAAGAGTTCTTCCTTGCTATAAATCATACCTGTCGGGTTAGATGGAGAATTCAAGACCAAAACCTTCGTCTTTTCCGACCGAGCTTCTTCCAATTGTTCAACGGAAACTTTAAAATCATTGACTTGGTGCCCCTTGACATAGACAGGAACCCCTTCCGCCATTAGGACCTGGTCCCCATAGCTGACCCAGTACGGTGTCGGGATAATGACCTCATCACCTGGATTGAGCACAGCCATAAAGAAGGTATAGAGCGAGAACTTCGCTCCAGTCGCAAAAGTGACTTGGTTTGGTGATACTGAATATCCATAATAGCGTTCGAAATAGGTATTGACGGCAGCCTTTAATGCTGGCAGGCCGGAAGCAACCGTATAAAAGGAAGCCCGCCCATCCCGAATGGCTTCTACTGCAGCATCTTGAATATTCTCAGGAGTGTGAAAATCAGGCTGGCCCAAGGTTAGAAAGAGAATATCTTTTCCTTCTGCCTTTAATTTTTTTGCTTTGGCATCACTTGCCAGGGTGACACTTTCTTCCATCTTTAATACACGATCAGAAATTTTCATACCTTACCTACTTTCTATCTGGGACTAGTTCCAGACGAACCAATTTAGACTTAGACTCTACCAGAAACTGTCTACAATACCTATATTATACACCATAGATTAGACTTGGAGCAAGATTTTACTAAGGATTCAAAGAAACTTTACTACTCCTTACTATTCGACAAAAAAATAATTTGACACTAAAGTTAACAGTCATTTTTTCTTCTGTTGATAAATCCATTATCTTGTCACCCGCCTGTAATCTATTTGATATTAAGGCTTAATAGCGTCTAATACTATTTATTGCTAAAATGATAGTATGAAGAATTTAGAAAAACTATTTGAAGAAGCCCAAACAGAATTAAAAACCATGATTGTCTTTCACAAGGCGGAACGGACTTTTCGTGCAGCAGAGTCTCATGTCTTTAAGGATCATCAGTTGACCCCTACTCAGTTTTCCGTTTTGGAAACCTTGTACAGTAAGGGGGATCTCCGTATCCAGAACCTGATTGACAGTATTTTAGCGACCTCTGGAAATATGACCGTCGTGATTCGAAATATGGTGCGTGATGGATGGATCAAGCGCGAAATCGATCCAGATGACCGTCGTGCTTGTATCGTTTCTTTGACAGAAAAGGGCCGTAAAAAAATTATCGAAGTTCTTCCTGATCATATACGTAATGTTCAAAAAGTCATGGGTGTCTTTAGCGAAGAAGAGCAAAAACAACTTCAAACTCTTCTGAAAAAATTAAAGGGCTCCCACTAAATTCTAACCATTCAATTAGTCGTGTTCATAGCCAACTAACTACAGTTGCCAGCTATGAACACGTTTTTTGATTCTTGAAAAAAAGTACTAGTCTCTGTTGACTAGTACCTTCTATTTTACTCATATTTCACAAAGACTAATTGTTTTTCAGTTGATAAGTCAGACTGGTATGCAAAGCCACTAAAGGTTAGCTGCTTCATCTCTTCTACCTTTGTAATCTGCTTCTCTAATAAAGCTGTCACAAAAGCCCCACGCGCTTTCTTTGAAATGGTTGAGTGAACCTTCAACAGCCCATTCTTCTCTTCAAGGAATTTAAAAGTCACCATCCGATCTTGAATCTCCTTAGAAAAGACGGTTTCAAACTCACTGGAAAGCAAAGAAATAATTAGATCTTCCTCCTGAAGAGCTTGATCATAGCTAGCCTTCCAAAAAGTCTTTAAGGATTTCCCCTGGACCTTAAGCTTCATGAGAAAGTCCAAACGATGGGGAGCAATCGGAGTAAGGGCCGGAATCACCCCATAAAGAGCTGAGGTGATCAAGAGATGGTCTTGCACATAAGCCGCTTCTGCTTCCGTCCAGTCCGTACGGCGGATATTCCGGTACATGAGACCGTCGAAGAGATTCAAAGCTGGATAGGTCTTAGCTGTACCCGACTTGAGCGCTCGGATTCGTTGCTCTTCTTCACTTGCCCGCTCTTCAGTAATCTTATAAAGTGAGGCTAACTCTTCTAGAGATAATGAAGCTAAGGCATCGATGACCGCTTGTGTCTCATTTGATACAGGATAACCCGTTTTTTCTGGGGTATCCAGATTCATTTCTTTTGCAGTTGGAATTAATAGTTTCATAGATTTATTGTACCATATTTCATTTTCGCTTGACATAAAATTACCATCATGTTATCATCTAGTTATTAAAACTAGATAACAAAGAGGTAATAACTATTTTATTCAACTACAGTTATCCCAAGTGGGAAGAAATTCCTGATATTGATCTTTATTTGGACCAAGTCCTCCTCTATGTCAATAAGGTGTGTGCGCCTTTTATCTCAGAAACAGACAAGGGCTTAACGGCTTCCATGGTCAATAATTACGTTAAACACGGCTACCTGCCAAAACCAGATAAGAAGAAATACAAGCGACAGCAGGTTGCCCGTCTCATTGCTATTACAACCTTAAAGACGGTTTTTTCGATTCAAGAGATCGCGGCTACCTTGAACCTCTTGCAGAGTCAAGCCAACTCCGCAGACCTCTACAATAGTTTTGTGGACTTTCTCCATGAAGAGAAAGAACCTTTAGCACCCATTATCGGATCTGCCTGTCGTACCGTTTTGCTCTACCAAGAAACCCTATCCTATATCCATGTTCATTCTGAGGAGGAAAAATAAAAGTGAATTATGCTAGTAAATTAAGTAAACGATTATCCTTTGGAGAAGAAATCGCAAATAGTGTCACCCATGCAGTCGGGGCTGTTTTGATGCTCTTTCTCATTCCAACTTCTGCTATCTATAGTTATGAAACACATGGGACTTTAGCAGCTGTCGGGACCTCGATTTTTGTCATCAGTCTCTTTCTCATGTTTCTCTCATCGACAATTTACCATGCCATGGCCTATGACTCACCTCAAAAGTATGTCCTTCGCATTATCGATCACTCCATGATTTATATTGCCATTGCAGGTAGCTATACACCCGTCGTTCTTTCTCTCATGAACAACTGGTTCGGCTATGCCATTATCCTGATTCAATGGGGGACGACTATCTTTGGGATACTCTACAAGATTTTTGCTAAGAAGGTAAATGAAAAATTCAGCTTGGCCCTCTATTTGATTATGGGATGGTTGGTGATTTTCATTATCCCACAGATCATCAGCCAAACAAGTCCAACCTTCTGGGGTTTGATGCTGATGGGTGGCCTGTGTTATACAGTTGGAGCTGGATTTTACGCCAAAAAGAAACCTTATTTCCATATGATTTGGCACCTCTTCATCTTAGCCGCTTCTGCTCTCCAATATATCGCGATTGTGTATGTCATGTAAGACAGTGACTCTCTTATAGGGAGTCACTTTTTAGTTGCTTTTTTACACCCAATTGACTACAATAAAGAAAAATTGTACGGGGACAGTTATGACAACCAAATACCAAAAGATTTTTACTACATTGAAAAACCAGATTGACCAGGGGATCCTAAAAACTGGAGACCGCCTGCCTTCCGTTCGCCAACTAGCCAGTCAGTATGCCTGCAGTAAGGATACCGTCCAACGGGCCCTGCTCGAGCTCAGCTACAAGAACTATATCTATGCTAAGCCCCAAAGCGGCTATTATGTCCTGGAGGAAGAGACTGGAAAGCATACCGACCTGCCTCTTCGCCTCAAGGAAGATCGCTTCCAGGCCTTTGAAGACTTTCGGACTTGTATCAACGAAACCCTTGTCGGTCGTGATAATTACCTCTTCAACTACTATGAAAAACAAGAAGGTCTTGTCGATCTCCGTCAATCTATTGCTTCTCTCCTGCGAGAAGATGCGATTTATACCCAGGAGCAACAAATCGTTATCACCTCAGGAACCCAGCAAGCCCTCTACCTCCTAAGCCAGGTCGCCTTCCCAAACCAAAAAGAAGAAATCCTAGTAGAGCAACCAACCTATTACCGCATCAATAAATTAATTCAGGAGCAAGACTTACCTTATCAAAGCATCAATCGCTTGCCTCAAGGAATTGACTTTGACCAACTGGAAGCCATTTTCAAAAGTGGCAGGATCAAATTTTTCTATACCATTCCCCGCTACCATTATCCTCTGGGACATAGTTATAGCAAACAAGAGAAGGAACAGATTTTGGCCTTAGCAGAACTCTATGATGTCTATATTGTCGAGGACGATTACTTGGGAGATTATGATCCACATTTTTCTCCTAGCTTTCATTATCTGGATGCATCTGACCGGGTCATCTACATCAAGTCCTTTTCTACCAGCCTCTTTTCTGCCCTCCGCATTACTTCTATGGTCCTGCCCCAAGCACTTCTTTCCCCTGTCTTAAAACTCAAGGGTACACTCGACTACGAAAGTAACTTGGTCATGCAGAAGGCCTTGAGCCTCTATATTGACAATGGCATGTTTGTAAAAAACAAAGGGCTCCTTCACCAACAACAAGTCATCCAAAAAGAGCAAGCTGCTTCCCTACTCCAGCAACATTCCCTGTCCGTCCCCGTGTGGCCAGTCATTGGAGGAGTCTTACTAGATTTGAGACAGGTCCCTTCGGTCGCTCGTCTGAAACATAGCGGTCTCCCTCTCCACTTCTTCGAATCTGCCTATATTCAAAGCTGTCCCTATGCCTTTGCCCGTATCAATCAGGACAAACTGGAAGAGGTATTACCCCAAATTATCGCTTATCTATAATTCATCCTATCCTTTCTATTTCTTGAGTTATTTTATATATAAAACTATGTTACAAAAAAATTACATTTATTACAAATATCACTTGACATCTGTAACAATAGGAGTATAATCTAAGTCAGAAAGATAAAGAGGTGATATTATGAAACGATCTTTGATTCGTTGGACTGCAGCCTCTCTTGTGGCTGCATCATTTGGACTTGCTTTGGGAGGGTGTGGCTCAAAAGATAAAACAACTTCCTCATCCGAAAAAGCTTCTAGCTCGAAAGTTGAGAAAAAACCAAAAGCTAGCTTGAATAAAAAAGCTACAGCTTCTTCTTCTCAAGCAAAAGAAAATACTACTCCTTCAAGTCAGGCAAGTAACCCGTCAGCTTCAACTGAACCGAACAAGACAGAAGATACATCTTCAACTGATCAAGCAGTTGTTCCTGCAGGACTTGTCGGTACTTGGGTAGGATCTAGCCCTCAGGCAGATAGCATCAAAATGACTATTGAAGCCAATGGAGATATTACAACTGTCGTTAGCTTTAAAAATGATAGTGAACCAACCCGCACAGCCACCTATACTGCAAGAGCTATTCAAGCATCTGGTAATGTTTATTACTGGGAGTCAGAAGGTCTTAATGGCGCAGATGCACTACTTCCTGGTATTACTGGATTAGGAGTAGCAAATTTCCGCTTCAAACCAGGATTTATCCTTGAGGAAGGTCATTATACTCCGATAGCCTTCACAACAGATATCAATACAGAGTTTGACTATAGCAATTACAGAGATTTCCACTTCTCATTGACCAAAGAGCAATAAGTGCAGGAAATTCTTCAATAAAAAAAAGAATGTTGACCCCTTAACATTCTTTTTTTATGTTTTATTCACTTTCACAAATCAATTGGGTTAAACCCTTACTTCTTGGTCAAGTTCCAACTCTTGGCCACAAGGTCGAAAAGATAATCATCCTCTACTCGTCCATCCAAGGGAATACTAATCCAGTATTTCTTGTTCATATGGTAGGCCGGATAGAAAGGAGACTCTTCTAAGAGTTGGCTGACATGATCCTGTTTAAGATTTAAGACCTCAATCTTCCCTTCCTGCCTCGCATCTAGCTTGGACCAGTCTATCTTCATCAAGACGCCAAACCATTTGAGATCCTTTTGATGACGGAAGACGCCCGAGTCCGGAGAACGGTCCCAGAGGTATTCGATAGGACGGTCATATTGCCGGCTGATCCAATCCACCAAGCGCTTGGTCTGAGGATACAAAAAATCTTTGACAGCAAAACAGGAGCTTCTGATATCCTCTAAGGCCTGCTGGCAAGCTTCTCTGACTTGGCCAACATATTGACCAACCATCTGGTCCATATGAAGCTGCACATAGTCGTCGCCTGTCTCCTGATCCACTAGCCAAAAATGCACTTGCTTACTTTGGACAGTCACATAAAGTTTGAAGTCTCCATCCAGGATCTGTTGATCATAGTGAAACTTCTCTCCCTGCTTTGAAAACCCATAAGCTAGAGCTTTTTCATTGTCTATACTGTATTTCTCAAAATAATCTGGTAAAAACACGTACTACTCCTTTCCTCCAGTATACCAAAAATCAAGAAAAAAGAGCTGAGATTTCTTCCTCAACTCATATATCTTTAAAAGACAACACGAGTTCCATGGACCTGATCCACCCCTGGAACATCAAGGAAAAGCTGACGATTCTCCAAAGAGACTCCTCCACCTGCCAAGATTTCTAACTGGCGATCTGCAAGCTGGGCATACTCTTCGTAGCGTTGCAACCGTTGTTCTAAGTCTGTTTCTGGACTGCCGGCTCTTGTTAATAGTCTCGTCACGCCTACTTTCTTCATCCACTCGATACTCGCAGCTTGATCTTCTAAAGGAATCTGGTCAAATGCCATATGCATGGTCAATTCAAATCCTTGACTGGCTTCGATGAAACGAAGCATGGCATCTTTATCCAGCTGATTGTCAGCAGTCAAAGCCCCAACAGCTAAACCATCAACACCCAGGTCACGGGCAATTTTCCAGTCTTCTAACATTATGTCTAGCTCTTGCTCAGAGTATACAAAATCTCCACCTCGTGGACGAATCATAACGATGACCTTTGCCTGATAATCTTTAGCAAGCTTCACAGCCTCTTTGATCACACCATAGCTTGGAGTCGTACCTCCAACCGCTAAGTTATCACATAATTCTACACGACGCGCTCCTGCTTGAAAAGCCTTCTCTAACAGTGTTATGTTCTCTGCACAAAATTCATATAACGGCATCCTAAATCTCCCTGTATTTGAAATCGTTTTCTTGTTCTACCTTACTCTTTTTTCAATGCTTTGTCAATTAGAAAAACCATCGGCATCATCAGAAACCAATGGTTGATCCTTAATAAGAAATTGGAACAATAATTTGTAGTAGCATGTTCCCTTTTTCGACCTTGACAGAATGGATTTGGTAGCCACTTGTCGGCAAGGTCAGTTGAATGTGATTCCCTGTCATAGTAGCTCCTGTTCCCTCTTGGTTAACTTTTTCTGCAATCTTTGAAGCGACCAAGCTACGTGGAATCGGCAGATGACCTAGTCGAGCTCGTTCTAAGTTCAAGGTCAATTGCTGATCCGTCACACTAGCTGAAAAGTCCATGCTCACCATGGTTTCCACCGGTCCCAGTTCAATCGGAACCTGAACATTGATATACTCTCCATTCATAGCAACTGCTGTATTGAGGAGAGTTTCATCTGTCATTCCCCCTGCCATGGATTTAATAACTTGGCGCAATTGAGGAGAATTCAGTTGAAGCTCTGTTTGCAGGCCAGAAGCAGTCACGTCTGCTGTAGAGAAGCCTTCTTGAGCCAGATCTACCAGCGAAGTATTCACTGTTACATTTTTAAATTGCTCTTGAGTCGAAACCTTTGCTGGTATCAAGAAAACTGCTAAGACAATAACTAGGAGGAAGGTCAGTCCGATGAGTCGTTTGATCCATTTCCACATATGGTCACCTCTTTTCGTTTTGATGGATAGAAGAGAATTCACCTCTATCACTATTGATCTATTCTTTTTAAAATACGACTTCTATTCTACCCTAATTTTTCAAAAAAAGCGAACGAGAGGAATAAGGTGCACATAAGAAAAGAGGTGGAAAAAATCCCAACCCCTATTTGAATGTTAATGGAATTGCATCCCACCATCCACGATGATGGTTTGTCCTGTAATGTAGTTTGAATCAGGACCAGCAAGGAAGCTAACCGCTGCAGCGACATCTTCGGGTTCGGACAAACGTTTAAGGGTAATATCTTTAGCGAAAGTTTGCATACCCCATTCGTCATCTTTACCAGCGTTCTTACCAACTTCATGAGCGATATCATACATCATTGGAGTCTTAACGATACCAGGTGCATACGCATTGACAGTAATACCTGAATCAGCCAAGTCACGTGCCAAAGTTTGAGTGATACCACGAACTGCAAACTTAGTACCACCATAGACAGTCAAGTTAGGGTTACCTACAACACCTGCTTGTGAAGTTGCATTGATGATTTTTCCGCCATGGCCAAGCGCCTTGAATTGAGCTTGTGCAGCTTGAGCACCCCAGATGACACCACCAACGTTGATGGCAAAAGTGCGTTCAAATTGTTCTTCTGTAATCGTATCAAGTGGTGTAGTTGGAGCAACACCAGCGTTGTTAACGACAACATTTAAATCTCCGAAATGATCCACAACTTTTTGGAAAGCTGCAGCCACTTCAGCTTGTTTGGAGACATCAGCAACGACCGCAAAAGCATTTTCAGCTGACAATTCAGCCACTGCTTTTTCTGCTGTCTCAGCATTGTAGTCTAAGACTCCGACCTTGAAGCCATCTTGTACCAATCGTTTTGCAATCGCAAAACCGATCCCTTGACCTGCACCTGTGACAATAGCTACTTTAGACATATGATTCCTCCTTGGTATCCCCGATACCAGCAAACGTTCATAGAAGAACAGCAAAGGTTGACAGTCAGTTTTGGGTGAATCTATCATAAGTTCCTTCCAAAACTATGCTAACAGTATACTCCTTTGTGAAAAAAGTGTCAAACTCTAGCCTGTTATTTTCTAAAGTATTTTACAATCTATCTTATCTTTATTTAGTAATAGATTAACTGATTATAATAATTTTGAAAAGGGTTTTATATCTTGACAAAAACACTCCTATTGCCTATTGTTTTGGGCCTTATTTCATGCTACACTAATTATAAGACAATCAAATAATAAGGAGATCTAACAATGAAAGAATTCATGGATAAATTGAATAACCTACCTAAACCAGTTCAATACATTATTGCGATCATTATTTTCTTTATTGCGTTTTACATTTCTTATAGCTTGTTTTAAGTTAGAACGTACAAAGCTCTCTTTATCTGATACAGTATTTTAAAAGAGAGTGGGACAGAAATCGGTAATTCGTTAGAATTCGATTTCGTCGTCCCACCTCCTCACAGTTGAGTAGGGCTGTAAAAGCTGATGAAATCAGCGTGGTAGAGCCCACTCAACCACTGCGTCTTGCTCGATAATCCAAAGACAATTGAGAGGCTAGGACTTTTGTCCCAGCCTCTTTCATTTTTTAAAACATTTTAAAGACTGCTACTGCAAGTACTGCACCGATGATTGGACCAACTACTGGGATCCAAGCGTAACCCCAGTCACCATCTCCTTTGTTAGGAATAGGAAGGAGGCTGTGCATGATACGAGGACCTAAGTCACGAGCTGGGTTGAGAGCGGAACCTGTGGTTCCACCAAGAGACAAACCAATCCCCGCAATCAAGGTACCTACAGCAAAGGTACCAAGCCCTGCTTGAAGGTCATAAAGACCAAGCGCAAAGATAGTTAGTAGCAAGACAAAGGTTCCAAGGATTTCACTGATGAGGTTTGAAGTAGTGTCCTTAATTGCTGGACCAGTACTGAATGTTCCAAGGATATTTCCAGGATTTTCTTCTGCTAAGTAATGCGGTTTGAACTGCAACCAGACAAGGACTTGACCGACCATGGCTCCGGCAAATTGTGCAAGGATATAAGGAATGACAGATGCCCAAGCTAGGCCACCATTAAGAGCAACCCCAATTGTTACTGCAGGGTTCAAATGGGCCGGACTTAACTTACCAGAGATGAAGGCTGCGACAGCAACCGCAATCCCCCAACCAAGAGTAATGACGATCCAACCTGAGTTGTGGCTTTTCGTTTTTGGAAGAACCACTCCTGCTACAACCCCATTTCCCAGAAGAATGAGGATTAAAGTTCCTAAAAATTCACCAAATAATTCTTTCATATGATTTAATTCTCCATTATAAAGAGGGGAAGGTTAGACAGTCTTCTTTCCAACCCCTTTTTTGTTTTTCTTAGTTTTTTAATGCTTCCAAGTCATTGTTTTCCAAAGCGACTTGCAAGTCTTTGCGGTAGCCAACTTTTTCTTCTTCTGACCATTCATAGAAGCGGCCCATTTCATCCAAAACAGGTTCGATCATCGCATCTAAGCTATCCCGCATAAAGAGCATGTGGTTGGTACGACGAAGAAGGAAATCAACTGGGCTGAGTGCCAATTCATTGCGCATTGCATAGTGAAGTGACAAGGTATCAGCCAAGCTCAATCCAGGTGCCTGTTCCACGCTATGAGCAAGGGCGAAGACCTTAGGTGCATTGGATCCGTATAGGTTAGCTAGGTAGTGAGCTTCCTTGCTATCCAAACCACGAGATACGCCAAGTTGAGCAAAGGCTTCGATTTCAGAATCCACGTTCGTTGGGTTAATTTCTCCACCTGATACTGGATAGGTCTTAGAGTTGATTAACTTAAACTGACGGTCGAACTCTTCCTTAAGAATGTTCAAGACACGCTCCATAGCCCCTTCAGCCATCTTACGGTAGTCTGTAATCTTCCCACCAGCAAGGGTCAAAAGACCATTGTCATCGCGATCGAGGCTTGATCCACGTGAGACAGCAGATGGATCCAAGTGTTTTTCAGAAGTGCTACCTTCCAAGTGGCTGATTGCTGATTCAACATCTTCACGAGATTTTTCTTTAGAAAGATAGCCTTCAACTGTTGTAATCAAAGTATTAAAGCTTTCATCACTGATGGTTCCGTTGTTACCACCATTGTAGTCAGAAGCACTATTTCCTGAGATCAAAGGACGGAGACCAGCCCAGCTACTTTCGATGTCATCTATGGTGATGTGAGCTTCTGGGAATCGGTTATTTACGATACCTAACAAGTAGTCGACATCTTCTTGGGTTACTTTTGGATGCTCTAAGTCCCCAGTGTAGTCTGTATCCGTTGTTCCAAAGTAAGTTTTGTTCTCCCGTGGCAAGACGAAGACCATCCGACCGTCTCCAAGACCAGTGTCGAAGTATACAGGTTGAGAAACCTTGATCTTGCTTGAGTCTACGACCAAGTGAACACCCTTGGTTGGACGCATTTGTGAATGCTGCTCTCCATTATTTGAGAGATTACGCACTTTATCGCTCCAAGGACCAGTTGTATTAATCACCAAACGAGCCTTGATTTCAAAGACCTCATCTGTCAAGAGATCACGCGCCACTACACCTGTGATCTTACCAGATTCATCAAAGAGGAATCCTTCTGCTTTTACGTGATTGGCAATGAGGGCCCCATCTTGGTTGGCACGTTTGATATTTTCAATCACCAAACGAGCATCATTGTTTCGGAAGTCTAGGTAAACCCCACCACCGACAAGACCTTCTTGTTTCAACTCAGGCTCCCGAGCCAACACTTCTTCCTTGGTCAAAACCTTGTTGGCAGCTGGTGTATTGCTGACACCTGCCAAGAGGTCATAGAGGTCCATGGCTACCTTGAGACGGAAGAGGCTGAAAGTTGCCCCAGCTTCATCATAGACAGGTAAGAGCATTGGGTCTGGTTTTGGAATATGAGGAGCAATTTGTTGCACTACAGCACGTTCTGATACCGTATCTGATACCACTTCTACGTCAAATTGTTTGAGGTAGCGAAGTCCACCGTGGACCAATTTTGTTGAACGGCTGGAGGTTCCTTCCGCAATGTCCTGCATCTCGATCAAACCAGTTTCAAGACCACTGGCTGCTGCCTGCAAGGCTACCCCAGCACCTGTTATCCCACCCCCGATGATCAAAAGATCCAGGGTGCGTTCTTGCATTTTCTTAATCGATAATTCACGTGTTTTCTTTGAAAATTCCATAATTCTTCACTTTCTATCCTACTGGAGTCTTGACTAGTCTTCTGTTTCTGCAAAGACTTGGGTTGCTTTAACAGCTTTCTTCCATCCCTTGTAGAGTTGTTCTTTACGAGATTCGTTCATAGAAGGCTCGAATAGTTCACCAGTTGCATTGAGTTCTTTCAATTCATCTAGGTCTTTCCAGTAGCCGACTGATAGACCTGCAAGGAAGGCTGCCCCCAAAGCTGTTGTTTCCAAGTTTTTAGCACGAGCAATATCAATACCAAGAATATCCGCTTGGAACTGCATCAAGAAGTTATTCATAGCTGCTCCACCGTCCACTTTAAGGACTTGAATAGCCGTCTTAGCATCAACCTGCATAGTATCAATGATATCCCGTACTTGGTAAGCAATGGATTGAAGAGTCGCCTTAATAAAGTCTTCTTTGGTTGTTCCACGAGTCAAGCCAAAGACAGAACCACGAGCATTTTGATTCCAGTATGGTGCTCCTAGACCTGTGAAGGCCGGTACCACATAAACTTCATCGTTGTTGTGAGAATCACGTGCATATTGTTCAGATTCAGGTGAGCTTTCCACCATGCGTAGACCATCACGAAGCCATTGAATGGCACTACCAGCGATAAAGATAGATCCTTCCAAAGCGTAGTAGACTTTACCATTGATTCCATATCCAATGGTAGTCAACAAGTTGTTTTCAGATAACTGCATCTCTTCACCGGTATTCATGATGATGAAAGAGCCAGTACCATAAGTGTTTTTGACCATACCTGGTTCGAAGGCCAACTGTCCAAAGAGGGCTGCTTGTTGGTCACCTGCCATACCAGAGATAGGCACTTCTCCTCCGTAGAAATGGAAAGGAGCTGTTTTCCCATAGATTTCAGAGTTAGAACGAACTTCTGGAAGCATAGCCTTCGGAATATTAAGAATTTCCAAAATCTCATCATCCCATTTTAGGTCTTTAATATTGTAGAGCATGGTACGAGCAGCGTTTGAATAGTCTGTTACGTGAGAAGCTCCGTCTGTCAACTTCCAAACCAACCAAGTATCGATGGTTCCAAAGAGCAATTCTCCTTTTTCAGCACGTTCTTGTGCTCCTTCTACATGGTCCAAGATCCAGCGAATCTTAGTTGCTGAGAAGTAGGCATCAATGACCAAACCTGTTTTTTGGTGGAATTTTTCGACATACCCTTGGCTCTTAAGCTGTTCAGCTAAAGGAGCAGTTTGGCGAGACTGCCAGACAATGGCATTGTAGATTGGAAGTCCAGTATTCTTATCCCAAACAACGGTTGTTTCCCGTTGGTTGGTAATTCCGATAGCTTCGATTTGTCCTGGTTTGATGCCACTCTCGATAAAGGCACCAGCGATAACAGACTGAACAGAGTTCCAGATTTCATTTGGATTGTGTTCAACCCAACCAGCTTGAGGGAAAATTTGCGTGAACTCTTTTTGGCTAGAGCTTACTTTTTCTCCTTTTTTATTAAAAATGATGGCTCTTGAACTTGTTGTTCCTTGGTCAATGGCCATAATGTATTTTTCTTGTGACATGAACTGTCCTCCTGGGAAAAAGAAATATTCTTTAGGAGACGTACTCCTTACATTGTCTAGTATACAAAATAAACCGCTTTCATGTCCATCAATTTTTTTAAGAATTTTAAAAAATTTGAGTAGATGGATTCAGAACCCTTGTTTCATAAGGATTTCTAAGACTTAGAAAAAATGAAATTTTTAGAAAAATCTAATAAAAAAGCTAGGCAGAACAATTCGTTTAGAATCTGTTCTTCCTAACCTCAATTTTTTAATTACTACTAATTCAGCTCAATAATATCATAAAAGTCTCATCAAGCATTGAATAGCTTTATTAACCTTCTTCTTGGTAGATCATCTGGCGAATATTGGCTAGATCGATCATATCTAAATCATATTTTAAATAATAGACAGGAATCCGCTGGGTAAGACTAATCGGATTATTGGTCACGATCAAATCGTAAGTTGAAGATGGATCAAAGGCTTCAATGGTAATAAAACGATTGTACTCTAGATAGCGCTTGAGGGTTTCAGTCATCCGTGTATAGCCTAGATAGCCCACTGTTAAGTCTAGTCCGATCTTAATTTGTCTCCCACTATTTTCTGCGATATACTCTATTAATTGGAGCCACTCCCATTTGATTTTTTTATCCAGAGCTGTCCCTTGGCAAAAGATGGGAAGTTTACTAAAGATAGTATCTGCTACTTCTCTATAATCATGACTACTAAAGACATAGGGATTGTGGTTTTCAAGTTGGAACTTATATTTATCTTGAAGAAGGTAGCCTGTAAAAAGATAGACCTGTCCACAAATTTGGCTGAGCTCATAGGTCACTGGGCCTTCGATATAATCTCCTAATAACTTCTGGGTTTTCATCTCTTGAATGAGTTGCGTTGTCAGATGACCAATCTCGCCCCCAAAGCCTAAGATGTACTCCATCGTATGAAGCGGAAGGATCCGATGGGTAACAAGGAAAGCAAAGAGGACTAACATCTCTCCATCATCATGGCTAAGAGCAATGTGTTTCCCAGAAAAGAGCTGGTTTACCCGACCAAACAACCGTTGGTAATAAATGTTGTCCGTATAGCCCTTCATCTTCTGTTCAATTTCTTGAAACTGACAGGCATTGACCTTAAGTCGTTGCTGAGTAATATGGGACCAGAGAACATAATCCAAGCGTTGGCCTTGAGACAACTTGGCACCACAGAGTTCTTCTAAGGTTTCAATTTCGCTTTGTCTTTCCTTCTTGTCAAGTTCTTGTTTCCAGTCTGCACTAGCCCAGACCTTTCGTAACAAACCAAAATAAAAATAACGAATCTTATGTTCAGGGCCCTTGAGTCGCCCATTGTGGATGGAAAATTGAAACTCAGTTAATAATTTGTTTAAGCCCGAAATATGACGTCCTAATGTCGCTTCACTAATCAAGAGTTCCTGAGCTAGTTGCTGGGCTTGAAACTGGCCATGATAAAGTAAATAGATCAATAGTTGGTACTTGATCGAATTGTCCAAAAAAGCCCGCCGAATGTCACGCCCCTTTGTATCTGCCCCCACAAGAAGGCGAAGATGTTCATCTTCTAACTCAATGGAAAGGGCCAGCTGATTCTCTTGGGCCTTGTCATTGATTAGTGAAAGATATTTGTTCAAGGTTGCTTTGGAAAAATCTGTCTCCGCCATCACTTCTGACAGACTGCTTGGAGAATGTTGTAGCAGATGAGACAAGATTAAAAACTGCCCACCCTCACTTTTTTCCATTAAATCAGCTAAATGCATTTTCAGAAAACCCTTCCATTATTCTATCCTTAGAGTACCATAATTTAGCCAAAACAAAAAACAATCTGTTTCTATCCTCATCAGCATAAGCAAAAAGAGCCCTAAGGCTCTTCTTTTTATGTAAAATGCTTATAAAGATCTGCTCGAATCCAACCGATTTAAAAATTCCATTGTCGGGCTGTCTTGGTAAAGTTCTTTGAGAGGAACTTTATAATAGACAGAAATCTCTTCCGAAGTCACACCGTAACGAATCAAAAGATCATAAATACGATTTAAATCATGACGTAATTCATCCGTTATGAGAACATTATCGCTTGTTTCTTTTGTTCTCCAAGAAAAAAATGGCAGAACTTCCTTCGTTTCTATTAAAATAGTTTGTAATAAAGTTCCCCCATGACTATCCTTCTGAGAGATATCTGCTCCAAGTTCCAACATTTTTTTAAAAACCTTGAAGGATTGGTCAGCCTTTTCCTTAGACGAATACATCTCATATTGACCATTCCAACGTTTGATCATCCGCCTACAGTCAAATACAGCTCTTCCACCGGCTGTTTGGATGACCGGCTGACAAAATGGATTCAGCTCTGTCGGCTCTTCAATAAAGTTAAGATCTGCCCCTCTATCAATGAGTAAGTCCGCAATATCTAAATGTCCCGATTTAATAGCGACTTGCAGAAGGGATTGGCCTTGATCTCTCTTAGGTTTATCACCTGAAACTGCATTGACTTCTTCAGGCTTTCTATCCAATATCTGACGGACTCCTTCGATATCTCCTCTTCGCAATAACTGAAAAGTTTTTTGCATGGTCTTCCCCCTCTCATATTACGGATCAGAATGACACTGTTGTTAAATTTTGTCCCATCTATGATTTCTTCGTTACATTGATTATATCACTTTACAGACTCCTATATGATGGATTGTGTCATTAGCTAAACAGTTTTATTTTATCACCTGATAAAAAAGAAACCTCCCATCGAAATTGGATGAGAGATTGAAAGCTTTTTTATGATTTTCGTATAGCTACTAGCCAAGAGGCTAATAGAATTTCAAAAATAACCAGAAGAATAATCTGAGTAAGTGAACTCTGAACTAGCATGAGAACAGCCAGACTATCGATCAGCATATGAGCGAGGATACAGGGAACAGCTCCTTTCGAATACTCCTTGAGAGCTCCAAATAGGAAGGTATTCCCTAAAATCATCAGGTAAAAAATGAGATAGTTGGACGAACCTGCTGTAATCCAAGGAAGTTGATAGATAGGGATATGCCAGAGGAACCAAACAAGGGAAAGTGCCATCATTTTAGATACAAAGTGCTTGCTAAAGGAAAGATGCTCTTGTAAAAACCAACGCCATCCAACTTCTTCTAGACCTCCATATAAAAAAGTCCATGGGAAATACAGGAAGAAGGCCAAGAGGGAGTTCCCTGTAATGCTAACATTCATGAGCAAGAATGAGATCCCATAATAGATGACTGGAATTAGCAAAGTTAGAAACCAAGTCTTGGTGCTCTCTTTCTGTAAAAAAGTTTGTTTGAAAAATTCTCCAAGGGATCTGGTTTCACCTAAGACGATGGAAAAGCAAATAGCCGTTATCATAGGAATCGAATTCATCAGGATGAAAAGCAAAGAGCCTCCCAAACTCCTTCCATCTGAGAAAAACCATAGTTCAACTTTGCCCTACTAGAAAAGTAGCAAGGAGGGCAGTTACCGAATACCAGAAGGCAACGCCTTGTTCTAAAAATATTTTTTTCATTTTTCCTCCGTAACGGGATAATCAATTAGATAGATTGCACCCTAATCCGCATCGACCCAAAGATGGTATTGTTCACAATGGAGACATCGAAAGAGGTAGCCACACATGTCACCATCCTTGACTAAGTATTCAGCCACATCCTGAAATTCATCACGCGCCTCATATTCTTCCAAAACTTGCTCTGCAATGCCCATCTCTTCCAGTTCACGAGTGCCCACGGTTCCCAAATAAGCACAATAATCTTGGCAACAGGAGAGCCAATTTTCGCCTTGCCAGCTACTATAGCCTGGAGTTTGACAGAAGAGGATCTGGTCTTTTTCCTTATCCATTACCCCTTGCCAATCAGCATCTTGGATAAACTCTGCTTCAAACTTTTGGGCAGCACGACCAGTAGAAATACAAGTTGGACAGAGATGTCTTAGCTCTTCTACACAATAAGGTCTCAGAGCATAATAGATGGTGTGATCTTCCCCACACGAAGGGCAGGTCTTAGGCTCGCCTTCCTTAAAGGAACCCGTCGCTAGTGGATCCGGATGATAGCGGAAGGTTGGCAATTCACTGACTTTCTCCTTATGAGCCTCTTTTTCTTTTTCGGTCAAGGGACGAGAGAGAGCAAAGCGATCTCCATGACTTAGACTCATCTTTTCTAAGGTGAAAAGTTTCTTAACTTGCTTGCGATCAGACTTGCCTACTAGCTCTGAAAAGAGAGCAAAGGCACTGGCATACAAGCCCAACTCCTGATACACATCCACCAAGACCTGCTTAGCTTCTGGAGTACCCAGTACGGTCAGCCGATCCGCAAATTCATAGAAAGCCAGCACGCTGGATGAATCCTTATCTTGCGCTTGGAACTGTTTTTTTAAGTGGATATATTCTTTAATAGAATCGTTCATAGAATTGCTCACTTTCGTTTTTACAGAGAATCAAATCCTAGTTTTTTTTCTTCAGGTGATTGTATTCTAGCATTGAAAATGTACTTTAAACCCATACTTACCAGCATTTTGCTTGAGTTTTTCAACCAACAGTTCATTCTGTTTACTTTTACCAAAAAAGAAGGGAATGGTCTTTCCATTTCTGAGTTCGATATAGAAAGCATAGCGACTCCCACCACCAGCGCGACCACGGAGCAATAAATAGGTTATCTGCTTCATCTCTTTCAATGGGATCATTCGCCGACTGAAACACCAAGGCTCATGAATGTAGAAGATACCATAGCTAATATGAAAAGGGGCAAAGAAGGGACCGCCACTACGTTTCACGATTAGTCTTCTTCTCAGGAAAAGGAGAAGACTGAAAAAGAGCAAGAAAACTAGCACAAATAGAATCGGAGCACTCTCCATCATCTTTCTAATTTCTAACACGCTACCCTGCATCCTCTATTTCATTTCAACCCATTTTTCATTGTCCATGATAAAGGGCTTGGCTAGACCTTCACCTGTGTAATCCTGGTATTTGGTCTCCAAGTATTTGTAGACATCTTCCTTGGTCGCAAACTTGATCGCTTGATAGGGCTCTTCAAAGGTCAGCTTTTCGACAAAGAGGTAGCCGTCCTTGGCAGGAACCAAGACACCGACGTGCCCGACAAATAGGGAATTGCCATCTAGGTTATCATGAACGATTACGGAAAGCATGCGGGCATTTTCATTGAATTTGAAATTGGCAAAATACTCTTCCATCTTTTTAGCATGGACCTTGACATCCGTTGTATCCTCTGTCGGAACCCGTGAATACAGAATGTTAAAGGCTTCCTTGTCTGCCTCATCGAAGACTTTCCCTTTTTCAATCGCATCATTGTCCACGAACAAGAGTTCACTATCCGCCTTTTGCTTAGGAATCTCGATGCGATTCTTCAACAAGGTATAACTATTGATCCGGCAGTTGGTTCCGACGAAATCTCCCTTTTTCTTGGTCCACAAGTCACTAATCTTCTCCACATCGTATTCCGTCTTTTTGAAGGTGGTAAAGTCGCCCGTCAAGCCAACAGATCCAACGATATTATCATAGTCCGTTACGAGACCAAGAAACTTGTCTACACTCTCCTGATCCAAATAAGCAGACAAGAGAGCCCGTACTTCTTCGACACTTTCCTTGCTATTGAGATTGCTGTAGGTACCCTTGTAGTGCTCCTTGTCTGAGCTGGACTGCTGGACAGTGGAGGTTTCCTGCTTTTCTTTGGATTGCTTTTGATTGGTCCCACAAGCCGATAAAGCAAAAATCGCCAAGGCACAGCTAGTAAGGAGCATGATTTTTTTAGATGGTTTCATAAATTTTTTCCTTTTCTATATACTAAGATGGTTTGTAATATGGAATCGCGTTTCATAACATGATTCATTTCTTTTTCCTATCGAATCTCCTTCTCCTATATTATAGTTTAAAACGGACTTAGCTCCAACTATTTTTCACGAAATGAGGAAACTTTATAGGTAGCAAAAAAAGAGCTGGCAGACTGTCCAGCTCTTTAATGAATAATGAATCCTATTTAATCTTATGTTTGTTCATCTTTTCTTCAAAGACTTCCGTCATGATGACACGCAATTCTTCCCGTTCTTTTTCAGGAAGGTCTCCTTGGCGTTTGGCCACGGCATAGAGTTCAGGATAGCGCATAGCCACACGTTCGATCGTCTTTGTTGTCGCATGCCCTCTGACAAAGAAAGGAATACGCTTGACCCATTCTTGCGGTACAAGAGCAAGCAACTTCTTCGCCGCTTCTTTATCAGAAATCTCAGCTGTACTCAAACCTTGGTTGATCTGTTCTTGTTCTTTTTCTGTAAAATCTTTTAATTCCATATAAATCACCTTACTCTACTAATTTCTTTACCCAAGGACACATTATACACCTATGTAGGGGAAAAGTACAACTAAAGGAACCGAAAAATAGAGCTAAGGCAAGTCATCCCTCACTCTATCTCTTCATCGTTAAATCTTATGAAGTATATTGATTTCCGAATTACTGTGGTGCATCTTCCTTTTACTTTAAATAATAGTTACTTGCCTCAGTTAGTTTTTTATAATAATGATCGTAACTCTTACTTAATTGTCTAATCAGGGGAATAGCTACTTCATAGTAGTGATGGTCCATTAAAAATGTTTTCAGTTGATCTTGTATAGTTTTCATTGAACTTGTTTTGAAATCATCACTGTTCAAATAGCGATCATAAATAGTAATTGTGTCCTTATGCTCATTATGCCACTTTTCATAACTTTCTACCGCAGCTATCTTAGCTTCATTAACCTCTTTTAAGGTCTTTAAATAAATACTAGAACTATTGTCTAATCCAACAAATCTATTTTGGCATGTTCTATAGCATACTCAGCTTCTTCTTGAGTGAATTTTTTATTCTCAACAAGTATTTCTAATAACTTTTCTTTCGAAATCTTGCCACTGTTTACATAAGATTCCGCTTCTTTCACAGCATTCTCCTTCCAATCGAAATTTACTTGTTCTACAGCATAGTCAGCCTCTTTTTGAGTAAATAGTGCAACATTTATCAGTTGCTCAACTAACTTTTCTTTTGAATAACGATACTTTTGAAGTGATTTTGCTGCTAAAACAGCCTGCTCTCTCCAGTCTATATTAAGCTTATATACAGCGTACTGGTTAGCGCCTTCTGAATAATTATAAATCTTTATTTTATTTTTGATAGCCTGCATCGAAATAGGAGAATCCGCTGACAGATTTTTAGCTGTTTCATATGCCCTTTTAAATTCTTTTTCTACTAAAGTTGGAGAAAAAAGTTTTTTAACAAGCAAATTAAATAATAATTCGAAATTATCATTATATTCATCAATTGGATTAGAGTATTTTTCTACAGGATAAGTTACTTTTTTCCATGAATAACTCGAATGCTTATGAGCATTCTCATAAGCTCTATCATAACTATTTAACATAAGAGCTACAACTACTACCATCAATACAAAAATCGAAACAAACATCCAAAAAATAAATTTCAAAAATTCTTTCATAATGAATACCTTTACTTGTTTGTAGTCAAATTAATTTGTTATTTTGTTCTTAATAAAGCAATATTGTAAACTCAACGATCTCATTTATACAGATACTTCCTAACTATGTGTATTTTTTCTTTTAGGACAGAATAGACAATCTGTATCCTAGTCACCTTTTAGTTGCACTTGCGTATGGGCTAGCAGGTCTCCAAGATGCCTCTTATCTTTCCTAAACAGCGTCATTGCTAGTAAGGAAACTGCTAGTAAAGTCGCCGAAATAGAGAGGATAATGGATAATCCATCAAAATTACTATAGAAGCCATGAATTGTGCCCATATGACCGAGTTGCCAAGGTAAAAATTTAATGGTGTTTCTGATCAAGCTAGCTTGTACTGTTTTTTTCTGGTAGACCAGTTCAAGTCCTGCTTTTACCTTCCCAAAACTCCCATTTTTTGCATAATCCAAGTATGTGAAAAGGAGTGTGATTGGTAAAATAGAGGTAAAAAATACGAGCCACTGCGACTGAATTTCTGTAAACTCTGGGACACCATTAAAAAAAATAATGTAAATAAGCATCGAAACTATAAACAGAAAAACTAAATAAGTTAGAATGAAAAGATAATCGAATAGAAATTCTATCATTCTTTTTTTAACCGAAATAGGATTGATTGCTAACATCTTCATCACCGTCTCCCCCTTTCTCATCTCCATTATAATATAAGGGTACGAATAAAGAAACTATTTATAAAAAAAGACTGCAATCTAGCAATTGCAGTCTTCAAACCTACTTATCTTCTCTATAAATAACAAAGCCATTTGGCTGAATGATCAATCGACCATCGGATATATTCACAAGACTGATCAGATTTGCCTGTCCTCTTTCTAAGACAACGTCTTTCTTTGAGTGGTTAAAGTAGGCTTTGAGAATATCACCTTCATATTGCCATTCCACTGCCACCACATCTGGCTCCACTTCTTCCAGACTCACTTTACCATACTGAATCATGCCCGCTACTTCTTTTCGGAGCTGGATCAAGTCCTTCATAAAGTTTAGCATGTCATTGTCAGCTGCCACGCGCTCCCATGGCATGACACGGCGGCAATCTGGGTCTGGACCACCGATGAGAGCTAGCTCTGTTCCATAGTAGATACAAGGCGTACCGCGTTGCAAATAGAGGAAAGCGAGAGCAGACTTAACAGACTGGAGATCACCTTTGGCCGTCGTCAGGATGCGCTCTGTATCATGCGAGTCCAAGAGATTAAACATAACCTCAGAGATCTGCTGCCTGTAGTACATAGACTGGCTATTGATCTCCCAAATGAAGCGCTGTGTCTCCTTATGTCCTCGCAGGAAATAATCCTTGATACTTTCAGAGAGCGGGTAATTCATAACGGCATGGAACTCATCGCCATTGAGCCAAGGTTGGGACGAATGCCAGATTTCTCCGAGGATATAGAGGTCCGGTTTCTTGGCCAAGACTGCTTTACGGAAATCGCGCCAGAATTGATGGTCGATTTCATTCGCCACATCCAAACGCCAAGCATCGATATCAAACTCTTCAATCCAGTATGTCGCCACCTTCAAGAGATAGGCCTTCACCTCTGGATTAGCCGTATTGAGCTTGGGCATATAGCCCGCAAAGGCAAACGCATGGTAAGACAAGTCGCGACTATTCCACAAATTATCAGTCTCTACCGGGAATTCCTTGATGTGGAACCAGTCCTTGTATATCGAACTCTCCCCGTGTTTGAGCACATCCTGCCATTGAGGTGAATCATAGCCAATATGGTTAAAGACGGCATCCAGCATGATCTTCATCCCACGCGCGTGGGCCTCTTTCACTAGCTGTCGGAAGGTCTCCTTATCACCAAAATGTCGATCAATTTCAAAATAATCAATGGTATCGTACTTGTGACTGCTCGGAGATTCAAAAATCGGGCAAAGGTAGAGCCCTGTAATCCCTAACTCCTGCAAGTAATCTAAGTGATCGATAATCCCTTGTAAATCTCCACCAAAGAAATCCAATATTTTAGGAGCAATTGATGCATCCCAAGGGCGAACGCCTTCCGGAGAAAGGGCTGGATTCCCATTGGCAAAGCGTTCTGGGAAGATTTGGTACCAAACCGTCTGCGCCGCCCAATCTGGAACAGCACAACCATCAATCTCATGGATAAAAGGAAGCTTAAATCCGTTCATGACGAATTCAAGGTTCTCCTTGTTATAGGAAGCCACACCTCGATCTCCGTACAAGACCTTCTGTCCTTTTGTATCTTCTAATTCAAAGAGGTACTGGATCCGAGCATGGCCAACAGATACCGACACTTGCCAGTAATCAAATAGGTCGTCTGTCGTCACTTTATCCATTTCCTTGGATGCCTCATAAAGACCCTCTATAAAAATAAAAGGATCCCCATAGTGCAAGACAATCCGTTTGATATCTTCTTTCTTGGTCCGGATGCGAATGTGGAGCTGGCCGTCCTTATAAAGATAGGCGTACTCCGATTCAGGCCGATGATAAATAGCTGTTAATTCCATCTGTCTAGTCTCCTACTTTTATTTCTTTTCTCATCATTTATCAATTTATGCAAACGATTACACAAAATCATTTATTAGTATACAACTTTATGAAAAGGTTTGCAAGATATTAGAGGAGATCATTCATAACTTCTAACTTTTTTAAGATTGTATTGCACATAAAAAGCCCAACGATTGGGCTTAAAGATTTTTGTTGAAGCAATGACTTTACCTTATAAGCATCACTTTATACTGTTTCCTACTAAAATATACTACAGTTCTATATTTCTGTTAATAGTTTATTGAACAGTTGTTCGAGCTTACTAGTATCTCCATAAACTGTTCCATCCATATATAAGTGATAGATATCATCATCTAAACCAATTGAAATTTCACATTCATAACCTTTCATCAAAGCTAAAGAACGGATAACTTCTCGTTGAGTACGACCATTTCCTTCTCGAAATGGGTGAAAATAATTTAGATTATCTAATATCTCAGCTAAACTTTTACAAATCTCAATTTTATTATTTGCGTTAAGTAAATAGTTTGAAAGCAAAGTATTTAAAAATTTTTCTGCCATATCAAAAGACTGAACTGGCATAAAAGCATTTCCACTTTTAGAGATATTTACTTGACGGTATTGACCTGCCCAAGTATACATTCCTTCAAAAAGAAACTTATGAATCTTTAAAATATCTGAAACAGTATTTACTTCAATTGGATTAATAAACAGTTTTAAACTTTGACTTGCTACTAAACGATATTCTAATTCTCGTGCTTTATTATCATTTTTCTCATTAAATTTATTTATGAGAACAGATGAATGGGGATAGGTGTACAAATTATCAGGGTCTATATAATCATACCCATCATATATTTTTCTGACCATTATCCAACTCCTAATGCAACTGCCTCTTCTCTCAGTCGCTCCACGTCTTCTACCGTGGGATGCCATCCTTCAATCATATTGGTGCTCAGAGCAAACCAGACGCTCTTAAAAACCTTTTTGTTGTCAAAAACCACACCCATAATCATCATTTTTTCTTTATCTACATCTAAGGTCATATTCTACCTCCGTCCTATTATTATAGCATATTTTCAATCATTTTAGTTCTCCTATTTAGTACTTACCCTACAACAAAAAGCCCAGCAATTGGGCTTTCTTATTATCAAAATAACTGATCCTCATTCCTTACTTGTATGCCTCTTTCCGAGACTTAGTGCTTGCTCTTCTGACATCTGAACAACCTTAGAAAAATTAGTATTGCGAGGCATGTTGTCTAAAGAATACCAATAAACATCCGCACTCCCATTTCTTGCCACATATACTACTGGAGCCAATTGACGACTTGGTTCTGTAGGCTCCACAGGTTGAACTGGCTGAGCTGGCTCTACTGATTGACTCGGTTGAGGAGCTTGACTTGGTTGGGTCTCTACAGGAGGACTGGCAGGTTGTGCTTGACTACTTGGCTCAGTCGGAACCAGTGATGGAGTTGCTGTTCCTTTTACATAATCAATCGTTGCATTCTTAGAGTAGTTGTCCAAGGTAACAGTGGTAATCCCATAAGCATCTACAGATTCTTTTGGACTTCCTAGGTTTATACGGAGTAGATTTCCTTCTTGATCAATCCCAACATACTGCAAGATGACTTGTCTCGGAATTAATTCATCACCCTCATAAACCGGGGTCACCTTGTAGTCTAACCAATAATGAGGGTGAGTCGCCAACCAACTATCCAAGCGCTTTTCATAGTAGAGCATCCCCTCATTATTACTATCAGCAGTGCCACTATAATTTCCACTATTGGTCCAGGCAGTTAAGGGAACTAAATTTTTCCCTTCATTAGACAAGCCACTAAATTGATAGCCGACCAGATGCCCTCTATGGAACAACCAGGCCTTCTTCCCTTTGTTTCCATAGGACAGCTTATAATTATGCCAGCCTACTGGATTGTAGGTAAGCCGTGGCTCTCTTTTCTGCTTTGGTTCATCCTTGTCTTGTAACTGTATATGTGCTGAAGTTGCACGACCTAAATGATCAAACTCACCTAGAACGAGCTGCTTGCTACCAGTAAAAGGTAACAGGTTAAGACTTTGGTAATCGAGTCCAGTTTGCTGAGCTTGAACCCCATGAACAAAGGTTAAGGACATGAAAACCGCGACTATCCCAACGATGACATTTTTAAAAAAACCTTTTATAACCATAATAAACTCCCGCATTACTATCTAGTATTATTATAGCAGAAAAAAGCGGTTACAAACATAGAAATTCGGTTTAGATTTCAATTTTTAGTTTGATTAAATAAAACAATGGATCCTCTTTAGTAAGTTTTTACAACCAGTCCACATCAACACCAGCATCATCAAAAATTGCTTTGACTTTGTCGAAAGCACTGGAAAGGAAGGGAAATTAAAAAAATAATCAGCTTATTGGATTTAAACATGAATGTTCCTACTTGTTATTTGATTATGATTAGATCAATTGGACAGATTTTTCTATAGTATAAATTTAATGACCAATAAAAATAACATAGCAGTCAGTTTTACAACTTACTACTTTTCATATGATAATTTACAAATGTCTTTCCAGCCACTCGATCTTTTTAAAATCCTTATTGTCATTGTGATCATTTCGATAGGAGTCTTGAGAAGAAGCTTTGTAAATACTTAGATACTGCTCCATACTTGGAAGACGAAAAGTGATTCCTTCAATGTGAATAAGATCTATATCCGATTCCGAAACTCCTGCAAAATCAGGTAAGGAATCGATACTTCCAAATTCAACACTCACTCGATCCTTTTGGAATTCATGCTCATGAATATCTATTAAGACGTAGCCTAAGTCTTTCATCACTTTCATTATCTTGTCCCAGTCATAAATTCTGAGATGATCAGGTGCTTCCCAACCTCTAGGGTCACCAGGCACATGAATGTCAATGTCAGACGGCCCCCAATTTTCTTTCGTTCTAAACTCCAATCCCAAAGAACCCATCAGTGTCGGTATAATTCCGACTCGATTTAAATGGAAACAAATGGTTTTAAATTCTTCAAATAAGAGACTCATGTTTACTCTAAACCTTTCATCTAAATGTTCGTTTACACTTTAGTTACCTAAATCAAGATTTAGATAATGAAAACTAGTCAATTTTCTCAATAATATTTCCAAGTTTATCTAATACAAGACAGGAATGATCATTTAGTGGAATTATGGGAACATTAACGAGTTCTTCAGCTTTATCCCTATTAGCTTTATCATTCCATGAATCGTAATGGACACTAATTAAAAACTGATTAAAGAGTCCTAATCCATCTTTTATCTTTATCTGATGATCTGAATTATCATTTGGTGAGACATAGACTTTTTCTCCTAATAATAGGGCTCCTGCAGAAAATCCTATAATTTTCGCCTCTTTTTTAAGCATATGATCGATATATTTTTTGAACTCCTGATTGACATAAGTAGCTATATATTTTTCCGTATTTCCACCACCGATAATAATTAGATCAGCATCTAGATAGCTATCAAAATCAATCTGCTCAGTGTCCAGGAGCAGGTAATCAACGTTTAGATTAGGAAAATGACTTTGAAAAACTTCCGTGTACTTTTTCATGTACGGTTCCCAATTTTCACGAAAAACTGTAAAAATGATAATTCTTTCGATCTTCCTTGATGACACAATTTTATTAACAATCGTATGGTTCTTTATCGGCGGATTCCCACCCATCAAAAAAATTTGTTCTTTCAAGTTATCACACTTTCTAAAGATACATAAATGTTGGCCACGTTCTGAAATTATAATTTTTTCTTAAAATGAATAATTCTATTTGCCTCCTGAAATCCAATATTGAGATGAAATCTTATAGAATCGGTATTCGTTAAAGTACAGTCACTTGCAAATTCCTTACATCCTTTATTTTTCGCCCATTCCTCACATTTTGTACAGAGATTTTTAGCAATATCCTTTAAACGATATTCCTCGTCGACAATAATCCCTTCTAAGAATCCAACAGGACTATATTTACAACCTTCAACATAATCAAATCTTAGTGAACATAGTGCTAGACCTACAATTGTGTCACCTTCAACTTCAGTAAAGATTGCAGTATTTTTGCCATTCGTATATTTTTTTACTTCATCAATAGCTTCTTTATCGGTCAATTGGGGCCATAATTGTTTCATTAGTTTAGCCGTTTTTATAGAATCATTTGTTATTCCATCCATATTGATGTTCCTCCGCAAATTACAAGCAAATGTTTCGAATCATGCTGTTACTTTGTTACTCATTAATTGATACCAATACCATCCCTTTCTACTTTTCGACTGTCTCAGATAGGAAGAGCAGAGCCACGCACTCAGCGGTTCGGACTTACCGTATCATTTCGTCGGTTTCTCTCCTCTTTCTACGAGTCCTATCCCATGGGCAGAACATCTTCTTCTACTTCGCTGATGCCTCAGCTCGGACAAGCAGTGGTACGGCCTCAGCATGAAACGAGCGAACACTAATTATGCCAGGTAATCTTGTCTGTTCTATAAACTTTTTGACGATAGCATAAGGTTATCGTTAAATGGTATTACCTAGATAAACTGAGATTTTATTATTTCTTTTTCTTTGGTTTTGGTGCAGGTAACTCATCATACATTGAATTAAATAAGCCGGTTAAATATTCTTTGTTGTCAACATCATCTACCAATAGCATTTCCTTTGCTCCATCATATGGTAACTCATACTTTGCATTTGGCATGTATGCTATTGCGGATTTGACAGGCTTCACTAAAAATCTATCATCATAAATTCCACCAATGATTTTCCCACGATAATAAATTATATATTCACCCATCATTGCTCTATATGATATTTCTTCCAACTCGGATAATTGTTCTAAAATGAAATCTAAATATTCTTTACTTGAAGACATAATCTACACCTCCAAAATTTGCATTGGTCTACTGGATTTTTAATACTTATATTAGTTCAATATGGTGGGCCTTCCGTTTCTACTATGCTACTTCGTATCTCGTACAAGCAGTGAAACCGCCTCAACATGGTGCGTTTGTGGGACTCAAAAGGTTCAGTGAACCTTTTGAGGATTAGCTGCGTTTAACCAACAAACTCACACACTCGACATGATGCGTCTGCGGAAATAAGTCCACCGGCTGGACTTTTTTCAATTCGTAGCCCAATTCTTGATAGAGTTTGATATCACGCGCCATGGTGGCTACGTTACAGGAGATATAGGCGATGCGGTCAGCTCCTGTTTGAGCGCTTGCTTTGATAAAGCTTTCGGTCAAGCCCTTGCGTGGTGGGTCGACCAGGATGGCAGTTGGTTGGATGCCTTCCTTGAGCCAATTCTTCATGGCATTTTCAGCTGTATCACAGACATAGTGGGCATTGGTGATACCGTTCAATTCTGCGTTCTTCTGGCTATTTTTTACTGCTTCTGGGATAACTTCCACTCCGTAGACTTCCTTGACATGATTAGCGACAGATAAGCCAATGGTCCCAATTCCGGAGTAGGCATCAATCACGACATCATCTTCTCTTAACTCCGCAAAGTCAATGGCTGTCTGATAGAGCTTCTCTGCCATTTCGGTATTGACCTGGTAAAAGGCTGGTCCAGAGATTTGGAAGCTATTGCCCAACATTTGGTCAGTAATGTAATCCTGACCATAAAGTGTCCGCCATTCTTTTCCAAAAATGGCATTGGTATTCTGGTCGTTGATATTTTGCATAACGGATTTGATGGCTGGGAATTGCTTGATCAACTGCTCGATCAACTGGTCGACACGGAACACCTTGGGACGAGTGGTCACCAAAATGACCATGATTTCTCCTGAATGATAACCTCGACGGACCACAAGATTGCGGATCAGGCCTGATTGTTCCTTTTCATCATAAGGCTTGAGGTCAAACCGACGAATCAAATCCCGAAGTGCCAAGACCACTTGGTCAATGACTGGATCTTGGATATAAAAGTCCTCAATCGGCATCAAATCGTGAGAGCTCTTCCGAAAGAAGCCTGTCTCTACCTGACCATTGACACGACGGACAGGGACCTGGGCCTTGTTGCGGTATTGTACAGGATGGTCCATCCCCAAGGTCAGGGGCACGTCGATATCAGAGATTCCTGCCATCTTGTAGAGGCTATCCTTTACCTGCTTGGCCTTGAATTTCAGCTGCTCCGGATAAGCTAGGTGGCCCAAGTCGGCAATACCGCTTCGCAAGTAAGCCAGGTCTAGTTCTTCATTGCGGTGAGGGGATTTTTCCAGGTATTCCTCTACTTTTCCGTAGCCGATCTTCTTATTGACCTTGAGCACGCGCATGCGGATGACTTCTCCTGGCAGGGCATTCTCCACAAAAAAGACCAGGCCATCGACCTTAGCCACTCCTGCTCCTTCGTGTGTCAAATCGACAATCTCAACCGTTACAATTTCATTTTTCTTTAACATCGTTTTCTATCTTTCTACAAATTAAAAGGGGTGGAGTCCAAAACTCCTATCCCCTTATTATATCATCTCAGTCCCATTTGGTACAATTTCTTTTTATAAGCATCGAAATCGACCAGCAAGCCTTGACCACCATACATATCGTAAGCATCGACCCAATCCCCATTTTCTGGGATGGTCACTCGTTCAATTCCTTTTCCAGCACTTCCGACTAGTCCAAGTCCATTGGTCAATAGGAAAGAGAAAGGAACATTGGTAGACGTCATGGCAAAGACTTTCCCAAGGGCTTCAGATCCCGTAAAGAGTTTGGTTGGATCCTTGATCTGATGCATGATAGCGGACATGACCTCTTGTTGGCGACGGGTCCGACCAAAGTCTCCTTCATCGTCCTTACGGAAACGCGAGTAATTGAGAAGGGTCCGGCCATCCATCCGTTGTTTTCCAACCTTGATGGTTTGCTGCGGAACGACACCGTCTTTCATGTTCAAATCATCTGGTACTTCAACTTCACTGACCTTTTCGCCATCAACCGTTGAAAACTGCGCATTCATCTCGACCCCATTTGGGAAGAGCGTATCGATCGCTGTCGCAAAGGTCTTGAAATCGACCATGGCGTAATATTGGATATCAATGTCAAAGTTGTCTTTGAGCATCTGACGCACCAATTCAGCCCCTTGGTTGTTATTTTGCTCCCCGATGGTGAAGGCAGTATTGAGCTTCTGGTCATAGTAGCCATCATATTCAGGAATATTTTGCTGGCTCACTCCATCAATATGGACCAGTGTATCCCGCATGAAGCTGACCATCTTGATCTTACCTTCTTTGTTATTGACATTGACCACCATGATGGAGTCTGTCCGGGTCTCGTCCGATTTCTCACCGATCCGACCATCTGTCCCCAAGATCAGGATATTGACCCCATCTCGCGACTTCTTGCCGTTAAATTTCTCAACGACAGCTGGCTTGGCATCTGGACCTGTCGGCTTACTGTTGAGGCCTTTCACAAACATGAAGACCATGCCACCGATAATGAGCAAGAAAAAGAGAGCAATCCACTTGAGAATCCGTTTGACGCGGATTTTTCTTCCCTTCTTACGTTTGGGAAGACCTGTTACTTCCTCTCGATTCTTTTTATTGGATTTGGCTTTATCCTTTCGACTACGTGATGGATAGACAGGTAATTCATCAGACTCATTTTCTCCTCTACTTGAAGAAGCCTCAGACTCTTCAGCAATTGCTGAAACGGGGTCATCTTGGAAACGTCCCTCTGATTTATTTTTTAGGTACTTGTATTCCGACTGCTCTTTCTCGTTCAGGTAATGGTAGTTGGAATAAAGGTAATCCAATCTCTTTTGTTCATGATAGGATAGGTTTTCTGATTCTCTACTCATACGTTCTCCGTTTCATTGTCTTTTAGCACATAGACCGAATAGTGGCCTAAGGTTTTGATGGAAACTCCTAGGGACTCCAGTTCTTGATAGGTAGAAGCAAACAGTAATTCGTCAGCATCCACCACATCGATGATAAAAAAATATTCCCCTAGGGCCGTCTTTAAAGGACGACTCTCAATTTTTGTTAAATTTAATTCTCTTGAAGCAAATGTAGATAGGGCCTGGCATAAGGAACCTGCAATATTACTTGGCAACGTGATGGCCAGACTATCCTTGCAGGCAACACTCTTTAAGGAGCGACTGCCTTCAAAAGGTCGCTGACCAAGGATCCAAAAGCGGGTATAATTCTGATCCATCTCTTGAATATTACTGGCTACAACTTCCAGACCATATTCATCCTTGGCCTCCAAAGGCGCAATGGCTGCAATAGGTAGTTCGGGATGTTGTGAGACATAGCGAGCTGCATAGGAAGTCGAAGTTGTCATCTCCAGTCTGGCTTGAGGAAAATGTTCTTGGACATAGGCTTTTCCCTGGGCTAATGCCTGTGGATGCGAATAGATGACTTCAATGACTTGATCCTGCTTAACGGCTAAGAGTTGTTGCTTAATGGGATAAACCACTTCTGCGATAGCCTGGAAACTGGCCTGGTGAAAGAGATAGTCAATGGTCTCATGGACACTGCCCTCGATGGAATTCTCAACAGGGATGACTGCATAGTCTACTTGATGGGATTCATAGGCTTTCAATACCTCAGTAATAGAACCATAAGGACACAATGCAGCGTCTTGAAAACTTTCTAGAGCTACATGATGGGTAAAGGATCCCTTAGGACCGAGATAAGCTACAAGCATCGAATCATCTCCACAATTTCTTCAGGTGTCTTATCAGCAACATCAAGCACATGTGTGGCTACTTCTTCATATAGGGGCAGGCGTTGTTCATACAAGGCATGAAACTCCTCTTGAGTCTTATCAAGAAAGAGAGGCCGCTTATTTACAGGATCAGTTGCCAGTCGTTGATAGATGCGATCAAAATCAATCCGCAAATAAATATTACAAGGATTCTTCTTGAGGAGCTCACGATTTTCAGACCTCAAGACAATCCCCCCACCAGTTGAAATGACGGAACTCTGTCCATTTAGCAATTCTTGCAACAAAAGCGACTCTTGCTGGCGAAAACTCTCTTCTCCAAAGCGAGCAAAATAGGCCGAAATCGGCATTTCTAAGCGTTGAACCAAGAGCGCATCCATATCTACAAAAGCTGGATCCAATAAACGGCCAATGGTTGTTTTCCCTGCTCCCATAAAGCCGAGTAGTACTTTAGGCATGGGACACCTTTTCTAAGTCTGCAAAGAAGGAAGGATAGCTGGTATTAATAGCTTCTGCACGCTCGAGTTCCACTTCACCCTCTCTCACAAGCAGGGCTGCAATCGCCCCCATCATGCCGATCCGGTGATCGCCAAAGGTTTGCAGACTAGCAGCATGCAAGGGCGTTTTCCCTTCAATGATCATGCCATCCTCTGTTGGAGTGATGGAAGCTCCCATGGCATTTAGACTATCTGCCACGACTTGAATGCGATCCGTTTCTTTAACTTTCAATTCTTCAGCATCTTTGATAATGGTTTTGCCAGAAGCTTGCGTTGCTAAAAGAGCAATGCTAGGAAGCTCGTCAATCAAGCGAGGAATCAAATCACCTGAAATTTCCGTTCCATGGAGATCAGAAGTCTCTACGACAAGGGTCGCAGCCTTAGCAACTGGATCAAGATCCAAGATTTGAAGCTTGCCACCCATTTTTTCAATAACCTCTAGAATGCCTGTACGGGTCTCATTGATCCCGACATTCTCCAGACGAATCTTGCTATCAGGAACAATCAAACCAGCTACCAACCAAAAGGCCGCACTGGAAATATCACCTGGTACCGTCACCTCACAGGCTTGGAAGCTCTGGGGCCCACGTAAGCGAATCTCTTTGCCCTTCACGCTGATCCGGCCACCGAACTGCTGGATCATATCTTCGGTGTGGTTTCGTGTCAGTTCCTTCTCTAGAATGACTGACTCCCCTTCTGCTTGCATAGCTGCAAAAAGAAGAGCTGACTTGACCTGCGCAGAAGCTACCGGTAATGAATAATGGATTGGTTGTAACTCTTTTGATCCATGCAGATGAAGGGGCAACATGTCTCGATCTGTTTGGCCCTGGACCGTGACTCCCATCTCTCGAAGAGGGATCGCCACTCGGTCCATTGGTCGTTTTGACAAGCTATCATCTCCAACCATGGTAACTGGGAAGGGACTTCCCGCTAAGACACCCGCTATCAATCGAGTAGAGGTGCCTGAATTTCCCATATCCAGATCATTTTTAGGTTGTTGAAAGGCTTCGAAGCCTTTCCCCTCAATGGTGATCACTTGACCATCATCTTGGATAGAGACGCCTAGGTCCCTAAATACTTGAATAGTGGATAAGACATCTTCACCACGTAAGATATCATAGACCTTAGTGGTTCCATGCGCAAGGCTACCAAAGATAATCGACCGATGACTGATTGATTTATCCCCTGGAACACGAATAATTCCATTTAAACCCTTACAATTCGTTTGTAATTTCATGGCTTACCCCTTCAAGCTTTTCTAAAAATTCTACCATAAAAAAAAGCCATTTTCAACGTTCACTTGGAAGGACCTCCAAGAGGAGGGAGAAAAAGAGAGTGGGACAGAAATCGGTCATTCGTTAGAATTCGATTTCGTCGTCCCACCTCCGCACAGTTGAGTAGGGCTGTAAAAGCTGATGAAATCAGCGTAGTAGAGCCCACTCAACCACTGCGTCTTGCTCGACTATCCAAAGACAATTGAGAGGCTAGGACTTTTGTCCCAGCCTCTCCCTTATTTAAATAAATCTTGAACTGGATCAAAAATAATCCGTTCAATATCTCCTAGATAAACAGATAGTTGCTGTTGTTTGGTAAAAAATTCATTCACAATTGGGTTTCCTTGTAATTTTTCAGCAAAATCTTGCATCTTCTTTTGTTGGTCTTCGGTTGGCATTTGTCCAGACTGGATGACCCCATGGATTTCTTGTTGGAAAGCAAGGTAGTCTCCGAATAAAGCTTTTGCATCCGCATCTGCATCAATGGCTTCCTTACTAGCAAGGACAGCTTTGTATTCTGGTAAGTCACGAATTCCACGTGACAATTCATTGGCTACATCATAAATATTTGACATCTGATTTCTCCTTAAAGGTTTGATTTCATTCTATTATACAAAGAATATTTTACATATTGTATTAGAAACTGATGTTTTTAAAAAAATCCTACTTGAGACCTATTTGATCACTACGCTATAATCCGTTTGCTCTGTAATCAGGGCTTCAGCCCTTGCTTGATCTGCAGCTGTCTTAAAGGAAATTTGGAGGATTCCATAAACATCTTCCCGGTTTTCCTCATTAATATGAATATTGACTAAGGAAGTCCCGCGAAGCAACTCCAAGATCCGAAGGATGACATCTTCTTCGTCTGGGACATCCACAAAAATGTCAAAGGTACTTTCCACCCCGCCTCGTTTGTGGATTTGCATGTGCTGGCGTTGCTCCCGACTCTGATCAAAGAAGGACCAAATGTCATCTTCTTGCCCTTGTCTTATCATATCAGCAACTTGATCAAGGCGATTTTGAAAGTCCGCTATCCGATCAAGAACAGCACTTGGATTGGACAGCAAGATAGAAGTCCACATGCTTGGCTCACTCTCTGCAATCCGCGTCATATCACGGAATCCACCTGCAGCAAAGCGACCTGCTAGGCTGTGATCCTCAGTATAAGCCGCTGCTTGTCCCATCAGGGTTGCAGCCAGTACATGAGGAAAGTGACTGATTTGAGAAGTGACTCGATCGTGTTCAATAGGATCCACCTCGATGAAACGGGCTCCAAGTCCTGAAAGCAACTCCTTCATTTCCAAAATAGCACTGGGATCAGTCGCAAGAGTTGGAGTAAAAATGTAATAAGCATTTTCAAAGAGGGTAGAGTCAGCCGAGGCAGCTCCCGTCTTGTGACTCCCCGCCATGGGATGCCCACCGACAAAACGGACTGGGATATGGTTAAAAGCTTCTTGACCTGCTGTTACAATCGCCCCCTTGGTCGAACCCACATCCGTAACAATAATCCCTTCTTTCAGTGGGATTTTTGACAAATGCTGAAAGGTTTCAATCGTTTGTTTCACAGGTAAGGAGACGATGATGATATCTGCTATAGAAGCAAACTCTTCAAGATTGGCCGTCACCTTATCAACAATCCCATTCTTCAAAGCAATATCCCGCGAGGCTTGACTGCGATTATAACCTAATAGAGTAACTTCTGGATGGGCCTTCCGAATCCCCATGGCTAACGAAGCTCCAATCAGTCCTAGACCGACGATATATACAACCTTTTCTTCCATTTATTTCTCCAGTTAGAAAGCTTTGGTATAGGCCCGATGACGCTCGACAGCTTCCTTCAATTCCTCCAGATTATCAGAAGAGAACTTGTCCAAGACTTCTGTGGCTAAGACCGTTGCCACCACAGCCTCCATGACAACTCCCGCCGCTGGAAGTGCTGTTGGATCACTCCGCTCCACCGTTGCCTTATAGGGCTCATGTGTTTCAATATCGACACTCATGAGTGGCTTATAAAGGGTCGGGATAGGTTTCATAACCCCACGGACAATAATCGGCTCCCCATTAGTCATGCCTCCTTCAAATCCGCCTAAATGATTGGTTCGACGGGTATAACCATTTTGTTGGGACCAGAGGATTTCGTCCATGACCTGACTGCCTTTGCGACGACCAGCTTCAAAGCCCATTCCGAATTCTACTCCTTTAAAGGCGTTGATGGAGACAACCCCTTGAGCAATTTTGGCATCCAATTTCTTGTCCCATTGGACAAAAGATCCTAGACCAACAGGCACACCACCTACAATGGTTTCAACGATCCCTCCGATGGTCTCTCCTTCTTTCTTCACGCTATCGATATAGGCCTTGATTTCTTCCTCTCGCTCTCGATTGACAATAGAAACCTGGGATTGAGCGACCGCTTCTTTGATTTGCGAAACCGTCAGATTTTCTGGAACCTCTACTTCGATGCCACCGAAATTAACGATGTGGCTGGCTACTTGGATCCCAATCTCTTCTAATAACCGTTTGGCTACTGCACCAACTGCTACACGCATCGTCGTTTCCCGAGCTGATGACCTCTCCAAGGAGTTGCGTAAGTCATCGAAACGGTACTTGATCCCACCGACCAAATCAGCGTGGCCTGGACGAGGCTTAGTAATTTTCCGAAGCCCCTTTTTCTTTTCCTCCACATCACTGACAGACATGATCTCCAGCCATTTTTGATGGTCTAGGTTGGTGACATTCAAGGTGATGGGGCCTCCCATGGTCAAGCCATGGCGAACTCCGGAGGTGATCTCGACCTGATCGCTTTCAATCTTCATCCGTGCTCCACGACCGTAGCCCCCTTGGCGACGTTTCAACTCAGCATTGATAAAATCAGCGGTCAAAGGGAGTCCTGCAGGCACCCCTTCAATAATGGCTGTTAGTCGTGGTCCGTGTGATTCTCCTGCTGTTAAATAACGCATGGTATCTCCTTTGTCGGTTTTCTAGTTTAAGAAGTCTCTCATTTCTTCCAATGGGACTGGATAAATCTGACAAGTCCCAATTTCTGGTACCAAAACGAGTTTCAATTGATTGCCCCTTGCCTTCTTGTCCAAGGTTAAGGCTTGATAAAGCTCTTCCTTATTCCATCCATGGAATTCTACCGGTAAGCCAAATTTTTGACACATTTGACGAATGGCCTGTGTTAAACCGGCTTGGACGAGTCCCTTGGCTTCTGCCACCTTAGTGACTTGTACCATCCCTATCGCTACGGCTTCTCCGTGCATGACCTGGCCATAACCTGCAGTTGCTTCAATGGCGTGTCCAAGGGTATGACCAAAATTCAGATAAAGACGGATGCCCTGGTCTAGCTCATCCTCAACAACCATCTTGCGCTTGACTTGACAGGAATGGGCAATCAGGGATTCTGCATGCTCATAAATAGACTCGACGGAGCCATCCATTCCTTCCAATTCTTCCCATAATTCTGGATCCTCAATGAGTCCATACTTGATGACCTCCCCCATGCCCTCGATCAACTCACGTTGGCCCAGGGTCCGCAGTACCTCAGGGTCAATCAAGACTCCATCAGGTTGGGCAAAGGTTCCTATCATGTTTTTAGCATAGAGCGTATTTACTCCGGTCTTGCCTCCAATAGAAGAGTCGACTTGAGCAGTCAAACTAGTTGGTACTTGGACGAAATGAATCCCACGCATATAAGTGGAAGCCACGAAACCAGCTAGATCTCCAACAACGCCACCACCCAGAGCAAGGATCCCATCCGATCGTGTCATGCCATTCTTCGCTAAGAATTCATAAACTTTCTGAACAGTCGTCAGATTTTTACTAGATTCCCCTTCTAGAAATTCATAATGAACAACTGTAAATCCTTTACTTTCAAGGCATTTCACTACCTGACTTGCATAAAGGGATCCCACATGGTTGTCTGTTATGACTGCTATTTTTTGAGGTTTCCATAAATGACTGAGCCAAGTTCCAACCTTTTGGATTGCTCCATTCTCAATGACAATCTCATAACCATTCTTTGGTAGATCAACATTCACCTTCATAAGGATCTCCTTTCAAATTCATGTGAAAAATATTACAATTTCACCATTGTATAAAAATAGAAAACAGAGGTCACTTGATTAAGTTTTTCTGTTTTCTTCCATCATTTTTCTAATACATATTCAGGGTATTCCAATTTCAAGGCTTGCCAGACTTCCTGCTCTGGGAAGGTTTTTTCCGTCATCAGTTCGAAGGCTAGGGCAGCTTGATGAAACAGCATTCCAAGCCCATTTACCGTTTGCAGCTCTTGTTCTTCTGCTAATTGAAGAAAAGGTGTCTTGGCAGGAAAATAAGCTAAGTCGGCTACTAGACATCCTTTAGGAAAGGTAAACTCCTTAGGAACAGGGAGGGAAACCCCGTCCATTCCAAGTCCTGTAGCATTGATCAATAAATCCGCTCCCACCATCATTGCATTGACCTGGTCCCAACTGGATAAGTCATGGAGGATAATTGAAAAAGAGAGAGCTTCAGATAGTGGAGAGAAGGTAGCCTGATACTTGGCTAAACTTTCTGGGCGAACAAATAAATGTATCTCTGCCACTCCTTGTCGAACAGCTTCTAGGACAATGGCAGTTGCTGCCCCACCTGCTCCCAAAAGGACAAGTTTCTTATCCTTTATAGAAAAAGTCTTGGGTAGACTCTTTAAAAAACCAAGTCCATCAGTATTGTATCCTGTTAAGCAACCATCCTTCTGAACAATTGTATTGACCGAACCGATGAGTTGGGCACTTTCATCTACCTGATCTAAGTAGGGTAGGACCTTTTTCTTATATGGCATGGAAATATTGGCGCCCAACATATCCAGTACTCGTAACTGTTGAAGACTTTGTTCAACTTGTTCTTCTGCCACTTCCCAAGCAAGGTAGACCGCATTGGTGGCGGTTAGTTGGTAAGCATAATTGTGAATAAAGGGCGAGATACTATGACGAATGGGCTTAGCAATGACGGCCGCCATTCGCGTATAGCCATCAATCCTCATCTAAGATCTCCCGAATCTTGTGCATGCTTGCTAAACTAATTTGACCTGGAGCACTTTCCTCTCCAACACTAGCATAGGACCAAACAGAACCAGTTAAATCAGCAGCAATGCGAGAAATTCGGCCAATTTTCCCCATAGAAATTGTAACGAACTCTTGTTCTGGATTTAGCGTTTTAAAGCCACGTGTATAGTTCATCAAGTCGAGAACATCCTGCTCAGTATGAGCCATCACAGAGACCTTTACCAATTTCGGTGTAAAGCTGGTTAATTCCGACATAATTTCCATCATGTTTTCAGGGGTTTCCTGGAAATTGTGGTAGCTTAAGCAAAGATTGGAATAATCCATCATCTGATTAAACTCGGCCTGGTGACCAAAGTACTCAAAATCGACATAATCCGGATGATAGATGTTATTGATATCATGGATAATGGCTACGTACTCTTCACCAGAAAGTTCAATTTCTCCTCCCTGCTCCCGTGTCCGCAGGGTAAATACAATCTCACGACCGGCAAATTTTTCAAAGATGGCAGGCGCAACTTGTAAAATATCATTTTTATCCAAATAATCCGCACGCCATTCAATGACATCTGCTTCCTGATACCGACTGGCATCAATGGCCTGTGCTTCTTCAAAATTTCTTGGCATTACAGAAACAACTAATTTCATTGATCCACCTTAATTGTAAAAACTTTCAAGTAATTACTACTTTCTTCCTTTTCATTGTATCGAAAATCAGCTGGAAGTCCTACCTCACTGATATAGCGATGTTTATGGCCTTTAAAGCCCTTTTCAATTTCTTTTTTAAATTTGTCTCGACTGACATTCGCAGCGTTGGTACTAGCAATCAAAATACCTTTTGGATTTAAAATCTCTAGGGACTGCTCAATTAGTTTGTGATAATCCTTCGCAACTGAGAAGGTACGCTTCTTATTGCGAGCAAAACTCGGCGGATCTAAAACAATCACATCATAGGTCAAACCATGACGCTTGGCATACTTATAATAATCAAAAACGTCCATGACAATAAAGCGGTGCTGGTCTAATTCTAGACCATTTGCCAAAAAATGAGCTTCAGATAGTTCCCGACTACGCTTGGCGAGATCCACAGAGGTCGTCTCCAGTGCTCCTCCCATAGCAGCTGCCACTGAAAAAGCCGCCGTATAGGAAAACATATTGAGCAAGGTTTTGCCTGTTGCTAAACCATCTACTAAACTAGCGCGCACTTCATGTTGGTCCAAGAAGATTCCTGTCATCAAGCCATCATTCAGAAAAACTTGGTAACGAACTCCATTTTCCAAAATACAGAAGGTCTCTGGAGCTTCTTGACCAAATAGATGAGCTGACTCATAACCGGGATCCTTAAAACGGATTTTTTCATATCCTCCCAAGACTTCAGGAAAAACTTCTTGAAAAGCTGCAACGATCAAGTCTCTGATTTGATAGACAAAGGCATTGTAAATAGAAAAGACGGCATAATCTTCATAGAGATCAATGGTTAAACCACCAAATCCGTCGCCTTCTTGATTAAAAATTCTAAAAGCAGTATCCAATTCCGACTGATAATAAGACTGACGTTTTGACTTAGCCTCAGCAAATAAGTGACAAAAGTAAGCCTGATCCAAGGTGATTTTCTTCGGAGAGATGACCCAACCAAGTCCCTTGTTTTGCTCGGAAAGGTAACCTGTCCCAACAAAGTGGCCCGAAGCTGTAACCAGCTCGACAACCTCATTGTCAAAGGGGAGCTGCCCAAAGTCAACCTTCTCTAAAATCTTATAACCTTTATGGATTTTCTTCTCAACTTGTCGGTTAATTGTCAGCTTTTTCATACTCTCTATTGTATCAAAATTTTCAAAATTTCACAAAGTCTCTTCCTTAAAAATACGATTAATAACAAAGTGATCTCCATCGTTTTAAACATTCTTGCTCTTTTTGTTTAGTAATAGATTACAAATCTCAATCTTAGACTTTCTATCCCTCATTATCTGCTTGCTTTATTTTCAAAACGATCTAAATTATGGTATACTGTTGTAAGAAAATTTTTAGGAAATAAGGCAAGGAAGTATATTTTTGTGAAAAAAATTACCAAAACGATACTCGATGCTATGAGTACCAGACTAGGATTTGTCTTTACCCTACTGTTGCTTTATTGGTTTAAAACCATGTGGGCCTATACGGTAGACTTTAATCTAGATATTCAAGGCTTCTATCAGGTTTTTCTTGCAATCATTAACCCGATACCGTTAAGTCTCTTATTCATCGGTCTCGCTTTTTATATTAAGAGAACCAAACTCTTCTATTTGCTATCTTTTAGCATCTATGTCATTTTATTTATCTGGTTGATATCCAATTCGATTTATTATCGTGAGTTTACAGATTTCGTAACTGTCAATACCATGCTAGCCTCTAGTAAGGTATCCGCTGGTCTTGGGGCAGCAGCCTTAGAATTGTTCCGACCTTGGGACATCATCTATATTCTAGACTTTCCAATTCTAGCTTTCCTCTTTTTTAAAAAATTGGTCAAACTAGATCCCCGTCCATTTAATAAACGGGCAAGTTTTGCAGTTACTTCTCTCTCTGCTATGCTCTTCTCTGCCAACCTTTTCTTGGCAGAAATTGACCGTCCGGAGTTGTTAACGCGTGGATTCTCAAATTATTATGTAGTCCGTGCGCTTGGCTTACCAGCCTTCTTAGGTTACAGTGCCAACCAGACTTACATGGCAAATAAAGAACGCTCAAAAGCCTCTGAAGTAGACTTGAAGCCAGTTGAAGAGTATGTTGCTAGCCACTATGCTCAACCAAATCCTGAAACCTTTGGTCTAGCTAAGGGACGAAATGTCATCTATATCCACTTGGAAAGTTTCCAACAATTCTTGATCGATTATAAATTGAAGGTCGATGGCAAAGAATACGAAGTAACCCCTTTTATCAACTCACTTTACCATTCAAATGAAACCTTTGCATTTGCTAATGTTTTCAACCAGGTAAAAGCTGGTAAAACATCAGATGCAGAGACCATGATTGAAACAGGCTTGTTTGGTTTGAACCAAGGTTCCTTTATGGTGAACTACGGTGGCACCAACACCCAGCAAGCAGCTCCTTTTATTCTTTCTAAGAATGGCTACCAATCCAGTGCTGTTTTCCACGGAAATGCCGGAAGCTTCTGGAACCGTAATACAGCTTACAAACAATGGGGCTACCATTACTTCTTTGATGCCTCTTACTTTACCAAGCAAGATGATACCAATTCCTTCCAATATGGACTCAACGATAAGATCATGTTTAAGGATTCCATCAAGTACTTGGAACACATGCAACAACCGTTTTACACCAAATTCATTACAGTTTCCAACCACTATCCTTATACGACGAGTCTGATTGGTGACGAAGTCGGCTTCCCTCTGGCAGAAACGCAAGATGAAACAATTAATGGGTATTTTGCTACAGCCAACTACTTGGATGCTTCCGTCAAGGCCTTCTTTGACTATTTGAAAGCCTCTGGACTCTATGAGAAATCAATCATTGTCCTCTATGGTGACCACTACGGTATTTCAAACTCTCGGAATCCAGCCCTAGCTCCTCTGCTCGATAAGAACTCGGAGACATGGTCTAGCTATGACAATGCCATGTTGCAACGCGTGCCTTATATGGTGGTGATTCCAGGTATGGACAAGGGGAAAGTTATTGAAACCTACGGTGGAGAGATTGATATGCTTCCGACATTGGAACACTTGTTAGGAATTGATTCTAAGAACTTCCTTCAAGTTGGACAAGACTTATTATCTCCAGATCATAGTCAAATCGTTGCCTTCCGTTCATCCAACTACTTTGTAACCCCTGAGTATACAAGTTACAGTGGCCGGACCTATTACACCAAGACTGGTGAAGAAATCACCAATCCAGACGAAACAACGAAAGAGCAACTCGATAAGATCCGCGAGGCAGCCAATCTTCAACTCAAGATTAGTGATAGTATTCAAACTGGTGATCTCTTACGGTTCTATACCGGTAATGATCTTGGAAAAGTCAACCCAGATGATTACTCTTACAATAACTCGATGAAAGCATTGAAGAAAATCGAAAAAGAAAAAGGGGATGCATCAACCAGTCTCTATAGCCAAAAAGGCAATCAGTCAACGGTTGATCTCTTCAAGGCACCTAGCTATAAGGAACTCCATCCTGAACAGTTCAGTTCTTCTTCATCATCGAGTGACGATTCTAGCTCAAGTAGTTCCAGTTCATCTTCATCAGAAAAAAAATAAGAGTGGGACAGAAATCGGTAATTCGTTAGAATTCAATTTCGTCGTCCCACCTCCGCACAGTTGAGTAGGGCTGTAAAAGCTGATGAAATCAGCGTAGTAGAGCCCACTCAACCACTGCGTCTTACTCGACAATCCAAAGACAATTGAGAGGCTAGGACTTTTGTCCTAGCCTCATTTTTAAATGTAGATAAACTATTTTTACTTAAGGTAGCTGGATTATTTTTCAAAAACAACTAGCTATTATATAGAAATAATTGTGTTTCTACATTCTAAAAAAAGATTGGGATTTCCCAATCTTATTTTTTTATTTCTTCCATTCAAAGACGGAGGCTGTTAGATTCTCAACATAGAATGGTCGTTTATTTCGACTATTTCCAACAAGAAGCTCAAGATGATCTGCGTTCTGGAGATAGAATGGAAGTCCACTGGTGTTAAAGATGACAGAATAGTGTTTATCCCAATTTAATTCAAAGACGATGACACCACTACCCATATCCGCTGTATGCACAAAGACATGTTGGTATATTTCCTCATAAGACTCAAGAGACAAGGCAGGTAAGGTCTTCTTCAAATGAATGATTTGACGAATATAGTCAATCGTATCCTTGTTGACAGACACCAGATTCCAATCGACTTGGTTGACGGCATCTGGCGCATTATAGGAATTCATAGCGCGTTCTCGATCTGCCTGGGTCACTTCTCCATCTTCACCCGTTGCAACCAACTTGGTTCGTAGGAACTCTTGGCCAACTTGCATAAAGGCCATCCCTTGGAAGAGGAGGTTCATGGCTGTCGCCACTTCTACCTGCTTCTTAATTTTTTCCTGAGAGTCATCTGGATGGACATAAGAAAGTAAATCATAGAGGTTGTAGTTATCATGGGCTTCTACATAGTTGAGAACCTGACTTGGAGTTAGGAAGGATCCCAACTCTGCACTACCCAGAACAGACCGCGCAATGATGTCTTCTGTAGACTTCCGACTAACATAGCCACGTTTGATAGAGCCAAAGACCTCGGCCCCCTTAATGGCATCTCGAGAGGTATCATTAAAGAATCCGACTTGTGCCATCTGATAAGCATTGTCCTTCTTGGCCTTATCTTCTGGAGCTAAGCCTGTCCCCATATCCCAACCTTCTCCATAGAGGAGAATCCGTGGATCAATCGCATCCATGGCTTCACGGATTTCATCCATCGTATCCACATCGTGAATCCCCATCAAGTCAAAGCGGAAACCGTCAATCTTATATTCCGTTACCCAATGTGTCAAGGAATCAATCATGAACTTGCGATACATCTCATGCTCACTGGCTGTCTCATTCCCAACTCCTGTACCATTTTGGAAGGATCCATCTGGATTCATCCGGTAATAATAATCAGGAACAGTTGTTTGGAAGGCGCCATCTTCTGTCGAATAGATATGGTTATAAACGACATCCATAACCACTGAGATTCCTGCTTGATGGTAGGCGTGAATCATTTCTTTTAATTCGCGCATGGTGGTTTTAGGGTCGTGAGGTTTGGTCGAATACCAAGTCTCAGGTGCTGAATAATTCTGCACATCGTATCCCCAGTTGTAGAGGACATTGCCTTCTTCATCGTAGGACTTATAGCGGTCGGTAACTGGCTGCAGTTGCACCACATTAACCCCTAATTCCTTGATATAGTCAAAAGCAGAAGCATCACCCTGAGCATTCTTCGTTCCTGTTTGGTGAGCCCCTCGGTAGGTTCCTCGATAAGCTTCGTCCACACCGGAAGTTGGAGAAATGGTCAAATCCCGGATATGCATTTCATAGACAACCGCCTGACAGGGATTATCCAGCCGCCAGTCAGCCTTCTCATACGCTTCTGTTTGAAAGGCAGGGAAGATGCGATCATAATGGGAAAGAATGGCTGATTTTTTCCCATTTTCACTGGTAGCGATCGTATAAGGATCACGCGCAATCTCCGTATGGTAATCAAAATAAACCTTGTACTGATAGGCTAGTCCACTGAGGTTCCCCATGACATCAGCATACCAGACACCACAATTATTTCGAACATGGTCACTATCTTCACGCTGGCCACGAACCATTGGAACAATCTTCCAAACCTTGCTGTCATTAGCAACAGAATCATAGATGAGGAGGTCTACTTTATTGGCAGTAGGTGCCCAGAGTTTAAAGCGGTAATCATCATCCTGCTGGCGATAGCCCAACCATCCTTGATATCCCCATTTGGCATCAAATTCCTGGTAATGAGTCGCCATATCAAAAGCATGTGGCTTCCGACGGCTGTATTCATGACTAGTCATTGCAGCCTGTAAGGAATAATAAACGGTATCATCCCCTTGAATTAACCAGACTTCTCGCAAATGCCCTTCAGGCAAAAGCTCGATATGGTATTCGTCTGACTGACTGATCCAGTTTCCTTCCTTGATGATGACATGACCAAACCGTTGAGGCGTCTCACAGTTATATACTAAGAGCCCCTCAACTCCAAAATAATCGAGCTTGGAGAAGGATACTTCCTCCCCCAAAACCCCTTCATGCCACTTCCACATATCACGTGCAAAATAATCGCCTACAGGATGATGGTAGTGGATTTTAACTTGATACTGATGCATCTTATTGTATTTCCTATTTCCTAACTAAGAAGAAATGAACATTGCCCACTCTCAGCAATGAATCTCCATTATTCTTCTGATTTATATTCCGAATGGACCAAGGCATCGTCATTAATTTCATCGATGTTGGCAAAAAATTCTAAGTGATTGTGGAAGACTTCCAGTTCCACCGGTGTATCTCCCCCGTATTCACCATCTAGATTGATCTTAAACTCTTCTTTCTTATCCAAAACTTCAATCTTCAATTTAGATGTTTTGAGGTATTCAATATTTGAATCCTTGACATGTTTTCCACCATTGACGGCTTGCATAATCAAAGACAACATATCAAATAATTTAGCGGTTTTCACTAAAATCAAAGTGAAATTACCATCATCCAATTTAGCATCTGGTGCTACACTTTCAAAGCCACCGATTGAATTGGTCAAAGCCACGAAAACAAGAGAAACTGGTCCAACATAGACCCCATTATCGTGTTCAATCCGCACCTTGCGGGTTTTATTTTTGGGGAACTTCTTCACCCCTTCAGCCACATAAGCAAAGTAGCCATAACGCGACTTCACCTCACTCGGTACACTAAAGGTCAATTCAGACAAGGTCCCTGCAGCAGCAATATTGATAAAATATTTACTTCCGTATGCCCGTCCAATGTCCATTTGGATGGTTTGGTTCTTTTCAATAATCCTTGCAGCAGCTACAGGATCTCCCATTGGAATCTTCAGAGCACGCGCGTAATCATTGGTTGTTCCCGTAGGGATAAAAGCCATTTTTGGACGGTGTTCGAGACTAGCAACCCCGTTAACTACCTCATTAATGGTTCCATCTCCCCCAGCGGCAATGATCAAATCAAATCCTGCCTTAGCAGCCCGTTCTGCTTCTAATTGGGCTGATAAGGGCTCTGGAGTGGTCTGATAGGCACTTGTTTCATAGCCGACATCCTCTAACACATCTAAGACTTCTGCGATGTTCTTTTTAATGATTTCCTGACCAGAGGTCGGATTATATATCACTCGTGCTTTTTTAATCTTATTTTCCATACATGCCTCTATAAACTCTCAAGCCAGGCTTCATCCTGTATTTCAATCGATAATTCCTGCGCTTTGCTTAATTTACTTCCCGCATCGCTACCTGCAACCAACAGGTCAGTTTTCTTGGACACGGAGCCTGTGACTTTAGCCCCTAAGGCTTCTAATTTAGCCTTAGCTTCAGAACGTGTCAGACGTTCCAGTTTACCTGTTAAGACGACTGTTTTACCGGACAATGGTGCGTCTGCTGCAACCTTTTGTCCTAGGTACTCTAAGTTTACCCCAGCATCCTTAAGCTCTTCTAAAAGAAGCCGAGAGCCTTCCTGAGCAAAATAACGCTGGAGACTTTCTGCAACGACCATTCCTAAACTGTCTATCGCTGCAATCGTTTCAACCTCTGCTTCTGCTAAAGCTGGAATGGAATGAAACTCTTGGAGCAAGAGCTGGCTGGCCTTACTTCCTACATGACGAATTCCCAGTCCAAACAATAGTTTTTCAGCAGAATTCCCCTTAGATGCTTGAATAGCATCTACTAACTTCTGGGCAGATTTTTCTTTAAAACCTTCTAATTGTAAAAGATCCTCAACCGTCAGCCGGTAAATACCTGCCACATCCTGTACCAGTTCTTTGGCAAACAGTTTTTCCACCACAGCTGGCCCCAACCCTGTTATATTCATGGCATCCCGGCTGGCAAAGTGAGCGAGCCCTTCCTTTATTTGAGCAGGACAACGGGGGTTGATACAACGCAAGGCCACTTCATCCTCAAAATGAAGGAGCTCACTCTGACAACTTGGACAGTGACTGGGAATCTCTAATTTTTCTTCTGATACGCGCTTATCCATAACAACCCGTAGAACAGCTGGAATAATATCCCCTGCTTTATAGACAATGACGGTATCGTCTTTGCGAATATCTTTCTCAGCAATGTAATCTACATTATGGAGAGTAGCCCGACTGACAGTCGTCCCTGCTAGTTGAACGGGAGTCAAATTAGCAGTTGGTGTCACCACTCCTGTCCGACCAACAGTCCAATCAACTGACAAGAGTTTTGCTTCCTTCTCCTCAGCTGGGAACTTGTAAGCCACTGCCCATTTGGGAGCTTTGACAGTAAAGCCAAGTTCTTCTTGGACAGCCAGGTCATTCACTTTTATCACGACCCCATCGATATCATAAGGAAGCTGGTCACGCATGGCTGCCACTTCTTGAATATAGTCCCAGACTTGCTCGATACTAGTCGCTGTCTTGTGATGCGGATTGACGACAAAACCGAGTCGATCTAACTTGGCTAACACCTTCTCTTGACTCGTTTGGTCAGTTGGACTAGCTTCTTGATAGAGGAAGGTCGCGAGTTTTCGCTCCGCAACAATCTTTGTATCCAACTGTCTAAGAGTACCGGCTGCCGCATTTCGAGGATTCGCAAACTCTGCTTCCCCATTTTCTTGGCGAGACAAGTTGACAGCATCAAAAGATGCACGGGGCATATAACATTCTCCGCGAACTGTTAATGTAAGAGGTTCTGGCAAGACTAGAGGAATATCGCGAACTCGCTTGAGGTTCTCTGTGATATTTTCTCCAATGCTCCCATCCCCACGTGTAGCACCCGTTTCAAGAACTCCATCGACATAAGATAGTGAAATAGACAGGCCGTCAATTTTTAATTCACATACATAGGTGACAGCAGGAAATTCTTTGCGAACCCGTTGATCAAAGGCCACTAATTCTTCATAAGAAAAGGCGTCCTGCAAGCTGTATAGCGGGTAAGCATGCTGGTATTTTTCAAACCCTTTAAGAATAGTTCCTCCGACCCGATGGGTTGGGCTATTGGGCTGGACCAACTCCGGATGGGCTTCCTCTAAGGCGACTAATTCCCGATAAAGTTGGTCGTACTCATAATCCGATACGGACGGAGCATCTTTTGTATAATATTCTTCTGCATAGTGATTCAGGAGTGTCACTAGCTCTTTTATTCTGGTTTCCATATCCCTATTTTACCATAAAAACGCTTTACTGGGGCCTTTCTGACTACTCCATTAGCGAAAAATATCTATTATTTGAATGAATCGGATTCGGCAATGGCAACAAAAAAAGAGCTAGGACAAAAGTCCTAGCCTCTCAATTATCTTTGGATTATCGAGCAAGACGCAGTGGTTGAGTGGGCTCTACTACGCCGATTTCATCAGCTTTAACAGCCCTACTCAACTGTGCGGAGGTGGGACGACGAAATCGAATTCTAACGAATGACCGATTTCTGTTCCACTCTCTAGTAGACTATTGAGTCAAATCAATACGTTGGGCAATCTTTTTAATCAAAATAGCTCCGACAATCAGGGAAGCAAATTCACCCAAACCAGTTGTCAACCAATTCAAGAAGAATGGTGTTTTGTTCAAGATATGCAATTCTAAGGCAATCGTAAACATAGAGAGGGCAAAGAAAATTGAGAATAAGAAATGATCCTTGCGAATCCATCCATTAAAGAGATCTGTCTTTTCGTAACGTTTAAAGAGGTATACTCCAAGTGTGACGAAGACCAAAGTAGATCCGCCACCAACGACCACGTCGACAATCCCATAACTCAGGAAGTTAGAAATCATACAGCCAATTGTCACCGACCAAATGTATTTCCGATTGTAGAAAGCCATGAAATTGAGCATTTCAGAAACACGGAATTGGATCTCATTGCTTCCGATGGCATTCAATGGGGGAGTAATGGTCAAGGCCACATAGAGAGCTGCAACTAGAGCAATCTGTGCCAAGTCACGAACAGTATAGTTTTTCATCGTTTTCTCCTTTAGCGGTTTTTCCGCGTCTAATATGCTTGGTGAAAGAAGCTAAGCACCAAGGGTTGATCTTTGCCAATGAACCCCTCTTGATAGAGTTGCATTCCACAAACCAACTTTATAAGTATAGCACAAATAAGGGAATTATGATAGACTAATTGTATGAAAAAACTAGTCCATCGCATCTTTAATAATGAAATTTTAGCCTACCTGATTTTTGGTGTTGCTACTACTATTGTCTCTGTTGCTACCCGGCTGATTGTTTTCCAACTGACGGACCAGGAACAACTAGCTACCTTGATTGGAAATATTGCAGGGATTCTCTTTGCCTTTGCTACCAACGATACTATTGTCTTTAAACAAGAAAGAAAAGGCTGGTTTAAGCGATTAATTGTCTTCTCTTTCGCTCGGATGGGCACCCTCGTTCTGGATCTCCTGATGACTACCATCTTTGTGACCCAGTATCCGCAAATCATTGGTCAGTTTGTCAATATGAATCGCACGGCTATCAATACTATCGAAACATTTGCTGCCCAAGTTATGATTGTCATTTTAAACTATGTCTTCAGTAAACTTTTTGTCTTCCGAAATAAGAAGTAACTTCCGTGAAAAAACCAAAATGAGGCTGGGACAAAAGTCCTAGCCTCTCAATTGTCTTTAGATTGTCGAGCAAGACGCAGTGGTTGAGTGGGCTCTACTACGCTGATTTCATCAGCTTTTACAGCCATACTCAACTGTGCGGAGGTGGGACGACGAAATCGAATTCTAACGAATGACCGATTTCTGTCTCACTCTCATTTTTTTATACTTCTAAACTAGATGTTTGGGCGCTTAAATAAGAAATCTTTCCTTCTACACCAAAATAGTCCTTGACTAAGCCTTTTAATTCGTCCATCGCCTCTTTGGCACGGTTCGCTTGCTCTTCAGTCACTGCTTCCATAACAAGAATAGCCTGACGAGTTTCTTCTGTCAGCATCGTCCTTTTAGCTTCCCGCCAATTTAAACACCGGCAAACAGCTCCTTCTTGGTCATAATAGATGATCTCTTCCGGCAAAGCTGGAGCATCTTCCTCAGCTCCTAATGGGAAGAATGTCTCTCCCCCCTTTGCTTTTCCTAAAGATAAGCCTCCTGCTAACTTTTCCATATCTTCACCACCACATGGGATAGCATAGGCAAGAGATACACTATTATACAAATCCACTAAAGGATTAATGGGATAAAACTCCCGTCCTTGCGAAACACGTTTCAATAAGGCTTCAATGGAAGAACGGGCACCTTTTTTGGTCTTAAATTTGCTAAAAGCCTGACGCCATTCCTGAACGACTGGGCTAGCAGTGAATTGTTCATCATCAATGAAGACCTTTGATCGAGCCACTCCCTTGTCGAGTAGATCCTTAAAATAGGGATCCTTGCCCTCGTCGACATGATTGTCGATTCCTTCTACAGTCATTACCACTACTTGTGCTTGGGGAAACAAATCCCAAAACTCTTGATCTATTGTAACTTTCATTTCTTTTCCTCACTATAATTTCTTTTTTGGCCTTTTTTCACTAGCTCCCAATCCGCTGCGACGTTTTCACTCATTTTTGCCAGCCATTTTTCTAATTGAAGAATTTCTGCTTGTGAAAAACCTTTTAAGGCAGTCTTCTCAGAATAAGCATGCTCAGCAAGTATGAAAGGATAAAGCGCTTGTCCCTGTTCCGTTAGGATCCATTTTTTTATCTTTTGATTTGAATGATCGTTTAATTCTCGGATAAATCCTTTATCCGCTAATTTTTTGACAGAGCGAGCTACTGTTGAACGGTCCACTTTTAATAAATCGGATAACTCCTCTTGAATAATCCCTGGGTGCTCCCCAATCCGTACCAAATACAGGTATTGGCCTCTTGCTAGCTCCAAATCTCGGAACTCAATATTAGCAATCGAATCTAAGGCGCGGGCTATGATGCCAATCTCTCTTAAAACCTTCATTTGCTCCTCCTTTCCTTTAAATGGAGTTTATCATATTTTTGTTGCATTTGCAATAAACAATTCAAAAATAACAAAAAGCCGGATGAAAACCGGCTTTTTCCTATTTTATTTCTTTAAGATTATTCTTGATTTTTTCTCAAATTTTTAAGATGAAAACGACGCTTGAGTGAAGCTTCCTTTTGGTGAAAAGCTACTTGACCTGACTTATACTTGGCCACCACATCCCCGTCTTTTGTCTCGAATCGTGCTTCAATTGCATACTGAATACTAGCATTTAAGATACATCCAACAATCAACACCTTGGCTACCAAGATAAACCAGAACATAATAACTGCTAAAAGGACAGACCCGAAGAAACGAGCATCTAAGAAACTCGTGATATAGCGATCGACATATTTCCAGAAAATATTCAAGGTCAAATAAAGGACTGCTGTCACAAAGATGGCTCCTGGAAAAACATAGCGAAACTTAGGAATTTTGATATTGGGTAGGGTGTAGTAGAGCAAGAGCAAGGTCAAAAAGAGAAGGACGTAAACTGAAGGACCGGAAATATTTAGGAGACGAAGGTAGAGACTTTCGTCAAACTTGAAAATCTGATAGACGGTACGAATAATCATACGGCCAAACATAGTCAAAACGAGAGATAGACCGAACAGACCTTGTAGAGCAAAACTAATCAAGATACTGAAAATTCTCGCCCAGATAATCCCCCTCTCCTTCTCCACTCCATAACTTTTATTGAAGGCTCTTTGCAGGTAAGCGATACACTGTGAAGAGACCCATAAAGCAGAAATGATGGAGAAACTCAGCAAACCAGTAGACGGCTTGGTAAGCACTGATGAAATCACTTGCAAAACAATGCGGTACATGGAAGGAGGTAAGACTTCACGCAAGGTCAGCAAAATCTGAGTCGGACGAATCTGAAAGTAAGGGAGGATATTGGCTGCAATCAACAATAAAGGGAGAATCGAAATCAATAAATAATAGGCTACTGCTATACTAGTGATATCCGATTCAGAGGCCATATAAAAGCGTAGGAATCCCTTAATAAACGGTCGTTCGCCTAGCCATTTTAGAAACTTTTTCATATCTTCCCCTCCCTAACAAACTCATAAAAAGAGAAAAGAGCGAAACCGTTTTATCTATTCAGCTCCATTCTTTCCTCTCTACTTTTTTTAATAGGTTCCTTCTTCGCCTTGACTGGTCAAAATAACAGGACCATCTTTCGTAATCACAAACTGATGTTCGTACTGACAAGAAAGACCACCGTCAAGAGTTTTGTGGGCCCAACCTGTCTTCATATCGGTATCGATTTCCCAAGTTCCAGTATTAATCATTGGTTCAATGGTCAAAACCATCCCCTCACGTAAGCGCAACCCGCGTCCTGCACGTCCATAGTGGGGAACCATTGGTTCCTCATGCATTGTCGGACCGACTCCATGACCGACCAAGTCACGGACCACTCCGTATCCTTTGCTTTCAGCATATTCTTGAATAGCTGCTCCGATATCACCTAGGCGGTTTCCGACAACTGCTTGCTCAATCCCCTTGTAGAGACATTCCTTGGTGACATCCATGAGATCTTTTACTTCTTGGGATACATTCCCAACTGCATAAGCCCAACAAGAATCCGCCAAACCACCAGAATAGTTTTCAGTATACTTTTTCACCTGAGCTACATTATCAAAGTCTAGTTTTGAAACATCAACAACAGACTTATCTAATGGCTCTGATAAGACCATATCCACCTTTAAGAGGTCACCTTCTTTTAACAGATAGTGGCGAGGAAAGGCATGAGCTACTTCATCATTGATCCCACAACAAGTTGCATAGGGATAGTCCATCAGACTTCCTTCCACACCGATCTGGAGGGGCAAGACATTGGCTTCTTTACAGCGACGTCGAACATACTCTTCTACTTCCCAAAGATCAAGACCTGGTTTGATCAAATCCCGAAGGCCAATATGAATACTGGCAAGAAAGTCTCCTGCACGGTCCATGGCTTCGATTTCACGCTGTGATTTCAATGTAATCATCTATTCCTACATCCATTCTAATTAATTTTCAAAGTAACGGTAGCTTTCGTGACCAACTGCAGATTCAAATACAAATCAAAATCTATAATAGCCGATCGTCTTGTTTGGCGAACAATACGCGTTTCAATCCGCAAGGTATCGTCCACTTGAACAGCTTGAAGATAATAGACCAACAGCTGTTCGATAATTAAATTTTTTCCAGAATTCATCATGAACTGGCGAGTGACCGTTGTTAAAACTTCAGTGAGAACGCCATTCGAGAGAACGCCACTTTTTTCTAACATGCTCGGTTCAACCGTCAGTTCAAAATGATTGGCTTGCAGAACGACTTTTTGACTAATTTGTTCACTAAAGGTTGGTAATCCAGACAATTGTTCCTTACTCATCCGGTCCATGACTGCACGACGGGTAATGACCCCTAAGAGGGTCTGATTACTCCGAATAACAGGGATCATCTCAAAGTCTTCTGCAATCATGCGTTGACTGACATTGGCGATACTAGAAGAAAGGTTTGTCGTAAAGACGGTACGTGACATGACCTTGTCCAGAGTTGTCTGCGGTGCCTTATCGCCAGCATCTCGCATAGTCACCACTCCAACAACCATTTGGTGTTGATTGACGACAGGAAAGCGACTAAAACGGCTCTTTCTTACCAAATCTAGATAGTCACGTACGGTATCTGTTTCCCGTAAAAACCCATATTCATGCATGGGTGAATAGACTTGTTCAACCGTTAAAATGTCTGTTTTGATTTGCATGTTGGCGAGAGCGCGATTGATCATTGTCGCCACAGTATAGGTATCATGCTTGGTACGTAAGATAGGAGTTTGACCACTGTTACCTAGTTCCAAAATAGAAGGATCGACATCGAAACCACCAGTTACAAGAACAGCATTGTCGTGTTTAAGGGCCAGACATTGGATATTGGTTCGGTCTCCAACAATGAGGAGCCCACCTTCAGAGACATAATCTAAAATATGCTCTTCTGTCATGGCACCGATATAAAACTTATTGAACTCTCGTTCCAGTCCTTCTTTACCTGCCAAGACTTCCGAACCGGTTATTTCTACAATCTCTCGAAAAGTCAGATGTTCCAGGACAGCCTTTTTGGACTTAACACGAACAGTCCCACTACGAGGTCTCGTTTCAACAATTCCACGATTTTCGGCTTCTTTAATAGCCCGATAGGCGGTCCCATCGCTCACCTGTAAATAGTTCGAGATACTTCTCACACTGACACGCTTGCCAATTGGTAGTTTCTCCAAATAATCTAAGATCGCTTGGTGTTTACTCATTGAGATCTCCTCTATCTATACAGAACTCGTAATAATCCCGCATCTTTCGCGTATAGCGGTCGCTTCCCTTGAATTGTCGTTTTAACGTATAACCGGCATGTAAAGCTACCTGTTGGCTGGCTAAATTTTCAACATGGGTAATAATTCGGACTTGTTTGAGATGAAATTCCTGGAAGGACAAGAAGGTAATTTCTTTTACAACCTCTGTCATGAGGCCTTTGCCCCAATAATCCTTGTGTAAGAAATAACCAAGTTCTGCTTCTTTCTTAATTTCATCCAATTTTTCAAATTTAATCGATCCAATCACATGACCGGTTTCCTTATCACAAATCGCCCATATTCCCAGAGGATTCTTTAAAAAATAATTAGCCAAGACATACTGGCATTCCTCTAGAGAAGTTTGTGCCGGGAAAATAAAAGGCAAATTATCTGGATTGGAGGATATCTTGTAAAAGTCAGCTGCATCACTATATAGAAAGGGCCTCAAGAAGAGGCGCTCTGTTTCAAAACATGAATATGCTGCTAGTTGCGTCCAAATGTTCATAAAAATCGTTCGTTATGCTTCATCAATTAACTTGATGTCAGCGCCCAATTGTTGCAATTTTTCAATGATGTGCGAATAGCCACGAAGGATAAACTCAATATTGGTAATCTCTGTTCTCCCCTGTGCCATCAAGCCTGCAATCACCAAGGCAGCTCCTGCACGAAGGTCTGTCGCTTTAACTGGAGCACCCGTTAATTGATTTGGTCCTTGGTAGACAATGCGATCACCAACTGTTTCAATCCTAGCCCCCATCCGCATCAGTTCAGCCACATGGTTGACCCGCTTTTGATAAATAGTATCTATAATGCTTCCCTTTCCATTAGCTGTCAAGAGCAAAGGGGTCAAGGGTTGCTGTAAATCAGTTGCAAATCCAGGGTAAGGAGAGGTTTTAATGTGAACAGCTTTTAGATTTTCTTGCTTTTCAACAAAAACACTATCCTCAGAAATGGTCATGCGAACTCCCATTTCTTCTAGCTTGGCAATAAAGCTTTCCAGGTGTTCATAGAGAACATTCGTAATTTGAATTCCTTCTCCCACAGCTGCAGCAAGAGCGATATAAGTCCCTGCTTCGATGCGATCTGGAATTACTTGGTGGCGCGTCCCGCGGAGATAGTCTACTCCTTCAATCGTAATGATATCTGTACCAGCTCCCCGGATGTGAGCACCCATATTATTAAGAAGGGTTACGACATCAATGATCTCAGGTTCGCGAGCGGCATTCTCAATAACAGTACGACCTTCCGCTTTGACAGCAGCTAGGATGGTATTAATCGTTGCGCCAACACTAACCGTATCCATATAGATGACTGCCCCACGAAGACGCTTCCCATTAGTAGAAAGGTTCATACTAGAACCATCCATGGTCATTTTAGCCCCCATCGCTTCAAAGGCTTTCAAATGTAGATCAATTGGACGCGGACCTAAGTCACATCCCCCTGGTAGACCTACAGTTGCCTGGCCATAACGTCCCAAAAGACTTCCATAGAAATAGTAAGAAGCACGAAGACTATTGATCTTTCCAAATGGCATTGGCATATCTTGCACACCACGTGGATCAATGACAAGGGTCTCCCCATCTCGCTCCACTTTTGCTCCCATCAGAGTCATAATGTCAATCAAGCTAGCCACATCTGAAATATCTGGAACACCATCAAGTGTCACAATTTCGTCTGCTAAAATAGTAGCTGGAATAAGGGCCACCACGCTATTTTTTGCACCACTAATGGTCACCTCACCTTTTAATGGGCGACCACCATTAATTATAATTTTTTTCATGTTAATTTATATAAGCTCTTTCAATCATTCAGTAAAAAATTACCGCATCTATTATATCATAAAAACGCTTCATTTTCCACTCATTCTTATCTTTTGATCAGTCGATGCAATCCTTGAAAACTTAAGCTATATCTTTTACTATTTTTTTATATTTTCGGTTCCTTACCTAGTTTATCTATGCTATATACTCATTCGCTGTATGTGTATTTTATCAAAAAAGGCAGTTCTTTTCAGACCACCTTTTTTGAGCTTATTTTACTTCATTTCCTAGTTCATATTTACTGTCTTTTAGAGCTCGGCTCAAGGACCATTTCCAAGGTTTCCCTTCAATGGTTACTTGATTCTTCTCTAAATCTACTCTTACTTCTTCTACACCTTTTACTCCGGATAATTTTTCAGTGACAGCATTGGCACAACCTTGGCATTTCATTCCAGTAATTTCATATGTTTTTGACATATTTTTGTCCTTTCTTTCTTACAAGGAGATCATTTTTTCTCCTAGATTTTACAATTTTTTTCGCTTTAATCTTAGAGCATTGACGACGACGGATACTGAGCTAAAACTCATGGCTAGACCCGCTAGCATAGGATTTAAGAGGGGACCACCAAAGAGATAGAGAAGGCCCATCGCCACCGGAATAGCTAATACATTGTAGATAAAGGCCCAGAACAAGTTTTCCTTAATCGTTTGAATCGTGTAGCGACTAATTTCCAAGGCTCGGACTACATCCATCAATTGGGGTTTCATAACTACGATATCTGCACTTTCCATGGCAATATCTGTTCCAGACCCCATGGCAATCCCGATATCTGCAGTTGCAAGGGCTGGTGCATCGTTGATCCCATCCCCCACCATGATCACAGACTTGCCTTCTGCTTGCAATTCTTGGATCACTCGTGATTTTTCTTGAGGAAGGACTTGACTGATGACCTGCTGGATTCCAGCCTTCTTGGCAATCGCTTGAGCAGTTCGTTCATTATCCCCAGTTAGCATGATCACCTTCTTGCCCATTTTTTCAAGACTAGCAACCATTTCTAAACTATCTTCCTTGATGCGGTCTGCTACCCCAAATAGAGCCATTAATTGCCCATCTTCAGCTAAGAAAATCGGGGTTTGTCCATCCTGGGTTAAGACTTCCAAGTCAGCCTTGGCAAGACGAACATCGATTCCTTCCTCTTCCATTAGAGTTTGATTCCCAGCTAGATAAACCTTCCCTGCATATCTAGCAGTGAGGCCCCTTCCTGTTAGACTGGAGAAGTTTTCCATCTCTAATAAGTCCACAGGCGCTTCTTTTGCAGCATCCAGAATAGCCTGTCCCAGCGGGTGCTCGGACTTAGCTTCCAGAGATGCCAGGATTTGTAAGGCATCCTTCGTTTGACTATAGAGATAGGATGAGGACAACTGAGGTTTTCCTTGAGTGATGGTCCCTGTTTTATCGAAGACCACTACTTGTGCTTGATGAGCTAACTCAAGGACGTCCCCTCTCTTGTAGAGGATCCCATGCTCTGCTCCTAATCCAGTACCTACCATGATAGCGGTTGGTGTCGCCAAACCTAGAGCACATGGACAGGCAATTACCAAGACACTGATCGTTACCGTCATAGCAAAGGTAAAGGTTTCGCCCATGATGAAATACCAAAACAGTCCAGATAAGAGGGCAATCACCATGACTACAGGAACAAAGACTCCGGCCACTCGATCGGCAATCTTGGCAATCGGTGCTTTGGTTTGTTGGGCATCTTCCACCAGCTGAATGATCTGTGCTAGTAAGGTATCCCGACCAACTTTCTCAGCCTCATAGACCAAGCTTCCTTGACCATTGATGGAGCCAGCATAAACTGGACTTCCTTCAGTTTTTTGGATTGGGATCGATTCACCCGTTAGCATGCTTTCATCAATAGCTGATTGTCCGGAAACCACTTGACCATCAACGGCTATTTTTTCACCTGGTTTGACCAGAATGTGATCTCCAATGACCAAGTCTTCTACAGGCAATTTCACTTCTTTTCCATCCCGTAAGACCGTCGCCTCCTTGGCAGCCAGATGCATGAGTTTTTTAATGGCTTGAGAAGTACGTCCTTTTGACAGAGTTTCAAAATATTTACCTAGCGTAATTAGGGTCAAAATCACGGCTACAGACTCATAGTAAAGCTGGTGAACATGATGATGGTGACCAAGCAAGATATGATAAGTTCCATAGAGACTATAAAGAAAAGCTGCACTGGTAGCCAAAGCTACTAAGGCATCCATATTTGGATGACCTTTTAGAAGAGTTCGGAAACCATTTCGATAAAAAGCTCGTCCGAAGACCATCACGGGGATAGTCAAGGCCAAAAGAACAAGGGTGTAAGCTACGGGTGCTCGATCAGGTGAGACAAAAGCAGGTACAGGCAGGCCAATCATGGGACCCATTGCTAGATAAAAGAGTGGCAGGGTGAAGATGGAAGACCAAAGGAGCCGGTTTCGGATTAATTGTAGCTTGTCTCCTTCCCGTTCCTCTTGACTCTTAGCTGTATCTGGATTGTAAAGTACTGCCTCATAGCCAGCATCCGCTACCGCCTTTGAAATAGCCTCTGGACTCAAGGGCTCCCCTTGATATTCCACTGTCATTTTTTCAGTGGTCAAATTTACCGTCGCTTTTTCAACACCGTCCAGATGATTGACAGCTTTCTCCACATTGATCACACAGGATGCACAAGTCATCCCATTGACGACAAAGGTTTCTTCTTTCATTGATCTTCCTCCACATGACTGACACAGTGACATTGCCCAGGTTGGCAATCACATTGAACCCGCTCCACGCTCTCTTTGGATGCGAGAATCTCTTGCAAGTCTTTGATCTGTTCTTTCATCATTGGTGTTTGCTGGATTAGTTGCTCCAATATGTGACTATGCTTGGTCAAGCAGATCTTGCTTAAAACTTCATAGACAGCTCTTAAATTTGCCTCTTCTTCATTGAGGACCGCCTGATACAAATATGTCCGACCTTCTCTTCGACTCGTCAAATAGCCCTTATCAGCCAATCGTCCTAAAAGAGTTTTTACCGTTGAAGCTGACCAGTCTTGCTTGGTGGAAAGAATCTTAGTTATTTCTGTAGAAGTCGTTTCTCCCTTGGTCCAAAGGACCCGCATGACTTCCCATTCAGCACTTGAAATCTTAGCCATTCATTTTCCTTTCTATCTCCTATCATGGATAATTGGTTTACGTTTGTAGTTTTATTATACACTTCCTATTTTTCTTGTCAATACTTTTGTTTACATTTGTAGATTTATTTTACAAAAAAGAGGCTGGGACAAAAGTCCCAGCCTCTCAATTGTCTTTGGATTGTCGAGCAAGACGCAGTGGTTGAGTGGGCTCTACTACGCTGATTTCATCAGCTTTTATAGCCCTACTCAACTACGCGGAGGTGGGACGACGAAATCGAATTCTAACAAATGACCGATTTCTGTCCCACTCTCTCTTTCTATCTACTTACTTAACTGCTTCTTTCAAGGCTTCTACCTTATCCAAGCGTTCCCATGGAAGATCAATATCCGTCCGTCCCATATGGCCATATGCTGCTGTTTGACGGTAAATCGGACGTTTGAGGTCCAGCATTTGGATAATTCCTGCAGGACGAAGGTCAAAAATTTGACGCGCTGCTTGTTCCAACTTGCTTTCAGCTACCGTACTAGTACCAAAGGTATCGATACGCACAGATACAGGATGAGCCACCCCAATCGCATAAGCCAATTGCACTTCTGCTTTCTTAGCAAGACCTGCAGCTACAATATTCTTGGCAATGTAGCGAGTTGCATAAGAAGCAGAGCGGTCTACTTTAGTCGCATCCTTACCAGAGAAAGCACCACCACCGTGACGTGAATAACCACCATAGGTATCCACGATGATCTTACGCCCCGTCAAACCTGAGTCTCCTTGAGGCCCCCCGATAACGAAACGACCTGTTGGATTGATAAAGAACTTCGTTTCATCATCCAGATAAGAAGCAGGAATCACTTCCTTGATCACCTTGTTAATCACATCTTCATGGATTTGTTCATTGCTGACTTCTGGATCGTGTTGGGTTGAAATAACAACCGTATCCACGCGCACTGGCTGGTCATTTTCATCATACTCAACCGTAACTTGAGATTTAGCATCTGGACGAAGATAGCTAATCTCACCAGACTTACGAAGTTCAGCCAAACGACGGACCAACTTATGGCTCAAGGAAATTGGCAACGGCATGAGTTCTTCAGTTTCATCCACCGCAAAACCAAACATGAGACCTTGGTCTCCAGCTCCGATCAAGTCAAGTGGATCTTGATCGGCATTTCCACGAACTTCCAAGGCTTCATTAACCCCTTGGGCGATATCAGGAGATTGTTCTACCAATGATGGGTGTACTCCTACAGTTTCCGCTGAGAATCCATATTCTGTATTGGTATAGCCAATTTCTGCGATTGTATCACGTACCACACGGTTAATGTCTACATAAGCAGTTGTCGAAATTTCACCGAAAACATGTACTGAACCAGTATAAACAGCTGTTTCAGCAGCAACGTGGGCTTCTGGATCTTGCTCTAAAATAGCATCCAAGATAGCATCTGAAATTTGGTCTGCAATCTTATCTGGATGCCCCTCAGATACCGATTCAGACGTGAATAATTTACGTTCTGACATAAAAATGTCCCCCCTTAAAAAATATTCGTTATAGAGTTACAAAGAACTGGTAGGAAGAGTATTCACAAACAATCCTACCACCTTATCGGGACCATATAACTTAACTATTATAACACGATTTTGCACCAGTATCCTTTTTTTATCAAAAGAAAAAGATATAGTTTGAAACTATATCTTTTTTAGTGAAACAATAATTTAGCTCTAATCCTTACAGTAGCAAGGTCCCTATTAATACTAGGACAGTTGAAATCATAGATGGAATTTGAATAGCTAACCAAGCTGGATCACCAGCAAAAAGTATGGAGGCAAAATAGAGAGCTACTGAAACAAATAGCATCGTCTTATTAGCCGTTTTTGTTCCAATACCAAGTAAGACTGTCGCAGCAATATAACAAGTAAGGTAATAGCCCAAAAAGAACAAAAAGACAATCGCCCATCCTCCCATTAACACAGCAGTACCTATAAAAAGCATCAGTAAGCCCATGTTTACGAAAAATACAAGAGTTAGAAGGCCCCTATTAGGAACAGAATTTTCTGGGGCTTGTTCCGCCATTGGTGGCTGAGCAGAATTTTCTAAACCTTGTTCCGCCATTGATGGCTGAGCAGGGTTTTCTGGGCCTTGATCCGCCATTGGTGGCTGAACAGAATTTTCTGGGGCTTGATCCGCCATTGGTGGCTGAACAGGATTTTCTGGGCCTTGGTCTCCCATTTGTGGCTGAGCAGGATTTTCTGGGGCTTGATCTCCCATTTGTGGCTGAGCAGGATTTTCTAGGCCTTGATCCTCCATTGGTGGCTGAACAGGATTTTCTAGGCTTTGTTCCGTCATTGGTGGCTGAACAGTACCTTCAGTCACATTATTATGCTCTTGGTTTGATTGATATTGTGAATCTTGATCTGTCATAATTTTCTCCTAACATTTTTCTATAATATTTTACTTTTTTTTAAAAACTGGAATAAACGATTTTCTAAATGATATTCACTGAATTCTTCCATGCATCTATTGATACTTCAAAAATATACAACTTGGCAGAAATTCTTAACTCGATAAGATCATTGAGCAAGCAATACTTATTTAAAAGAGTTCCCCCTTCTTAATATCTCAATACTTCTTTATCTTCTTTCGCTAGGAGTGTTCCTATTAAAACAAGAATACCTAAAACTATCGGTGCAATTCGGTAAACTCCCCAGTCTGGATCATATGCCAAAATAATCGAGAGCATATAAAGTAGGAAACTCGTATAGAGTAGCGCCTTATTTCCTTTCTCCATCCCTATTCTAAGAAAGATGGCCCCAATAGCGATACTTAATAAGTTTGGTCCTAGAAAAATCAAAATGAAAAGTCCCCAAGCATTACCCGAAAGTGCAAAGTAAGAGATAAACAATACAAGATAGATAATGGATAAGTAAAAAGCGACTGAAAGAAGAATGGAAGTAAATCTGATTTTTGTTGGATAATTCTGAATAGATGCAGAATTAAAACCAGCTTCACTTATCCCCATCCTATCTTTATTTCCTTCAAAATTATTCTGCTGATTTTCCATAGCATTCTCCTAGCTTTTCTTATTACTTTATTTATGTTTTCTCTTAAATCAATTATACACAATTCCATCTTTTTTTCATTAACCGTAAGACAAGAGGAATCCGATCTAGCATATGCAGGATAGTGACGCTCAAAGAAGCCAACGGAACGATTGGATACCAGGTGTTTTCTTTAATAATTGAAGAACATAATCGTACCCAATCCATTTTCCCTACCTGCTATCCAAACAGTCGAAATATAAAGAAAGGTTACAACATAAATTAGGCCCTGATACTATTTTTTTCTAGATATTTATTTCCCTCCACTTTCAAAGTAAAGTATGATTTGATTTATTACCTCTCATTATACCACAATTTGTAATCGCTTTCTCTATCTTTTCTCGCTATATAAAAAAGATAGGATTTTACGCCCTATCTTCTATCATTACTCTCCATTTTCAAACATTACAGTTCCGAAAAAAACCACAATAGCTATTATAAGAGGCATAAGGAAAAATAATCCCCCAGCTGGGTCATACGCTAGAATCATCGAAACAAAATATAAAACTGCGGATGTATAGAGAGTTGTTCTATTACCCATCGTTTTTCCGTTCCAAAGCAGGAGGGTCGCAATGATAATACAGAGAAAATGGAGCTGTTGCATAATTGTCCATTCTATAAGTACGATTGCGCCGAGTAGAGACCATCCTAGGTATATAGTTGCCAAAAAAAGTGCAATAGATAGTACTAGCGTACTTCCGACTCTTTTTTCTAGCTTCATCTCATTGTTAGAAAGGAGACTATCTCCTAAAACATATGCCTCTTTATCTTTATTATTTTGGGGATTCTGCTCTTCCCCCACCATGGGTGGCTGAACAGCCCCCTCAGGCACACTTTGGTGCTCTTGGTTTGATTCAGAATTTTGTTGATCTGTCATAACTTTCTCCTAAAGTACTTCCTTATTCTTTCAAAGAATAGCACTCAAAAATCGACAGGAAGAATTGATTTAATTATAGCTTGGATCGGCCCGAATACTTTTTATTGAGTAGAGTTGTCCATCCCTATCTTTTCATTAATAGCTATTTTCGTCTTCAACTAAGAGGTTTCCAATTAAAACCAGAATAACTAGCAGTAACTGTGCAATTCGAAAAAATTCCAAGTCTAGATCAATACCCAAGATGATAGACAGCAGATAAAGTACGAAACTTGTATAGAGCAAGTTTTTGTTTCTTCTCTTCATCCCTAGTCGAAGTAAAATGGCACCAATAGCAACACCTAAGAAGTTTGGTGATAGAAAAATCAACATGAAAAGTACCGCGATATTAAAGTAATAGATAAACAATACAAGATAGATAATGGATAAGTAAAAGGCCGCTGAAAGAAGAATGGATGTAAATCCGATTTTTGTTGGATGATTCTGAATAGATGCAGAAGTAAAACCATCTTCACTTATACTGCTATGTTCTTTATTTTCTTCAAAATGTTTCTCTTGGTCTGTCATAGCTTTCCCTACCCTTCTTTTTTATATTTTCTTTTAACACCATTATACATGATTTCATCATTCTTTTCATGATACTTACTGTTAAGATGACTTGAAATGTCAGCCATAAAAGAAGCAAAAGCAATGACAGCACGATGACAGGGAGATTCTCTCCATTTTCAGGCTGTCCGGATAAGAGTATGACTACTTGATAAAGAGCACCAAAACCCTAAACAAGCAAGATAATTTGGTAGCAAATTTGACATGTCATCACAATCTCTTTTCTCTAGACGAATCAGTGAAGCGTGATCTCAAAAACAAAGTTTCTTTTTTAAATAAAATCTGCCTCTGCAATAGCTTCTTTGACCTCTTCCAATGGGAGGTGGACCAGTTCTACTTCTTTTTCACGATAGAGATACTGAGCATATTCGTCAATGCGGTATTGATGGATATAAACAACCCGCTTGCAGCCAACTTGAAGCAGTTGCTTGGTACAGTTGAGGCAAGGGAAATGGGTCACATAAGCTGTGAAACCTTTGGGAATCCCCCGTTCCGCTCCCTGTAAAATGGCATTGACTTCTGCATGGAGGGTCCGAACACAATGTCCTTCCACCATGAGACAGTCATGATCCAAGCAATGTTCTGTACCAGAGACAGAGCCATTATAGCCCGTCGCAATCACCTTATGATCCTTGACCAATACAGCACCCACCTTGGCTCGCTTACAGGTTGCTCGATTTGATATTAACAAAGCCTGTGCTGCAAAATACTCATCCCAGGCTAACCGTTTGTGTCCCACAGTCTTGTCCTCCTTCATAAACCTTCTAATTTTTTTCATTATAGCACGAAATCAGCTGAAATAAAAGAAGTCATTGTCACAACCGATTCCTTCATCTAAAAAAAGAGACCCAAATGGATCTCTTTATCAATTATTTACCAAGTTTTGCTTTTGCTGCGTCTGCAAGAGCTGTGAAAGCTGCTGCATCGTTAACAGCCAAGTCAGCAAGCATTTTACGGTTTACTTCGATCTCAGCCAATTTCAAACCATGCATCAATTGTGAGTATGAAAGACCGTTCATACGAGCTGCCGCATTGATACGTGTGATCCACAATTTGCGGAAGTCACGTTTCTTTTGACGACGGTCACGGTATGCATAGTAGTAAGAGTTCATTACTTGTTCTTTTGCAGTACGGAACAAGATGTGTTTAGCTCCATAGTAACCTTTAGCTAATTTAAGAATACGTTTACGACGTTTGCGTGATACAACGCCACCTTTAACACGTGCCATTTATATTTCCTCCAATATTTCCTAGAATTCTTTACTTACAAATACGCGATTATTTCAAGCGAGTAAGCATTGCTTTAATACGTTTGAAATCTCCTGAATGCACCATAGATGCTTTACGAAGATGACGACGTTGTTTCTTAGTTTTTCCGTGGAAACGGTGAGAAGTGTAAGCACGGAAACGTTTAAGTCCACCAGAACCTGTACGTTTGAAACGTTTAGCTGATGCGCGGTGTGTTTTTTGTTTTGGCATGATATTTTCTCCTTTTTTTAACTTTCTGACAGATTATTTCTTGTCAGTTGCTGGTGCCAACTGCATGAACATTTGACGACCATCCATTTTAGCACGTTGTTCGATGATAGCAATATCTTGAGTTGCTTCAGCGAAATCGGCTAAAACTTTTGCCCCAATCTCTTTATGGGTGATCATACGACCCTTAAAGCGAATGGAAACCTTCACTTTGTTCCCTTTTTCAAGGAACTTACGAGCATTGCGAAGTTTCGTATCGAAATCACCCTTGTCAATAACTGGGCTCAAACGAACTTCTTTCACGGTCACAACGCTTTGTTTTTTGCGTTGTTCTTTTTGTTTCTTCTGGTACTCAAATTTGAACTTACCGTAGTCCATAATTTTCGCAACAGGAGGTTTAGCTTGAGGTTGAATGAGAACCAAGTCCACATTAGCGTCGTCCGCAAGTGCTTGCGCTTCACCAAGTGGTTTGATACCCAATTGTTCGCCCTCAAGACCGATTAAGCGAACTTCACGTACACGAATTTCATCATTGATGAATAAGTCTTGCTTTGCTATGGTTTTCACCTCTTTTTTTATTTTAGAGAAAAACAAGAGCGGACTTGCTAACGCAAACCCGCACTACATGATTATATTTCATTTCTGAAACTTGATCCGTAGGGGCCAGACAACGTTAGTCGCAAGGCGAGAAGTTCTCACTTCTGCTTTTCTCAACTTTTATATGATATCAAGTTTATGATGGATTGTCAAGGATTTTTTTTGCTTTTTCTTCAATAAATGCAACCACTTGATCAATCCCGACACCAGTCGTATCAAAATGAATGGCATCTGCTGCTGGTTTCAATGGTGAAACCTCTCGGTGACTATCTTTATAGTCCCGCTCAGCAATTTCTTTTTTCAATACTTCTAAATCTGTTTCAATTCCCTTACTCAAATTTTCCTTATAACGACGTTCTGCACGTTCTTCTACAGAGGCCACTAGGAAAATCTTCAATTCTGCATTTGGTAAGACAACTGTTCCAATATCACGACCGTCCATGACGATCCCACCTAGAGCTGCAATCTGTTGTTGCTGGGCCACCAAGCGCTCTCGGACAGGAGCCAGGGCAGATACCCAAGAGACATTATTGGTCACTTCATTGTCACGAATTGGATGGGTCACATCGACATCAGCTACGAAGACTAATTGCTGACCATCTTCAGAACGACCAAAACTAACAGGATATTGATTCAATAAATCAACCAACTGGTCAACATCTGCTTCCGTCAGATCATGACGAAGAGCCAAATAAGTAGCTGCTCGATACATGGCACCTGTATCCAGATAAGTGTAGCCTAAATTTTTAGCAATAATCTTAGCAACAGTTGATTTCCCACTGGATGCTGGACCATCAATTGCGATTTGAATTTGTTTCATAGTCTATCCTTTATCGAATTTTGACCACATCACCTGGATTCGCATACCAAGAACCAGTTGACATGTGAGATGGATTCAGTTGCTCCAATTCGGAAATCGAAATTCCGGCACGCGCCGCAATCGCTGCTTCTCCTTCACCAGCTAGAACTGTAATCGTCCCATCTTCAGATTCTTCAGCACTTGCTTCCTCTGTCTGTTCTGCAGCTGGAGCACTGCTCGCTGCAACGACTGTTGTTTCACCATTATAGAAACCACTCATTTGTTTCTTCTTATCGCTTCCACCTGTAGAAAGGTAAATTAAGAAGCAGACCATCGCTACAATAATAATAAAGAAAATAATCGCCAAGATGGTCAACAAGCGATCAGCTTTTATTCCATTCAATTTGTTAGTTCGTTTCAATGTTTCTTCTCCGTCATCATAAATTTCTTCTTCCCATGGCTCTTTCGGCATAACTTCCTCCTTGTGTTTTCCTGTTAAAATCATTACAATATAGATATGAAAATAACCTTAATACCTGAACGTTGTATCGCATGTGGCCTTTGCCAAACTTACTCGGACATTTTTGACTATCACGATAATGGCATCGTTAAGTTCGCTTCGGAAGATGAACTGTTGGAAAAAGAATTTCCTACCGATGCAACCATCCAAGAAGCTGTTAAAAATTGTCCGACCCGAGCTCTTATCAAAGATTAAGAGCTTTTTTCATTATTAGAGTAGTAGAGTTGATAATAGTCCACATGGATGAAGTTATCAGTCAACTCAATCTCACCCTTGAAATGATTGTTCAAGGCCAAAGCATTAATAAAGTATTTTTTGGGCCACTTACGCATACAGAAAGTCCGACTTCTTGATCCATCGTTGAAAATTAACTTGATGGAATTCTTTGTGACTTCCACTTTTTCAATCGATGAAATCGGAACTTTTATAGGAGTTAACGGATTCGCCGTGATAATACGTAAAATCCCATCATCATAAATCGTAAAATAGCGATGCACTCCTACAGCCAGCAAGGCCATAAAGAGAAAGAATGAAAAGAGTACCACTGTCGGAATATTAGAACTCTCATACATCAGAGCTAGTCCAATAAAGACAGGTATAACCGATAAGGACCAATAGATAATCAGCATGGATAAATCAGGCTGCCAATGGTATCGGATTTTCCCAAAAATCTTAATCATATGCGGAACCCCCTCCTATTAGTTTAGCATAAAATCAACAAAAATAGAACAGGAAAGCCTGTTCTATTTTTAATAATTTCAGTAATCAAATAACTGAATGACAGCTTCATGAAAGAGAGTCTCTTTCCACTAATTTTTCGCCGATGGTACATCGAAGAAATCTTTGGATAAGTAGCCTTTGCCACTAATTAAATCATACTCCACCATCTTCAAATCTTCAGCAATCTCTTGCGCTTCTCCTTCCAAAGCCTTCTTGTCCACGCTGGCTTTTTTCAAAACCTCTGTAAGCAAAGCGTAGTATGGAGATACCTTAGAGTTGGTCTGTTCAAAAACCATGGCAGAGAAGTCACTCGAGTTGACCAAAGGATAATCCAACTTCGGAGCATCGAAATTACTCCAAATAAAGTAGTCCGTTTGGTATTGACCTTCTGGATAGTTCTTAAAGGCAGATTCTGGATACAAACCAGGCAAATGATCTCCGTAAAAGACGACTGTAATCTTCTTATCGATTTTGGATAGCTTTTCTAGGAAATCTTGGGTGGCACTGTCAGTTTGGTATAGTAGACGACTGTAGAAGGTTAATTTAGAGTTCTCCTCATCACTAAATCCAACTCCTTTTGCATCCAAAGTTTCTGGATTAGCCTCTAACCAAGGCGAATGATTCTGCATAGTCATTACTGAAAAGAATTGGCCTTTTTGAGGAGTTATGTTTTCTAGCACTATATCGTAGGTAGATTCGTCACTTGGACTAATCCCTTCTTTTCTATATTTGATTCCCTTTGTATTCGTCGTGATAAAATCCTTAAAATCTAGTCGAGAATAAACGATATCTCTAGAATAATTTGACTTCTCTGCGAGGTGAATGGCGATTTTGTTCTTTGTTTCATAAGAATTACTAATTGAAGGAACATCATGAATTTTTGGAAATACTTCTGTATACAAAACGGATACTGTTTGAGAAATATTATAGAAAGGTAGACCAGTCAATGTTTGAAATTCCATATTGGCCGTTCCACCACCATAGCCATCTGATTGCATTTGGCCACTCGTATGGTTACGCATAACGTTCTCAATATTAGGAATTGGATTTTGAGTTAATTCAACTCCTTCAATTTTTCTCGGATCTGAAAAACTTTCGCTTAAGACATAAATAACAGTTTGATCATTTAAATAGTTTTGTCTCTCCTTATTTATACCATTCGCTACTTCATTGTACTTCGCTTCAATCTTAGCCATACGATCTTTTGAATAACCTTCTGGCTTCTGAATAACTTCCGTTGTCAATTGGTTCATCCAAACGTATGTAAGTCCTTTATAGCGAGCGTTGGAGGTGTTCCCTAACCAATCGATATCTTGATAATTATTGAGGGTACTAATAATCGGAACATTCGATTTTATTTTCCCGTTTTCTTTATCAGAAAAAACAGATGTTACATGTATAAATAAAAGAAGCATTGACAATACAAGTGGAACTTGTACTTTCCAAGAAGAAATAATTTTACCTTTGAAAAAGTACCTCATTCCAAGAAGAGAAAGAAGCACAATGGCTACTAATCCACCAATTGTATATATTATTTGAGAAGTATCAACAAAACTGAGTAAGGTAACTGGCTTGGATAACCAATTTAAATCACTTGGTAGAACTGGCTCATTTCTCATCCCAAATTTAATAAAATTCGCAATGACAAAAGATACAGATACCAGCAAAATCAAACAAGAGGCTATCCAATACTGGTTGATAACAATATAGACAAATAAGATGATTGCTGTCAGCACTAAAATCTGGAACAAGATCGCATCTGGGATTGTAAAATGTATCCCTAAAAATGGTTCTGTTCTTCCTAAACTAAATTGGAAAAAATAATTTAGAACGATTGCAATGGTTACACTTGAGAAAAATGCTAATGATAAACTGGGTTTATTTTTCACGAAATCTCTTTGGCCTTTTGTATAGAAAAAACCAAATATGGAAAGAATCGGAAAAGCAAGCATTAAAAATTCATTTGTCAGCCAAAACTGTTGAGCAGAATATTTACCAATTTCTAGTGCTTTATACAAGAAGCTATCTGTTCGGTAAACTAATAATGAAAAATTTTTATCTGTAACAATAAAACTTATTAAAATCTGCGACAGTATAACGTATTGATAGTTATCTTTTATTTCTTCTAAATCTTTTTTTCTAGAAAATAATCCATCAGAATGATACCTATATAGAACAAGAATCGTTGTTAATAAAAATAGAGTACCAATAACTACAAAGGAATCCGTTCTAAAAAATGGATTTTTTTGAAAGTTCCAAACCTTATATTTGGGATTGTTTAGAAACAGAGAGATTTCCGTAATATAAGAAAGTACATTATAAATTAAGTAACTAATCAGTAATTTCAGAGGAAACCATTTTTTAAAGTTAAATTGTGACATTAATACAATTAACAATAAAAAACTAATTCCAAATAATAATCCCAAATGGTTAACGTACTTAAGTACAGTCCCTGTCGCTTTGTTATGTATGGCTAAATTATTTTGTGCTAAGTAAAAATTCAAAAAGAAAAATAAGACAAAGGTGATTGCATAATAAAATTGAGTCCTCGAAATTTTGGATTTCAAGTTTTTTAAAAACGTATAAAAATTAAACTTCTTTTTCCGTTTCATTATTTCACTTTCTTAATAATTCTTTTCACTATATATTTCACAGCTCTTGCTGGACCAATCACGATATACTTTAAGGCTCCTTTAATCCCACCGATTTGATTAAAGTCCACGAAGGTATGTGGTTGGAGATCCTCACGATTGTTCAATTGCTTATTATCGATAAATGGTGTGAGAACGTGTGGATTTTGGGAAATCCTAAAGTCATATTTTTGATCCCAAGCAATATAGACTAATAAGCGTTCAATCGCATGAAGGATCGAATTTTGAGGAAGAGGTTCAGCTGGAACATCTGCTGCTGTCAAATTCAAATCAAAGAGTGGTTTCAAAGCATCATACTTAAACCAAACAAAAGTCCCATAACTCATGACAAAGGTATTGAGATTCTTGAAATCAATACTCTTAGTCGCTCCCATCCGTTGCCAGAGCTTGTTCATCTCTGGTGAGATTAAGGCCTCGTTCCAGGCAACCACAATTCGATTGTAGCGGAAGAAGGTTGGAATATCTGCGATGGTGATTCCGACTTTTGGATTGGCCTCCATATTGGCAACAATTTGATCTGCAGGGTTAACCAACATCTCGATCAATTCTTTCCGCCAGGATTCACCCGCCCAAAAATCTGCTTCTTTGGATTTCTTGGTATGGAAATGGCCGACATAATCATAGCGAGAGAGTTGCTCTTTTAAGAGCAGCATGGGTAACACATCTCGTCCAATATTTCCAGTCACCACAACCGTTGCAACTTGAGCCCGATTGGAAAGAATTTGCTCAATAGCCTGCTTCTTCTCTTCTACATCTGTTGTAATCCATAGGTCATAAGCAAAATGAAAAGCTTGGAAAGCATCTAGAAATTCTTCCAAAAGGTCTACATAAAAGACATGGAGATGGACCGCAACTTTTTTATCAAAATCTCCAGCCAATTCTCGGTTTTTCAAGTACTTACGAGACAAGAGATAAGGATAGTCCGGACGATCAATCATAGACATGTGGTTGATAATCAAATCCAACGGATAGTCCGATACACGCTCCAATTCATCAAAAATATAGGGCATGATTCCTTCATTATTTGCAATGGTTTTGACCTTGATAAAAGGAACCTTATGTTTGAGAATGGCTGTAGGATTGTAGTAAGAAAAATCTGGATAGAGCATCCCTGTTGTATCTTCATGGATGGTATGAAAGACAGTTTTATAGCGAAAACCAGCATCCAAGAAATTCGTTGTCACCTTAGTCTCGTAGTTATCAATGACATCTTGAACATTGGTAAAGTCTTGAACACCCTGCCAAAATTCATGGAAAGCACTTGATTCAATAACCTGTTTTTTAAAGCTAAGATAATAACTCTGAATATGCTCATTAAAATCCTTGTCTTTCCGGTAATTGGTCATTCCCCAGAAATCAACCTTATCATCATTCTCAAAGTTTTGATAGATTGGCTCTAAATCCCAAAGAGGGCCAAAGCAAGTATCATTCATGAGGGTAACAGAATCAAACTGAGTCAGTTGATCAAAGCCTACTGTCTTCATTCCGTCCCGCCAAGCCGCAAAGTCAAAACCAGTATTTTGACGTTCTAGAATATCATCTACCAGTTGCTGTTCTACTAAATTAGACTTCACATCTTCTGGTAACTGACTATTAGAGATAAATACCACTCGTGAATACAAGGGGTGAATTTTTTCTAATTGGTAGAGTACATGTCCACTGATAAAGTTAAATTTATTGAAGTGGACATATAAAAGTAAACGTTGCATATTATTTCCTTATTCTTAAGAATTTTAAAATCTTTGTTGGAATGGTCCAACGGCGAGAATGGATGACTGTATTATATGCTTCTTTCGTAGCTTCTAACTCTGATTCAAGATTTTTCAATCTATTTTGACAGTCTAACATTTCAGCAGCAAAAACCTTCCCAATATAATCCGGTTCGGAGGGATTATCCAAAGAAATCATCTTATAGTTTAGTTGGTATGCCTCTTCTGGCTCAACATCATAGATCAGTTGTGGATCAGGCTCGCTAAATAGATAATAACCTTCAGAGATGACACCATTCGTATAGACTGGGTGAATAAGCTTCCCACTTGTATCTTTCAATTCAACCTCAGAGTAGTAACTAGGACGTTCTGAAAGATCCACTCGAATGACCGACGTTCCTTTCGGAATATCGATGATGAAATTATCTTCTTTTTGAAGCAGTTTGGTCATGGTACGATCTTCCGAATAGGTGTTTTCTTCATCTCCGAAATAAATCGTAACAGATTCCATCCCAATATGTGAAAGAGAGTCCATTGGTTTAGATAACCGAATCTCGTAAGTATTAGTGCGATCTAAGAGAATTTTTGTCATCTCTTTAAAATCTGCATTTGGATATTTATCAAGATAGGTTAATTGAGTTTGCAGTAGCTTATGGAAACGTCGTTCCAATTTTCTAAAATCGCAAGGACGAGAATCCGATCCTTGGTTTATAGTATAGGCGACTGTTGCTTCATTCAGATAGGCTAAAGAAGTCCGTTGAAAGAGCTCCAGTTGTAGATTGAAGGTATCGTCTGATGTCGTAAGATCCAACTCTTGATTGACTTCTATCATCAAATCTCGATCTACTAACCAGGTCGATGCCATGGTAAAGCCTCTAGTCGCAAGCATTTTTTCGTAGGTATCTGCTAATGGAATCGTCTGGTTAGCAAAGCCAGCCTTAGAAACAAAATTACCATGCTCATCATAGATATCAAAATCGGTATTAGACCATTTGCAGTCAGGTTTGCTGGCTAATAAGTCAACTTGCTTCTGAAGTTTTAAAGGATCAATCCAAAAATCATCTCCGTCACAGCGAGCAATGTATTGCCCACGCGCTTCCTTACAGATTGTTACCCAGGTTTTGGCAATCCCAAGATTTTCGTCCTGATAAAAAGCACGAATCAAATCAGGATGGCTAGCCTGATAATCTGCTATGATTTTACGAGATCCATCAGTTGAGGCATCATCCACTAAAATAATTTCAAAAAGAAACTCTGTTTTTTGTGCTAAGAAGCTATCGATCGTCTTCTTTAGCCAGGGTTCTTTATTAAAAACTGTACAAATAATCGAAACAAAAGGCGTCGTTTCCATATCTCCCTCAGTCTAGTCAGTCATTGACCATGTTCCATTGCGTTGGATTAAGCCACTTGCTGCATCCATTGCTGATTTATCATCCAAATCGATATCATCTCGATTGATAAAAATTAGTGGGGTTTGCGTAGCATCTGAAAAGGCCAGCATCTGCCCTTCAGCATCCCTTACTGTCACTTCTAACTTCATTTTCAAGTCATTCACCGTTGGAAGGGAACAAGTGTAATGAACTGTTTTATGTCCAGCCCCACTCATCAGTTGATCCATAGAATTATCATTATAGATCCAAATATTCCGATCGATATCTGTTAACGACAGTGCGATATAGGTCTGAATATCTTCACGAACATCAAAATCGATTTGGAACTGAATCGAATCTTGGGGACGTAACTTGTTTGAACTTAACAATTGAAGCTGAAAGTTTTCAACCAAGACTTGTTCTTCCTGGTTGGGTTTACCAGCTCCACCAGCTTCTCCTCCCTGTTGCAAAGGGGCTGTATTATCAAAACTATACTGGTTAGCTACATTTTCTGGACTACCAATTGCCTTCACCAAACCATTTTCAATCAAAACAGCCTTGTTACAATATTTCTTGACAGCTCCCATATCATGGGTAACCAAGATAGTGGTTTTTCCTGATTTCTTCCGTTCTTGGAAGTAATCATTACACTTGCGCTGGAAGGCCTCGTCTCCTACTGCAAGGACCTCATCCAAAATCAAGATATCACCTTGGGCCTTAATCGCAACCGAAAAGGCCAGACGAACTTGCATCCCGGATGAATAGTTCTTAAGCTTTTGGTTCATGAAGTCATGCAACTCGGCAAAGTCTACGATGTCATCATACATGGCATCAATTTCAGCTGTAGAGAAGCCTAGCATAGCTCCATTCATATAGACATTTTCACGACCAGTCAACTCTGGATTGAAGCCGACGCCAAGTTCGATAAAGGATACTAGTTTCCCATCGATTGTGACAGATCCTTTTTCAGGTACATAAATTTCAGAAATAATTTTTAAGAGAGTAGACTTTCCAGAACCATTTCTTCCTAGGATCCCGAAAAAATCTCCTTTTTCTACTTCAAAAGAAATATCCTTAAGAACATGTTGTTCTTTATAGCCTTTGATTCCTTTGAAACGATTGACCAGGGCAGTCCGAAGGCTGTTGGTTGCCTCTGTTGGCAACTTAAAGTACTTGCTGACATGGTCTACTTTTACTGCAATTTGTTTATCAGTCATTAGAGAATCTCCGCAAATTTCTTAGCATGTTTGTTAAAGTAAGCAAAGCCAGCGATAAAAATAAGAATTGGCAAGACATAAGGAATCAATACCAAGAACTTATTCTCCACCAAAAGCCATACAGGGGTGTTAGCCTTATCAATCAAGAAATAACGCATGTCTTGAATGATCTGAGCCAGAGGATTCATCATGACCAACTTAGCCGCCCATGGATTGCGATCTGCGATAAAGGTAATCGGGTAGATAATTGGCGTCGCATACAAACCCGCTTGCAAGAGTACTTCCCAGACTTGACCTAGGTCACGGAAACGGACAAAAAATGTTGCTAAGATCAATGCACATCCTGTCGCCATCAAGAATAACTCAAGAAAGAGCGGAATCACCATCAAGGCTGTCCAAGAGAATGTCACCCCATTAAAGAATGAAAAAATCAAGACGACAACAAGGTTAATGACAAAGTTAATCGCTGCTCCTGAAATCGCGGACAGGACAATGATATGTTTGGAGAAGTTTAACTTCCGCAACAGATCACCTCGACTAACGATCGACACCATCCCCATGGAGGTCGCTTCTGAGAAGAATCCCCAGACTACATTGGCCAACAAGAGAGCAACTGGGAAATGGGGTACATCTCCACCCAAGCGTAAGAATCGGATGAAGACAATATACATGATACTAAAGGTCATCAATGGCTTTAAAATGGACCAAAGATAACCAATCGCTGACCCTTGGTAGCGTAATTTAAAGTCTGTTTTAATTAACTCTCGTAATAAAATTCGATTTTTCTGACTAAAAACGTCAAACATTATTTTTTACCTCGATATGCAAACTTTGTCAGAATTAAGCTGGTAAACACAAAGGTGTGGAAGGCTCGATTCTTACGGTAACCATACTGACGAATCCGTCTCAGACGTTCTTTTAGTGAAACATCCATAATGGTCACAAAGTTTTCAATAATTTCTTTATTTTGGGAACTGATAGGCAGATCCAATAGATTTTTCGCTTGTTCTTGACTAGATTCGATGAGATTCCAATACTTAGCAAAAAGGACATGAGGACGAACCCAATTCTTGACCCGTTTTCTCAGGGTACGAGCTCCAAGAACGTTGCTACTGTGCTGACGGTACAATTCCGTAGGCTGATCGATATAGATAAGCTTCCCAAAGGCAGCGGCCAACAAGGCTAGGTACCAATCATGCATGAGGAGCGCATGCTTTTCTTGACCTGTCCATAAGTCAGCCAGCGCATGGTTAATCATGGCTACTCCACCAGTTACCGTATTTTCGGTCAGCTCTTGAATGAGTTCTGTATTGGCATGATCAGACTGGGTACGAATCATACTTTCATGTTGCACATTCAAGTTTTCATCGACCACTTTTAAATCTGTGTAGACCAGCAAAGGCTCTTCTTGAGGGTGCTTCTCAGCTTCTGCTACTTGGAGCGCAATCTTTTCCGGAAGCCAGACATCATCTTGGTCACTAAAGCAATAAAGATCAGCCTTTTCATATTTTAAGAGTGTGTGAAAACTCTTGATGACACCCAGATTTTCGATGGCCCCTTGATTGATAAAGCGAATGCGCTCATCCTGAGCAACCAGCTCTTGAATGATCTCCACCGTACCATCTGTTGACCCATCATCCCGGATCAAGAGTTGCCAGTCTTGATAAGTCTGGTCTTGAATACTTTTGACCTGCTCTTTTAGATACTGCTCACCATTATAGGTGGACAACAAGATATTTACTTTCATGATAAGAATAATTCCTCGTACTCACCTACAATTTTTTCCCAGGTAAAGTTTTGCTTCATATTAGCTTTGGCAAGCCGACCCCATTCAGATACATCTTCTAAAGAATCAACCTGGTTGATCAAATGCGCCAAATTCCCAGTTTCTTTGGTCCAATATTGGGCTGTGTCCTTTGCGACCGTTTGGTTAAAGGAAACACCTAGAACCAAATTAAGATCCGTCTGGGCAAGTGCTTCTAGGAGGCCCGGATTGGTCCCGCCCACTTCATGACCATGAATATAGGCAAAGGCTTCTTTACGGATATACTTCAATAGTTCTTGATCATAAACCGTTCCTACAAACTTGACGCGTGGATCCTGATCAAAGCCTGTTCGAGTTCGAAGCTCTTCAAAATAGGGATTGCCTTCATGGTTACAAATGACGACCAAATCCCGCTTGCTTGAAGAAGACATAAATTCACGAATGGCTGTCTCGTAATTATTTTCTGGAACAAAGCGACCTAAGATTAGGTAATAGTTTTTCTCATGTGTCTGCCACTTCTGATAAAGTTCTCTGACTTTCCTATCCTGACTGGTCAGAATAGTCGGAGACAAGTCCGTTCCATAAGCAATATAAGTTGTCTTGGACCAGGGATAGGCTTCCTTGATATAGGACTCGATTCCTGGATTATCAGAAATCACCAAATCCGCATGACGTGACATGATCTTTTCAGAATACTTGAGATAGGCTTGAATCGGTTTGGCCCACTTGGCCCGCTTCCACTCTAGTCCATCTGGATTGATATAGAATTGGCCACCCATTTTATGAATCTTACGAGCAAAAGGTGATACGAAGGCACCAATTGTATTGCCCAAAACATAAAAAATCGGCTGTACAATTCCTTGCTTCTTGATAATCTTCAAGGCATAGTTGATGGCCATCATATCATAGGCAATGACCCGTGCAGGCCCAAGTTTCGGTGCTTTAATGGTAAAACAATCAACACCCTTGTAGTCAAAATGATGATAGGCTTGATCATTAGAAAGACAGGCAACATGGTACTGGATATCTGGAGACACTTGATGGGAAACCAATTGGTCCACAAAAGTCTCAAAACCGCCATATTGAGCCGGAAGCCCACGACTTCCGATAATAAAAACATGTTGCATATGATTCCCTTTCTAACAATTTACAATCTATTCAATTATACCATTTTCTAGGCTTTTTGCCTAATCCAAACAGAAAAGCGACCCTAGGGCCGCATTCTATTTACACTTATTTCACTTCTTGTTTATAAAACTCTTTTAGAGCATCCTTCCAGGTTGGAATAACGAATCCTGTGGACTTCGCTTTTGTCAAACTCATCGTTGAGTTAAACGGACGTTTTGCCTTAGCTGGAAATTGGCTAGAATCCACTGGCTTCACTTCAACATCCGTATCTTTGAGGATTTCAACTGCAAAGTCATACCAAGTTGTATCTTCTGCCGCATCATTAGACAAGTGGTAATAACCATATTCCTTACGGTTTTCAGCTAGATAGGTCATAAACTCTGCTAACGTACGTGTCCAAGTTGGACGACCATGTTGGTCATTAACGACTGTAAGCGTCTTGTGAGTTTTAGCAAGGTTTTGCATCGTGAAAACAAAGTTCTTACCATAGTTACCAAAGACCCAAGCTGTACGAATGATGTAATAGTTGGAAACATGTTTCTCAACTAGCTCTTCCCCCATACGTTTAGTCCGACCATATTCTGTTTGAGGATTTGGCTGATCATCCACTTCCCATTCTTGACCAACTGGCTTATTCCCATCAAAAACGTAGTCGGTCGAGATATAAACCAAGGTTGCACCGTGTTTTTCAGACGCTTTTGCTACATTTTCCGTACCTGTCACGTTGATGGCGTAATCCAATTCTTTTCCTTCATCTTCTGCTGCATCAACTGCGGTATAGGCAGCACAATGGTAGACCAAGGTCGGCTTCACTTCCGCAAATACTTCATCTACTTTCTCTGCATTTGTGATGTCCATTTCCGCCACATCGACAGCAACATAATCTTCATTTCGTTCATCTAACAAATGGCGCAGCTCAGTTCCAAGTTGCCCATTTGCACCTGTAATTAAAATCATGGTAAATTCCTTTCAATTGCTTTTTCCCTATCATTATAGCAAAAAAAGCAGAAAACTTCTGCTTTTTAGGATGAGAATTGTTCCCTATTTTTTGAGTACTTTTTCTTAAAAATTAAGAATACAAATATCCAGGAAATCCATTCAATAAAGAAACCAAGATACTGAAGAAAAGTCTTATGATATGAAACTTTTACGTGACCTGAATTTCTAATGGATAGATGAATTTTCCCGTTATTTAATGTTTTTTCAGGAACTGCTGGTTTACGAGATTTTTTATTTTGTTTTAACTCCGACTCAGTAAAAGAACGCTGGCTCAGCATAGGTTGCGATCCTTCAGCACCTTTAGAATACTCCGCACGGTATCCTTTGTACCAAATAAGCGGTATCGAAATGGTACTTTCATTTTTATCATCAGAAAGCATGATATCAAATTCTAAAATGTTGTATTTCTTTTTAATATTTGATATTTTTACGCCTTTTTCAGTTTTAAATTCTGTAAATTGAGGCAAGCGTACATCTTGATTATTAATATCAAGGTTGTAGTATTCATCACCTACAGGATCGATATATTTCGATTTGTCTCCTTTGTAAACAGATTTTAGTAACTTCTCATTTTTTATGTTATCCTCACGCATCTGTTTGTAATTTTTTGAAGATGAATCAAATTGAGGGATAACATGATTAAAATAGAAAGATAGACTCAAGATACATAAGACAATAGATAAGAAACCATTTCTATTTGTAAAGGCAAGAAAAAGCAAGAAAAATAGTGGAATGAAAAATAATAGACGTCCTGAATACTGCATACTCCCTAAAAAAGTGTATTTCAATATTGAATTCCAAGGTAGAAGACTCGTCGCAGAAAAATATAAAATCCAGCAAGACCAAAATATGGTCTTACTTAAACTTCCTAGACGACGATAGAATAAGAATACAATTATACTCGTATAAAATAGTCCATCTCGTATAAACTGATGGATTGGCCACTCTAATGGTGTAAAGGGCTTATAAAAACCATATCTATCTGCCTGAAATGGGAATGGAGCAAAAAATGTATCTTTCACATTCACAGGAAAACTCCTCGCTACCCAAGTGAAGAAAAACTTTTGCGATGAAACCTGTTCAAGATATTGAAAAATGTAGCCTGCTGACAAAAATAAAGCAAATAAGATAGAAATCACAAAGGAGACTACCTTATCAAGTGTCAATTTCTTATAATTTAATAATAAAAACACTGCAGAAGAAATGGCTAGTATGATAGTAGATAAAATATGGGTTTGAATCAAAAGCGCTACTACGATCCCTAAATAGAGAGGGTTCTTTTTATTTAAGTAGAGTACACGATAAATAGAATAAATCAGAATAGGGACGAGTGGTATTACCATGGTCATTCCAAATCCAAATAAAGTGTAATAACATGGAATGGTTAAGGCTACTACTATACCAGTCACCTTATTTTTTACTATTTTTGAAACTACAATATAACTTAATAGGCATGTACAAAGAGTAATCAAAAAGGCAAATATAGAATAGGAAAGATTCCCATCGTTGGTCATCATATAAACGATGGCAGAAGGATAAAACTGCCAATTGCCATAAAACATGGGTGATGCGTATCCCGTTCCAAATGCAAATAAAAAGTTCAGATTAGGGAGTAAATCCCAGTGTTCAATCGATTCTGCTAAGCCGACAATTCGAGTTAAATGAAACACATAGTCATATGAACGACTTTGAAAATTGATTAGATTAAAAGATACAAAGGTAAAGATGACCGAATACGTTGTTAATAATAAATAGATTATCTTATTGCTGATTTGATTGAAAGTATTGACAAATTGGTCGATATGACTGCGTATCACTTTTATCATATCCAACTGATATATTCTTTCTAGGACTCGATCAACTCCTTGGTAAAGTGTATCTATTTTTTGCTTGGCAGTAACTTTCAAACTAATGATATTCTTCATTATTCACTTTTCTCTTTAATAACATAGATTGGACGTTTCTTGGTTTCCATGAAGATCTTACCGATATATTTCCCTAGAATCCCTATGGTAAGTAATTGGAATCCTCCTAAGAAAAGAATCACAGTCATTAATGAAGGCCATCCAGAAGTTGGATCCCCAAAGACTAAGGTACGAATCACAATCAAAATCACCATGATAAAAGCTGAAATCCAAGATAGGAGTCCACCGATAAAGGCAATGTTTAGTGGAGCATCCGAAAAATTTACAATCCCTTCAATAGAGTATTTGAAAAGTGACCAAAAATTCCAAGAAGTCTCTCCTGCTACTCGCTCTACATTCTTATATTCTAGGTATTCCGTCTCAAAGCCTACCCATGCAAAGATTCCTTTTGAAAAACGATTATACTCTGATAATTCCATAATGGCATCAACCATTTGGCGTCGCATCAAACGGAAATCACGCGCGCCATCTACCATTTCTACTTGGCTAATATGATTGATCAATTTATAAAACATGCGTGCAAAGAAAGAGCGAATCAGGGGTTCACCTGCCCGAGTTACTCGTCGTGTACCGACGCAGTCCAAATCTGGCTGTTGATCCAACTTCTGTTTCATTTCGATCAATAGTTCTGGAGGGTCCTGAAGATCCACATCCATAACAGTTACATATTCACCCTTGGCACGCTCAAGTCCGGCATACAATGCCGCTTCTTTTCCAAAATTACGAGAAAAAGAAAGATAGTGCACATTTGAATCTTCAAGATGCAACTTTCGAAGTACAGATAGTGTGCGATCTGACGAACCGTCGTTTATAAAAATATATTCAAACTTTTCTCCCATCTCCATCCGAACTCGCTCCATCTCCCTATAAAACAATGGAATTGATTCTTCTTCATTAAAACATGGGACTACAACTGATATTGCCATATCTTACTCCTTGACTTATTCACTCTCTATTGTAACAAAAAACTAGGGTTTCCCCTAGTAATAACTTATTTTAGTCTTTCAATTATACAACAGCATATAAAACAGAGATTGTTTGTAGTATAGTTAAACCTATAATAATAAGACTACTTTCTACTACAAAATGATCCGTGAACCTTTGTTCATCTGAAATTCTTTGCTTAAACAAACTGCAAATAACTGGTAGAGACAGAGCGACAACTCCTAGATAATACCTACCTTGAACTCCTAAAACTTCAAAATTTCCTACTGGTGTCCAGGTTAGATACAAGGTTAAAGTGATTAACCCAACAATTGCAAAAGAAACCAAACTTGCTCCTACTACTGATACTTTCGGAAGCTTGATCTTCCCAAAATTTGAAAAAGTGATCAAGGTATAAAGAGCATAGATTGGAATAAGAACCTCCGACATCGATAAATCTAACCAACCAAAGGTATAGAGCTGATTTAAATGACTGACTGATAATAACATCTCCTTCAAAATCACTGGTAGATACCAATGAGGTTTTGAAATGATACTAATAATTTGACCTTTGACATCTGCACCCTCGAGTTTAAAGTTCTCAATTCGAACTTGCTGGGTAAGAACGTACCAAAAAATCGTAAAGAGAAAGACTACGATAATCAAAGCGAGAGAGACGAGATAGTAGTTTTTACATTGCGTTTTCTTTCTCGGTATAAAGAGCAATAGTCCTACTAGCAAGACATAAGGAAGCTTCATTGTTACAAGGATGATACAAAGCAAAGCATACAGCAATAAATCTTTTATTTTAACAACTTTTTCATCATCTGTTACATAGTTCAAGAACAATCCAATAATGATGTAGGTCAACCCTAAAGCTACACTATCTTGATTGTAAGAAGCAGCAAGGACCAGATTCATTGGAAACATTGCTACCATTGTCATCAACTGCTTCGCTTTACCACTTAATTTAATGGCAATGAGAGCTAAAATACAGTAAGCGATGACATTGAAAATGCGACCAAGATAATAAGAGACGCCGACACTCAAGTTCAAAAACTTACCAATCCCGAATCCAAGAGCCTGAGGAATGTAGCCGATAAACCAATAGGAGTTGGTTGCCCTGTAATCCGTTTCTTTACCAAACTTCACTTGTTTGGTCGTCTGTCCTTCTTCAAACAAAGTAGATTTGGTAAATGGTTTTTTGAAATTCTTATATACATCAAAATAATCTTCTGTAATATGGATATTCTTATTTCCCATATTTACATCACCTTCAACAATATGAATGGTTCTTGAAAGATGAACTTGTTCATCGGGCGTATTCAAAACGGGTGTAATGAAAGCAAAGGAAAGACCGCCAATGAGCATAGCAATGAAGGTCCCTACATTTTTCTTCGGTAAAAGAAAAATGAGGAGAGCAAATACTACAAATAGTAGCACACCAATTTTAGGAAAATCTACCAAACGCTTTGTATAAATGACTGTCATACAAAAGGCCAGAAGGATGAAAGCTACTACATACTTCTTATTCCGCTCAAAACTATCAACAAAATACCTCATCATTTACTCCTAATTATTCGAATTTTGACTCTTCACATATTGTCTCATCAGCAACTTAGCAATCCATTTGGGCCAAAAAATTTCCAATGTTTCTAAATCTTCTTGACTACGAGTATTATTAGAAATTGTTTTAGAAGTTTCTGATTCTTCATGAATACGATGACACATTAATGGTTTGTCTACATATACAAATGAGCCTTTCATTTTTCCAATCTGATACCAAGCGATCCAGTCCAGATTTCCTTTCAATTTTTCATCAAACTTAAACCCATTCAATGCAGATAAATCATATGAAACAGAAGGGCAACATATTGCATTCCCGAATGCTAGGACTCTAGTTCTCCAAAATTTACTTTTTGGAAATAAATTTATAGTTCTCAACATAAATCTCTTTATCTTAAGATTGAGTGTACGTTCAATTTTCTTTCCATTTTTTTCTTCAAAATAATCCGAATATGCTATTAAAGCATCTGGATTTGATTGGAATTTTTTAATAATTAATTCTGAATATTGAGGCTCATAATAATCATCTTGATGGGCGATTGTCGCGTATCTTGTTTTTACAAATGACAATGCATTATTCCAATCTTTTCCTATTGAACCACCACTACCATGATAATATGCAATATTATATTTTTTACATAATTCCTCAATTTGAAGACTAGGTGTTGAAGTATATAAAATAATAGAAGATTGATTATGTTGATTAACTAATGAAAGCATACATTCTTCTAAATAGGAGGAATTCCCGTATGCACAGATAACAAAAGTATGAATTTCTTTCAAATTCATTTAAAATCTCCTTTTCACATAAAGAAATAAACTAAATCCCCCGATAACATATATTACCATTACCAGCATAAAACTTAAACATGCACCAAGTATTCCTTGAGAGATTATGAAGGGTTTACTTAATAGGATACTCGCAATATACATAACAATATAAACTACCAATAATAAATTGTGTTTCCTATAAATAGTTAAAATATTTTCAAATACTAAAGCAATTGAATACAAAATCCCTGAAAATACTAGAACGGTTAATTCTAGTCGGTAACGATTTAAGTCAACTCCGAAAATAAGACTAAGAACTGGTGTACCGATTAAATAACTTACTAAAGTAGTAAGAAAACCAACAAGAATCAAAAAAACAAATATTCTTTTTATAATACTATAGAATTGGACCATTTCACCGGCTTGTCTTTTTTCTGCTAACGAAGTAATCAGAGGTCTTATTACTAGAATACACAAACTCATGAAAAACACTGGCATAAATAATATATTAAAATCACGTTGTACACCTGATTGCATTTTTTGGCTAAGAAGTTGTTGTGAAATGATAATTCTAGGTTCGTTAAAAATAAGGTTAATAAGAAAACCATATATAAATAAAGAAAAACAATCTTTTAAAATTAAAAGTCCTTGTATAAGATCATTTATCGAAAATGTTCGTTTATTATCCGAAGAATGAAATAACTTTGAAAATTTAATATCGAAACCGACTATAAACAAAATATTAAAGATGAGCACCAGAAGAAAGCCAACCAATAAATTTTTCTGAATCATTAAGGATACAAATAAGATAACTACACTTATAAGATACCTAAAAAACATTGATTTACCAGCAATATCAAGTCTTGATTTCTGTTGAAACAAGCCTTGATAAAGATCAGACCATACATCACATGTGCGATAAGCTAAAATAAGAAAAGTTAAACCTATAACAAAACTCGAACTTAAATCATAATGAATATAAACTAAATAAGGATATAGAGTTATCCACATTAATATAGTAGAAATAATCCTAGCTGTATAATAATTTTTAAATGAAAACTTATTAACAATATCTGTTGCTTGATAATTTCTGACTTGAAAGAGTCCTATTATAACCCATAAATTCCCGATAGAAATAGTCAAACTATACTGATCCGCAATTGTAGAATTTTGAAATCTAGAAACTATAATAAGAAAACAAACTGAAACTGCTGCAGCTGCTAAATTGCCTAGTAGATTCCAAATGTAAATACTTTTTTGGGAAGGAGTATTATTCATCTTTCTCCTCATTTTTGTTCAAAGCGATAACTTGTACAAGATTTTTAAACTTGGTATCTAATTTTGACAACCGTACGGTTAACTGGAACTGATTCATTAATAACAAGAAAATAATGAAAAGAAAAATAAAATTAACAGCAGATGCAATCCCTAAGGATGCTGCAATAATCTCTGCTAACTTTGGAAAAATACTAAAAACTAATAGAATTAATGAAAAGAAAATCCAAAACAAGGCATCATTAATCTGCACACGAGATTTTCTAATGTTCTGAAGGATAAACCCACATGTTCCCAATGAAACAACAACTAATACAATTTGAAACCAGATTGACATTCTATTCTCCTCTCTCTCTAAAATTCTGAATGAATAAAATAGACACGAACATGTGAATCATGTACTTAATAGAACGTGAAAAAGTTAAATAGCTTTCTCCTGCTTGTCTCTCTTCCATACGAACTTGAACTTCTGAAATTGGAACACCTTTACGTAATAGATAGGAAACAGTATCTGGTTCAGGTCCATAGTTAATATTCTTTGCAAAAACTTGTATTAGATCTTTAGAAAACATTCTCATTCCCGAAGTTGGATCATTAATCGTTTTCCCAGTGGTTAATTTAATAGCAAAACTAATGAGTGTATTCCCCAACATACGAAATGAATTTGGTCTTTTCTCCGAAACAAAACGAGAACCTATAACCATTTTATTGCCTTTATCAATTTCTTCTTCTAAAGCAGCAATATATTCTGGGAGATGTTGACCATCTGCATCAAATTGAACAGCTTTTTCATAGCCATGTTGATAAGCATATAATAATCCTGTCTGAAAAGCTCCAGCTAAACCGAGATTAACTGGTAAATCAATAATATTATAGCCATTTTTATGACAAATTTCTGAAGTTCGGTCTCGAGAACCGTCATTGATAATCACATAATCATACTGGGAATAATTTTGAATAATATTATCTACTACCGCTTGAATAGAACCTTCCTCGTTATAAGCTGGTATAATAATCAATAAATCTGAGGATTTCAATCTCCTTTGTCCTCCATTAAAATTCTTTTTAACCATTATACAATAACCATAATGTTTTATCCACTAATCTCGAAACTTAATACTATCAATTACTATTATTAAAAGCAAAAAAAGCTTGATATTAGTTATAAATATCAAGCGAATCGTTAAGATTAGTTATTGTTCAAATCCATTTGGATGTTTACTCTGCCATCTCCAAGCATCTTGGCACATCCGATGAATATCAAATTGAGCACTCCATCCTAGTTCTTCACGTGCTTTGGATGGATCTGCATAACAGGTTGCAATGTCACCAGGTCGTCGATCAACAATCTTGAATGGAATTGGTTTTCCCACAACCTTCTCCATATTGTAAATAATTTCTAATACAGAGTAACCTCTACCGGTGCCAAGATTATAGATATTCAAGCCTGAATCAGGGTTCATTTTTTTCAATGCAGCAACGTGGCCTTTCGCCAAATCAACTACGTGGATATAATCGCGTACTCCAGTTCCATCTGGAGTTGGATAATCGTTCCCAAACACATTAACAGACTCTAATTTTCCAACTGCTACTTGTGTTACATATGGCAATAGATTATTTGGAATACCATTTGGATTTTCACCAATGTTCCCACTTTCATGAGCACCAATTGGATTGAAATAGCGTAACAATACAATATTCCATGAAGGGTCCGCCTTGTATATATCTTGAAGCATCTCTTCTATCATGAGTTTCGTTCTACCATATGGATTTGTAACGGATAAAGGAAAATCTTCCAAGATAGGAACAGTATGTGGATCTCCATAGACAGTTGCTGATGAACTGAAGATAATATTTTTACACTGCACCTCTTCCATCACCTGAAGCAAAGTCAACGTTCCACTAATATTATTTTCATAATAAGTAAGTGGAATTTGAACTGACTCTCCAACTGCTTTCAATGCAGCAAAATGAATCACACCAGTCGGTTTTTCTTTTAGAAAAATTTCTAAAAGCTTTGATCTATCACGAATATCTTCATTATAAAAAGTAATAGATTTTCCAAGAATTTTTTCTACTTCTTGTATACTTTTCTCACTACTATTTACTAAATTATCAACAATGACAACTTCATGACCTGCATTTACTAACTCAATGGTGGTATGAGAACCGATAAACCCAGCCCCACCAGTTACTAATATTTTATGATACATTTTACAACTCCAGTTAAATGAATTACATTCATTATCCCACAAATGTTAATATTTTTCAAAAATTTTCAATACCGCCCAAAAGCGTCTCCCTTACTTATTAGTAAAAAGACCATAACCTTCTTTCTACGATGGTTATGGCTTTTCTACTATCTCAATTTCCGTATTAAGGGTATTCTTAATTTTCTCTTTCTTTTAGTCGGACGATTCCCATTCCGACTAAAAGAACGATTCCTAACACGCTGGAAGTGACTTCAAAGCTGGTGGTCATTCCAGTTTGCGGCAAATAAAGGCCTTCCTTATGACTACTGCTCACTTGAGAGTATTCTTTATCCACCGTCTCTGATGTTTCTTGTTGGTAGTTGACAGCTAGTGGCGCCAGCGTGTCTTTCTTGCTAGACTCAACTGCTAATGAACCTGGCTTGTATGGTGTATAATCCTTGTTTGGTATCTGCTCCTTATGATCCACGGATGGCACGAGGGTGTCCAGTGGAAACTCTGGTAGGGGCTCTTCAACGAGTGGAAGGACCTGATAAGTTTCATCCTTTTCATTTGGAACATACCAAGCATAGTGAAGACTACTCTTTTGAACGGTTGGTATTTCTGCCACGATGGACCGTGTTTTCAAGCGATAGGAATACGGATCATCAGTCCAGACATAGTTACTATCGAAGGTGGTAAAGACTAGGCCTAGCTTATGCCCCTTCTTGACCGTGTAAAGATTTGGCTGTAGATAAACCGTATAGTTTCGAAACTCTCCTAGCTTGGGATCTATGCTCTTGCTAGAGCTAGAGGAGGCATAGCCTGCATCTGGATTTGCTAGATTGATCCAACCAGAAGAAATGACCTTATACTTGGTTTTAATGGTTCCAAATTGTTTGTTGGCGATATTCTTAAGATTGCTTCCCATCCAGTAACCTGTTTCAGAAAGCGTATTGAGAGGCATTTCTTGGTACTTGTAGCCAGCTTCATCGTAGGTAATCTTATTGGATGCGACATCAAATTCCTCATCTGAGAGATCGACCAGTTGTACATTAACTTGGTAGTCTTTGAGTTCTTGATTGGTCAGCTTGGCTAAGGCAGCTTGGAAATGGACAGGAATATGCCCTTTAATAGTCACATCCTCTGTCGCTTCTGCTGTAAACAAAGCATTAGCAGTTGAAGATTGCTTAGTGGTATGTGAATCACGATTGGTCCAATCCATCCCTGCACTGTAGTAATCATTATCGATAGTTTCTTCCTCTCGTCTAGAAAGAGTCTTCAGGGTCAATTTATTACTAGACTCCCAGCTAGAATAGTGTTCCCATTTAGATGGGTCGTAGTTATTAGACACGGTTACTTCTGGTAAAGATTCTACCTGATTTTCTGCATCATATAGGTAGTGACTAAACCATTGATTGAGAAGGTCACTGACACTTTGTTGGCCCTCTTTAATTCCGAAGCGTTTATTGACAGGATAAATATGATCCCCTTGATATAGGTAGAGCTTCACAGGCTGCCCAGCTTTTTTCAAGGTTTGATACATCAGCTCAAAGTGTTTGGTTCTGACATTATCATCATTTAGCCCATGCATAACTAGAGCGCTGGCCTTGAATTTTTCTGGATGAAGAGTATAATCGCGATTTTTCCAAATGTCACTATAATTATAACCATGCTTATGTTGGTCGCGATTCAATTGAGTGATATAGCGGGCATAGTCCTCTTTAATCTTGTTCCAATCAGCCGGATCTAGAATCCTGTTGGATACATAGACAGACAAATGAGACAGATCTCTATAAGCACCGACATTAAAAGTCGTTCCTTGACTGTTGTAATAATCATACCAACTTGCAATACCAGCTGCAGGGACGATAGTCTTTAAGCCCTCTACTCCTGTCGCAGCGACTCCAAAAGTAGTGGTTCCTGCCCATGACAGGCCTGTCATACCGACTTTTCCATTCGACCAATCTGCTTTTATAGCGATATTCGATGTCTTATCTGTATAAGCAACTCGTTTTCCATTTAGCCACTCAATGACACTCTTATAACCAGCTACTTCTAGGTCACTTCCTGTTGTATTGATTCCCTCGGACTGATAGCTTCCCAATCCAGATGTGGTAACGACGGCATAGCCTCGTACTAAGAAATAGTTGTACCAGTTAATATTTTCATAATCGTAACGAGTGAAGGTAGAATCACTCTCGTTTGGATTTTTATAGTACCAGTCTTTAGAATCTGCCTTTTTAGCATGTTCTAAAGTCGTGGTAGAACCGGTTTGACGACGAGGATCTACATAGCGATAGAGGTTCTTGTTGTCAAACTCACCCTCTTCTTTTAGACCAATTTCGCCAAGGGTTTCCTTATTAGTCGTTCCCGCTACGTAAGGACTTGCCTCATAGATCGTTGAAGCCTTAAAATCCCCATTGGCAACAGCTTTCGGTAGTTGAACAAAAGTTTTGATCAGGTCCCTTTTTCCGTCTCCATCTGTATCATAGTCTGATTCGACATAGACAACAAAGCGGACGATATCACTCTTTTCATTCGAGTAGCCAGTTTCTACATCACCCGGAGTAAAAGGAAAAATAGGCTGGGTCTTACCATTAAGGATGAGAGGTTCTTTTTTCTCTGCACGATAGGCCTCTTTTAATTTCTTAGCGACCGAAATCATATGATTTAGATTCTGGACGGGCTCATCCTTGCCTACCCCATTTGGAATCATCCCCAAGCTTTTTGCGAACTCAAGACGATCTTCTGCTGTTGAACCAGTTTGATCCGGTTTGGCCTCTGCCCATTTGAGTAACTCGATTGCTGTATCCCCTATACTCAGATTCTGATTTGCGACATGTGGATTTTCAATCAGAGTCGATAGTTTATCAGGCGTTTCTGATACCAATAAAGGTTTCGGTAGGTCTCCTAAAGAATCATTTGTTTCAGTTAACTTGCTAGCTTCCTCCTCAAGTAAGTATCCACTCTCAGCTTCTGCCCTCCCACCTGACTCTAGACCTGAAGCTTCAGGTTGGGGATTAATCTGAGGCTTTTCTATAGAGACAAGTTCTGGCGAACCGACTAGTTCAGTATCTGCTCCTGTAGCCTTTTCGGAAACTTCATCAGCCCGAACTTGAGTGGCTATCACTATAGGTGAAAGTAATAAAGCAGACAAGATAAAAGAAAGATTCTTTTTCCTCATAATGAAACTCCTTTAAATTTAAGAGATTTGTGAGAAGGAAAGCCTTCAAACAAAATGACAGCGTTTACAATTCCATTGTAGTCTCTGTAAACTTTATAGTCAAATCAAATAAAAAGGCATCATAAAAATATAATCTTTCTGAAAGTTGAGATAATTGAAAGGGCCTATGAGAAATATATTATAGTTTTCAATTCTTCTTTTCACACAAAAAAGCAAGTTTCAATCCGGTTTTTAACCGTTAGAAACTTGCTTTAGATTTTATAGAAATGCTCTCCTACTTGCGATACATCTTCACTTGTAGGTAGAGGTCGTTATAAACGCCTAACCACTTCTTGCCAAGTTGTTCGTAGACTTCTAAGTTCTTTAGCGTGTCATCACTTGGGTAGAAGGCTTGGTCTTCTTGGACCTCTTCTGGTAGCATCTTCTTAGCTTCTTTGTTCGGTGTAGAATAACCGACATAGAGAGCATTCTTATAAGCATTTTCTGGGCGAAGCATAAAGTTGATAAAGGCATAGGCTGCTTCTTTATTCTTCACCGTCTTTGGAATAACGATATTATCAAACCAAAGGTTGCTGGCTTCTGATGGGACGACATAGCGGAGGTCCTCATTGGCTTCCAGCATTTGACTAGCTTCACCGGAGAAAGTCACCCCAATGGCTGCATTATTTTGGATCATGTAGCCTTTCATTTCATCGGCTACAAGGGCCTTAATATTGGGCATCAAGGTATAAAGCTTATCAACAGACTCTTGTAATTGCTGAGGATCCTTGGAGTTGAGACTATAACCTAAGCTATTGAGTCCAATCCCCATGACCTCACGCGCCCCATCGTACATCATGATGTCATTCTTGTACTCTGGTCTCCATAGATCCGCCCAGTGTTCGGGTGCCTTATCAACCATCTTACTGTTGTAGATGATACCAAGGGTACCCCAGAAGTAAGGGACTGAATACTGATTGTCAGGGTCAAAGTCCAAGTCCAAGAAGCGTGGATCGATATTGTCTAAGCCTTTCAATTTGGACTTATCCAACTTTTCAAGCAAGTTTTCGTCCATCATCTTAGCGATCATATATTCACTTGGGATGGCAATATCGTAAGCCGTCCCCCCTTGCTTGATTTTGGTGTACATGGCTTCATTGGAATCAAAGGTATTGTATTGGACTTGAACGCCTGTTTCCTTGGTAAATTCCTTAAGTAATTCTGGATCGATATAATCTCCCCAATTGTAGATGACCAGCTTATCACTGTCTTTTGGATTGGTCTTGGCTTCAAGACGGGCACTTAGCCCCGCTAAAACGAGGATTACCACCACAATCCCTAACAAGAATGAATAGAGTTTTTTCATACTGTCTCCTCCTTCTCTCTAGTGATGAAGTAATAGCCGACCACCAGTAAGATACTGAATAGGAAGACCAGGGCAGAAAGGGCATTGATATTCAACGAAATCCCTTGGCGAGCCCGTGAGTAGATCTCAACAGACAAGGTCGTAAAGCCATTTCCTGTGACAAAGAAGGTCACCGCAAAGTCATCCAAGGAGTAGGTAAAGGCCATGAAGTAACCGGCAATGATCGCAGGTGTCAAATAAGGAAGCATGATTTCTTTCAACATCTGCACCTGAGTAGCTCCTAGGTCATAGGCCGCATTAATCATATCACGGTTCATTTCCTTCAAGCGTGGCAAGACCATCAAGACTACGATTGGAATAGAGAAGGCTACGTGACTCATCAAGACAGAGGCAAAGCCAAGCTGGAACTTGATCGTCGTAAAGAGGATCAGGAAGCTAGCCCCGATCATAACGTCAGGTGCCACCATAAGAATGTTATTGACAGACAAAAACGGTCCTTCAAACTTCTTCTTAGATTGGTAAATATAAATTGCCCCAAAGGTCCCAATAATGGTCGCAATCAAGGCTGACAGGAAGGCCAAGAGGAAGGTCTGTGAGAGGATCAACATAAGACGCGTATCCTCAAAGAGACTTTGGAAATGCTCCAAGGTAAAGCCTGTAAAAGCATTCATATCCCCACCAGCATTAAAGGCATAGGCAATCAAGTAAAAGATTGGCAGATAAAGGAGTAGGAAAACCAATCCTAAATAGATACGTGAAATCTTTTTCATCGTTCACTCCTTTCTCTCGTTACCCACATGACTAAGAGCATAGCAAGGATCAAGACCACTCCAATGGTTGATCCCATTCCCCAGTTTTGTGTCGTGAGGAAATGCTGCTCGATGGCAGTCCCCAGAGTAATCACCCGGTTTCCTCCGATCAAACGCGTCAACATGAAGAGACTCAAACTTGGAATAAAGACCGATTGGACTCCAGAGCGAACCCCGTTCATAGACAACGGGAAGACAACTCGACGGAAGGTATCCCACTTATTAGCTCCTAGGTCATAGCTAGCATTGATGAGATTTGGATCCAAATCATCCAAAACATTGAAGATAGGAAGGATCATAAAGGGCAACTCAATGTAACTAGCGACAAAGATGAAAGAAAAGTCCGTAAAGAGGATCTGTTGAGGACCGATTCCGATGAAGCTCAAGAATTGGTTAATAGATCCCCCTTGACCAAAGATCCCGATAAAGGCATAAGCCTTGAGCAAGAGGTTAACCCAGGTCGGAAGGACGATGAGCATGAGCCAGAGCTGACGATGCTTGAGCTGGGTCAAAAAATAAGCTGTCGGGTAAGAAATCAAGAGCGTCACAAAGGTAACGATCCCAGCATAGAGAATGGAGTTGAAGCTCATCTTGAGGTAGGTCCAATTCTGCGCTGTAAAAAAGGTTTGGTAATTCTCTAAGGAACCCTGTCCCTGGACATTAACAAAGGATTGCCAAATAATCAAGGCTACAGGAGCCAAGACAAAGAGGAGGATCCAGAGAAAATAGGGAACCACAAAGAGGTTAGAGGTTGTTTTCTTCATCTCTTTCCTCCTCGATGGCATTGATCAATCCGGCTTCTTGCTCTTCTACTTCTACGTACTCTTCGATCCGTGCATCGAACTCTTCTTCCGTTTCATTGAGACGCATGACATGGATATCTTCTGGTTCAAAGTCCAGACCGATTTCTTCACCTACGATTGCCTTACGCGTTGAGTGAATCATCCACTCATTGCCCAATTCATCATAGGCGATGATCTCATAGTGTACCCCACGGAAAAGTTGGGTATCCACTTTCACCTGGAGCTTGCCTTCTTCGGGCAGTGTGATTTGCAAATCTTCAGGGCGAATAACGACTTCGACCGGTTCGTTTGGTCTCATCCCTCCATCGACTGACTCAAAGCGTTTACCGTTGAATTCTACTAGGTAGTCTTCGATCATGATCCCTGGAAGGATGTTGGACTCACCGATAAAGGTCGCAACGAAATGGTTGATCGGCTCATCGTAGATATCGACTGGTGTTCCTGATTGGACAATTTCTCCTTCGTTCATGACGAAGATCCAGTCACTCATAGCAAGCGCTTCTTCCTGGTCATGGGTAACAAAAACAAAGGTAATACCCAGGCGTTGTTGCAATTCACGGAGTTCATACTGCATGTCTGTCCGCAACTTCAAATCGAGGGCAGACAAAGGCTCATCCAAAAGGACCACTCGCGGTTCATTGATAATCGCTCGTGCAATGGCCACCCGCTGGCGTTGACCGCCAGAAAGTTTCTGGATGGAGCGTTTCTCAAATCCTCCTAATTGCACCATCTTAAGGACTTCAGTCACTCGTCTTTGAATTTCCGCCTTGTCTAGCTTCTTCAAACGAAGAGGGAAGGCAACATTCTCAAACACATTCATGTGTGGGAAAAGGGCATAGGACTGGAAGACGGTATGGACATCCCGTTTGTTAGTCGGTAAATCATTGATCCGAACACCATCCAAGAGGACATCCCCTGTCGAAGCGTCTAACAAACCGGCAATAATGTTCAAAATCGTCGATTTACCAGATCCTGAAGCACCGAGGAGGGTATAGAATTTCCCTTCTTCCAACTCAAAGTTGATATCTTTGAGAACCACTGTATCGCTGTCTTCAAATACTTTTGAGACATTTCTAAACTCAATAATTGGTTTTTTCAATTCACATAAATTCCTTCTTTTTCATGCGTTTCCATCTGAGACCAACCACTAGTCTCATAGGCTGACGAGAATACCCGTCAGGCCACCAACACCTCTCGGGGACTTATAAGACTGCCCCACCTATTTTCGGTATCGATAGGCACTCACCCCCCTTCTAAAGTAGGAAGGGTCTACCCAAGAGTAGCCCCTATTCCATCTCGAACCGTTAATCTCTCCCAATAATACGGACTTCCCGCTCTAAGGTCACCCCAGCCGATTTTTCAACTGTCGCGATGACATGAGCAATCAAGTCTTCATAATCTTTGGCAGTCCCATAATCGACATTGATCATAAAGCCAGCATGCTTTTCAGAAACTTCTACACCACCAATCCGGTGTCCCTTTAATCCTGCCTCACTGATCAACTGTCCTGCAAAGTGACCGACTGGACGTTTGAAAACAGAGCCACAAGACGGGTATTCGAGAGGTTGTTTTAGCTCTCGCAAATGAGTCAAGCGCGCCATTTCTTGATTGATCTGATCATAGTTGCCAGGTGCTAAGGCAAACTTAGCCGAAATCACCACATCCCCTGTCTCTTGGATCTTGGAATGGCGATAACCAAAGGCCAAATCACTTGCGGATAGGGTTTTTATTTCACCCTCTGGCGTCAAGACCTTACACGATTGGAGAATATGGGCAATCTCGCCACCATAGGCACCAGCATTCATGTAAACAGCACCCCCAATGCTACCAGGAATCCCACAAGCAAATTCAAAGCCTGTCAAGCTATGGTAGCGGGCTACGTGAGTCACATCGATCAGCTTAGCACCTGCCTCTGCTTCAATCACGTACCCATTGACTCGGACATCATGGAAATGATCAAACATGATCACAAAGCCTTCAATCCCACCGTCACGGACGATAATATTCGAAGAATTCCCCAAGACCATCCAAGGAATTTCATGAGCATTGGCAAAGGTGACAATTCGTTTTAATTCATATTGATTGCGAGGAAAGGCCAAATAGTCTGCAGCCCCTCCAACCTTGGTATAGGTATATTGTTTGAGTGGCTCATCGAACAAAATTTCAATGCCAGCCAACTCCTCTTTGATTTGCTTTACAATTTCCATCTCACAACTCTCTTCTATACGTTATCTTATCCATTATAACAAAAACCAGCCCACTTTTCGACTAAGAAGTAAAAAAACAGAAACAGCCAAAAGACCACTTCTGTTTTAATTTTTTTAAACAAGGGTTTATTAAATTAGCCAATCTTACGCGCAATGCCACGTGTTTCTTGAGTGGACAAGGCTGAGCCAATGGCAATCCCACCCCCAATAATGGTAAAGACTGCCAACATAAAGAAGTTAAAGAAGTATTTCTCAGGTGCTTCACCATTTAGAACAAGGGAATTGATCAAATCAAATCCATCACTAAAGTCGAGTCCAAGCTGTTTAGCTGCTTCTAAGGCATAGTCAAATTGGTGAACGAGAACAACAGTCACCAACAAGAGGATACTAGAAATAACTGCACCAAGTTTGCTAAATTTCTTCCCTAAGATCTCATAGCCTTTGACAACACAGATCCCAAGGATGAAACCAGCATAAAAAGCTACGTAGCCGAGACGGGCAATAAAAAGAGTCACAGCTCCTCCGATAATGGCACCAATAAAGGCACCTACTGATCCAAGAAGGACATTTTCTTTCTGACTATTATATGAATCGGTTTCAATTTTTAGTTGGGAACTCACAATTTGATAGTTTTCTTCATTCATCAAGAAGAGGGAATCTCCAATCTGGTAGAGACCAACCGGACCTTTTTCACCAGAGTAGCCACATACAGTGTAGAAACCATTGGTTTGTAAAAATTGCAGGATTTCTGTTAAGGCTTGGTGAATATTCTCAATCGTTTTTGCCTTGGTCATCCCAGCTTTTACAGTGAAAGTTGTGACATATTGGTTGAGGCTCACACTCTTCAGAACAGAAGATTCTTTCACCATTTGCTGCAATTGAGCCGCTGCTTCTTCCGCATCATCACGAGAAACAGAAAGAGCAATGCTGAAGACATTTTTTGTGTCTGTTTCTCTCATTAAGAAGAAATACCCAGAGTTCTCACCATAAATAGATGAGGTCTGAGGATCAAACTGGAATCCAAGTTCCGTAGCAAGTTGATGACGTTCAAAGTCTTTCATTAGAATTACAATCTCCTTTACATTTCTATCTATCTTTTGAATAAATGTTTATTATCCTAAAATAATTTGATAGACAAATGATTTATAAAACTATTTTATCATAGATAAATAAAATTAGATAGACTAATTTAGCCTATCTAATCATTTTTTTCTTTGAATCAAGATTCACTATGCTTCTACCTTCACACCAGTTGTGTCAATCTTTAATGAGAAAACCTGACCATTTAAAGCCTTAGACTCCAAGTCTTTGGCAAAGGCTTCTGCATGTTCAACGGGGAGCATGGTCATAATGGTTGGACCTGCACCAGAAAGGTAAGTCGCATAAGCTTTATGTTGATGCGCAACCTCTTTCACTTGAGGGAACTCTGCAACTAGTTGTTGACGGTAGCGTTCATGGAAGCGATCCGCTTCGATGGCTTTTCCTGCGACTCTTAAGTCCCCCTTAGCAAGGGCAGCGATGGCCACGTTTGCAATGGAACTAGCTGCCACAGCTTCCTTATAAGACCATTCACTAGGAAGGACATTTCGGCTATCGCTGGTCTTGAGTTCGTAATTCGGAACAAAGGCCACTAGTGCACACTCAGGAAATGGAAGAACCAAATGATTGGTCTGCTGATCCACATAGCTTGCTACGACCAGATTTCCAAAAATAGCTGGCGCTACATTGTCCGGATGACCTTCGATTTTTGTCGCGATCTCTAGTTTATCTTCATCGCTAAGACATAAGTTGCCCAGTTGATTAGCCAACTCAATCCCCGCTACAATAACAGAGCTAGAGGAACCTAGACCACGCGCCAAAGGCACTTCACTAGTCATCTTGAGACGATGAGGAGGCAAATCGGATGCGACTTGGAGAGCAGTTTGAAGCAAGAGATTCTCTTCATCGCTTGGAATCTCCTCTCCTAAATCATGTTCAATCCACCAGTTTTCTTGCGCTTCTAGCACATCAATGGTCAAATACTTAGAAACAGCGATCCCAACAGAATCAAATCCTGGCCCTACATTGGCACTAGTCGCTGGTACTGTAATTCTCATCTTATTCTCCCAATACTTTAAAGGTATTCATAAGTTTGAAATTTGGCTCTGAATCCAGTTTTTCAACCAAGTTCTTGAATTGCGTCTGGTTGACTTGGTGGGTAATGATAACCACACTTGCAAATTGACCATCTGAGTCTTCTTGAAGGATTTGCTTGAAGGAAGCTCCTTCTGCATTAAAGATTTCCGCAATACGTAAGATTTGACCAGTCGCATCTGGTGCCTTGATTGAGAAGTAATAATTGTTCTTCACATCTTCAGGCTTAGCCAATTGAAGCGGGCGGCTGTATTCGTTGAAGGCTTTACCGATTGTTCCTTCATTCAAACGACGAACAATGCGAACGATGTCAGCTACAACACTAGTCGCAGTTGGTTTTTGACCTGCCCCTGGTCCATAGTACATAGACTCACCAATCCCGATCGATTCCACATAGACCGCATTCATGACGTCGTTCACGCTAGCAAGTGGATGTTCTTTAGGAAGGAAGGTTGGTGTCACTTCTGCTGCAATCCCTGACTCTGTTTCAACAATCGAGCCGACCAACTTGATCACATAACCAAGGCTTTGGGCTACTGAGACATCTTGAGGAGTGATCTGGCTGATTCCCTTGTGACCTACTTGGTCAAATTGGATGTTCATCCCAAAGGCAAATTGGCTCAAAATCACCATCTTATAAGCTGCATCGATTCCTTCGACGTCATTGGTAGGGTCACTTTCAGCGTAACCAAGGCGTTGTGCTTCTGCTAAAGCATCCTCATAAGTCCAGCCTTCTTCGACCATTTTGGTCATCATGAAGTTAGAAGTACCATTGACCACACCAAGAACCTTGGTCACCTTGTCAGAAGCCAAGGAATTCACCAAGGTCCGAAGGATTGGAATTCCACCCGCTACGGCAGCTTCATAATAAAGGGCTACTTGGTGTTCTTTTGCAATCACTAGTAACTCACTTCCATGAACGGCAAGGAGGTCTTTGTTGGCAGAGACCACGTGCTTGCCTGCTTCCAAAGCGCGGGTGATAAAGGTCTTGGCAGGCTCGATCCGGCCCATCAACTCAACCACGATAGCAATATCTTTGTCTTCAATGATCTCATCGACATTGGTTACAAAATTGTAGTCATGGCCAGCTGCTTGCAAGCTTTCTTTCTCCGCATCATCGCGAACCAAGACCTTAGCAATCTCAATGTCATCTTGAGCAGCCTGGCTGATCTTTTCATGGTTTTCTTTTAATAAAAATGGTACGCCGCTGGCAACAGTACCAAATCCTAGTAAGGCAATCTTAACAGACATGTTGGTCTCCTTAAACATCTAATATATTCCATTATATCAAAAATTAGCCCTTTCTGACTAGTTCTTTGCCCTTCTTCCTCTACAAGAACTTTACTTTTTGAGATTTAGACCTCCTCTTCAAACTAACTAGCAACCCATGCCTTCAAAAACAGCCTAGAGCTCCTGAAATTTTAAGCCATTTGTAACTTTGTCTTTAAGAGATTTCATGACCCTATGATATAATGATATTGATAAAGAAAGGGGTCTCTATGAATCACCGAAAAAGACGTGTCCCAAAGAAAATACGATTACTACTGATTTTAAATGCTTTTCTTCTGTCTTGCATATTCTTTTTAGGGTTCCTCCTATTGAAACAGGGGACTATTGCTGACAAGCAAGAAACAAATACAAGTCAGACGATGAAACAGCAAGGTTCTACTACCAAATGGGTAAAACAAGAGCAACCTGTGAAAATCCCAATTCTCATGTACCACGCTGTTCACACGATGGCCCCTTCGGAAGAGGCCAATGCCAACCTCATTGTAGCACCAGAAACCTTCGAGAGTCATCTCAAAGCCTTAAAAGGGGCCGGTTACTACACCCTGACGCCTGAAGAAGCTTATCGCGCACTTACAAAAAATGAACTGCCTGAAGGTGGCAAAGTCGTTTGGTTGACGTTCGATGATGGAATTTCAGACTTTTATACCATAGTCTATCCACTCCTAAAAAAATACCAAATGACCGCAACCAATAATATCATTACTTCATTTTCTGAAAAGGAAAAACCAAGCGTTCTAACCTTTGATCAAATCAAAGAAATGAAAGCACAAGGCCTTACTTTTGAGAGCCATACGGTATCCCACCCAGATTTGGCCCAATCAGATACTGCCACTCAAAAAGCTGAACTAGCCAATTCCAAACAAGTATTAGACAAGAAACTCAATCAAACCACGACCACCATTGTCTACCCCGCTGGTCGCTACTCTGACGTCACCATGGATCTAGCAAAAACCAATGGCTACAAAATGGGCTTGACGACCAACAATGGACTAGCTAGTTTAGATGATGGCCTCTACTCGCTAAATCGTCTGCGTATCTTGCCTACTACGACGGCCGAAAACCTACTTGCAGAAATGCAAACCAATCCATAAGCATACAAAAAGCACGAGTTCGAGCGACTCGTGCTTTCTTTTTCCATAAAGGAGGCTTTTACTTAGACTTGATGTAGTTCACACCATCTGCTTTTGGTGCAACCGACTTACCAAAGAAGGCTGCTAGGACGATGATGGTCAATACATACGGCGCAATACGGAGGTAGACTCCTGGAATATGGGCAAGGAAAGGAATCTGCGTAGACACAACCGCCAAGGCTTGTGAAAGACCAAAGAATAGACTGGATAACATGGCACCGATTGGGTTCCATTTACCAAAGATCATAGCCGCTAGGGCGATAAATCCAGGTCCTACAATGGTAGTTGCAGAGAAATTAACAGAAGCAGATTGCGCATACAAGGCACCCCCAACTCCTCCTAAAAATCCAGAGATGAGCACACCATAGTAACGCATGAGGTATACATTAATCCCAAGGGTATCCGCAGCTTGTGGATGTTCACCAACTGAGCGAAGTCGAAGACCGAACTTCGTTTTAAACATGATAAACCATGCTACAAATGAAAATCCAATCGCGACATATCCCATTAAGCTTGTATTCTTGAAAAAGATATCTCCAATGACAGGGATATCAGACAAGAAAGGAAAATCAAATTTACCAAATGACAAATCGATATTGTTGGTTTGACCTTTTCCGTAGATTGCTTTTACCAAAAAGACAGCTAAGGCAGGAGCCAACAAGTTCAATACCGTACCACTCACCACGTGATCAGCACGGAAGTTGATAGTAGCTACAGCATGGATAGCAGAGAAAATAAGACCAACCAAACCACCTGCAAGGAGAGATAACCAGATGGTCATGCCACCAAGAGAGTCAGCAAAAGTCAAGTTAAACACGACTCCTGTGAAAGCTCCCATAACCATGATACCTTCCAAACCAACGTTAACAACACCAGCATGTTCGGAGTAGGCTCCTCCGATACTAGTGAAAATGAGGGGAGCAGCATAGACCAGCATATTCGATACAAGAATCGTTAGTATAGCAACAGTATTCATCCTTACTCTACTCCTTTCATTTGTTTTTTAGGCTTGATGTATTTTTCGATAATGTAATGAGCACTTACAAAGAAAATAATCGAAGCTGTCACAATATTGACAAGTTCTGGTGGAATGGTCGCTGTGGTCATACCTGGCGCACCTGTTTGCAAGGTTCCAAGCAAGAAGGCCGCAAAGACAATCCCAATAGGAGAATTGCTAGCAAGGAGGGCCACCGCCATCCCATTAAATCCAATAGCCAAGGAACCAGGTTGAACATAAATGTTCTGGAAGGTACCGATCCCTTCTACTGCTCCACCGATCCCACAGAGGGCACCTGAAATCACCATGGAAAGAATGATGATTCGTTTAGCTGACATCCCTGCATAATCTGAAGCATTCGGGTTAAGACCAACGGAACGGATTTCAAAACCAAGGGTTGTTTTCTTAATAATGAACCAAACTACTGCAACAGCAATCAAGGCGATAAAGATACCAATATTCATCCGTGACTTGGTTAATTCAGTCAGAAAACCTAGTCGATAACTTGCATTTGCCCCTACTGTGATACTAGATTCAGAATCGACCATGAACTTTTTAGGGAAGTTCCGGATGATTTCATTTCCAGCAAACAGGACGATGTAGTTCATCATAATGGTAACGATGACTTCACTCGTTCCCAAAAATGCTCGCAAGATACCTGGAATCAAACCAACGAAACCACCTGCAATTGCAGCCACAAGGACTGTTAAAGGAATCATTAAGATACGAGGGATATCTGGAAAAGATAAAGCGAACCATACTGCCGCAATCCACCCAGCCAAGGCCTGTCCTGGTAAGCCAACATTGAAAAATCCAGCTCGGCTAGCTACTGCAAATCCGAGAGCGATCAAAACCAGTGGTCCCATGGCGCGGAAAATTTCACCCACATTTTTAATAGAACCAAAAGCTGTCTTGAAGAGTTCTTCATAACCCCAAAGGGCATCATAACCAAAGATCCACATGATGATGGCTCCGAGGATGATTCCTAGGATTACAGAAATAAAAGGAATAGCAATTTGTCTTGTGTTTTTATTCATTTGAAGCCTCCTTGATTTCTCCACCAGCCATTAGAATACCAAGCTCTTGTTTGTTGGTCTCAGATGGCTTCACAATACCTTGGATTTTTCCATCATGAATAACAGCAATCCGGTCTGATAGGTTTAGAATTTCATCTAATTCGAAGCTGACAACGAGGACGGCTTTTCCTTTATCACGTTCACTAATCAAACGTTTATGGATGTACTCAATCGCACCAACGTCCAATCCACGTGTCGGTTGGCTAACGATTAACAAATCCGGATTACGATCAACTTCACGAGCAATAATAGCCTTTTGTTGATTTCCTCCTGATAGAGCACTTGCTGGAACAATCTCATTGGCTGCACGAACATCAAATTCTTCCATCAACTTGCGGGCATATGAATTAATTTGATTGTAATTCAAAACACCGTTTTTGCTAAGTGGTTCTTTGTAGTAAGTTTGAAGTGCGATGTTTTCAGAAAGCATCATTTCGAGAACAAGACCATCACGATGACGATCCTCAGGAACGTGGCTGACATTCATTTCAGTAATCTTACGTGGGGAAAGGCCAACAACTTCTTGTCCTTTAATTTTAATACTGCCTGATTTGACTTTCCGTAGTCCAGTAATAGCCTGAATCAATTCACTCTGACCATTACCATCAATCCCTGCAATCCCTACAATTTCGCCTGCACGAACATCAAGAGATAGTTCTTTGACTGCAGGAACTCCGCGGTTTTCATTCACGATCAAGTCAGAAATTTGAAGAACCACTTCTTTCGGTTGCGCTTCTTCCTTTTCCGTTACGAACGAAACTGAACGCCCAACCATCATCTCTGCCAAATCTTTATTGGTAGCACCTTCGATGCTAACGGTTTGAATGGATTTCCCACGACGAATAACTGTGACACGGTCCGCAACCGCACGAATTTCGTCCAGTTTGTGGGTGATGAGGATGATAGATTTCCCTTCTTTAACAAGGGCTTTCATGATATCCATCAACTCCAAAATTTCAGCAGGAGTTAGCACCGCTGTGGGCTCGTCGAAAATCAGAATATCAGCTCCGCGATAGAGTGTCTTCAAGATTTCTACACGTTGTTGAGCACCAACAGAAATATCTTCAACTTTTGCTGTAGGATCCACAGCCAAGCCGTAGCGTTCTGACAACTCAAGGATATCTGCATTAGCCTTTTTCAAATCTAATACACCTTTATTCGTTACTTCGCTACCAAGAATGATATTTTCTGCAACAGTGAAAGCTTCTACCAACATGAAGTGCTGGTGAACCATCCCGATCCCTAGAGAAGCAGCCTTTGAAGGAGAATCTAATTTTTCAGACTTCCCATTGACCACAATTTCTCCGCTCGTTGGTTCCAAAAGACCAGCCAACATATTCATCAGGGTTGATTTCCCAGCTCCATTTTCACCAAGAAGTGCATGAATTTCACCTTTACGCAATTCGAGGTTGATTTTGTCGTTTGCGACAAATTCACCAAAAATTTTGGTAATTTCACGCATCTCAATGACGTTTTCGTGTGCCATTCGAATATTCCTTTCTAGAAAACTATATTTTATTTCAGTAGGACCTGCTAAACAAGTTAGTAAGTTCTATTGAGACAAAATGTCTCAACACCTCGAAAAAAAGCGACCCAAGAAGGATGGATCGCTTCCCGAAGGTTCTTATTTCTCAGGTGCTTTTACGCTACCATCAATAATTTGTTTTTTAGCATCTTCTACTGCTTTTTTAGCATCTTCTGAAAGATTAGAAGTTGTCAAATCAACACCACCATCTTTCAAACCAAATGTAATCACTTTTCCACCTGGGAATTTACCGTCAGCAGTTTGAGTTGCGATTTCTTGAACAGTTTTACCAACTTGTTTCAAAGTAGAAGCCAATACGAAGTTAGATTCTTTACCATCTTTTGAAGTGTATTTACCTTCATCAACTTGGTCACGGTCTACACCAATAACCCAAACTTTTTCGCCTTCGTTTTTCTTCTCGTTCAAGTCTTTTGCTTCCTTGAAGACACCAGCTCCTGTACCACCAGCAGCTTGGTAAATAACGTCAGCTCCTGCAGCGTATTGTGTTGCTGCAATTGTTCTACCTTTTTCAGGGTTGTTGAAGTCTTCAGCATATTGTACATCAACTGAAATGTCTTTGTTTACAGACTTCACGCCTGCTTCAAATCCTTTTTCAAAACGAGTGATAACTTCACCACGTGCTCCACCGATGAAACCAACTTTGTTTGTCTTCGTAGTTTTGGCTGCAGCAACCCCTGCAAGATAAGCAGCTTCATTATCTGCAAAAACAGCAGATGCTACGTTCTTCTTATCACCAACAACAGAGTCAATGATAACATAGTTGATATCAGCATTTTCATCTGCAGCAGCAGTAACAGCTGGAGCAAGTTTGTAACCAACACCGTACACTAATTTGTAGCCGTTTGTAGCAGCTTGGCTGAAGTTATTCGCAAAATCTGCTTCACTTGTAGATTGGAAGTAAGTAAATCCGTTATCTTTAGAAAGACCATTTTCTTTACCCCAAGCTTGTAGACCTTCCCATGCAGATTGGTTAAATGATTTATCATCAACACCACCTGTGTCAGTAACGATAGCAGCTTTTAAATCAGTTTTTGCATCTGAAGAATCTTTGCGAGACGCACGATTTCCACATGCAGCAAGTCCGATTGCAGCGACAGTTACTAGACCTAGGCCTAACCATTGTTTCTTGTTCATTTCTGAACCTCCTAAATAAGATATGCAACTAAGTTGCGGATTAATATAAGGGTCAATAGACCGCCTTTACAGAAGTTACTAGGTAAGATCTGTAAAGGAATATGGAAGCAATTCCTTGACCGTCATCACGACCGTCGATTTATCTTTGGCTACCAAAGTAACCGGTAGGTCTGGCTCGAAAAATTCAGCCATCACCTGGCGACAAGCACCACAGGGTGAAACTGGTTTTTCAGTCTGACCATAAATAATTAATTCCTTAAATGAACGCTCTCCTTCTGAAACAGCCTTGAAGATAGCTGTTCGCTCACCACAATTGGTCAAGCCGAAGCTAGCATTTTCAACATTGACGCCTGTATAAAGCTTTCCATCATCTGTCACAAGGACAGCCCCGATTGGAAAATGAGAATAAGGTACATAAGCATTCTCACTTGTTTTTACAGCTAGGTCAATCAACTCAGTAGTCGCCATGGGCTACTTCTCCCTTCATAATGGCTACTCCAGAGGAAGTACCAATTCGGTTAGCACCCGCTTGGATCATAGCTTGAGCATCCTCATAGCTACGAGTCCCACCAGATGCTTTTACTCCCATATCAGGTCCCACAACCTGGCGCATGAGAGCCACATCCTCAACAGTTGCCCCACCAGTAGAAAATCCAGTCGAAGTTTTGACAAAGTCAGCTCCCGCCAATTTAGCGATCTGGCAAGCTACTACTTTTTCAGTTTCGGTCAATAAGCAGGTTTCGATGATCACTTTTACCAAGTGATCCCCACTTGCATCCACAACAGACTGAATATCCTCTTCTACTAACGTAAGGTTTTTGGATTTCAAGGCACCGATATTGATGACCATATCGATCTCATCGGCTCCATTTTGAATGGCATTTTGAGTTTCAAATGCTTTAACAGCTGGTGTGTTCGCGCCAAGAGGAAAACCAATCACTGTACACACTTTTACATCTGAATCCCGAAGTCCTTCAACTGCGAAGTTGACCCATGTTGGTTGCACACAAACACTCGCAAAATCATATTCTTTCGCTTCTTCGATCAAAGCCTCGATTTGTTCTTGCTGTGCATCCGGTTTTAATAGTGTGTGGTCTATGTATTTGTTTAATTTCATTAATGAATCTCCCCTAAACGAATTACGATACGATTTCAATAATTTCTGAAACGCTTACAACCTTGTCTAGTATTTTAACATTTTTTTGGAATTCTGCAATGTTTTTTTGACAAATTTCTAAGTTTGTATAAATAGTTGCAACAAGATCCCCTTTTTGAACAGGATCCCCGACTTTCTTAGCAAAAACAATCCCTGACTCATAGTCTAAAACATCTGATTTAACCGCTCTTCCAGCCCCCAGACGCATTGCGAAGAGTCCGTGTTCCATAGCAGGCAATGCTGCAATATAGCCATCCGCTTCTGCATAGACAGGTACTTGTTCTTTTACCTGAGCTGGACGGTATAGATCTTCCAAATCTCCACCTTGAGCAAGGACCATTTCCTCAAACTTCTTCAGAGCTTTGCCAGCTGTCAGATGTTGTTTGATTTCTTCCAAGCTAGCCGTCACCCCACCAAGCTCCAACATAATTTGAGCCAATTCGCAAATGAAGTGGGTCACGTCTTCTCTACCTTTGCCTTGAAGAATATCTAAGGCTTCAAGAATTTCCAAACGGTTCCCAATGCTGGTTCCCAAAGGCTGGCTCATATCCGTCAAGACAGCAATAGTCTTGCGACCGACAGCATTTCCAAGATCCACCATGGTGCGGGCCAGTTCACGCGCTTCTTCGATGGTCTTCATAAAGGCCCCTTCTCCAACGGTCACATCCAGAAGGATTGCATCTGCTCCAGCAGCAATCTTCTTACTCATAACGGAACTCGCAATCAAGGGAATCGTGTCAACTGTTGCCGTCACATCCCGAAGCGCATAGAGAAGCTTATCTGCTAGGACCAATTGGTCAGACTGTCCGATAACAGAAAGACCAATGTCTTGCACTTGTTTGATGAACTCTTCTTGGGTCCGCTCAATTTGGAATCCTTTGATAGATTCTAGTTTATCAATAGTCCCACCTGTATGTCCAAGGCCACGACCACTCATCTTGGCTACTGGGACACCAAAGCTAGCTACTAGAGGGGCCAGCACAATCGTTACTTTATCCCCTACACCACCTGTAGAGTGTTTATCCACCTTAATGCCTTTAATAGCAGAGAGGTCGAATTGCTCCCCGGTTTCCACCATCTTCATGGTCAAATCTGAGATTTCTTGAGTTGTCATTCCTTTGAAGTAAACCGCCATGGCAAAGGCAGCCATTTGATAGTCTGGGACTGTTCCAGCCACATAGCCTTCAATCAGCCAGTGAATTTCTTCTTTACTCAATTCAATGCCATCACGTTTTTTCTGAATGATATCTACAGCTCTCATGTGGTTTTCTCACTCCTTAAAATATAATAACCCTTGTCTTTTTTGAGGATTTCACAATTTCCAAAGACTTCTTCCATCTTTGCCTTCGCACTTGGAGCACCCTGTTTTTTCTGAATGACAATGGTTAAGTCTCCACCAGGATTCAAATGGTCAAAGCTTCCAGAAAGTACTTCATGAACCACCTTTTTCCCAGCCCGAATCGGAGGATTACTGATAATATGATCAAAACTTTCCTCAACCTGATCATAGACATTGGATTGGAATATCTTTGCTTCTACTTGATTGAAAGCCGCGTTTTTCCGTGCTAGATCAAGAGCACGTGTATTGACGTCTACCATAGTAGCATGAACTCCTTGGGTCTTAACCAAAGAAAGCCCAAGTGGACCATATCCGCAACCAACGTCCAAAACCGTCTCTCCTTGCTGAAAAGACAGACAAGACAAGAGGACCTGACTGCCAAAGTCGATCATTTTCTTACTAAAAACGCCAGCATCCGTCAAAAATTTCATCCGCTCTCCTAGAAGGACCACATGTAACTCGTGGATATCATGTTGAGCATCTGGATGTTCATCATAGTACATTTTACTCATATTAGCATTATAGCATAATTTAACCTATTTTTAAATCGTTTACAGAAAACAACAAAACTGTTATACTAAAGGTCACTATGGAGGAAAGGCTTGCAATGGATAAAGAATTTCTACACTTCGAAAAAATCAATCGACAAACTTGGCAAAATCTCCACCGAAAATCAACTCCTCCTCTATCTGAAGAGGAATTGAATTCCATCAAGAGTTTTAATGACCTCATTAGTTTACAAGATGTAACAGACATTTATTTACCCCTGACACACTTAATTCAAATCTACAAAAAAGCAAAAGAAGACTTAGCCTTCTCTAAAGGCATCTTCCTCCAACAGGAAAGCAAAAAACAGCCTTTTATGATTGGAATTTCAGGGTCTGTGGCTGTCGGCAAATCAACGACTAGCCGCCTTCTTCAAATCCTTCTTTCTCGGACCTTTTCCGGTTCTACAGTGGAGCTAGTGACGACAGATGGCTTCTTATATCCCAATGCGACTTTGATTGAACAAGACATTCTCAATCGCAAGGGCTTCCCTGAAAGTTATGATATGGAACTTCTCTTGGATTTCCTGAATGGGCTAAAAAATGGTCAGAGTTACCAGATTCCCGTCTATTCTCATGAGATTTATGATATCGTCCCTGACCAGAAGCAAACCATCCAAGCTGCAGACTTCATTATTGTTGAAGGGATCAATGTTTTTCAGAATCCTCAAAATGATCGCCTCTATATGACAGACTTCTTTGACTTCTCCATCTATGTAGATGCTGAGGTTGCCAATATTGAGTCCTGGTATATTGACCGCTTTAAAAAATTATTGGACCGTGCGAAGGATGATCCAAGCAACTACTACCATCGCTTTACCAAGCAACCAGAAGCTGAAGTCCTAGCTTTTGCTCATCAGGTATGGGAGTCTATCAACCTCTTAAATCTAAAAGACTACATCGAGCCCACCCGCAACCGTGCTGAACTGATCCTACACAAATCTGCCAACCATGAGATTGATGAAATCTACCTCAAGAGATAAGAGTTTGATAACAAAACCAACTCTAAGAGATAGCGTTTCGAAGAAAAATTAGTTTGGGCTTGTCAAAAGAAAAGTTTTCAGATATAATAAGAGAGTTAGAATATCATTGGAGGTGAAAAAATTGGCAAACATTAAATCAGCTATCAAACGCGCTGAATTGAACGTTAAACACAACGAAAAAAACTCAGCTCAAAAATCAGCTATGCGTACTGCAATCAAAGCTTTTGAAGCAAACCCATCTGAAGAACTTTACCGCGCTGCTAGCTCAGCTATCGATAAAGCAGAAACTAAAGGTTTGATCCACAAAAACAAAGCTAGCCGTGATAAAGCACGTCTTGCAGCGAAACTTGGTTAATCAAGAATTGCATACAAAATGAGCTCTCCGGAGCTTTTTTTGTTGCTTCCATATGAGGAGATACGATGAAAATTACGATTATCGGCTATTCTGGATCAGGAAAATCTACTCTTGCAAAGACCCTTGCTGATCACTATCAACTTTCACTGCTTCACCTAGACCGTCTGCAATTCCTTCTGAATTGGCAGGACAATGACCCTGACAAGATGGAGCAAGAAGTCCTTACTTTTTTAGATACCAAAGAAAACTGGGTCATTGATGGCAACTATGCTTGGTGCCAATACGAGCGCAGATTGGAAGAGTCCGACTGGATTATCTTCCTAAATTTCTCCCGTTGGAACTGCCTTTATCGGGCCTGGAAGCGGGCCCGTCACTTCCGAGGTCAAGTTAGAGACAGCATGGCAACTGGTTGCATTGAAAAGTTAGACTGGGAATTCATCCGCTGGGTTCTTTGGGATGGTCGCCAAGTCAGACAGGTCACACGCTATCAGACTGTCGGCCAAACCTATTCAGACAAATTCATCGCTCTCAAAAACCAAAAAGAACTAGACCGTTTCCTAAATAAAGTCAAAAATGACCTACTAGAGTCGAAATAATCACTCGATCTAGTAGATCATTTTTTATTTTCTTTTCTTTTGAGGAAACAAGGGAAGACCCAAGGAGGCCATCTTCTCCGCCGGCACCTTCATGCCATCCTTAATCCATTTAGCTAAGACAGAGACAATGGCTGAGCTGAGGAAGGAATTTAAATAACTAGCTGGTCCTTGTGATGATTTCTGAGTTTTACTTCTCTTTTCCAGAAATTCATAAACAGCCTTGGTGAGTAGTTTTTCAAAATTATAATCGACGGCTAAGCTGATAATGCGGGCTTCCTTTTTGGCCTCTTTAAAGAGATAAACCCAAATCTGGTACAAATCGGTCTTAAAATTATAACCCTCTAAAGACTGGGTAATTTTCGAAACAGTTGATTGGAAGATAGATTCCAGCAATTCTTCTTTTGACTCATAATTTCGGTAAAAAGCTGCTCGGGAAACCCCTGCTCTCTCCACTAACTCCGAAATGGTGATCTTTTTTAGGTCCTTTTTATCTAGCAATTGGAGCAATGAAATCTCCAGGGATTCCCGTGTAATGGCATTACTCTCTTGGTTGGAGCGTTTCAAATTTTCTAAGGATTTTTCTGATATCTTTCTTTCTGCCATAACACTTACTTTCTATCTGTATCATCCGAATGTATCTGCTTTCAGAGAAAGCAACTTCATGATATAATTGTAAAAAAAGACTAACTACTTGTCAATGTACAATTTTTTACATTTTGAGGTAATAAAAATGACATGGAAAATTATTGCAGATTCAGGCTGTGATTACCGTACTTATGAAAGCGCTGCACCAGATACAAGCTTTGTTTCAGTTCCCCTTACCATTCAGATTGGTGAGACCATCTATACAGACGACGCTAATCTGGATACAGACAAAATGATGGAAGATATGTATGCAACGACTACTGCTTCCAAATCAGCTTGTCCCAGTCCTGATGACTATATGAGAGCCTTCAAGGGAGCTGACAATATTATCGTTGTTACCATCACTGGTACTTTGTCTGGTAGCCACAATAGTGCTCAAGTCGCTAAAAAACTTTATCAAGAAGAACATCCGACTACCAATATCCATGTGATTGATAGTTTATCAGCTGGAGGTGAAGTGGATCTACTCGTTCGCAAACTCCATCAATTAATCGCCCAGGACCTTGACTTTGATCAAGTGGTCGAAGTCATCACCAAATACCAAGAGAAAACCAAACTAATCTTTGTCCTTGCTAAGGTCGATAATTTGGTCAAAAATGGTCGTCTCAATAAAATTATCGGGACTGTTGTTGGCCTCTTAAATATCCGTATGGTCGGTCAAGCCAGCGATACCGGGACCCTTGAGCTTCTCCATAAAGCCCGTGGCCAAAAGAAAGCTATTTCCACTACTTTTGAAGAAATGCTCAAAGCTGGCTATAAAGGGGGACATATCACCATTGCTCACCGTCGCAACGAAAAATTCGTAGAACAACTCTCTGCCTTGGTCCATGAAAAATTCGCCAATGCGGATATCGAAGTCCTTCCGACCTCTGGTCTATGTAGCTTCTATGCTGAAGAAGGCGGCCTCTTAATCGGCTATGAAATCTAAATCAACATAAATTCAAAAGAGGCTGGGACAAAAGTCCTAGCCTCTTAATTGTCTTTGGATTGTCGAGCAAGACGCAGTGGTTGAGTGGGCTCTACTACGCTGATTTCATCAACTTTTACAGCCCTACTCAACTGTGCGGAGGTGGGACGACGAAATCGAATTCTAACGAATGACCGATTTCTGTCCCACTCTCTATTTTTATTCACCAATTTCTTGGTTAAATTTGTAGAAAGTGCCTTTATAAATAAGGTAAGTCGCAAGAGCTCCTATACCAGCAATAAGAAGATAAATCACACTAGCAATCAGGGTGGTGAAAGCCACAGCGGATAGATAGAAAGTAAAGCCTATTAGGACTAGCATGACGATAATAAAGACGAATATCAACAATCCTCTCAAGGCAGCATTTCCTCTATTCCGGTTCATTAGATCCGTTACAGTCGACCAATTAGTCGTTAAGAGCTTGTAGTCTCGTCGAAAAGCGATCACACTCAAACTCAAACTGGTCAAAAACCAAATCAAAAGCATGGCTAGAAGAGAGAGGGGATGAACCCCAAAGTAACTGGACACCCCTACTAAGAGTACAATCGGCAAAGCTGACTGAACGGAAAAGAGAATCCAAAACTTCTTCAAACAATAGCGTTTAAAATCAATCGGAAGGGAACGAAGATAAGCGAAATTTTCCCGTTCCAAAGAAATCCCGATACTGGTCAGGCTTTCTACAGAGTTAAAGACTCCGATCATGAAAGCGATAAGAGATAAGGGAAGTAAATATTGGGGTGTGAGGTAGTTTTCAATCTGAAGGGAAGCTCGCGATGCCCCTAAAAACAAGCCAAATGTGAAAAGATACGGAAAGATCGCCATCATAAAGATAACCTGCGTCAGCAAGGTACCATCACTTAGAAGCCGTTTATGATAAGAAACGGTAAAGCGATGGAAGGCTTTCTGATCTCCCACCTTCATCTGACTCACCCGCTCCTTGACCGCATGGCTGGAAGAGACCTCAAGGGCAGCATCATAAAAATGAGGCAAGACCTGACTTTTGACCAGTAGAATGAGGACTGCTAAAACCAGAACCCAAGCCAACATCCCAAGCAGAGCACCTGAATCCAAAGGATTCAAGATAAAGGCATGAAAGACCTCTATCGGAGGAAAAATACTTGGTTGAGTAACCAAATCACCAGCCACCGAATGCTCTGACTGGAGCATATTGATATAGAGATAAGCTCCAATGGAAAGGAGACTACTCAAGCCAATGATGAGGTTTGATACCAAACTTGTGTGCTTCTTAAAGACAGCTGATTTGGTAATCAAGTGGGATAAGAACAAGGTGCCCAAGAAAAGGATGGAGAGGAGAATCATGGCACAAAGAAGGCCAAGAAAAAGCCCCACTAGGACATTTCCCCCTGCTTGGATAGGCAGAATGATAAAATAACTGACCATTGGAAGCAGGGCCATCAAGAGCACTAAGACCACCGAAATACTCTTTCCTGCAATCACTTCTGCATCCGAAAAAGCATAGGGACGGTAAAATTGCAAATCCTTACTCTCGTAAAAGACATTGTAAAAACTCATCAAGCCTTGGGAAATAGTCAATAGCCCAAAGAGCGTAATCATATTGACAAAGGGACCAGGGCTAGAGACGAAATCATTGGCACTTGAGAGAATCCCAAAAAGGAAAAGATAAAGGAGACCAATAAAAATATAGGTCCGAATGGACTGGGCGGAAACATTCACCTTCCTAGTCGGATTCTTTTCCTGCTTCTTACGAAATTTCGCTAATTGTGCGGGCTGAGTAGCATAGATGATGTTGACATCCACTAGGCGACGAACCATTTTAAGACGCATCTGGACTCACCTCTTCTCTTCGACCAGCCAGTCCAAGATAGATGGACTCTAGGCTTTGTTCTGGGTGTTGCCCCTTCAGTTCCTCAATGGTCCCATAAAAGATGAGGTTCCCCTTCTTCAGGATGGCAATCTTATCACAGAGTTGCTCTGCCACTTCGAGGACATGGGTTGAGAAGATGACGGTATTCCCCTTATCAGCATGTTCCCGCATCATCTGTTTCAGGTCGTAGGAGGCTTGTGGATCCAAACCAGTCATCGGCTCATCTAGAACCCAGATGTCTGGATCAGATAGGAGAGCTCCGATAACAAAGACCTTCTGGCGCATCCCATGAGAGAAAGACTCAATGACCTCATATCGATGACTTGTAAAGTCAAAAAGGTTGAGCAAATGTTCCAAACGCTCATCACATTCCTGCTGGCTCATATCATAGGAAGTGGCAACCAACTCCCAAAATTCATTGGCTGTCAAACGTAGAAAGAGATCTGGCGAATCGGCTACGTAACCAATTTTCTTTTTGATTTCTAATCGATTGCTGTAGAGATCCTTCCCATCGACTAGAATGCTGCCTGTCGTCGGTGTGATGACACTGACCAAGCTCTTAATGGTCGTTGATTTTCCGGCACCATTATGGCCAATCAAGCCGACAATTTGCCCATCTTCAATGGTCAAATTCAAGTGGTTCAAAGCCAGATGCCCATCGTAATCTTTTGTGACTCCTTGAAATTCAATCATAGATTCTCCCTCTTCTATCCCACTTCCCTGATGAAGGAAAACGGTTTACTTGTTTTGCCAATATTTTATTCCATTTTTCCTCTTTTGTCAATGGAAAACTCAAGTATTAAAGTAATTCATCCAAGCGGTAGAGAAGGCCAAATAGATAACTAGGAATGATATCTAGGAGGTCCTCCGTAAAGACCCGCTCCCCTCTTTGGTGGAGTTCCTTGCCCCAAGGCCCTAAATTGACCGCAGGCACTTGAATCTGTGCAATGTTTGCAAGATCCAACTCGTAAACTTGAGAGGGGATAGCTAAACTATCCAATACGACTTGATAGCTTTCTAGCTCTCTCTCCAAGGCACAATAACTGGTGTCGCAAATGCCCATGAAGTACTCTTCCACCTTCAGTGACAAGCCCCTGCTTGCTAAATAGTAGCGATAATCATCTATTAGGTTATCAATTTTTAGACTGGTATTCGGTAAAGACCGACAATTCATAGAAGGGTAATAAGGTGGAGCAAAGCCAATAACCACCAGAGGATTTTTCTCACTCAAAAACTCTAAGAAACTTTGAATCTGCTGGATGGCAATGGTCTGATAGCTGACTCCTGATAAGAAATCTTGATAGGCTCTTTGCTCACACTGATCTTGAAAGCTTAAAAATCCTTCCTTCTTTTGGCAACGATCCAGCAATTCTTGATAGCTGATGACTCTTGGCTGAGAGATCACATGTTCTTGCCCTGCTTGGTCCTGAAGGGACAAGTATTTGACATAAAATTGATCAACCGCTTCCTGGCTCAACTCTTTGATGCGTTGCAACAATTCTTGAGGGGTCTTTTTCAGATGCAGAACGCTGAAATAGCCGGCAGCATGAAGGACAGTCGACACATCATATTGATCCTTCAAATCCCTCAGATAAGACCAAGAAGGAAGGGGAGACCGCTCACCCAGAGCATTATCAGATAAGTCTGGGTGAAGGTCCAATTTTGATGCAACTGCTATTAGGAGAGAGAGGGCGTTGATTCCTTTGAGGGGCTCCTTCATATGAGACAAGACCCCCTGGGCGACGACGACCGGCATGAGCTTGCCAACCGTTCCGATGTGAAGAACTTTCTCCTTGTCACCCCCTGCTTCAAAGGGCTCTGAATCCACTGCTAACACATAGTCCAAGTCAAACTCATCTTTTAACTGACAGAGTAGACCCAAGGCTCCTCTCATCCCACGAGAATAGGACTCCTCGTCTCCCACAGATAGATAAAGCAGATTTACCTGGCCCCCATCAGGATCTGAGGCATAGGCTTCTAGGACTCCCAGCTGGAGGGCTAAAGCCGCCTTCATGTCACAAGAACCTCGTCCGAATTGCCATTGGCCAGAATTTAGGTCCTCCTGCATTTCTGAACGAAAATCGATGCCCTTCAAGGCTTGAACCAATGCTTCAGAATCCAAAGCTATAGGTGCGAGGGGACCGTAATCTTCTAGATCTACCGTATCGTGGTGGTGAAAAAGAATCACTGTCTTTTTCTTTCCCTTATCGACCAAAGCCCAGTTGACACTACGATGGAGATGGTCATTAGGAAGAGGGTAGCGACCAAAGTGATGGGGGTGACTCTTGAAATATGGAATAGCCCCAATTCGTCGGTCTAAATAGTCTTCCATCTCCCTTTCTGTCTCGGCATTGGTAAAGCTAGGAATTGCCATGGCTTCTTGAAATATAGTGGCAATTTGTTCTTGGAAATCTTCTATGGATCTCAATGGAGGCCTCCTTTTAATGATAATAGCTATCTCTCCTAGAAAGAGTCTATATTACCTCTATTCTAGGACCTTCAACCTGCTTTCAAACAGTATCACAACGAAACTTACAGCAGGGAAAGCTCTCTGGACTTTCCTTCCTGTAAATCAATTGATAGAGACACTTCTTCAACCTGCAGGGTCTTCTAAGACAGATTGAGCGAACTTGAATAAAAATAAAAAAATAGTTCCTATTCATGGGGCCAAATCCCTCTCTCTGATCCATACAAGACCTATCTTTTTACCCATTTATACACTATGAAATAAAGACAGCGCTTTCGAGAGCATAAACCTTTGCCCTATCCTTTCATTTTTGGTAAAATAAGGCATTAATTCACGAAAGATGAGAAACAAATGGAAAATCAAACCTTAATGCAATATTTTGAATGGTACTTACCTTCGGATGGTCAACACTGGTCCCGCTTAGCTGCAGATGCTCCTCACCTAGCAGACTTGGGTATTCGTAAAATTTGGATGCCTCCTGCTTTTAAAGCCACTTCTGCCAATGATGTCGGCTACGGCGTCTATGACCTCTTTGACCTTGGAGAATTCGACCAAAAAGGGACTGTTCGGACCAAATATGGTTTCAAAGAGGACTACTTGCAAGCCATCCAAGCCTTAAAAGAAGCTGGAATCCAACCCATGGCCGATGTCGTTCTCAACCATAAAGCAGCTGCCGACGGTTTAGAAACATTTGAAGTGGTCGAAGTGGACCCTAACGATCGGACCATCGTCTTGACAGAGCCTTTTACGATCAAAGGTTGGACAAAATTTACCTTTGATGGTCGAAATGGGGCCTACAATGACTTCCACTGGCATTGGTACCACTTTACTGGTACCGATTACGATGCTTCCCGCAATAAGAGTGGGATTTACCAGATTCAAGGGGAAAACAAAGGTTGGGCACAAGACTACCTCGTTGATAGTGAGAACGGAAACTACGATTACCTCATGTACGCCGATATCGACTTTAAACACCCCGAAGTGATCGAAAACCTCAATCAATGGGCAGAATGGTTTATTGAAACAACTGGGGTTCAAGGCTTTCGTCTAGACGCTGTTAAACACATCGACTCCTTCTTCATGAAGAACTTCATCCAACAAATTACGGACAAATATGGAGAAGATTTCTATGTATTTGGTGAGTTTTGGAATGGGGATGAACAAAGCAACAATGACTACCTAGCCAGCATTGACTACAAGTTTGACTTAGTGGACGTTGCCCTCCACCAAAATCTCTTTAGAGCTAGCCAAGAAGGGGAAAACTTTGATTTAACGACTATTTTCAATGGTACTCTTGCAAGCAATCATCCAGAAAGCGCGGTAACCTTTGTCGATAATCACGATACCCAAAGAGGACAAGCCTTAGAGTCCACAGTCGGTGAATGGTTCAAGCCTGCTGCTTACGCCCTCATTCTCCTCCGCGAGGCCGGACTTCCATGTGTCTTTTATGGAGACTACTACGGGATTTCAGGTGAGTTTGCCCAGCAAGATTTCCAAGCGGAGCTTGATCAACTCCTTCGTATCCGCAAAGACTTAGCCTACGGTGAACAAAGAGACTACTTTGACGATCCTAACTGTATTGGTTGGACGCGGTCTGGAACTGAAGAGACTGCTCCTATCGCCTGCGTTATTTCAAATGCTGCTTCATCCGCAAAACGGATGGAAATCGGCCAAGTCTATGCAGGACGGACTTACTACGACGCTTTAGGAAATTACCAAGATACCATCCAAATTGAAGAAGACGGTTGGGCTGATTTCCCAGTCTCAGACCGCTCCGTCAGCGTATGGGTTTTAGCAGACTAACTAGAAAATAAGATTGACTGAAGAGGCTGGGACAAAAGTTCTAGCCTTTCAATTGTCTTTGGATTGTCGAGCAAGACGCAGTGGTTGAGTGGGCTCTACTACGCTAATTTCATCAGCTATTACAGCCCTACTCAACTATGCGGAGGTGGGACGACGAAATCGAATTCTAACGAATGACCGATTTCTGTCCCACTCTCTTTCTTATATTTTATAGCAAACTACAGGTTCATTCTAACACCTTAGGAAAGCGCTGTCAATTCTTTATCTGATTCTGTTAACAACTTCATGAAAGAAAAAACTCGCTCACTTCCTCAGTTGGAAATGAACGAGTTTAATCATCTAAGAAGCATGGGCTTCTTTTCTGTTAGCTTAATTCTGCAACAATCGCTTTGAGTTGTTCTTTGGTATGAACACCAGCGACTTGTTTCACCACTTGGCCATCTTTCTTGAATAAGAGAGTTGGGATGGACATGATGCCGAAGTTGCGAGCAGTGTTTGGATTTTCATCCACATCCATCTTAAAGATTTTCAAGTCATCTTCATGGATTTCTTCTGCCAGCTGTTCTAAGATTGGTGCCTGCATCCGGCAAGGACCACACCAAGTTGCCCAGAAGTCGACCAAGACCAAACCTTGGCTAGTTTCTTGTTCAAATGTTGCATCTGTTAGTACGTGTACCATAGTTCCTCCTTTGATCAGTGATTGTCACTAATCTCTCATTGATAGTTCTATTCTACACCAAAATTGAAGTTTTTAGAAATATTTGCTACGTTCCTCAGCTTTGGTTCTCCTCTTTCTTTTTCTTCCAGAAAAGAAGGCTAGACAAGAAGAGGGTACCTAAACCATAGAATCCCATCCATTCCTCTGCGCTACCTGTTTGAGGAAGCTGACCTGCTTTTTCTTGTGCTGGAGTTGCTTCTTTAACCGTCTCAGAGACAAATCTTTGTCCATAAGCAACAGATAGAGACTCTGGTTTTGCCGTTTCTTTCTCAGCTGATTTGACGAGAGGAAGAAGACTTGGACTAGCAGGAATTTCTGGTTTTCCATATCTTTCAGGCTCTGGAAGGACTGGCAGATGGTATTCTTCGATAGAATGAATGGCTGGTTCTACTAATTTTGCTCCTTGAATCTCAGGAAGGGCAGCATATGCTGTATCAGCCGCGTTCGGAAGATAAGAGGCTACCTGGGAACGAGTCCCTTCTACGATCGGAATAGTCGCACGGATCGAATCTGTCTTGAATGTCACTTCATAAGGATTCTCAACGGTTAAGTCTGATGGATCATAAGTATTGAAGACTAGGGCTAGCTTGTGTCCTTTTTTAACCGTATAAAGGTTTGGTTGGAGATGGACCGTATAGTCGTGGAATTCTCCAATTTTTGGCTCGATGCTATTTCTTGAGCTCGCTGAATCATAGCCAGACTCAGGGTTGGCCAGGTTGATCCAACCTTTTGCGATGACCTTATACTTGGTCTTGATGGTTTCGAATTCAGCCACAGAAAGGTTGCTTAAATTGCTACCCATCCAGAAGCCATCTGCTTTTTTATCCGCCTTAACCCCACCGTTGCCGACCACATCAAATTCTTCATCCGATACGTCGACTAAAAGAGCATTGATTTGGAAGTTCTTTCCTTTCCCCTTAGCAAGGGCTGCCTTGAAGTGTACAGGGATATGTCCTTTGATAGTGGTGTCTTCTGTCACTTCCGATACGAAGGTCATGTTGGCTTTTGAAGAACCTTGGCTCACGGTTTCATCACGCTTGGCAACTTCGACACCAGCTCCAGCATAATCGCTCGAAATCGTTTCTTCCAAGCGTTTCGACTGCGCATTGAGGAAGAGGCGCTGCGTGGTCTTCCAATTATCATACGTGGTCCACTTGCTTGGGTCATAGTTATTTTGCGCCAAGACAGCTGGTAGATTTTCGACCTGATTCTCCACTCCATATAGGTAATGGGTCAACCAGGTATTGAGCAGGTCATAGAAATCTTGTCCATTAGCCTGAATACCATAACCACGGGACATAGCTGCTGGATAGACGTGGTCTCCTTGGTGGAGATAGAGTTTGACATCCTGCCCTGCTTTCTTAAGGGCATCGTACATGAGTTCAAAATGCTTGGTTTTGACATTGTCATCATTTAAACCATGAACCAGAAGGGCACTGGTCTTTAATTTTTCAGGATTGAGGGTATAATCCCGTTCCTTCCAGACATCGCTGTAATTGCGTTCATGTGCATTTTGATCCTTATTGAGCTGGTTGATGTAGTTGGCATAATTTTGCCAAATACCAGCCCAGTCAGCTTCATCCAAGATCCGAGTCCCTACGTAGAGGGACAACCAAGAAAGGTCACTGTATGGTGGGTTCCCATAGGCTGTTCCTTGACTGTTAAAATAGTCATACCAAGAAGCAATCCCAGCAGCTGGTACGATGGTCTTCAAACCTTCGACTCCTGTCGCTGCGACACCAAAGGTCGTAGTTCCAGCCCAGGATAGACCAGTCATGGCGACATTTCCTGTAGCCCAATCTGCCTTGATTTCGACATTGCTAGTCTTATCTGTGTAGGCTTTGCGCTTGCCATTGACCCACTCGATAATATTCTTGAAGGCATTGATTTCCAGATCAGACCCTGTCGTATTGAACCCTTCTGATCCCTTGGTTCCTAGACCAGCACTGGAGATAAAGGCATAACCTCTGACCAAGAAATAGTCATACCAGTTCAAGTTTTCGTAGTCATAGATATACTCGTAGGGACTGTAGTAATACCAATCCGAAGCCTTGGCTTTCTTGGCTGCTTCGACTGTCGAAGAGCTTCCGACTGCCTGGCGTTTAGCTGGTTGCTCCCGCAATTTCTTCATATCGTAAGAGCCATCTGTCGGTAAGCCCAAGCTTTCAAGGGTCACATTGTTCTCATCCAAGGTTCCTGCTACATATGGACGCGCTTCGAGAATGGTCGCCGCCTTAAAGTCTCCCCTGGCCACCGCCTTAGGCAACTGGACAATGGCCTTGACTAAGTCTGGCTTGCCATCCCCATCTGTATCGTAATCGGTCTCTACATAGACTGGGAAGCGAACAATTTCGCTATCCTCATAGTGATAGTCTTCATCTGCTTTTTCCCCTGTAGTATAAGGGAAGATCGGCTGAGCTCGCCCGTTTAAAAAGAGAGGAGCTTTCTTTTCAGAGCGATAGGCATCATAGAGCTTCTTGGCAATGCTGTACATATTAGTCAGCTCTTCCTGACTGACCTTACGATTCAAGTCCTCCTGGCTACTAATCATTCCCAGACTTTTAGCAAATCGTTCCCGATCTGCGGTCGATTGACCAGCCTGTTTGGGATCCTTCGCAGCCCACTGAAGCAATTCATCAACAGCATTTTGAACGGTTAATTCCTTGTCCTTAAGGTCACTATTTACCAAGCTGCCTGTATAAGAAGTTAAGGCTTGTCCAGTTGCCGGAGAAGATGTGCCTGCCGAAGTAGCTGGGCTAGCTTGTGCACCTGTTCCCTGAGGCGCCTGTGGGATATTAGTTTTCTCCACAGTCGTAAGATCCTTGTCTTGACCAACTGGCTTATCGACCTTCTCCGTCTCTGCCGGATCTATTGGACTCGCTATTGTTGGTTCAGAAGTCACGTCTTCCTTCTTTTGATCCACACTTGGGACTGATGCAGTCTGATCCGCTTGAGATTGGGAAGCTGCTCCTTCAGAAGTTACAGGCTCAGGAGCCACCTGAGTCACGACTTCTTTCGTTGGAGAAAGCTCTGGTAGATTCTCATCTGCTGCCACCACTTGATTTAAGATAAAGGGAGCTAGCAGGAGGCTAGAAGCCACCATCGACACCATTGTTTTCTTTTTCATAAAAGAGACCTCGCTATTTTGTAATCAATACAGCTATTATACTATGTAAGCGCTTTTATATCAAATTCTTTTTAACAAAAAAATCGAGGCGAACTGCCTCGATTAATTCATGCTTATTTCACATGGTTTTTTAATTCTTCTTGAGCTTTTTGGTTAGACTCTGCTTGCTCTTTCTTCCATTTTTCGAGAGCTTTGTTGTAGTCTTCAGTAGTAACAGCCTTGTCTTGAAGTTCCATACCTTTATAGACAACGTTGTCTTTTCCTTTACCACCGGTCCAGCCAAATGGTGCTGAGAATGGTACAACACGAGTCAAGAATGGACGACCAGTCTTAGATGTTGTTGGGATGACTAATGCACTATCTGTCAACCAAGCTTGAGCTGCAGCATATTTCTCATAACGTTTGTTAAGGTCTTGTGTTTCAGCTCCTGCTTCTGTTACCATCTTCTCAAAGTCGTACAAACCAACTTTCTTAGCTGCCTCATTGTTTTCGCTTGGGTCAAATCCAAGGAAGGTACGAGTGTTTTCACCAGAAGATGCTTTCAAGATATCAAGGTAAGTTGATGGGTCTTGATAGTCAGGGCTCCATCCAACGTTATCTGAGATATCCCAGTCTTCGTCTTCTGCTTTTGCAGCAAAGAGGGTTACGTTCAAGAGGTCTTCTTTGGATACCATATGGATGTCGACAACGACGTTTTCTTTTCCAAGCGTACTTTCAACCGATTGTTTGAAGGATTGAGCACGTTGAACCTTAGATTGAGTCGTTTGGTCTACTGGCATATCCAAGTGGATTGGGAATTTCACGCCGTCTGCTTCAAGTGCAGATTTAGCTTTCGCAAACTCTTCTTTGGCTTGTTTTGCGTTGTAAAGACCATTTTGACCATCGTCAAGATTTGCATCTTTCCACTCGTCTCCATAAGTCACCAACTCAGATTTAACCATCTCACCGAAGCTCTTACCATCTGCTTGAACGAATGTAGGTGGGATGTACAAGTTACGGATCAGTTTGCTTGCTCCATCTTTACCATTTGCTTGGGCAGCATAGGCTTCACGGTCAAAGGCAAAGCTGATCGCTTGACGGAAGTCTTTGTTCAAAAGAGCTTTCTTAGTAGATGATTTTTCTTCATCAGTTGTTTTTGATGTGTACTTGTATGACTGACGATCGATGTTGACACCGATAACGAAAGTGCTGGCATCTTGTGGAGTGTAGATGATTTCATCTTTAAACTTCTTAGCTTGGTCAGTAAATCCAGGTCCAGTTGGGAACAATTTAGCAAGGCTAAGAGCGTTGTCCTCAAATGAGTTGGCCAATTTACTTTGGTCTTGACCATCATAGTATTCTAGCTTAACGTCTGTGATGTGAACATTGTCTTTATCCCAGTAGTTTTCATTCTTGCTCATCTCGATAGATGATTTAGAAGTGAAGCTCTTCAAGATGTAAGGACCATTGTAAAGAAGAGAGCTAGTGTCACTCGCTTGGGCAAATTTGTCCCCTTTAGATTCTACGAATTTCTCGTTGATAGGGAACGTAATTCCAAGAGTCAACTTAGAATTCCAGAAAGGCTCTGCCTGGTTCAAAGTGATTTGAAGGGTATGATCATCGACTGCTTTAATGCCAACATTTGAGAAATCAGAAGTCTTTCCTTCAACATAATCATTCAAGCCCTTGATGGAATTTTGAATGATGTAGAGCATTTCAGACTTGTGGTCAGCGGCATATTTGATACCTGCAACGAAGTCATCAGCTGTCACGTCCGCATACTCTTCCCCTTCTGAATCATACCATTTAGCATCATCACGAAGTTTGTAAGTATAAGTCAAGCCATCTTCTGAAACTGTCCAATCTTTAGCAAGTGAAGGAATCAAATTCCCATACTTGTCGTTTTCAAACAATCCATCAATCAAGTTTCCTGTGATTTCGTGGGTTGCAGCTTTACCAGATGTGATGTAGTTCAAGTTTTCAGGTTCTGTCTCATAGACATAAGAGAACTTTTGACCTGCTTCACTTGATTTTGAACTAGAGCTAGATGATTTAGAACCACCAGAACATGCTGCAAGAATACCTGCTGAAAGAAGAGCTACTCCTGCAAGAGCAATGACATTTCTTTTTTTCATTGTTTACTCCTAATAAATTTTTAAGGTTGTCTTAAGATTATACCACAAAGATTTTCAGAAGAGAAGTAATTTTCTGAAAATTTATTAAATTTTGTAATTTTTCTTATCCTTAGCATTTATTAAAGTGGGAACCATAGTCTACAAAGTCCTTGACATCGCTGGTTTTGCCCTCATGAAGGTCCCGAACAATTTTCGATCCGACGATGACACCATCAGATACCTGATTAAAGCGGTCGATATCTTCCTTAGTGGAGACTCCAAAACCTGTCAGTACTGGAATAGTGGCCAAGTCTCTCAAGGTCGCCAAGTGCTGATCCAAGTCATCCCGGTAGTTGCCCATTTTCCCAGTTACCCCATTAATGGCTACCGCATAGATAAAGCCTTCTGCTTCTTGGATCAAAGTCTTCTGGCGTTCGATACCAGTGGTCAAGCTGACCAAGGGAACGAGGGCAACGTCACTCTCTTTCAAGTAAGGGGCTATCATATCCGCATGCTCATTTGGCAGGTCCGGAATGATCAAACCTTTGACTGAGGTAGAAGCTAATTCTTTTATAAAGGCTTCTATCCCATATTGGTAGACCGGATTGATATAGGTCATGATGACGAGAGGAATCTTGGCCTCTTGTTCTTGGAGTTTTTTCACAATAGCTGTTAAGGTCACGCCCTTAGCTAAACTGCGTTGCCCAGCCATTTCGATGACCGGCCCATCTGCTACAGGATCAGACCAAGGAATACCCACTTCAATAGCCGATGCTCCACTTTCTTCCAAGAGCTGGATGGTATCAAATAGGCCATCCAGTCCTTGCTCGTGATCCCCCGCCATAATGTAAGGCACGAAGATCCCATGCTTACTGTCTTTGATGGCTTGTAAATACTCTGTTAGTGTTTTCGTCATTTCTACTTCCCTTCTGCTTCAAACCGTTCTTTTACCTGCATGACATCCTTGTCTCCACGACCAGATAGGCAGACGATGAGCGTTTGATCTGGACTCATTTCCGCTGCGACTTTTTGCGCTAGAGCGATAGCATGACTGGACTCCAAGGCTGGGATAATCCCTTCCAAACGTGAAAGCAATTGAAATCCTTCAAGGGCTTCTTCATCCGTGATCGCATCATAGGTTGCCCGGCCAATTTCATTGAAATAGCAATGCTCTGGACCCACACCAGGATAATCCAAACCAGCAGAGATGGAGAAAGCTTCCATGATTTGTCCATGGGCATCTTGAAGCACTTCCATCAAGGCTCCGTGAAGAATTCCTGGACGACCTTTGGCAAAGGTAGCTGCGTGTTTGTCCGTATTCAAACCAAGGCCAGACGCCTCTGCTCCGTACATAGCTACAGATTCATCTTCTACGAAGGGATAAAACATGCCAATGGCATTGGAACCCCCACCGATACAAGCTAAGACCGCGTCAGGAAGTTTTCCACCTGAGACCTCTGCAAACTGACGTTTCGCTTCCTTACCAATAACAGATTGAAAATCTCGAACAATCTCTGGGAAGGGAGCTGGTCCGAGGGCAGATCCCATGATGTAATGGGTATCATCGATCCCAGCTACCCATGCACGAAGGGCCGCATTGACCGCATCTTTCAGCACGCGCGATCCGTCCGTTACACTATGAACTTTTGCTCCCAAGAGCTCCATCCGAAAGACGTTGAGGGCTTGACGTTTGACATCTTCTTCTCCCATGTAGATGGTGCACTCCATCTCGAAGAGAGCCGCAGCCGTCGCAGTCGCTACCCCGTGTTGACCAGCCCCTGTCTCCGCGATGATTTTCTTCTTGCCCATTCGTTTTGCCAGCAAGACCTGCCCAAGGGCATTGTTAATCTTGTGAGCCCCTGTGTGGTTGAGGTCTTCCCGTTTCAGGTAGATTTGAGCTCCACCGATGTGCTTGGAAAGACTCTTGGCATGGTAAAGGGGTGTCTCCCGACCTACATAATTCTTGAGCAAGTCATCCAATTCCGCTTGAAAGCTTGGATCTGCTTTGGCTTCTCTATAAGCCTTATCGAGTTCAATCACGGCTGTCATCAGGGTTTCTGGAACAAACTGTCCTCCAAATTTTCCATAAAATCCTTTTTCATCCGGTAGTTGATAGTTCATGCTTTCGCTCCTTCTATAAATGCTTTTATCTTTTCTATATCTTTGCGACCGTCCGTTTCGACCCCCGAGGAGACATCTACTGCATATGGCTGAAAGGTCTCTCTAGCTTGGCGGACATTGTCCACTGTCAAGCCCCCTGCTATAAAGAAGTCCTGCTGGATCTTCTGATCTTTCAGCAAGCCCCAATCAAAGGTTTGACCACTCCCAGCTACTGGAGCATCAAAGAGCAGATAATCTGCCTGACTGCTTACTTGGGCTTCCTGATCACTGAGCTGAATTGCTCGAATGACGGGAACTGAAATCAATGGAATCAGAGCTTCATCAAAGGTTCCATGAATCTGAACCATGTCTAAGGAAACCTGACCAATGGTTTGTTCCAAGTCCTCTAGACTTGGTGAGACAAAGACTCCGACAATTTTGGACTTGCCAGTCACCCGTTTTGCCAATTCCTGGGCTTGCTCCAGACTGACTTGCCGCTTGCTCTCAGCGAACACAAAACCGATATAGTCTGCGCCTGCTAGGACAGCTGTCTCCACTGCTTCCACTGTAGACAGGCCACATATTTTAACCTTTGTCAATTTGTAACTCCTTGACCTTTTCTGCTACATCCCCTGCTGTCATGAGAGCAGTCCCTACTAAAATCCCATTAAAGTAGGGAGCAACAAGGCTTGCATCTGCACCATTAAAAATAGCGGACTCAGATATATAAACGGGCCGGTCTTTGAAATGCGCAGACAATTCAAGACTGGTATTCAGATCTGTTTCAAAGGTGACGAGGTTCCGGTTGTTGACCCCGATGATGTCAGCCCCAATCCGATGGGCTATTTCGAGCTCAGGTAAGTTATGGGTTTCTACAAGAACCTCCAAACCAAGCCCCGTCGCAAAGTCATAGAGTTCTTTGAGCCGGGCTTCTGGTAGGGCTGCGACTATCAAGAGAATGACTGTAGCTCCCGCATTGCGAGAGCGGACAATTTGTTTCTCATCAATGATAAAATCTTTGGCCAAAGTTGGAATCGTCACCTGGGAAGAAATCTCACGAAGATAGTCTAGATCCCCCTTAAAGAAGACTTGGTCCGTCAAGACCGAGATCATGGCTGCCCCATTTTCTTCATAGGTCTTAGCTTGGGCGACAATATCCACATCCAGATTGATATCCCCCATACTAGGACTGGCTTTCTTCACCTCGGCGATGATTTGTAAGTGCTCTTGATGGCTCTTGAGAAAATCATAGAGACGGTAGGTCTGACGGAGAGGTTGGAGGTCTTCCATGACCATTTGAGCCACTTCTTTTTCTTTTTGTTCTAAGATTGTAGGTAGAAAGGCTTTACTCATACTTGAACCTCTTGTAAGTGTTGCAATTTAGCAAGGGCAGAACCATCCGCTATCAATTGGCGCGCCAACTCTACACCTTCTTTGATCGTTGCGACTTTCCCATTAGTAAAGAAGCCCAGACCAGCGTTGAGAACCGTCGTTTCCAGATAAGGGCTGGCTTCATTCTTCAAGACACTGAGGAGAATCGCAGCATTTTCCTTGGCATCACCACCTGTAATTTCGGATAGCTCCACCTTTTCCATCCCCATATCTTCATAGGTAAAGGTATGCTGGCTGATGTTCCCATCTTCTAGCAGGGTGTAGGTATTGGTCCCATAGAGAGCCGCTTCGTCCATATTGTCAGGACCTGTGATGACCACTGCACGTTTGCGTCCCAACTGTTGGATAGCACGGGCGACAATTTCTTGCAATTCGGCACGATAGAGACCCATGAGTTGCGTTTCTAGGTCCAGCGGATTCGCCAGAGGGCCGACCAGGTTCATGATCGTTGGAATCCCCATAGCTTGACGAGCTGGGCCAATGAAGCGCATAGCTGGATGCATGGTCTGAGCAAAGATAAAGGCCAAACCAACCTCGTCCAAAGCTTTAGAGAGGGTTTCTGGCGAAGCAGCTACGTTGATGCCAAGCGCTTCTAGGACATCCGCAGATCCTGACTTAGAAGAAACAGAGCGATTGCCGGCCTTGGCCATGCGGATCCCTCCAGCAGCCAGAACAAAGCAAACCGTCGTCGAAATGTTAAAGCTATAGGATTGATCGCCACCAGTCCCACAGTTACACATGGCATCTGAAAAGGTCTCGGGTAAAACCGTCGCATGGGCCTTTAAGGCGCGTACAATCCCCGTAATTTCGTCCGCTGTTTCTCCCTTGGTTTTGAGTCCCATCAAAAAGGCAGCGATTTGACTTTCTGATAGTTGGTTCTGCAAGATTTGATCAAAGACTTCTTGGACTTGCTCTTGGGTCAAGTCTTGGCGATTAGAGATTTGTAAGAATAGTTCTTTCATAAGGAGTTCCTCTTGTCTTTTCTACAGGTTTATTCGGTATTCTATCTGCTTAGTACTACAGGTTTATTCGGTATTCTATCTGCTTAGTACTACCGGTCTAGTCTAGGACTAGCTTCACAAAATTTTCAATCATTTTTAGGCCATCTGGACTACCGATACTCTCAGGATGGTATTGAAGCCCGTAGATAGGCAGACTCTTGTGTTGAATGGCCATGATTTCTTGGTCGTCCGTAGTAATGGCCGTGACCTCAAATTCTTCTGGCATTTGATCAACGACGATCGAATGGTAACGCATGATGGGGACTTCATTGTCAATATCCTCAAAAATTGGTGAAGGTGTTTCAAAGATGATCTGACTTTGTTTCCCATGCATGACATTCTTAGCCAAGCGCAACTTGCCGCCAAATGTTTCTGCCAGAGCCTGATGACCAAGACAAATCCCTAACATGGGCTTTTTACCAGCGAAGTCCTTGATCATGGCTTCCATTTTCCCAGCATCTGCCGGCCAACCTGGACCTGGTGAAAAGACAAGGGCATCTGCCAACTCCGCCTGCTCATACAAGCGTTCATCATCATTTCGCAAGACCTCAACCTCTGTAAATGTTCCCAGATATTGGGCCAAATTATAGGTGAAGGAATCATAATTATCCACTAATAAAATCATTGAACATCTCCTATTCTTGTCATTGATTTTGCCTTGTTAATCGTTTCGTAAAATTCATTCTCCGGAACACTGTCGTAGACAATCCCTGCTCCAGCTTGGACATAGGCCTTTTGATTTTTGAGGATCATGGTCCGGATGGCAATGGCAAAGTCCATATCCCCTGTAGCGGAGAGGTAGCCGATCGCACCCGCATAGACCCCACGTTTTTCCTCTTCCAACTCATAGATCCGACGCATGGCCCGGATCTTAGGAGCCCCAGAGACTGTTCCAGCTGGTAGTGTAGCTTTCAAAGCATCTAGAGCTGTTAAGTGAGGCAGGAGTTGTCCCTTGACCACACTGGTCAGATGCATAACATAACGGAAATACTCCACTTCCATATACCTGGTCACCTCGACCGTTCCGTTTTGGGCGATTTTCCCGATATCATTGCGTCCCAGATCCACCAGCATGCGGTGCTCGGCTGTTTCCTTGACATCGTGGAGGAGTTCATGAGCCAGGGCTTGGTCCTCTTCCTCCGTCGTCCCACGTGGTCGAGTTCCAGCGATTGGATTAGTCGTCACCTCTCCTTTTTTCACCGATACCAGACTTTCCGGACTGGCCCCAATGATCTGGTAGTCGCCAAAGTCGTAGAAATAAAGATAGTTGGATGGGTTAGTCACGCGCAAATTTCGATAATAATCCAAGGGATCTCCCTCGAAGTCTGCTAAAAAACGTTGACTGAGGACACACTGGAACATATCACCTTCGCGGATCAGCTTCTTGGCCTTGGCCACCATATCCATAAAGACTTCTTTTTCGATGTGGTTGCTGAAGTGCAGGGCCTGCAAGGCCTGAGGGGTGAACTCATTTGGTGCTTGAGTTTGCAAATCAGTCACCACTTTCCCCAGTGATTGACGGACTGCATCATTGCTCCGACCAGAGTAGATATTGTCCTCCACCACATATACTTTTTCCTTCTTGTGGTCAAAGATCAAATAGGATTCATAGATGAAGAAATGCATATCTGGTGTCCCAATGGTATCTTGAGGGATCCGTCCAATCTCCTCATAGACTCCGATCATATCATAGCCCGCAAAACCGATAGCTCCACCGGCAAAAGGAAGATCAGATGTCAACCCCTTGACCGTTACCTGATGGAGGTAGTCAAAAGGATCTTGCTCCAGCACCTTGCCATTCTCATATAGGACCCCATCCTGATAGGTTACCTCAAAGACTGGATTGTAGGCCACGATAGAAAAGCGGGCATTCTCCTTCTCACGCGGGATAGACTCAAGGATAACCTTATGGTCTCCTTGGACACGCATGTAGGCTAGAATGGGGGTTAAGGTATCAGCTGGTAAAATTTTTTTCATAAGAATTCCTTTCTTTTCCTAAGGACGAAGCCATGCAAGTCCTGACCAATCACATCCAATAGTCTTCAAAGTTAACAACTAGACCAATTTCAAAAGAATACAAAAAACCTCACAGAGTAAAACTCTGTGAGGGCATTAAATCGGATTTAACACGGTACCACCTCAGTTAATGGTCAAAAAGGGTAGAAAGCGACCATTATCTCTATCTCCTCTAACAAGGAGTTGCACGATAAGGGGTGCCTACCGAGAAGAATATGTGTTATCTTCTCCTACTCTAAACAATCAGCCCAATGTTCACTAACTCCGACTACCTGCTCACAATAGCCGCAGGCTCCCTGAAAATCTTAGACTAGTTACTTTCTGATTTACTACATATTTTACTACAATTTTTTGGCTTGTCAAGAATTTTTTGACAGTTTATCCTAAAAAATCTGCCCAGTCAACTAGACTAGGCAGATACAAAGCTATTTTTGTGATACCTAAAAATTGAGCTTATTTCACCAAGTCACTCTTGAGATAGGCATCGACCATGCGTTCTGTCGCCACCACAGAATCCACATGGGTCCGCTCATAGGAGTGGCTCGATTCGATCCCTGCTCCGAGAAGACCATGCTTGACTTCTGCTCCTGCACTCATGGCTGCGGAGGCATCAGAGCCATAGAAAGGATAGATGTCCAGTTTGTAAGGGATGTTTTGCTCCTTGGCCAAGGCTACCAAGTGCTGGCGGAAACTATAGTGGTAAGGACCCGAAGCATCTTTGACACAGATAGAAACCGTGTACTCGTCTGTCTGCTGGTCATCTCCCATCGCCCCCATGTCCACAGCCAAGTATTCGACAGCTTGAGCCGGGATGCTAGAGTTAGCGCCATGCCCAACTTCTTCAAAGACAGAAAAGGCAAAGTGAGTCGTCACTGGAAGAGTCACGCCTTCTTCCTTATAGAGGCGCAAGAGGTTGAGCAAGATAGCAGCGCTGACCTTGTCATCCAAGTGACGAGACTTGATAAAGCCTGTATCCGTGACAATGGTCCGAGCATCAAAACTTATAAAGTCTCCCACTTCAATCCCCAAGTCACGCGTTTCTTTTTCATTGGTTACTTTTTCATCCAAGCGCACTTCCATATTGTCCTGAGTCCGCTCCACAGTTCCCGCATCCTTATAAACATGGCAAGAGGTTTGGTGGACAAGGATAGTACCCGAGTGGGTATTACCAGTATTGGCTACATGGACAGTACAGTTTTCCCCTTCGATCATGTTCCAAGGGAAGCCACCGATGCGATCCAGTTTGAGACGGCCATCTGGCTTGACTGCCCGCACGATCGCTCCAAGCGTATCCACATGGGCTGTGATATAGCGGTGTTGTTCGTCATTTTCACCCTTGAGGACAACTGTCACCCCTCCCTTAGCTGTACGGATCGGACTGTAGCCCATCTCTGTCAAGGTTTTCACCAAATAGGCTGCCACTTCTTCTGTAAAGCCCGTCGGTGATGCAATGGCTGTGAGTTCTTTTAGATATTCGACTGTTTGATTCATGAACTTCTCCTTCAATAATCTGCTAGTACGATTATAGCACGACTGACTCTAAAAGACTAGCAAAGCAAGACAGCAAAAAAGAGTCCGCAGATGGAAATTGCAATCTGCTGACTCTTTTCTTACTTTTGATCTTGATCCAATCTATAGCTACAGAAACTAAGTTCCCACAGAGAAGATAGAGGATTAGCTAGTCAAACCTCCAACAAACTTATACGCAGTTACCAAAGCATTTGTCATCGTATCACGGGTTGCTTTGAAGGCCTCAATAAAGGCTGCACGGTGCTCTTCTGGGAAAAGCGTTGTATCATCTCCAAATTGAGTCAGTGTTTCATTCACAGAAGCCAACTCTTCATCCATCTTTTTGATACCAGGTTCCAAGGTCTTGAAGTAAGATTCTTGTTCAGATTTTGGCAACTTTTCTCCCAATTCATTGGCATGCTTCTTATAATTTTCAGCTAGTTTTGCATAAAGTCCCTTGATATCACCGATTGTTTTCGCATTTTCAATTTCTTGATCTGTCACCAAAACAACTTCTGGAGCTGTTGCTTGAGCGCCAGAGCCTGATGAAGACTGGCTGGAAGAGCTACTTGTATCATCCGTCAATTCAAATTTCTTTGATGAAAATGATTTCTTCTTAGTTGAGGATGTTTTCTTTGAGGAAGAAGATTTCTTTTCCACCTTGCTAGAAGATTTCTCTGAAGAAGCCTCTGGTTTTGCAGTTTGATTTCCCGAACATGCGACCAAGGTCAAGACTGAAAGCAAAGTGATTCCACTTGCGACTAATTTTTTCATGGTTCTCTCCTATAAATATTTTTACTTTTGTAAATTATATCTAAAATTATTTCGAATGTCAAAACACTATAATATCTATATTTCCCTCTCTTACCTTAGGATTAACTCAGGATTAAATGGTCATTAGACTTTTCTTAAATTGTCGGACTTTTATCATTTGGGACAAAAGACTTGCAAACTGATAAACATTTAATTATAATCATTCTAAATAAGAAATCAGGAGACAAGTATGACTGAAACAAAACATGGGGTTGATGCCTCTTTTAACGACCGCTTAAATATCTTACGGGCTGGAGTGCTCGGTGCCAATGATGGCATTATCTCAATCGCTGGAGTTGTCATTGGGGTTGCCAGTGCGACCAGTAACCTCTGGATCATCTTTCTATCTGGCCTTTCTGCAATTCTAGCTGGTGCCTTCTCTATGGCAGGTGGTGAATACGTGTCTGTATCGACTCAAAAGGATACAGAAGAAGCCGCTGTGAGTCGAGAACAAGCCCTTTTGGACCGCGATCCAAAAGCTGCACGCGACTCCCTCTACGCAGCCTATATTCAAAATGGGGAATGCGAAACAGCTGCTCAAATCATGACCGAGCGGGCCTTTCTCAAACACCCTCTCAAGGCCCTGGTGGAAGAAAAGTATGGCCTGGAGTTTGAAGAGTTTACCAATCCTTGGCATGCGGCCGTTTCTAGCTTCCTTGCCTTTGTCCTCGGATCTCTTCCTCCCATGCTGTCCATCCTTCTCTTTCCCAAAGAAATCCGGATCCCTGCAACGGTGATCATCGTAGCCCTTTCCCTTCTCTTTACTGGCTACACCAGCGCCAAGCTAGGAAAAGCCCCAACCAAGCAAGCCATGATCCGTAACTTGGTCATTGGACTACTTACCATGGGTGTAACCTATCTCTTCGGACAATTGTTTAGTATCTAAAAAAGCTGAGACTTCTGTCTCAGCTATTGAAGATAAAATCTTCAAAAAAACTTTCCTTAGGTGAGTACGGAGGTTAGGTGAAATTATCCAGTGGATGATTTCAGCAATCCAGGAAGTTCCATGACTAATTATTGAGCCTCCTCGCTCTTTATTTTCTAGGCTCAGGCTAAAACAGTTCCCCAAACTGTTTTACTCTCAATAATTCCGAGTGCCTGAAACAATTGCGTTTCAGGCACTTTGCACACAGCGGAAAGTTTTAGATCTTCTTAAATGACTAAAAATAGAAGTCATTATATTGAAGAATCATCTAGATAGTTTACGTAAAAAGTAGTTTCTCTACATTCTAAGAGGCTGGGACAAAAATCCTAGCCTCTCAATTGTTCTTGGATTGTCGTGCAAGACGCAGTGGTTGAGTGGCCTCTACTACGCTGATTTCATCCGCTTTTACAGCCCTACTCAACTGTGCGGAGGTGGGACGACGAAATCGAATTCTAACGAATGTCCGATTTCTGTCCCACTCTCTTTTCTTATGCTTCCAATAAAGCTTGGGCTTGTTTTTCCAATCCTGCGATTGCTTCGTCTGTCAAGACCAGTTCACCTGTTGCCCAGGCTTCTGGGTTAACGGTTGTTCCTGTAAAGTCTCCCACTACTTGGGTACGAACGAATGGTAAGAGGGATTGGTAGGCTGCAAACATTGGCTCGTGTCCAGCATTAGCAACTGAAGAGACTGTTACGATCTTGTCTTGAAGAGCAGATGGGCCACGAGTTTCTGATAGGTCAAGGGCACGGCTGAGCCAGTCGATCAAGTTTTTCACCACACCTGGAATGGCAAAGTTATAAACTGGTGAGAAGATCCAGATGGCGTCCGCAGCAAGGACTGCATCACGCACCGCTTGCACCGCTGGCAAGGTTGGCGTTTCTAAATCTTGGTTCATCATCGGGATGTCCTTGTAGTCCAAGTACGTCACTGTTGCTTTTCCTTCAAGAAGGCTTTCTGCTTTCTCAGCCATTTGTTGGTTGAATGATTCTTGACGAAGAGATCCGACGATAAATAAAATGTTTTTCATAGATGTTTCTTCTTTCTGTTGTAATATCATTTATTACAATTACTATTCTACACGACCCAGGTATAAAGTCAAGAATTACATCTTGAATATTACTAATTCTTACTATTTTTTTATTTTTTCTCTCAAAAAGACAGATTTATCAAGCTTTCTAACCCTTTCTGACACGTGTTACAATCCCATCTGGGTCTGTAAACTCGAGCTCGCTTGAGGTCAACCAGTTGACAGGTGCCTCCTGCTCTTTTGCTCGCTCTGCAATGGCAACCAAGTCTTTTTTCTTTTCTACTTGGATGACGTAATAGGCAAGTCCAGGAAGCTGGGCTTCTCGTTTGGCCAAGTGCTTGCCACCCCACTCATTGACTGCCAAGTGATGGTGGTAGTCACCCGAAGCGATCCAGCTGGCTGATGGAAGAGTAAACTTATCCGATAATGCCAGCACCTTTTGGTAAAAGGCTGACGCTACTCGACTATCCCTTACGGAGAGGTGGATATGTCCCATGCGGGTATCGGACGCTATCTGGAAGGGCACTACTTTGCGCCCCATTTCATAGATTTCTTGAGCAGAGAGTTCCTCTGTCACCCCGATGATGCGACCATCCTCACGGATATCCCAGTCCGCCACTGGCTTATCCAGGTAGAGCTCGATACCATTGCCCTCTGGGTCCTCGAGATAGAGGGCTTCACTGTAGCCATGGTCCGCAGCCCCGACAAAGGGATAGTCCAGCTCAGCAATATGCTTGAAGACATCCGCCAAGTCCTCTCGACTAGGTAGGAGAATGGCCATGTGATAGAGACCATAGCTAGCTCTAACAGATTCAGACCGGTCCGTTTGGATGAGATGGACCAAGGACTTGCCCCCAGCCCCAAGGAGGACCTCCTTCTCCGACTGAGACAACATCTCTAAGCCCAAAATTTGGGTGTAAAAAGCAGTCTGGCGCGCCAAATCCTTCACATTGAGCACAGCTTCTGCCAAGTAAATCTTGCTATTGTAGGCGTAGGCCATAGTTTTCTCCTTTTCGTTTTTGTTTTGTTGTAACATTTTATATTACATCATTATACACTCTTTTTTCAAAGAAGCAAGAAAAATAACTCGACAAAAAACCCTCCTTAGAAAACTAAGGAGGGTAAGAAGTTAACCAAGTGGATATAAGATAACTGTAATTATTAACAAAGGAGAATAAACTTCACTCAAATTTTCATCCAAGAAGCTTTTAGTACAAATAGTTAATGATTAATAATCAATTAGATTCCAGAATAAATATCAACCAGGTTTTGAATTTTATGAAGGATATCTTGTTTCTTACGTTCACGAGCTCCTTGTCTACGAGAAGTTGGTGGAATAATCGAATCCAACTCAGCTCCACTATTCTCAGCATAACCTCGTTGAATAGATCGATCAATGAATAATTGATAATCTTTTACAAGCTTTTCAGACTCTGCCAATTCACGAATAGCGACTGCTTTACGTTCTTTACCATAAGCATAGAAGGCATTGATAATCTCATCATGGTCTTTCAGACTCGCTAAATCAGTATCACTAATGAACCCAATAACCAACTCTTCCTTAGCACGAATATCAATACTTGAGCGGATGACACGGCTAACTTCAGCTTTCATTGCTTCTTTAGACTCAGAGTTCTTCGATTTTTCGACAATCAAAGCAAGGATATAGTCTAGATTAATCTCATCTGTTTTTAAGAGTTCAATCTCAAATTCAATATCTGAAAGGTCAACACCTAAGTCTTTTGTTCTTTCATAATTTTTAAGGTTTAAGAATTCATCTCGAATTTCTACATAAGAACTTCTTAAATCTTGGAGATACCCTTCCGAAATAGGCTTGTCGGTTTCTTGAAATTCATCATAATTTCGAAGGACGTTATCAAGCTTCAGAAACTCACCGAATAACTTAACAAATTCTTTTTTATCATGCTCTGTTTCAATTTCTTGTGGATTAGGGAATCTTTCCAGAATTTCCTGACAGACTTCTGTATAACCTTTGACCTTAACACCCGTTACCTGATCCACGAAACCATCCATGTATTCGCTAAAACTTTTTTCTAAGATAATATCAAGTTTATTGGTATCCCCAAAGGTTTTAATAGCTTCTTGAGTGGCCTTTTCTAAATCACGGAAACATACGATATTCCCAAATGGTTTAACCTTGTTAAAAATTCGATTGGTTCTAGAAAAAGCCTGAATCAAACCATGATAACGTAGATTTTTATCAACAAAGAGAGTATTCATGGTTGGAGCATCAAATCCTGTCAAGAACATACCCACTACAATCAGCAAATCCACTTCCTTGGACTTTACTCTTTTAGAAAGGTCACGATAGTAATTTTGAAACTCTTTCCCATCAGTCGAAAAGTTGGTCTTGAACATTTGATTATAGTCGTGGATTGCCTTAGAAAGAAACTCTTTAGATGAAAGAGGCATAGTTGCATCTTGAGGATCTAGCTCTTCATCTTGAATCTCGCCATAAGCTGACTGTTCTTCATTAGGCGCAAAGCTAAAAATAGTCGCGACCTTCAAACGCTTAGCTTCTGGTATTTCTGCTTGTTGTCTCTGAAGTTCTTCATAGTATAATTTCGCGGCTTCAATACTTTGTACAGCCAGCATGGCATTAAATCCAGACAGTTGTTTTTGTTTATGAGTATAGTGTTGATTTCGATGCGTCTTATCATTATAAACTCTCAAAAGGTACTCTGTGATAGTTGCTATCCGTTCTGGATGCAAAAGGAGTTCCTTCTCCATCTTTTTGAGCTTCTTCTCATCAAGCTCTCGGCCGACTGCTTTTTCCGCTTCTCTATACTTATTTATTTCAGGTTTGATATAGTTATAGTCAACCTTGAATTTCAACACTTTTTTATCTCGGATAGCATCTGTAATAACGTAGTTATGAAGTTGTTCGCCAAAAACCTCTTGTGTTGTTTCTCCCGTTAAGCTATTTTCTGGGAAAATCGGAGTCCCAGTAAATCCAAATAAGGCATACTGTTTAAAAGCTTTTTTAAGCCGTTTTTGTGCTTTCCCAAACTGAGAGCGATGACATTCATCAAAGATTAAAACACATTTTTTACTATAGATTTCATGGTTTGGATTCGCAGTGATGAATTTATTTAACTTTTGAATGGTTGTGACAACAATTCGATCATCATTTTCTTCAATACTACGTTGGAGTTCTTTTGTATTGTTACTACCATTGACTGAATTTGGTTGGAATTTTTGATATTCCTTCATGGTTTGATAGTCAAGGTCTTTTCTATCCACCACAAAAATCACTTTATTAATATAGTCCAACTCCGTTGCTAAACGAGCGGTCTTAAAGCTGGTCAAAGTTTTCCCTGAACCTGTCGTATGCCAGATATAGCCACAAGCATTAATCGTACCGAAATTCTTCATTTCATTTGTGGAATGAATCTTTCGTAAAATACTCTCTGTTGCAGCTATCTGATATGGGCGCATGATGAGTAAGGTATTATCCGCATCAAAGACACAATACTTGGTCAAGACTTCCAAGAGGACTCGCTTACTCAAGAAAGTGACAGTAAAGTCTTCTAAATCGTGAATGGTTTTATTTTTACGGTCTGCCCATTCACAGGTGAATTCATAATGATTTTTATTTTGAGCTGTCGTATTTGCAAAGTAGCGTGTATAAGTTCCATTAGAAATGACAAAAATTTGAATGTATTTGTATAAAGAATTTTCACTATTGAAGCTTTCCTTACTATATCTATGGATTTGTTCAAAAGCTTCTTTTAGACTAACCCCGCGTCTTTTCAATTCAATCTGAACTAAGGGAAGACCGTTAACTAAGATGGTTACATCATATCGATTAGTGTGACTTCCCATCTGAGTCACTTGGTTGATGACTTGCATACTATTGTTATGAATATTTTTCTTATCAATGATAAAAATATTCTTAATTCGTCCATCATCAAAGACAAAGTCATAGATAAAATTTTCTTGAATTTTTCGAGTTTTTTCAACTAATCCTTCATTGGGGCAGTCTAAATACTCTACTACAAAGCGATCCCACTCAGCATTCGAAAAAGTCACCTTATTAAGTTTTTCAATTTGCATCTTGGCATTTGCTAAGAGCTCTTCAGGTGTATGAATATTTAAGCGTTCATAGTTGAGATGATTCACCAAATCAGAAATCAACTGATTTTCTAAATCAGCCTCTGACTGATATTCTCGATCCGTGCGATACTCTGGTTGATACTCAGCCAAGAGAATCCCTTCATTTGTTTCCGCAATTACTTCATGTACTTTTGAATAATCAACCATGGTATGTTCCTTTTTTGTTTTAATTGAGATTCAATCTCACATTGATTAAAGACTTTATCTAGTAAAGGTTAATAATTGTTCTCGCCAGTATTCATACTGTTTCTGTCTTAGTTCGATTTCTTTTGGAAGGCCCTCAGAAAGAGAGTTAGTTAAGGTGTTGAAATGGTCAAGAATGGAGACAATTCTTTCTTGTTCTGTAATGGATGGTAAGTAAAAAGTCATTTTATCAATAGCATCCTTAGATAATCTCGGAATACTTGCCTTTCGAACTTGCGATTTGAGTCTATCTTGCTTACTTAACAAGACATAGTACATAAATTTATCAGAAATATTATCTGACGTCTCTAATGTGTACACATCATCTGCTGCCCAAAAGTCCGTATCACAATATCCTATTTCACCAGCCGCTCCTGCACAAATCACAAAACTAGTATTTTTCACTCTGTTTGCTTCGGTATAATATCCCAAAGGCGTCAAACTGTTTTGATAAACTGGAAAACTTCCTGAAGTAGTTAGCTGATTTCTAACAAGACGCTTCCCACGTTGTAAACTGATGACTTGTCCTAACTTCACCCGAATTGGACCAAATACCCAATTTAAGAGCCTAATGATGTCTTGTCTGTACTGTACTGTACTGTCAGTGTACTCGCCTTCGGCGACGAATGTCAAGAGTTTTTCTCGGAAATATTCGTACTGTTTTTGACGTAGCTCAATCTCCTTAGGCAGTCCAATATTTAAGTCGTTACAAACCATATCAAAGTTGTCCAGAACTTGAACAATACGAGACTGGATTTCTAAAGAAGGTATTGGGATTTTTACATTTTTCAAACTATTCGCATTAAACTGGGGCTGACCTGCCTTTGAAACCAAATTATTAGCCTGTTTCCAGTACAATTCACTCTTTGAAAAGTGCCAATAGTATCTCGAATTTAACTTCTCTGATGGAGTAATTTTTATTAAGAAAGAGGCATACGCGCTAGTTTCAGCAGTATCAATAAATAAAGTTTTACCATAAGTAGCACCCGTTCTAGCCATCAATAAGTCACCATGTTTTACTAGATAGTTTCTAGATTCTTCGGTTAAAGAAATATACTTTTTATCATTCGACTTGAGATAACCATTTTCATCAATATCAGTAATTCGAATAAATCTAATATCTCCCGTCTCTTTCGCTTTATCAGTATAGCCATAATTAAATCTAGCCACTTCTCCTAGAGTCTTCCACTCAACCTGGTATACCTCATCCTCAAATGATAAGAGTTTATCTCGATAATAAGAATATTGCTTTTTACGTGAGGTCAATTCTGAGGTCAATTCTGAGGTCAATTCTGTAACATACTCAGTCATTTTGTCAAGTATCTGCACGATTTTTTCTTGAATTTCTAGAGGAGGAATTGGGATTTTAATCTTTGATAGATTTTTAGGATAAAGCTCTATAACTTTAGTGCCAATTACTTGTTTTTCTTTCTGTTTTTGAAAGAAAATAGATTGCATATAATAGTTTATATACTTTGGATTTTCATTCGTTTTTATTATACAAGAATGACCTCCAATGCATACATCACCATCTCCCAACCAAACAATAGATTTTCCTACATCTTCTATATTTTCACTAGTTGTCGCTACAATAATATCGCCAGTTTGTGCTTTTTTCAACTTTTCAGACAAAGAAATAGAGACAAATGATTTCGTTTTATATACATAACTACTGTAATATGTATATATTTGTCCATAATGAATACAAGGTATGCCTTCATCTACAAAATCTTTTTTCTGTAACCCATTTCCTCTGACAATTTCGCACACTTCCCCTAGCTCTTTCCACTTAACGGGGCAGTTTTGAATTTCTTCTAGGATGTTCATAATTTACCTCCTAGTTCCTCTACAATCTTATCTATCTCTGCACGCAAGTGGTCAATTTTAGCAACAGTCTCAGCGATTTCTTTATTAAGCTCATTAATATCAATCTTCTCACGTGTATCTTCTTGTTCAACATAGGTAGAGACAGAAAGGTTGTAATCCTGCTCTGAACCTATCACTTCATTATCAACAAGAGCTGCTTTGTAGTCTACACTTTGATAATTAGTAAATAATTCAACGATATGGTCGATATTGTCATCCGTCAAGACATTGTTATTGGTCTCTTTTTTGAACTCCTTACTCGCATCGATAAAAAGTGTTTTATTTTCTAGTTTATTCTTCGCCAACACTAAAATCGTGGTTGCGATAGAGGTTCCAAAGAAGAGATTATCAGGCAGAGCAATCACTGCTTCAACAAAGTTGTTATCTACTAGATACTGACGAATGGTCTTCTCAGCACCTCCTCGATAAAAAATGCCTGGGAAACATACAATGGCTGCTCGACCTCTGTTAGACAAGTGGTTGAGACTATGCATGATAAAGGCAAAGTCAGCTTTTGACTTAGGAGCTAGTTTACCAGCTGGTGCAAAACGGTCATCGTTGATGAGAGTTGGGTCTCCATCTCCCACCCATTTGACAGAGTAAGGAGGGTTTGAAACAATCGCATCAAACGGTTTTTCATCCAAATGTTGAGGATTTAAAAGGGTGTCTCCTCGCTTAATATCGAAGTTATTGTAGTTGATATTGTGCAAGAACATATTCATACGAGCCAAGTTGTAGTTGGTCATATTGATTTCTTGACCAAAGAAACCATCCTCCAAAATATGGTCTTCGTATTGTTTTTTCATCTGTAACAAGAGAGAGCCCGACCCACATGTTGGGTCGTAGACCTTGTTAATCTTATCCTTACCAACCATCACCAAACGAGCAAGTAATTTAGAAACTGTCTGAGGAGTGAAGAATTCACCACCACTTTTACCAGCATTACTCGCATAGTTGGAAATCAAGAACTCATAAGCATCCCCAAAGGCATCAATGTCATTTTCCTCAAAGTTGCCAAAGTTAATGCTATTGATACCATTAAGAATATCAGAAAGACGTTTATTTTTCTCTGGAACAGTTCCACCAAGAATGTTACTTCGTGTGTCCAAGTTATCAAATAAACCTTTGATATCATCCTCAGACTTGAATCCAATCGCCGACTTCTCAATATCTTGGAATATCTTAGCTAAATCTTCGTTTAAATTTTCATTTTGTGAAGCATTCTTGACGACATTCTTAAACAATTGACTTGGAAGAATAAAGAACCCCTTATCCTCAACTGTCCCTGGTTTGAAATCTCGCTCAGCTTCTTGATCACTCAAATCAGCATAACGAAATTCTATATCTCCAGCCTCATGCTCAGCATGATCAAAATAGTCTGCCATGTGCTCAGAAATAAAGCGATAGAAAAGAATTCCCAGTATGTACTGCTTGAAATCCCAACCGTCAACAGCTCCACGAACATCGTCCGCAATCGCCCATATTTTTCGATGAAGCTCCTTACGCTCTGCACTTTCTTTATTTGCCATTTTTACTTTCCTTAATTAATGTATTATCCTTTCTATTTTATCATATTTCAGATACTAAAAACCATTAGTAATAATTTGATTACGAATGGTTTAACTTACATTTTTACTTAATCAATAATTAGTCTAATTGAATCCCTTTTTCTGTCAGATTCTCCAGGCATTCTTGGAGGTAAGTAGCCTGGTGCTCGGGATAGATGGGGGTGTTCAAAGCTTCCTTTTCCAATTCTGGATAGGCTGGGCAGGTCTTGCCTCGGTAGGTCGGCTCCCACCACTCTGGGCTGACCTTGTATCCTCTAGCGGTCATCTCCTCCATGATCAGGCGGTGATAGGCATAGAGGCGATAAGGCGAGTAGTCAAAGACATAGTTGACCGTCGCATGCTTCTTGCCCCAGCCATTGCCTCTCAGAGCGCAGCATTCTCGGTGTTGGCCCAGGAGCTGGGGGCGTGGGAGTTTGGGAATCAAGTCTTGGTGCCAAAGTCTCATCTATTGGCCTCCTAGTAGCGTCGAATCTTGTAAATAGCGATTAGGGTAGCGCTCAAGGAGATTTTGGATCCCCTTGATAAGGTCCTCTTGGCTAGCTTGGCCATGCTGGTACTTCTCAAGTAACAACATGAAGTCCGCCTTTTCCTCTGCAGTCGCCTGCTTTTTGAAATAGCCCCAGATATGCTGGAAGGCGTTGGAGACCTGGCCACGATTTTCCGGTAAAGCCAGCGCTTGCTGGATCAAGCCCTCAACCTGGCTGACCTCTACCCGGTCTTGCTTGAGGTATTCCCGAATTTCCTTGTAGATATTACTAGAACGACTCAGCACCAGGTATTTATTTTTCGCCCATAGGACTTGGCAGTGATGTTTTTGATCCACTCTTGTCTCCTTTTGATCTTCTCTATGAATAGTCCTCCCATTATACCATGGAAATGAGTGAAGTCATAAAAAGAGAGTGGGACAGAAATCAGTAATTCATTAGAATTCGATTTCGTCGTCCCACCTCCGCACAGTTGAGTAGGGCTGTAAAAGCTGATAAATACAGCGTAGTAGAGCCCACTCAACCACTGCGTCTTGTTCGACAATCCAAAAACAATTGAGAGGCTAGGACTTTTGTCCCAGCCTCACACGGAATTATTTAGAGTAAAACAGTTTGGGAAACTGTTTTAGCCTGAGCCCAGAAATGAAAGAGTGAAGGGGCTCAAAACGAATTGAACACGGGCTGCGGATTGTGTCAAAAAGATAAGTCTTCCTAGAATCCAAAGATTCTGCGTCAAACTTTCTATTTTGACTTTATCCGCAGACGCCCTTTGTATCTTGATTTAGTCATGGAACTTCTTCGAAGTTCGCTGACATCCGATCTCACCTAAGGAAAGTTTCAAAGACAACATTATCCATAAGCAAAAAGCCTGTGCCAACGCTCAGACTTTTTTTGTGTTAATCAATTTCAAGACCACCGGTGTAGAGGCGGTAATAAGTCCCGCGTTCTGCCATCAAGGAAGCGTGGTTGCCTCGCTCGATGATGCGTCCCTTGTCCATGACCATGATCACGTCCGAGTTGACGATGGTTGAGAGACGGTGGGCGATGACAAAGACGGTGCGTCCGGCCATCAGGCGATCCATCCCTTCTTGGACCATCTTCTCTGTCCGTGAGTCGATCGAAGAGGTCGCTTCATCAAGGATCAAGACTGGCGCATTGGCCAAGGCAGCACGCGCAATAGCAATCAGCTGACGTTGACCATTGGATAGACCGGCTCCATCATCGTTCAAGACAGTATCGTAGCCTTGGTCCAAATGTTTGACGAAGGAATCCACATTGGCAATGCGGGCTGCTTCCAGGATTTCCTCCCGGGTCGCATCTGATCGACCATAGGCGATATTTTCTGCAATGGTTCCAGTGAAGAGGTGGGTATCCTGCAAGACAATCCCTAGAGAGCGACGGAGCGAAGCCTTCTCGATCAGCTTCACATCGATACCATCATAGGTGATAGATCCTGATTGAATATCGTAGAAACGGTTGATCAAGTTGGTTATGGTGGTCTTCCCTGCTCCTGTCGCGCCTACAAAGGCCACCTTTTGACCCTTGTCCGCATAGAGGTTGATATCGTAGAGGATTTGGTTCTTCTCATTGTAAGAGAAGTCTACATTGGTAAAGACGACATTTCCGACCAATTTGACCAGTTCATAGTCTCCATTTTCCCGCGGGTGTTTCCAAGCCCAGAGGTTGGTCTTCTTATCAGTGATGACCATGCGACCATCGACCTCTTCATAGTTGACCAAGGTCACTTTCCCTTCATCCACTTCGACTTCTTCATCCAAGAGATCAAAGATCCGATCTGCCCCAGCCAGAGCCATGAGGACAAAGTTCAACTGTTGCGATACTTGGGTGATAGGCCCGTTGAAGGAACGGTTGAGCTGGAGAAAGGCCATGAGACCACCAATGGTGAGGCCACTGATCCCATTCAAGGCGAAGATTCCTCCGACCAATGAGGTCAAGACGAAGGAGACATTTCCCAGGTTCCCCAAGATCGGCATCAGGACATTGGCATAGCGGTTAGCTTGGTAGGATGATTCAAAGAGTTGGTCATTGATCCGCTCAAAGGCTTCAATGCTTTCCTCTTCATGGACAAAGGCCTTGACTACCTTTTGACCAGCCATCATCTCTTCGATAAAGCCATTTTCAATCCCTAGGTTCTTTTGCTGATCGGCGAAATAGCGACCAGACTTGCCAGAGATATCCTTAATGACATAGGCCATGACGCCGACCATCGAAAGAACGAGAAGGAAAAGAAGAGGGCTAATCATGATCATGCTGACTGCTACACCGATGATCGTGATGGCAGACTGCAAGAGCTGCGGGATGGACTGCTCGATCGCTTGGCGAAGAGCGTCGATGTCATTGGTATAGATAGACATGATGTCCCCGTGCTGGTGGGTATCAAAATACTTCACAGGGAGCTTCTGCATACGGGCAAAGAGCTGGTTCCGCAGAGAGCGTAGCGTATCCTGAGACACTGTCGCCATAATGAGGGAGAAGCCATAGTTGGCCAAAACTCCCACCACTCCAATCACTGCTAATGTTGATAAGAAAGTTAAGAGGGGGCCAAAGTCCTTGCTTCCACTATCCAGCATGGGTTGGATATATTGGTCCACCAAGGCTCGGATGGAGGATGTAATATAGACCGTAGAAAGGGAGGCTGTCACGATAAGGGCAGCTGCTAAGAGAAGGACGAACTTATACTGTTGCCACATGTAGGCCAGTAAGCGCACGAGAGAGCCCCAGCCTGCTTTTTTCTTATTCTGCATCTGCTTGTCCTCCTTTCCCTTGGGTTTGCATGTCATAGACTTCACGGTAGATGGCATTGGTCTCAATCAAGTCGTGGTGAGTACCAATCGCATCGATCTTACCATCATTCATGACCACGATCCGGTCTGCATCTTGGATAGAAGAGATCCGTTGACCAATGATGATCTTGGTCGTGTCTTTAAGACTGGTAGCCAATCCTTGACGGATCAGGCTATCGGTCTTAGTATCGACAGCCGAGGTCGAATCATCTAAGATCAAAATCTTTGGATTCATCAAGAGAGCGCGGGCGATACAGAGACGTTGACGCTGACCACCTGACACATTGGCTCCACCACGTTCGATCATGGTATCATAGCCATCCTTAAAGTTCTGGATAAATTCATCCGCTTGAGCAATCTTACAAGCTTCCATGATTTCTTCATCCGTCGCATCCTTATTCCCCCAGCGCATATTTTCCTTGATGGTACCAGAGAAGAGGACATTGGTTTGAAGCACCATGGCTACTTGCTTGCGCAAATGATCTAAATCATAGTTTCGCACATCCTGACCAGCGACCTTAACGCTACCAGACTCCACATCATAGAGACGAGGGATGAGCTGGACCAGACTAGACTTACCGGAACCAGTCCCCCCAAGAATCCCGATCACTTCACCCGAGCGAATGCTGAGGTTGATATCGGACAAGACATGGGTCTTGTCACCATTTTCATCTGTGTAGGCGAAGTCCACATGGTCGAAGGTAATAGAGCCATCTGCCACTTCTGTCAGACCGTTCTCCGGAGAGACGATGGTTGACTCTGTCCCAAGGACTTCATTGATCCGTTCTACAGATGCCATAGAGATCGAGAGCATAACAAAGATCATCATAAACATCATGAGGGACATAAGGATGGTCATGACATAGGCAAACATAGACGTCAGCTCACCAGTCGTAAAGCTTCCACCCACGATGAGTTGTGCCCCGATCCAAGAGATCAAGATAAAGGAAGCATACAAGGATAACATCATGGCTGGACTACTCAAGATCACGATGCGGATAGCCTTCATGAACATGTTGTAGATCAAGCGAGAAGCTTTCTTAAACTTGACAGTCTCTTCTTCTTCCTTGACATAAGACTTGACCACGCGCATGTTGGTGATGTTTTCCTGGATGCTGTTGTTCAAGTTATCATAGGCCTCGAAGACCTTGGTAAAGAGTGGATAGACAAGCTTAGTAATCAACCCCAAGACCAGTCCCAAGAAAAGGGTAATCCCTACAAAGATACTAGCCATCTGCGGATTGATCAAGTAGCTAGCAACGATAGCAAAGATCAGATTGAGCGGTGCGCGCACACAGATCCGGATCACCATCTGATAGGAGTTCTGCACATTGGTCACATCCGTCATCATTCGGGTTACCAGACCACCTGAGGAGAAGCTATCGATGTTTTCGAAGGAGAAAGTTTGGATCTTCTTGAAAATTGCCTTCCGTAGGTTCTTAGCAAATCCAGCTGAAGCAAAAGCCCCGTAGCGAGCCGACTGCATCCCACAGAAAAGAGAGAGAAAGGCGAAGACCAACATGAGGAGACCATAGGTGAGAACAGTGGTCATATCCCCCTTCTGAACCCCCTTGTCCAAAAGCGTCGCCATAATGAATGGAATAGAAATCTCAAACATGACCTCAAACACCATATAGAGTGAGGCTAGAATAGAGGGTTTCTTGTATTCCTTGATTTCAGCAATCAATGACTGAAGCATAGTTACCTCCTAAAAATACTAGTTAGTAAAGTTTTCTTTACTGGCAGTCCATTTCCGAACAAAGAAACAGTCCTTCGTTCTGAGAGGATTGCGCCTACAAAAGAAAGCTATAGAAAGAGAAAGCGCCCTGACAGCGTTACTGTAGGGACGACTTTCATTATTCATACTACTTAGTATAGAGGAATATGGAAGAAAAATCAAACATTTAGGTAACATCACTAAAGAATATTCCAATTTGGCCATCTTGAAACCTAGTAAGCCAGATTTCTATTTAAACCGTATTCCTATTCACTGGTACTGAGGGACACCAAGCTCAAGGCCGCAACCCCAATACCAATCACAAACTGCAGGAGGATCCCCACAGAGATAAAGGACCATTTGTTGCGCCAGATTAAGTAAAAGGCCCCCTTCAGGTCCTGCCAGTAGCTCCGTTTCATGCTGTCTCCCTTTTATTTCTATTATTTCCCTTAGAATAGCGGAAAAGCCCCTCTCTGTCAATGAGTTTCACAAGAAAAGAGAGTGGGACAGAAATCGGTCATTCGTTAGAATTCGATTTCGTCGTCCCACCTCCGCACAGTTGAGTAGGGCTGTAAAAGCTGATGAAATCAGCGTAGTAGAGCCCACTCAACCACTGCGTCTTGCTCGACAACCCAAAGACAATTGAGAGGCTAGGACTTTTGTCCTAGCCTCTTTCTATTTATTTTATTCTGCTAAGAGCACTTCTTTGATGGTTTGTTTTTGGAGTTTTCTATTGGAGAGATAAAAGAGGCTTTCATAAACCACCGCAAATCCGATCAACGTCCAAAAGCAAACGTTCCAGTCAAAGTGATGCTCAATTTTTTCAGGAACCGTATCTTTGATCACCCCGATCAAAATTTCCATAATACCGTATTGATAAGCCGTCCCAAGAAGGAATCCTAGATAGGCCCAGAAACGATAGGGAGAGAGAATATGACTTTGGCATTCACGATCTGTGTAGCCAAAGGCCTTCATCAAAGCCAAGGTTTCGCGACCTTCTGAGACCACAATCCCCAATGACAAAAAGAGAATAGAGAAAGAAAGGATTAAGCCAATCATAATCATCATAGCTTGGATGATGTCATCTGTGTAATCACTTAGGCCAAAGGACAATTGAACCATGGCCGCGAAACACATGGAGCCAAAGACTACAAAAAACAAGATCGATTTTCTACCCCACATCAGCGACGAAGACAACTCTTTTAGGAAGGCTTTCTCTTTCTTAGGAGCCCTCTTTCTCCTTTTGACCTTGATCGGTGTTGGAGATTTTTTCAATAAGCGAAGGGCCGGCGTTTGTAGTTGTCTTCGAGCATAGCCAATCGCAAGAACCATAAAGAAGGTCGTTGGCAGCATCACCAAAGCAAGGAAGAGTTGCCAATGAAAATGAATGGTAATGTCTGGCAAAATCCCCTTCTCATTACGAAAGTCATAAAAATGTCCCATCATTAGAAAAGAAGCGAAATAGCCAAGAAGCGCTCCAACTCCAAAACTGAGTCCAAAAGCCCAAAATCGTTTAGCCAACTGGCCATTGCTATAGCCCAAGGCCTTTAAAATTCCTAATTGTTCCTTGTGGCCATCGACAAATTGTTTAATATAAAAGCACATGAGAAGGATCGACGTCAAGGACAAGACGACTCCACTGACCATGGCCACCATCCAAGATAGCGAAACTTGGGCATCATAGTAGGTCGTAATCATCGGATTGGTTTTAGAAATCTCCAACTGCTCGATATCCAAATAAAAATTCAAGAAGAGATTGGCCACAAAGACCGCACAAGCCCCAATAATACTGACGACAACTAATTTTCGAATATCTTTTACTGAAAACATAGCTTACCATCCAATCTCATAGGCAGTCTGAGGCTGATCGTTGGTCACCACTTCAGTAATCTTGCCACTATTGACACGAATGATGGTTCTCGCCATATCCGCAATATTTTGGTTGTGCGTCACCATGATTAGGGTAAATCCTAGCTTTTCCTTCAACTTCCAGATATAGTCAAGAATCTTGCGCCCTGTTTCTTCATCGAGAGCTCCCGTCGGCTCATCTAAGAAAAGAATCTCTGGCTTTTTGGCCAAGGCCCGAGCAATAGACACTCTCTGCTGTTCCCCACCAGACAATTCACTTGGATACTTGTCCAGCTTATCGACAAGCCCCAAATCTTCGATGATCTGCAAAAAATCATGATTGTTTGCCAGGTCGGCTCCCATCTTTACATTCTGTCTGACCGTCAGATTAGGTAATAAATAATACTGCTGGAAAATAAAGGCAATCTTCTCACGTCTGAAGGCTGTCAATTGAGCATCCGTGAGTTGCGATAAATCCTGTCCTTGAATGAGAATATGCCCCTCGTCTACCTTTTCTAATCCGGATAATACGTTTAAGAGAGTTGACTTGCCCGATCCAGAAGGGCCTAGGATAACCACATCATCCTGGTCTTGAATCTGCAGATCAATCCCTTTTAGGACCTTGGTTTGCCCATAGCTTTTGTGAACATTTTCTAGTTGAATCATTTCTTTCCTACCATTTCTTTGATGAGAGATTGACAAACTTCTGTCAATAATCCAATCACTTCTTCCATGCTGAACTGATAAATACCAGAAGCAACCATAGAGGCCATCCCGTGTGAGTAGATAAATAGATGCTGGTACAAGCGACTAGCCTCCTCTAACGTCAACGGATAGTCTGCGACAATCGAATCCAGAACCAATTGGTAACTATGATCCTTCATGGGAAGAAAATCTTGAAAGCGACGAATCGGATCTTTACTAGGATTTTGGAAAAGCAATTGAAAGAGTTGGGGCTCTTTTGAGGCGAACAGGATATAAGCAACCCCGACAGATCGAAAAGGCTTCTCATCTTCTAAAGCCTGGCGTATATACTCCACCACTACCATTTCCGCAGCAACAATAACCTCTGTTTGTAACTCAGACATATTTGCAAATTGCCCAAAAATGACTCTTGGTGTGGCTCCCAGTTTCTCTGCTAATGCTCGAGCCGTCAAACTAGCCAGGCCCTCTTCTCTCACCAATTGTAAAGCCGTCCCAATCATAGTCTCTTTACTAAATTTAACCTTTGGTGGCATAAGACTCCTTTCGCGCAACAGTTGTTACGCAACATGTGTTGCATAAAGAATACCATAACAAAGAAAGAATTGTCAAGAAAAATCCGTAAAGCATAAAACAAAAAAACCAGCCCACTGATAGAAGTGAAGTCTGGTCTACTAATAAATATTCTATGGCAAATCATTTCCTGCAGCCAGGTAGACTTGGTACCATTCCTTGCGGGTCAAGGTGACATCTGCTGCTTTCCCCGCTTCAAGGACATGCTGGGGTTTGGTCGTTCCGATGACGGCCTGCATCTTCCCTGGATAGCGGAGGACCCAAGCAAGGGCAATGGCTATCGGAGTGACCTGGTATTTCTTCGCCAAGTCATTAAGGACATGATTGAGAGCCGCAAACTCTTCCTTACCGACAAAATTCCCCTTGAAATAGCCATGCTGAAGGACAGACCAGGCTTGGATCACCGTATCTGTTAAGCGACAATACTCAAAAACACTGCCATCTCGCACGGCTGCTTTTGGCCCTTCCATATTGACATGAAAACCAGCTTCAAAGCTCGGTGTAAAGGCGGCACTCAACTGCAACTGGTTGACCTTGAGAGGCTGTTTGACAGCCGTTTTGAGCAATTCCATCATCATAGGATTTTGATTGGACACTCCAAAATGACGGACCTTGCCCGCTTGCTCCAAGTGATCAAAAGCTGCTGCTACTTCTTCAGGCTCCATGAGAGCATCCGGTCGGTGAAGGAGGAGACTATCTAAGCGCTCGATCTGCAGGCGCTCGAGTATGCCATCGACGGAGTCCAAAATATAGTCCTTAGAAAAATCAAAATAGGTAAAGCCGTCTTTGCGAATGCCACACTTGGACTGGATCCACATCTGGTCCCGAAGATCCGGACGACGTCTGAGGACCTTACCAAGTAGGACCTCACACTGGCCATCGCCATAGATGTCCGCCAGATCAAAAGTGTTGATCCCAATCGATAAGGCCGCCTCCACTAAGGCCTCCACCTCATCTTCACTCATCTGGCTGATCCGCATCATCCCAAGGACAATCGTGGACAGACGCTCATTTTCAGAAAACTCAATATAGTTCATGTCCGCCTCCTTTTCATTCTACTTTCATTATAAAGTAAAGAAGACCAAACAGCAACGATTTCACAAAGCAAAACACCTCCAGTATCCACTGAAGGTGTCTCTTTTAGCGATAGCTTAAAGCTTTTTTAACAGTCTTGACCAAACCTAAATCATCTGTTTGTAGGATGAGGCTAGAATAGATTTTTCCAATGATCATGGTGCCGAGGAGCGTGAAGGCTAAGGCAATTCCGAATGAACCCCATGATTCAAGTCCACTTGCATAGCCATTAATCGTACGGAATGGCATGAAGAAGGTTGAAATGAATGGAATGTAGGATCCAATCTTCAATAGAGGGACATCTCCTGCGCTACCCAAGGCAGTCACTCCAAAGAATCCAACCATCACTAACATCATCAGAGGAGAGAGGGCCTTTCCTGTATCTTCTGGACGAGCAACTGTTGAGCCTAGGAAAGCTGAAAGAACAACGTACATGAAGATTCCGAGAATGATAAAGAAGAAGGTGTTCAAGGAAATAGATTGTCCAATATGTTGAGTGATAGGAGAGTCTGGAGATAAAATATCTTTTACAAGAGGAATGGAATCTCTAAACATCCAAACGCCTCCCAAGCCGACTGCATAGATACCAATATGGGTAAAAATTACTCCAAAAAGACCAATCATGCGAGCATAGAAATAGTGAGTTGCACGAATGCTTGAGAAGACCACTTCCATGATCTTGGTTCCTTTTTCACTAGCTACCTCTTGAGCAGTGATACTTGAATAAAAGATCAGAATCATGTAAAGAAGAAAACCGATTCCTCCAGCTACCATGGTTTGCACCATTTTTAGCCCTTCTTTCTTCTCATCAATTTTTTCAGTCAATGAGACCTGTTGCGAAAGGGCTGTTAACTGCTCTTGGCTTAAGTCCGCCTTAGAAACATTGAGCATTTGTTGGACCTGACTCAATTTTGCCATAAGGACTGATTTGAAATCTGGCTTCATGGCATCCTCACTCTGGTAGCGAGCCTCTAGCTGGCCATCCTTTTCTTCAACTGTGAGGATTCCCTTGATTTCTTCCTCTTTCATGGCCTTCTTAGCTGCTGCTTCATCCTTATAGTCAAAGGTCAAGCCATCAGTTCCTTTCAAGCCTTCCTTGACAGGAGCTTGATCTGTAATCAAGGCAATGTTGCTTTTAGCAGAGGTAGAAGAGCCAACGAAGTAGTTTATTCCGATCGTCAATCCAATGAAGAGAAAGGGAGAAAGAACCATCAGGAAAAAGCTCCATGATTTCACTTGGCGTAAATAAGTTTCTTTGATAACAATCAGCATCTGTTTCATACTTCTACTCCTGATTCTAATTTAAAGATTTCATCAATGGTTGGGGCTTGTTGGTCAAAGGTTGCTAGATAGCGACCCTTGGTCAACTGGTCAAAGAGGTCTGGACCAGCTGTCTCATCATCCAAGACCAACTTCCATAGACCTTGCTTGGTCATGGTCACCTTGGTCACGTGAGGCAGCACTTCCAACTCCTCTTTACTGAAGTCATTGGATACGAAGAGACGAGTCTTCCCGAAGCTATTGCGAACTTCTTGTACGGGACCTGAAAGAATCACAGATCCATCACGAATCATAACCAACTCATCACAGAGTTCTTCCACATTGGTCATGACGTGGTCAGAGAAGATAATGGTGGCACCGCGTTCTTTTTCTTCAAAAATGACCTGCTTAAGCACTTCTGTATTGACAGGATCCAGTCCACTAAACGGCTCATCCAAGATGATCAATTTTGGCTCATGGATCATGGTAATGATCAATTGAACCTTTTGCTGATTCCCTTTTGAAAGGCTCTTAATCTTATCGGTTAATTTCCCTTTTACTTGGAGCTTTTCCATCCAAATTGGAAGTTTCTCCTTGACCTCAGCAGTTGACATTCCTTTGAGATTAGCAAGGTAACGGACTTGCTCGTAGATAGTCAACTTAGGCATGAGGCTCCGCTCTTCTGGCAGGTAGCCGATTTCCTTATAGGTTTCTTGACTGATTGCTTGGCCATCCAATTGGATATCGCCACTGTAGTCAAGGAAGCGGAGGATACTATGGAAGATGGTGGTCTTCCCTGCTCCGTTCTTCCCGATCAAACCTAAGATAGATCCTTTTTTCGCAGTCAAGTCAATCCCGAACAAGACTTGCTTCTTGCCAAAACTCTTTTCTAAATTTCTAATTTCTAACATAGAAAACTCCTCTACTCTTTATAGTAACGTTTGGTAATCTTGTACTGAGAGACCAAGATATAGACATAAATCAGTGATACAACTACTAATGCTAACAAGATATCTGTCTGGAATGTAATCCCAACTAAGAATATCGCCATTAAGGAAATCGGTAAGACATAATTGCTTAACTTGAAAACAATGTCGAAGTTCTCCTCGTAGCAAATTTGTTTTTCTGCTTCATCCATCATACTCATTATTAATTCACGGACTTCTGCTCCGCTAGAATTGCGTGGAATCGCTTTTCCATAAATCTGTTTAAACGTTTTTCGAAACTGATGTTCCAATCCAAAAGTAAGTAAAAGCAAACCAAGGAAAGTAAGCGGGATGGTGTATTTCCCAAGGATACCTGTCAGTTTTTCTTCATAGACTAGTTTTTGGCAAGAGAAGAAAATCACTAGTAGATAGGGAACAATCATGACGCCTTTGAAAATCGTAGCCAAGTCATAGATTCTTCTCGTTTGGCTTTCATAACGGTAGGCCTCGTCTTCATCCTCGGTCGCCTCCATCATCTGATATGACTGACGAGACGAGAAAAGATAGGTAGACGCAATTCCGAAAATTATCAAATATAAAATGATAGAACCTATATAAAGCATATCTCGATCAAATAACTTTTGGAATTCAATAGGATGGTCTGACCCAACAAATCCTATCAAAAAAGCGACGATGACACCTGGTAGGAACATGGCAATGTTTCTCCAAAAACGAAAACGGGCTGACCTTTCTTTGTACTTCTTTTTCACTTTTATTCCTCTCCCTCTACTAGACTAAAGACATTCTCCACCGGTTCCTTGAAAATTTGGGCGATGGTGATCGCAATGATAACCGAGGGGGTGTATTCTCCCCGCTCCAAGAGACTGATGGACTGGCGTGAGACTCCTGCTAGCTTAGCTAGCTCGGATTGGTTGAGCCCATCACGCGCCCTTAGCTCTTTCAGTCGATTTTTTAAAATCATGGCATCCGCCTCCTATAGTTGAATACCTTGAATATCTTCGATACGGACTAACTTGGTTTCCTTTTCTTTTTTCTTATTTTCACGGCTTAATTTGACCCAATCTTCATCGATATCGATAATTTCATATTCGGTTCCAAAACCATTTACTGTAACAGTGACCGTTTGGCCTTTTAATTCTTCTAAAAGTCTAGACATATCTTGATTTCCTTTTAATTGTTTTTCCAATCGTCTGATGCGTTTGTTCAACCTTTTTATCTTCTTTTCTGAGCTTGCATAAAATATAACCAAAAAAGGGATAAAAAGAATCCACATGGCTCCCATAAGAAAACCTCCCCTTCTTTCAACTAAAATTATTGTAACACTTCTTTTTCTTTTTGACAAGTATATTTGCCAAAAAAATAAAAATATTTGTCAAAAATAGAAGGATGATTGACATGGATATTTTGAGTACTTAAAGGAATTTCTTTATTTTTATAGGGTTTTAAGCTCTATATCAAGTAAATTCTGTAAGAAAAAAACAGCTGAGAAATTCTCAACTGTTCCAAATTTTTACGATTTACCGCACTTCTGCGTCTACTTTTTCTTCAAGGGAAGCTTGGATTTTTTCCATGTAGCGTGCGACTTCTTCGTCTGTCAAGCTATCTTCTGGATTTTGGAAGGTCAGACTGTAGGCCATAGACTTCATTCCGACACCCAGTTTTTCACCTGAGAAGACGTCAAAGAGCTTGATGTCTGTCAAGCGTTTCACGCCCGCAGCTTGGATGGCATCGACTACCTCTTGGTGAGTCACTTCTGCTTTGAGGAGAAGGGCGATATCACGGCTCACCGCTGGGAACTTAGTAATTTCCACAAATGGAGCAGCTGGTTGAAGGGCTGCTTCGATAGCTGAAAGGTTGAGCTCAGCTACATAAGTCTCTGGAATATCATAAGCCTTAGCAGTCACTGGATGCACTTGTCCGAGGTAACCGACTACTTGATCACCGAGTGAGATCAAAGCTGTGCGTCCTGGGTGAAGACTCTTGATCTCTCGCGTTGCTGTATAGGTCGCTTTAAGACCCAAGCGAGCAAAGAGGGCTTCAAGAATTCCTTTAGCATAGAAGAAATCAACTGGAACAGCTGCCGTTTGGAAATCTTTTTCAGCAACTAAACCTGTCAATGCAAAGGCAAAGCTATTGATTTCGTTTGGCAATTCTTCTTTTGGATTTCCTGTTTGCTCGAAGACTTTTCCAATCTCGTAAAAGGCCAAGTCTTTGTTCTTACGAGCCACGTTGTAAGCAACGGTATCCAAAATACCTGAAACCATATTTTGACGGAGGACTGAACGATCCACAGTCATTGGCCACATAAGCTCAGTTAAGTTACTTGGCGCTGTAGTGAACTCCACTGCTTTTTCAGGTGTTGTCAGAGCGTAGGTGATGATTTCAGTCAGTCCTGCTCCTTCTGCAATGGTGCGAACTTTACGACGCAATTTTTGAGTCGCTGTCAATTCACCTGCTGTCCCGTCATCTTTTGGAAGGGTTGCTGGTAATTTGTCATAACCATAAATTCGAGCAATTTCTTCAAAGAGGTCCGCTTCGATAGTGATGTCCCAACGGCGACGAGGAACGCTGACTGTGAAGCTTTCTGCATTTCCAGAAAGGCCAAAACCAAGACGACGGAAGACATCTTCGACATCCGCGTAGGAAAGCTCTGTTCCAAGGACACGGTTAACGTCTGCAAGAGTAGAAGAAACTTCTACATCAGAAGTGTCTAACTGGCCTGCTGAAACGATGCCCTTACGTACGGTTGCACCAGCCAATTCAGCAATCATACTTGCTGCGGCATCAAGGGCTTCATTAACAGTTGCCACATTGATGCCTTTTTCAAAGCGAGAAGATGATTCAGAACGAAGGTTGAGGCGACCACTGGTCTTACGGATTGATTTGCCATTGAAGACAGCAGCTTCAAGGACAACACGACTAGACTTTTCAGAGATTTCTGTAGCTTGTCCACCCATGACACCTGCAAGGGCTACTGGTTTGTCTGCAACCGTAATCACTAAGTCAGTTGCTTCCAAGTCACGTTCTTCCCCATCCAAGGTTACTAATTTTTCACCAGCACGCGCTTCACGCACACGGATGTCGTTTCCTTCAAAGGTATCCAAGTCGAAGGCATGCATAGGCTGACCAAAGTAGAGCAAGATGTAGTTGGTCACGTCAACGACATTGTTAATCGGACGGATGCCTTCGTTCATGAGGAGGTTTTGCAACCATTGTGGACTTGGTGCGATGGTCACATTATCCAAGATACGGGCCGCATAATATGGTGCCTTATCTGTGTCAATGCTAACAGAAAGGGCATCTGCTGCGGCTTGATCCGTTTCAGCAAGAGAAAATTCTTTAAAGGTCACTGCCTTGTCATAGATGGCTGCTACTTCGTACGCAACCCCACGCATCGAAAGGGCGTCCGCACGGTTTGGAGTGATGGAAAGTTCGATGATTTCATCATCCAAGTCTAGATATGAAAATACTTCCTCACCTGGTACTGCATCATCCGGCAAGATTTGGATGCCATCTGCAAATTCCTTAGGTACAACGGAGTCAGAAATGCCCAATTCACCAAGTGAGCAGATCATCCCTAGTGACTCTAAGCCACGGATTTTCCCTTTTTTGATCTTATAGTTATCCGCAATGCGAGCACCCGGAAGAGCTACCATAACCTTGATTCCAGCGCGCACATTTGGTGCTCCACAGACGATTTGACGGGTTTCTTCTTCACCCACATTGACTTGGCAGACATGCAAATGAGTTTCGGGCACATCTTCACAAGACAAGACTTCTCCGACGACAATTTTTGAGAGACCAGCAGCTGGTGTTTCGACACCTTCTACCTCGATCCCTGTGGTTGACATTTTTTCAGCCAACTCTTGTGATGGCACATCAATGTCCACTAATTCTTTTAACCATTTATAACTAACTAACATATGTAAGATACCAAGGGCCAAACTGAAATCTAAATGACTTTCCTAGATTTCCTTAAGCCCTCGTTTAGATCCTTTCATTTTGTGTTTTCCAGCTCGAGGCTGGCTTAGGTAGGTCTAGTAACCTCCCCTTCTCTAGAATAGATGTTTCTTATCCATTCTAGGTCAATTTCTTTCTCAATAACCAATCTATATCCACGGTATCTCCGGTAATATACTGGTGTTCACTAAATCGTTCAAATCCAAAGCGGTAGTAAAAATCTTGCGCCTTAAAATTGCGTTCCCAGACCCCTAGCCAGGCCCACTCAAAGCCACGGCTCTTGGCTTGATCCAGCGCAAAGGTAAACATTTCCTTGCCGAAACCAGCTCTATGATATTCCTTTTTGACATAGATCCGTTGAATCTCAAAGGACTTTTCCATCTCTACTGGCTCCGTCTGTGCTTGCCCCCAGTTGATCTTGAGAAAACCACAGATTTCTTGTTCTTCATTGAGGACAAAATAGGTTTCGGATTCTGGATCTAACAGATCTTTCTCGATTTGCTCCAAAGAGAGCACCGTAGAGAAGTACTCTTCCAAGTCTTCCTCAACAATATAGGGACCAAAGGTCTCCCGATAGGTTTCCACCTCTAGGTCACGTAAGGTCTGTAATTGATCGATTTTTACTCTAACTAACATGATTATTTAAACTGTTCTGAGAAGCGAACATCTCCTTGATAAAAGCCACGGATATCATTGATTCCATAACGAAGCATGGCTACACGCTCCTGACCAAGTCCAAAGGCGAATCCTGAATAGACTGTCGAATCAATGCCACTCATCTCGAGCACGCGTGGGTGAACCATACCGGCCCCCATGATTTCGATCCAACCTGTCTTCTTACATACATTACATCCCGCTCCACCACATTTGAAGCAAGAGACATCGACTTCAACAGATGGCTCGGTGAATGGGAAGTAAGAAGGACGCAGACGGATTTGACGTTCTGCACCAAACATCTTCTGCACGATCAACTGAAGCGTTCCTTGAAGGTCCGCCATAGAAATGTTCTTCCCAACAACCAAGCCTTCGATCTGATGGAACTGGTGACTGTGGGTCGCATCATCTGTATCCCGACGGAAAACACGCCCTGGAGAGATCATCTTCAAAGGCCCCTTGCTAAAGTCATGCGCATCCATGGCACGCGCTTGAACTGGCGAAGTATGGGTCCGAAGCAAGATTTCTTCTGTGATGTAGAAGGTGTCCTGCATATCACGAGCTGGGTGATCCTTTGGCAAGTTCATGCGTTCAAAGTTGTAGTAGTCTTTTTCGACTTCAAAGCCATCTACGACTTGGTAGCCCATCCCGATAAAGATATCTTCGATTTCTTCACTGGTTTGGGTCAAGACATGACGGTGACCACTTGCAACTGGACGTCCAGGAAGGGTCACGTCGATACTTTCACTAGCCAATTTGGCTTGGACTTTCTTTTCTTCCAAAAGCTTGGCTGTTTCTTCAAAGGCAGCAGTCAAGACATCACGAGCTTCATTAACGTGTTTCCCGATGACCGGACGCATCTCAGCAGAGACATCTTTCATCCCTTTGAGGATCTCGGTTAGCGACCCTTTCTTCCCAAGGACAGAGACGCGTAACTCTTGCATCTCTTTTTTATTTTCAGCAGAGATCTGCTTCAAGGCTGCCAGCGTTTCTTCCCGAAGCGCTTTTAGTTGTTCTTCAATCGTTGACATATTTCCTCCATCATGGTCTTCACTCAGACATAGAAAAAACCACGCGCCACATCCATATTCGGAGCGTTGACACGCGGTACCATCCGTTTTTTATCTGAAACTCAGACCTTAATTTCTAAATCCTTACGCAAGTGAATTCACTCAGCTTTCATGCAAAGAGCTTTCAGTCACGGCTCTTCTCCCTGTGGCACTTCCCTTGAGGTACTAGTCTTGCAGATTTCTATTCAATTACTATCTAGTTTATCAGATTTTACAAAAAATGACAAGTGAATCCTGTTTTCCTTCCCTTGCCATTCTTGTTATTCGTTTGTTTTTATTCGATGACTTGTCCAGCTTCTTTCAAGACAGATTCTGGAATGGTAATGCCTAATTCTGCTGCCACTTTTTTGTTAATGACAGACTTACCATCTGTGAAGATTTCAACTGGTGTATCCGCTGGTTTTTGACCTTTCAAGATTTTCGCAGCCATTTTACCAGTTGCCACGCCAAGATCATGTTGGTCTACGACCACAGATCCTAAACCACCCGCTTCTACCATGGCTGTCGCACTTGGGAAGATTGGTTTTTTAGCTGTTTTGTTTGCTTCGACTACCGTTGAGAAGGCTGATGCAATGGTGTTATCGATTGGAACCCAGATAGCATCCACTTTACCAGTCATGACAGAAACCGTTGAAGCAATTTCATTTGTAGAAGGGACTGAATAAGGAACTACTTTGTAGCCTGCTTTTTCAGCCAATTTTGTAAATTCTTCTACTTGAGTTTTAGAATTATCTTCACTGGTTGAGTAAAGAACACCGATTGTTTTCACGTTTGGAGTCAACTCTTTGATTAACTTCAACTGTTGTTCCGTTGGGTTGTGGTCAGATACTCCAGTAATATTGCCACCAGGTTTTTTCAAATCTTTGACCAAGTTAGCTCCGACTGGGTCTGTGATAGCACCCATGACGATTGGTTTGTCCTTAGTCGCACTAGCCAAACCTTGAGCAGATGGGGTTGCAATTCCGATCAAGACGTCGTTGTTGTTTTGGACCAATTGTTTGCTCATGGTTGCAACCTTGTTTTGGTCTCCTTCCGCATTGAGGAATTCGATCTCAATCTTGTCCTTATCGTAGCCTTCTTCAGCCAAGCCATCTTGAATCCCCTTGTAGATTTCGTCTAGCGATGGGTGGCTGACCAACTGCAAGACACCTACTTTTACCTTCTTAGTTCCATTTGTTTTATTCGCATCATTTTTGTTGGTCAACATTGGGTAAGCAACAGCTACCAAAATAACAGCTAGTAAAGCACCAATCATTCCCAATACACGTTTGTTTTTCATATTTTTTACCTCAATCATTTGTTTTTTAGTTTTCTTGAATCTTTGTTAGAGACTGAGTCGCCATCGTTTCTTCATCTTCTTTTCTCCCTTCTTTCTTGAAACAAAAAACACGCCCACACATAGCGAAAGCTATGTGAGGACGTGTCATCGCGGTGCCACCTCACTTATGGGAAAATGGATAAACTCCTCCCACATCTCTGTCTTGTCTAGCAACAAGTTGCACGATAAGGTGTGCCGACCGAATTTTTATTGTTTCAAATTCATCTCATCATTAGTCCAATTTCATAAATGTCCACTACCCACTTCCACCAACCGTGAGCTCTCTAATAAATTTTCATTTACTACTTTTCTAATTGAATCCATTGTAAATGTTTCTGTAAGCCTTGTCAATACTTTTTTATGTTTTTTTTGAAAACGTTCGGCATTTCCTGAAATTCTTTTCCTAGTGAGGTTGTTTTTGCAAAATGTTTGTCCTTCTTCTTCCTAGGTTTTCAGCCACTTTTTTGATATAATTTACTAGAACTAGTCTAGAATGTTGAGGAAACCCATGTCTTTTGATGGATTTTTTTTACACCATATGGTGGATGAATTACAAAGCGAACTCTTAAATGGTCGCATCCAAAAAATTAACCAACCCTTTGAACAAGAGTTGGTTTTACAAATTCGTAGCAACCGCAAGAATCAAAAACTCTTGCTTTCTTCTCACTCTGTTTTTGGACGGATCCAACGGACCCAGACCAACTTCGAGAATCCTGCCTTCCCCAATACCTTTATCATGGTCATGCGCAAGTATCTCCAAGGAGCAGTCATTGAGCAGATCCAGCAAGTGGAGAATGACCGCATCTTAGAAATCGCTGTCTCTAATAAAAATGAAATTGGAGATGATATCTCTGTGACTTTGATTATTGAAATCATGGGCAAGCACAGCAATATCATTCTTCTGGACAAGGCAACTGGAAAAATTATCGAAGCAATCAAACATGTTGGCTTCTCTCAAAATAGCTACCGGACTATCTTGCCAGGCTCGACCTATCTAGCTCCTCCAAAAACGGAGGCGGTCAACCCATTTACAATCAAGGACGAAGCATTATTCGCCTTTCTCCACCGGGAAGAGTTGACACCTAAAAACCTTCAAACCCATTTCCAAGGGCTTGGTCGAGATACTGCTCAAGAATTGGCCGGTCGATTAGAAACTGGAGAAAAACTAAAAACCTTCCGAGCATTCTTTGAAGCTCCAACAGATCCTCGTCTAACGAAAAAATCCTTTGCTGCTCTCGCTTTTGCTGATAGCCAGGAGGAAACCTTTGAGACCTTATCGGATCTCCTCGACCACTATTACTTAGACAAGGCCGAGCGCGACCGGGTCCAACAACAAGCTGGAGAACTCATTCGCAAGGTGGACAATGAACTAGAAAAAAACCGGAAAAAGTTGGCCAAACAGGAAGCCGAACTGGCAGCGACTGAAAATGCCGAAGACTTCCGGCAAAAAGGGGAGCTTCTCACCACCTTCCTCCATCAAGTCCCAAATGATCAAGATCAGGTCACCTTGGACAACTACTATACCAACCAACCTATAACCATTGCCTTGGATAAGGCTTTGACCCCCAGTCAAAATGCGCAACGCTACTTCAAGCGTTACCAGAAGTTAAAAGAAGCTGTTAAACATTTGACCTCTCTCATCCAGGAAACCAAGGAAACCATCTCCTACCTGGAAACAGTCGAAACAGCTCTAGCCCAAGCAAGCCTTTCTGAAGTCGCCGAGATTCGAGAAGAGCTGATCCAAACAGGCTTTATCAAACGACGCAACCGAGAAAAGATCCACAAACGCAAAAAACCAGAGAAGTATTTAGCTTCTGACGGAAAAACCATTATCTTGGTCGGCCGAAACAATCTTCAAAACGAAGAATTGACCTTTAAGATGGCTAAGAAAGATGAACTCTGGTTCCACGCCAAGGATATTCCAGGTAGTCACGTGGTTATTACTGGTAACCTCAATCCTTCAGATGAGGTCAAGACAGATGCAGCTGAGCTAGCGGCCTATTTCTCTAGGGGACGACTCTCTAATCTAGTTCAAGTCGACATGATTGAAATCAAAAAACTCAACAAACCGACCGGAGGAAAACCTGGCTTTGTAACCTATACTGGTCAGAAAACACTACGGGTCACTCCTGAAGAAGAAAAAATTAAATCCATGCGTATAAATGAATAATAAAAAAGGGGCTGGGACTTTTGTCCCAGCTTTTCTCATATTGATGATAAAAAGTTTCAGTGTATGTTTGAATGAACCTCAAAGTATACCTCATTTTTTAAGCATACTAAGATTCTTATATGTAAAATAACTTTGTCTACATTTTAAAAGGTTGAGCGACGCTCAACCTTTTATTCTGCTTTATTGATATCCTCTTTGACCTGGTCAACATTAAACTTAGCAAAGAGATATTGGCGATCCTGGACAGGGAAACGTTGATCCAATTGATCAATGGCCCCAACTTCAACAATCCCTTCTTTGATAACAAAATCCATGACATGACCTCCGAAGGTATGGTCATCTGAGATAAAGTGAAGGTGATAGCCTGCTACACTGACCCCATGGAAAATCTCTGGTGTCCAAAAACCAACAATAGTTCCTGTAACATTTTCTCGCGTAAATTCAGGCTGATGGGTCGCCACATCTGCAAATTTGGTGTCTGAAGTTGATTTGGGAATCATACGCACATGCATCTTGGCGAAATCACCGTGAATCTTGATGGAACGAAACAAATTTTCGCCATCATAATAAGATTCAATGCGAGCCTCTAATTCCTCATCTGTCATCTCAAAGCGCTGACGAAAAATCACTTCGGCCTGATGGGGAACGATAGCCGCATAAGGGACTGTCGCATCCGGGGCCACTTCCACAATCTCTGGCTCCTCCCCTGATCCCTTAGCTTGGTAGGCCTTGCCATCTAAGACAATCAGTTCGCCATCAATGGAGTCCAAGGTCCCAATTCCAAGATCTCCATGCTCTAGTAATTCTTTAATGGTAAAGGATCCTCCATAGAGACCAGCCATCAAAGCCCCCAAGGTATTGTATTGAAACAATTTCACCGGTTCCATTATCTTCTCCCTCATTCATCTTGTCTTCTTTTCAGCCCTTCCAGTATACCACATTCTCAAGGACAATGACAGAAAAGACTGATTAAAAAAGAGCGGGCCAGAACAAGGATGCACACTTGTTCTGATTCCCGCCCTTCAAGGGTCAAGTAGTTAATCTTCTAACAGGCTCTCATAGAAAGCTTGCATTTGCCCATCATCTGGGACTAGCTGCAAATAGCCTTCTGCCACTTCCCGGGCTTTTGCGATTTGTCCCAACTCTCTCAAGAGGTAACTATAGCTTTCTAAGTACTCTGGATTTTCTTTCAAATCTGGGTAGAGCTCTTCATAGATCGGAGCCGCTTTTTCAACCTCTTCGAGTGCTACCAAGGCACGAGCGATATTCCAACGGGTGACGACATTTTCCACTTCCACTTCTTGCCATTCAAGGACGTCTTCATAACGTTCCTGTTCCAGATAAAGAGTTGTCAGACGAAGGGCGATATCTTCAAGATCCTCAGCAACTTCTTTGGCTTCTAACAAATACTTCTCTGCTTTTTCTGGCTGGTGCAACTCGTAGGCCAATTGGGAGGCTAGAAGGAGGAGATAAGCGTCAAAAGGATTCTTTTGGATCCCTTGCTCTGCTATTGCTAACGCTGTTTCTCGGTCATTTTCAGCTTGAAGAGCCAAGGCATAGCCGTATTCATACCCTTCAAAGTCTGGCGACAGTGTATCAATCTGCTTGAAGTAGATCAGAGAACGTTGATACTCTTCTCGGTCAGAGAGAAGGGTTGCCAATTCATAGGCAATCTGGTCATCAAACTCAATTTCCAAGGCCTTTTCTAAAAACTCAATAGCAGACTCAAACCGACCCAGATTGGCATAAGCATAGCCAATCCGCTGGTAGGTGGAAATGCCCGTTTCTTCTAAAATGAGACGGTTGTCTAACTGAGCATACTCTTGAATGGCTTCTTGGTAATTTTCAAGTTCTAAATCAATCTCTGCCAAGCCTAGTTGAATAATAGGGTCATCTGAAAGAGTCGCTGCTTCCATCAGTTTTTCTCGAGCCACATCTGCCAAGCCCTCACTTTGGTAGAGGTCTGCCTTGACTAAGAGACTGGCTAGATACCATTCCGAACTTTCCGGGATTTCTTCCAAATAAGCAAAGGCTTCTTCCATTAGTCCATCTTCCGCTACGATAGTGGCTAGACTCAGATAGACCTCTGGATAATCATCTCTCAGATGCAAGTAGGTTTGCTTGGCTTCTGGGTAAAAACCAATACTTTCAAAATATTGTCCCAATTCTAACAAGGTAGCTGGATCATCTTCTAGCAAAGCCTTATCCAAATAAGCTGGCAGACGATCTAGCTCTTGTTTCTCAATTGCTTCTAGAATTTTTTGACTATTCTTCACTTTGAATTTCCTCAACTTCGTCCTTTTCGTACAAACCACTGACCTCTTTATACCATTCAAATAGAGCACTGATGACTACTTTAGCCGAAGCATAAACCGGGATTCCTAAGAAGACTCCCCAGATTCCAAACATAGAGCCAGAAGTAATCAATACAAACAGAATCGTGATTGGGTGGATATTGAGCTGACTCCCCAAGACAAGTGGGGAAACGAAACGTCCCTCGATTGTTTGCTCAACAATAAAGACAATGACGACTTTGACAAACATCTCTGGTCCTGCCACCAACCCCAAGACTAAGGCTGGGAGCATGGCCAAGAAGCTGCCCAAGTATGGTATCAAGTTCAAAAAACCAGCGGTTACACCGAGTGTCACAGCGTAACGAAGCCCAATGATCTTAAGCAGAAGAATAAACATTAAAGCTACGATGATAGCAACAGTAATCTGACCTCTGACATAATTAGCCAATTGTGTATTGACATCAGACAGTACTTTGTCTGCAGATTTACGAATCTTGGTTGGCAAGAAACGGATGATTTGCCCTTTTAAGTTCTTTCCATCTCTCAAAAGATAGAAGACGATAAAAGGCATAATAATCAAAGCGATAATGACCTGAGAGGCGACAGTAATCAGATTGCTGACCCAGTTGACTGCTCGGGCGGAAAAAGAACTCGCCCAACTGGTAATATTCTGCGACAATTGGCTGGTCCATTCATCCAGCTGAGGCTTGATTTCTGGCGACACTTTGTTGTCTAAGACATCATCGATGGTCCTATTGGCCTTTTCCAAGTAATCTGGCAGGTTCTTCATAAAACTAAGAACTTGATGTTGAATAGCTGGAATAGCGACAGCCAAGCCCCATAAAATGAGAAGCGCGATCAAAATAAAGACGATGGAAATTGCAATAATCCGTTTGACTCGGTGCCTTTCCAAAAAGTCCACGATTGGATTTAACAAATAATAGAGGAGCCCTGAAATAATGACTGGTAGCATGACTGCTGCTCCAAACTCTAACAGGGGTGTAAAAATAAAACTAATCTTGCTGAGAACTAAAATATTCAATCCCATCAGTAAGGTTACTAGAAAAACAGTAATGGCTTTATTATCTACAAACCATTTAAAAAACCAGGATAAACTAAAATCTTTTTCTTTATGTTCCACGGGAATCTCCTTCGTTTTCAATCTGTCTTTATTTTAGCATTTTTAGTCCATAATTTCACGATATAGCTGAAATGTGAGCTTTTTTTTAATGCTTAGCTTGTCAATCCTTCACCTAATCGTTTTCCATCCCCTTCTTTTCTGATATAATGGAGCTATCCACAAAGTCGAGGTGCATGTGATGCAAGATATTTATTTCGGAACCTATACCAAACGAGACTCTAAAGGAATTTATAAGGCTTCCTTCGATGAAAGAACTGGTCAACTTAGCGACTTAGAACTAGTTGCTCAAGAGCCAAACCCAACCTATCTCGCTTTTTCAAAAGCTGGTTTCTTATACAGTGTGGGTGCGGAGCAAGGTCTTGGCGGCATTGCAAGCTTTAGTCCTGATCACCAGTTAATCAATCATGTGGTCGAGGAAGGGGCGCCCCTCTGTTATGTCTCTGTTGATGAAGCCAGGGGGTTGGTCTATGGAGCTAACTATCACAAGGGACAAGTTCTCTCTTATCGCATCCATGAAGATGGCCATTTAACCTTTGTCGACCAAGCGACTCATCAGGGTTCTGGACCTCACGAAAACCAAGCGAGTCCCCATGTTCATTATGCAGATCTCACTCCCGATAAGCTACTCATCACTTGTGATTTGGGTACCGATCAAGTAGTGGTCTATCAAGTCGATGATCTTGGAAAACTAACGAAGACTCAAACCTATCAAACAGCTCCAGGTGCTGGTCCGCGTCATATCATTTTCCATTCTCATTACAAGACCGCCTACCTCATTAACGAATTAAACGCCACCATCGATGTCCTTTTCTATGATGGACTTGGCTACTTTGAACATTTCCAAACCATCTCAACCCTACCTAAAGATTATGAAGGTCAAAAATGGGCCGCTGCTATTCGCCTCTCAGAGGATGGGAAATTCCTCTATGCCTCAAATCGTGCCCATAACTCCATTGCAGTTTATGAAATCTTGGCAGATGGTAGCTTAGTGCTTCTAGAAATCGTTCCAACCAATGGACTCAATCCACGTGATTTCATTCTTAGTCCGGACCAAGAATATCTCATTGCAGTTCATCAAGATTCAGACAATTCCACTGTTTTTAAACGCGATAAAGCGAGTGGTCGATTGACTGAATTGAGCCATGATTTCCATGTCCCAGAGGCGGTTTGTGTCCTCTTCAACTAACAATCAAAACGCTTGCTAGTTTAGTTAAAAAATGATTAAATAGTGATAATAATAAATAGGTTATAGGAGAAAACTCATGAACCCAATGGATTTGTTTAACCAAGTCAAAGAAATGATCGAAAAGAAAGATTTCGATACAGCTAAAAAATTTATCGATGACAACAAGGATAACCTTGGTGACTACTTAGAACAAGCAAAAGCTCTTGTTGCTGGAAACGATCTAGTAAGTGGTGCTGTTGATAAAATCAAAGGTTTATTCTAATCCCTAAAATTCTCAACCACTTGGTTGAGAATTTTTTGTTTAGCTCGATAGCAAAAAAAGATCCTTGAGAAAACTCAAGGATCTTTTTAGTCTAGTAAACTAGCTTATTTTTTCAAGTTGTAGAATGATTTCAATCCACGGTATTCAGCTACTTCACCAAGTTGATCTTCGATACGAAGCAATTGATTGTATTTAGCGATACGGTCTGTACGTGAAAGTGAACCAGTCTTGATTTGTCCTGCGTTTGTTGCAACTGCGATGTCAGCGATTGTTGAATCTTCAGTTTCACCTGAACGGTGTGATACAACGGCAGTGTAACCAGCTTCTTTAGCCATTTCGATAGCATCGAATGTTTCAGTAAGAGTACCGATTTGGTTAACTTTGATAAGGATTGAGTTAGCTGCTCCTTCTGCGATACCCTTTTCAAGGTATGAAGTGTTTGTTACGAAGAAGTCGTCACCAACCAATTGAACTTTTCCACCAAGACGTTCAGTAAGAGCTTTCCATCCGTCCCAGTCATTTTCATCCATACCATCTTCGATAGTGATGATTGGGTATTTGTTAACCAATTCTTCAAGGTAGTCGATTTGTTCTGCAGCAGTACGTACAGCAGCGCCTTCACCTTCGAATTTAGTGTAGTCGTAGACTTTACGTTCTTTATCGTAGAATTCTGATGATGCACAGTCAAATCCGATGAATACGTCTTTACCTGGTACATATCCAGCAGCTTCGATCGCAGCAAGGATTGTTTCAACACCGTCTTCAGTTCCTTCGAAACGAGGAGCGAATCCACCTTCGTCACCTACGGCTGTTTCAAGACCACGAGATTTAAGGATTTTCTTAAGAGCGTGGAAGATTTCAGCACCCCAACGAAGAGCTTCTTTGAATGTAGGCGCACCAGCAGGTACGATCATGAATTCTTGGAAAGCGATTGGAGCATCTGAGTGAGAACCACCGTTGATGATGTTCATCATTGGAGTTGGAAGAACTTTAGTGTTGAATCCACCAAGGTAGCTGTAAAGTGGGATTTCAAGGTAGTCAGCAGCAGCACGAGCTACAGCGATAGACACACCAAGGATTGCGTTCGCACCCAATTTACCTTTGTTAGGAGTACCGTCAAGAGCGATCATTGCACGGTCAATAGCTTGTTGATCACGAACATCGTAACCGATGATTGCTTCAGCAATGATGTTGTTTACATTGTCAACAGCTTTTTGAGTTCCAAGACCACCGTAACGAGATTTGTCACCGTCGCGAAGTTCAACCGCTTCGTGTTCACCAGTAGAAGCTCCAGATGGAACCATACCACGTCCGAAAGCACCTGATTCAGTATAAACTTCTACTTCAAGTGTTGGGTTACCGCGTGAGTCTAGGACTTCGCGAGCGTAAACATCAGTAATAATTGACATTTCTTACTCTCCTTTGAGTTTAAATTTTTTACACCTCTATGATACCTTAAAAATACGCGTTTTTCAAGAAAAAACGTTATCTTTGTGCAGATTTTCCTTAACTTTAGCAAGAAATCGCTTTCTTTATCTTGAAATCCAGCTCCATTCGTTTGTCATTTTGTAGTTAAAGTATGATATACTATTCTTATGACTGATCTATCTAAAGAAATTATGGAAAAGGCCCACGGTGGCTTAAAATTAAATCCTGATGAACAACGTCGCTTTCTAGGTACTTTTGAAGAGCGCGTCCTAGGGTATGCTGATTTAAGAACAAGCAACAGTCCTCAGCTTCAAAAGGGCTTTTTGAAGGTGCTTAAAAGCTTCAGTGAGCAAGCTGACCCTCTCTTTGTAAAAATCTCCCCAAATGTTGATTCTAGCGTCCAATTGAGCTATCTAAAACAAGCAAAAGAGTTCGGTTGCCAGGCTACCATTGTTTCGGAAGAGCATGACTCCTCTCCTTTTGGGCTCGTGATACATACAGATGCACCAGTGACCACTACTGACAAGGACCTTCGCTCTGCTTTTGCAGATCTCTGGGAGGAAGAAAAGAAACCGAGCAAACCTTCTCTTTGGAAGAAATGGTTTGGTTGATCATGACTGTCCCCTAGGCATTTATATCAATAGCAAAAGATTACATAGAAAAAAGCGGTTTAACCGCTTTTTTCTATGCTTAATAGATTTCCAATATTTCTAGCTGTAAAGAGAAGATTTTCCCTTGCGTTCTTCAGAAGTTGGTCTAAACTATCAGGGTGTTTCGTTATGGAAAAAGCTCCGACTATATTTTCAAATGGGAGACTTGGTAAATCATCTGCAAGACTTCCACAAATAGCTATGACAGGGATTCCCTTTGGGGTTCGTCTCGCAACTCCTATCGGAGCTTTTCCTGATAGACTTTGATGGTCCAGTCGCCCCTCACCGACAATGACCAAGTCTGCATTTGCTACCTTGGAGTCAAAGTCGATTAGCTCTAAACAAGTTTCAATTCCTGAAACAATCCTTGCATGCGCGAAGGCACAGAGACCTGCCGCAAGGCCACCACCAGCTCCCATCCCTGCTTGGGTCAACACACTAGGACAGTTCTTTTCATAAAAGCTGTAAATAGCTTGATCCACTTTATCAAACATAGTGGGGCTAAGCCCCTTTTGTTTTCCAAAAATATAGGTTGCTCCATCTAGTCCACATAGAGGGTTCGACACGTCTGCTAAGATATGTATCTGGACATCCTCTGGAATCTTTATCGCTTTCTCTTTACGGATGGAATCACACTTTAAAAGACTTTGTCCACAGGCCTTCAATTGCTTTCCTTCTCTATCATACAATTGATAGCCTAGACCTACTGCAAGACCAAGCCCACCATCATTGGTGGCTGTTCCTCCAACCCCGATATAAATATCCTTTTTTCCTTTATTGATCAAATAACAGATCAGTTCTCCAATTCCTCGGGTCTCTATGTCAAGTGGATGACGTTGATCAACTGGAATTTTTCCTAAGCCGATCAAGTCGGCTACTTCAAAGAGAGCCATAGTTTCCTTCTCCACATACCGCATTTCTACCGGCTTTCCAAATGGACCTGTAACAAGGGCAAAGGTTTCCATCAAGTCTAACGAGTATCGGATGGCATCCACTGTCCCTTCCCCTCCATCTCCAATAGGACAAGTAATCGGTTCTACATCGATAATAGACTGTCGCAAGCCTTCCGCAATCATTTCCGCTACTTCTTTCGCGGGTAGGCACTCTTTGAATGAATCTGGAGCAATTAAAATTTTCATGGAGTCACCTCCTTTATCTCTTTCTATGTTGGTATTTCCCATCACATCTTATCTCCATAAAAAAACATCCAGGAATATTCTCCTGGATGTTTTGGATTAGAATCGGATGGATTCTCTTGTTTTTTCATATGAGCTAACAAATCTCTCTGTTACTCCTGGTTCTACTGTTTCCAATGCTTCTGAAATGACTTTGAATGAAGCAGGATAGTCATACTCTTTTTCAAAAATGTACAAGGCTTCATCAAAAGCTGCTTGGACATGATCATCGAAGGAACGATAACGATTTGAGTATTGAAGCAACTGCTCTGTTAGAGTAGCGTATTGTACCAGTTTATAAGTTTCTTCCTCTAACTCTGTCATATCGTTGGTCAAAATATCCAGGAGACGATTGACGTTTTCAATATTGACACGACGACCTTCTAACTCAGCCAAGAGAGCTTCTGTGTTATCACTTGCAGTGAAGAAGATAGTAAGGAAGGATTGAGGAATTCCAGGTAAGTTACGCTTATCCATGTAGCGCTTAATAGCATGTAAACGGTTAGCGTAGATATTTACCTTTTGACGAGCATTCGTATCGTCTTTCTCAATCTTAGACAAGGTTTCGCTCAGTGCAATTTGATCATCTTCAATTTCCTTCAGACGTTCTTCAATCGCTTCTAACTCTTCTTGAAGAATAGAGTAAGCTTTTTGAGTTTCAGATGTATCATTCAAGGCATCCTCTACAACAAGCTCTTGAGCTGTTAATTCAGCTTCTAACTCCTTCAAGTGATTTTCCTTGAGTACTTTGCTTTCAAATATTTTGCTGAGACGTTCAACTTCTTCTGCTAAACTCTTGTTATTTTCCTTAGCATGGGCAAGGTAACCTGGTAATGCTTTGACCAATTTTTCAACCACTTTGTGTGATTCGATTTCACGAGTGAAAATATCATACAAGGCGTTGATTTCTTCTTGAATCTGCTCATTCTCATAGAGTGCATTATCTAATTCAAGAGCAGCAACATTGGCAAGATTGGCTTTCAATGCCGCATGCAGTTGTTGGAAACGTGCTTCCAAGTCGGTCTCTGTAAAATGATAACCAGATTCCAATAGTTTGCGATAACCAGATTCCAAATCTTCCAATTGGTCAGGAAGAGTTGTTTGTAGATCCTTCACAATTGCAGGAACTTTTTCAACAATGTGAGTCAAGGCTACAATATGGTTTTCTGCTGTGTCAAGAATTTCAGCAGCTTCAACAGGGTCACCTGATGAATTCAAGGTTACAAATTTTGAAAACTCAACTTGAATATTTTCAGATTGCTTCTCAATTTCGGGAAGCGCTGGGCCATACGCATCTGGATCAGAAGCCACTTGTTTTTGCAAGTTTTCAAACATATCCAAGGCATGAACAACTCGACCGCTATTCATTTCTTCTTTTTCTTTTAATTCAGATAAAGCTTGACGGATGGCCTTGATATCTTCATCAATTAATTGAACCTGACTCTCAATATTTCCAATTGCTTGCTTGGCTTTTAAAAAGCGGAAAGAATTGTTGTAGCCTTCTGCTTCAAAGAGGTTGTTCTCAATATCAGCAAAAGAATTGAGGGATAGGTCCACCCATTTTTGATTCCATTCACGAAATGCAACTTGACTTTGACCAATCAAATGCATATTCTTCACAGCCTCTACTTCATCATTTACCGGAAGGTTATACAACTCTTCTTTTCGTTCTTCCAGTGCTGCTAGTAAGGCTTCGTTACGCTTTCTCAATAAGACTGCCACTACATATCCTAAAACCAAAAGGACCCCAATGACAATAATGAGAATAATTAGTCCACGAGACATATAAAAACTCCTTCATTAAATTACTTGAAAGTAATCGTAGTTATTATATCATAAATATTCGAATAATTGGCAAATATCGCAGAATTTTATACATCAAGTGTACTATATTCGGCATTTTCTTCGATAAATTCACGGCGAGGTTCTACTCGATCTCCCATGAGCATATCAAAGATTTTATCTGCTTCTGCTGCATCATCCACTGTTACACGAGCCATGAGGCGGTGTTCTGGGTTCATAGTTGTTTCCCAGAGCTGATGATCATCCATCTCACCCAAACCTTTGTATCGTTGAATCGTTGGTTTGGAGCGACCTTCAGAATAGCGTTCTAAAGCCGCAGCCAATTCTGCTTCTTGGTTGACTCCTGGTTGAATGTATTCTTTGATCTCACTACCGACTTTTACACCATAAATTGGTGGTTGGGCGATATAAACATAGCCAGCCTCCAAAACGGGTTTCATATAGCGATAGATCAAGGTTAGGAGGAGGGTTCGAATATGAGCTCCATCGACATCGGCATCCGTCATGATGACTAATTTTTGATAACGGGCTTTTGATACATCAAATTCTGCACCAAAACCGGTTCCCATAGCTGTGAAAAGACTACGAATTTCTTCGTTGGCTAAAATCTTGTCCATGCTAGCCTTTTCCACGTTGAGGATTTTCCCACGAATAGGGAGAATTGCCTGGAACTCCCGGTTCCGACCTGATTTAGCAGATCCTCCGGCAGAATCTCCTTCGACGATGAAGAGTTCTGTCTCAGCTGGATTGTTAGATGAACAGTCTGCTAATTTACCAGGGAGGTTTGAGATTTCTAAACCAGATTTCTTGCGGGTGACTTCTCGGGCTCGCTTAGCAGCAACACGCGCTTTGGCAGCCAGAATTCCCTTTTCAACAATTTTCTTGGCAATCTGCGGATTTTCCAACAAGAAATCAGAGAAGGCATCGCTGAACAAACGGTTGGTAATCTTCACCACTTCAGAGTTCCCAAGTTTGGTCTTGGTTTGTCCTTCAAACTGTGGATTTGGGTGTTTGACAGAAATGACGGCTGTCAATCCTTCCCGAACATCTTCCCCTGTGAGATTCTCTTCATTGTCCTTGAGAAGTTTATTCTTACGAGCATAGTCGTTGATAACACGGGTTAAGGCTGTACGGAAACCTTGCTCATGAGTTCCCCCTTCATGGGTATGGATGTTATTGGCAAAGCTCATGACGGTTTCGTGATAACCAGTCGTATACTGCATAGCCACTTCAACCGTGATATCATCCATTTCGCCATCAGTATAAATCGGAGTTTCGAAGATGACATCCTTGTTTTCGTTGATGTATTCTACATAACTAGCAATCCCACCTTCATAGTGGTAATCTTTCGTTTGCTCCTGGCCTTCACGCTTGTCTGTAATCGAGATCCGTAAACCACGGTTCAAGAAAGCCAACTCTTGAATCCGTTTGTTCAATTTCTCAAAATCAAATTCAGTTGTTTCTGTGAAAATTTCTGGGTCTGGAGTAAAGTGGACTGTAGTACCAGTTCGATCTGTTTCACCGATCACTTCAAGATCTGCAACGACTTGACCGCGTTTGTATTCTTGGTAATGAATTTGGCCATTCTTATGGACGTGTACATCTAGCTGAGTCGACAAGGCATTTACGACGGATGACCCAACTCCATGTAGTCCTCCAGAAACCTTGTAACCACCACCGCCAAATTTTCCTCCTGCATGGAGAACGGTAAAGACAGTTTCTACTGCCGGACGGCCTGTTTTTTCTTGAATATCAACCGGAATTCCCCGTCCATCATCGATGACTGTAATCGAATTATCAGCTTCGATAAAGACTTCGATATGGCTAGCAAAGCCAGCAAGGGCCTCATCGATAGAGTTATCGACGATTTCCCAGACCAAATGGTGAAGACCTTCTTTAGAAGTGGATCCGATATACATCCCCGGACGCATCCGAACTGCTTCTAAACCTTCTAAAACCTGGATCTGACTGGCATCATATTCTTGGCCAGTCGTTTCTTGTTTCAATTCTTCTGTCATTCTTTCCCTTTTCTAATTAAAAATATAGGCACTTAATTGATCCATTGAGTCAAACAAATAGGTCGCCATGCCAGCTCTCTGGCCAGCTTCAATATCGATCGGGCGATCTCCAATCACCAAGCCTGACTCAATTGCATACTTGTCTTTTAAATACAACATGGAAGTAGGATCTGGTTTACGTGGAAAACCGTCATCAGCTGTCACTACTTCTGTAAAGTAATGACGAATCCCTGTTTTTTCTAGGATGGTCTCTACATGATGGTCACGGTGAGAAACCAAAAAATGACGGGCTCCGTCTGCTGTCAGACGATCCAATAACTCCTCAGTCCCCTCGAATAAGCAGGGGATTTCAAGAGCTTCCTTCTCTCGCTTTTTATACTCTCCCAAAAAGTCTGGAAAGTCTGAGGCAAATTGCTGAACAGCATAAGCCGTTGAAACCTTTAAAGCTGCATAAACAGAATCATGATCAGCCTCCCTTTGGAAATACTGTAAGGTCGCTACAAAAGCTTTTGTAGAGGTCTCATAATTGTCCAATAAAGTCCCACCAAGATCCCATATAAAATCATGATAATCCATAGCTTCAATTATACCATAATTTTCGAAAAATTGCTTGTAAAGTCAATGTTTTCACGGTTTTTTTACAGTCTTCTCCCTCCTATTTTACTTTCATTCAAAAAGCATTTATATTTTAAGAAATCCAGACGATAAAAAAATGAAGGCAGGAAATTTCTACCTTCATTTTTCTTCTCACCATCTAAGGTGCCGACGTTCCAAAAACATCTTGATAGAGCATGCCTTCTCTTAATTTTGCTGCATCTCCACCAAAATGGTTGACCAGTGCATAAGAAAAAGCAAGTGCCGTTGCAGGGCCCCGACTGGTCAAGATGTGACCATCCTGAACCACCGCTTCTTTCACATAGTGTCCTGTTCCAATTTCTTTTTCAAAGCCATCATAGCAGGTGTAGTGTTTTTTATCTAGCAGGCCTGCCCGATCCAACACAATCGGAGCTGCACAAATAGCCGCAAGACTTTTTTCTTGTTCATGGGCTTCTTTTAAAGACTGAATCAAGCCTTCATGGTCGCGTAGATTCGCCGCACCAGGCATCCCTCCTGGAAGGACAATGCCATCAAAATGATCCAATGAACCGGACCAGACCTCATCTACCTTCACTGTGATGCCATGAGAACCTGTCACTTCTTGATCAAATCCAACCATCTGACACTCGATTTCTGCTCTTCTCAAGACATCGACAACGGTCAAGGCTTCTATTTCCTCAAACCCACTTGCTAACATAACTGCTACTTTTGCCATATCAAATGATTCCTTTCTCGTGTAGTCGACTGAGTTGTTTTTGCCTCAATAGTCGACTTTCTTTTTTTCGTTCTTCACTTACCCGATTTTGATGGCTCATCGATAACAACAAGCCAATCCCAATGAGGTTACTAACAATAGCTGATCCCCCTTGTGAGATAAAAGGCAAGGGAATTCCAGTTAGAGGCAATATTCCTGTTACAGCCCCAATATTTTCAAATATGTGGAAGACTAACATCATAATAAACCCAGTCGAGATATAAGTATAAAACTGGTTATTGGATTTCAGAGTAATCCGCAACATTTTATAGACTAAAAACATGTATAAGAGGAGAAGAACCAAACCTCCTACAAATCCAAAATCTTCCGCAATGACCGTAAAAATCATATCACTCTCTCGGACAGGGATCAACAGGTTGGACACATTAAAGCCTTGCCCCAATAAACCACCGCTTGCGATTGCCAACTGTCCTTGAGCCTGTTGAAAAGTCATAGTTTGAGCATAGTCAAAAGGATTCAACCAGGCTAAAATACGATTCATCTGATAGGTAGGCATCCCCAGAGTTTGATGGAGAAAAGCTCGCCCACCGTTTGATAGAAAGACGGCCAAAAAGAGAGCGATCCCACCTACGAGGGTTAAAAAGACTGGTAAAATGATTTTCCAGGAGACCCCTGAAATGAGGACGACTCCTGAGAAAATCGCCATAAATACCAAGGAAGTTCCAAAATCATGTTGAAAGGCCAAGAGTCCAAGAACTGGTATGGTGTAGGCCGCAATTTGTACAATTAGAAAAAAGTCTTTTTTTAGCGTTCGATCTTCTTCCCTATTGTTTCGTAAAAAATGAACAATCGAACGAGAGACCATCAAGATATAAGAAATTTTCATAAATTCTGATGGTTGAAAGAGGCTAATCCCCTTGTAGGCTACCCAGTTTTTAGAACCAGTCGAAGCAACCAAGTTTGGGTTGTAAAAATAAAGGGGCAAAACCATTAAGACCAAGCCTAAGACATACAAATAAGGCGTCACTTTCCATAAAAATTCTGTATTAAAAAGCATGACGATAAAACTAATCATACAGCCCAAAATAATCCAGGCAACCTGTTGTCCTAAAATGGGCCAAACCAGGTCCGGATAATCATTTGAAACTGCAATGTAGACTGCCACCACTCCAAATGCCAATAACAACAAAACAGTGGTGATCAAGGAGAAATCTCCTCTAAGTTTGAAAGACTGACGTCTCTTCATTTCATCTCCCTTTCATTTAGATTCCTAAAAAGTATTGAAGTAGCAGACTAGAAATGGATACAGCTACCCAGGCAACAAGGCCAATAAAAAGAGGAGCTACCCCCTGCTTGCGAAAGGCTTGAATAGACACTTGACTTCCAATGCCAACCAAGGCCATAGCCATCAAATAGTGTGATAACCATTTACAGAAGGGGATCCATGAGCTTGGAAACCAGCCAAAGGAGGCAACTAAAGAGGCCAAAAGGAAGTAGAAAATAAACCAAGGAACGATTTTACTTAGTTTCACTTGCTTCCCTTCTCGATCCTGTTTCATCCGTCCTAGAAGCTTTAGCCCCAGCATCCCAAAACAGATTGGAATAATCATTAAGGCCCGTGTTAGCTTGACAACAGTCGCAATTTCACCAGCTTCTTTACTATAGGAAAATGCCGCCGCTACAACAGATGAAGTATCATTAATGGCCGTTCCTGCCCAAAAACCAAATTGCCGATCTGTCATCGCAAGAAGGTGACCAAAGAAAGGAAAGAGGAACACCGCTAGGATGTTGAAGAAAAAGATGGTCGACATGGACAGAGCGATGTCGTTTTCATCAGCTTCTAGAACAGGGGAAGCCGCCGCGATTGCAGAGCCTCCACAAATTGCTGTCCCCATTCCAACCAAGGTCGTTAAGATCTTTGGAGCTTTTAAAAGGTAGCCCACTGCAAAAGCCGAGAGAAAGGCAATACTGATGGTCGGTAAACTAACGATCAAAGAAGACAGGCCCAATTTGGTCACCTTTTGAAAGGACAAGGTTAAGCCCATCAAGATAATCGAATATTGCAAGAGTTTTTTCCCTGAATAGGATAGACCCGATCTACTCGTTTGAGGCAAGACTTGGCTAGCATTCAAAAGGATGCCACATAAGATGGCAAAGAGACTAGAGCCAAGGATAGGCACTGCTTTTCCTAATACCATAGATAGTCCTGCTGAAAAAACTGCAATCATAAGGCCTGGAAGATACTGGCTCCAATTAGATTTTTTATTCATTTCAACTCCTAAATTGTTCAACAACTTCTCTTATTTCTCCAGTCTTAGCGATGACAAGAGGAGCGATTTTCTCTAAACTGGCTTGAATCTGCGAGCCATATTGACGGTTTAATAAGCGTTGATCTAATAAAATAACCAGAGATTCTTGCTCGCTCGAACGACTCGAGCGTCCAAGAGCCTGCTTTAAGCGTAAGATAGCTAGTGGCAAACTATAATCATAAAAAGGATTTTTCCCTTCTAGACGCAAGGTTTCATGTAGCTTTTGTACGAAAAAATCACTTGGATTATCAAAAGGAATGCGAGGAATGACTTGAATAATTTTTGCTTGCTGGGCAAAATCGACTCCCTCCCAAAAACTACCGGATCCTAATAGAACGGAAGCTTCCCCTCTATCAAATCGCCGTTTAATATTTGCCGCTTCGCCATTTTTATACTGAGCCAGATGACTCACTGTCATCTGATGTGAAGTTGCTAGAAGTAAGTCTTTGGAAGTAAACAAGGCAAAGAGAGGCAAGCCAGTAGCTGCTAGTTCATTCAAATATCGTGCTAAAGAGATTGCTAACTCCTCTTGAGTCAGGTTGGTCAAATCAGGAAATTCTCGATCGATGAAGATGATCTGACCTTGATGATAGGATAGTTCTTTTCCAATGAATTGGTAGTTCTCAATTCCTAAAATCGAAGCTAGATTGACCTTTTTACTAATCGATAAGGTAGCTGAGACCAAAAGAAGTCTGGTGGTCGTCGGAATAAAGTCTTGTAGCGAAACCAAGCCCTCTCTTCCAGACTGCAGTCGAATAATCGGATGCTGGTCCTCTTGTGTCCGATCAATCCAAAAAATTTGAAAACGAGGGTCAAAGACCGTTTTTAATTCCGCTAAAACTGGACTATCTAGTTCAGATAAATCCTGGCGAATCTTTTGAACCTGTTCTGCTCCCAGCTCTATCTTTTTGTTGCCTGATTCAAGATGTTTGAGGATGGCATTTAATTCAAATTGGAGACTTTCAAGAATTCGCCGTTTCAACAAGGATTTTTCTGTTTCTATCTCACGCTGCAGATCTAGCATGAAATCAGATAGTGATAAGGAAGCCCTTGAAAACTGCTCCAATGAAAAATAAAGTTTTTGTGCTTCATCCACCACTAGGGTTCGATTTTCTACCAATGAAGGATCGTCCTCTAAACGAGTCAATAGATAGGCATGATTGGTAAGCACGACTCGGCTCATTTTGGCTTTTTCTTGACCGAGACGCCAAAAATCTTCTGTGTAAAATAAAGATTTTTTTGATAGGTTCCCATCATGACGGAGCCGTTGAACAAAATTCCCGTAGCGATGAAGCTGCCCCACTTCGTTTAGATCACCTGTCCTTGTTTGAGCCAACCAGACCAATAATTGCATTTTGAACCGATTCCAGAGGCGATTTTCCTCAGGTTCATGCAAAATTCGATAGAAGGCATCTAGTTTTAAATAATTTTGAGGACTCTTTAAACTATGAAAAGAGGTCTGAAAAACGTCCTCAATCATCTTTGCTTCCTGCTGCATGATTTGGTCTTGTAAGACCTTGGTCGGAACACTAACAACAATCTGGTCCTTTGTATGCGCTAGTAAAGGAAGGAGGTAGCCATAGGTTTTTCCAATCCCAGTAGGACCCTCAACAAAGGTGGCTACATCTCTAGAGGACTGAAGACTTTCTTCGATGGCCTGAGCAAACTCTTTCTGCAAGGGGCGGGCTTCCATCCCCATTAACTGGATATTAATATCAAACTGATCAGAAAAATTCTTAGCATCTCTCCTGATAAGGGGCTTACGAAGAAAAATCCCATGACGGGAGGTCAAGTCCTCACCATGAAAAGCTACCGTATCCTCGAAAGCATCCTCCATCAAGAGTCTCGACTCGTAAATTAGATTATCAGAAAATGACAGCAAGGTTTCCACCAATTCTCTTGGTAGGGAAGCAATCGTTTCACGAAGCTTAAGAAAGAGCTGGGCGGTTGCTTGGGCATCTGATATAGCTGAATGAGCATGGTCCAAGGGGATCGCTAATTCTTCGCATAAGCTACTTAAATTGTATCTTTCTAAGGTTGGGAAAAAGACTTGAGCCAATTCAACCGTATCGATCCGGGGTGTTGTGAGCTCAAATCCTTCCCAAAACAAAGATTCTGCCAAGAGATTGGCATCAAATTTGACATTATGAGCAACAAAGACAGCATCTTCAATCATTTCGTAAACTTGTCTGGCCACTTGTGAAAAATCAGGAGCCTTTTTTAGTTGCTGATTGGTAATTCCCGTCAGTTGGCGAATATGTTCGTCTAGTTGTTCATGCGGGTTGACGTCTGTCTCATAGGTCTCTACAATCTGCCCATCTTGAATGATGACAATCCCGATTTGAATTATTTTTGCATTGCTGCTTGCACTGGTTGCTTCCAGGTCCACGACAGCATATTTTCTTTTAACATTCGTCGTCATAGCACTTAAAATTATATCATTTTCCGACTCGCTTTGCTTGGGTTTTTATGACATAGCAGGGGCTAAAACTAACCAAACGAGGATTCTTCGGTTTCTAGAGGCGTTTTAGTCAGCTATTTTATCATATTTTTGATAGACTAATAGAGAAAGGAGCTCTTATGAAAATCCACCGTATTGTCAACCCCATCGCTTATGAAAACACCTACCTACTTGAAAACGAGCACGATCTTCTCGTTGTTGACCCTGGCAGTGCTTGGGAAGATATCCGAAAGCGCATTGATCATCTCGCAAAACCAATTGCTGCTATTCTCCTAACCCATACCCACTACGACCATATCATGAGTTTAGAGAAGGTGCGGGAAACTTATGGCCATCCACCTGTTTATGTAGACGCTCATGAAGCGACCTGGCTCCAAAGTCCTGTGGACAATCTTTCGGGGCTAGACCGACATTCTGACTTAATGGATGTGGTCTGCCAGCCAGCCGAAGAGCATTTTGACTACCGAACAGCTTACCATTTGAAGGACTTCCATTTTTATGTCCTTCACACACCCGGACATTCCATCGGAGGTGCCTCTATAGTTTTTCCTAACGATCATCTCGTCTTGACAGGTGATGCCCTTTTCCGAGAAACCATTGGACGGACCGATTTGCCGACAGGAAGCGGTCCCCAACTCCTAGAAAGCATCGAGACACAATTGCTCACTCTTCCATCCTCTTATGCAGTTTACCCAGGTCATGGGAATAATACCACCATCGGTCATGAAAAAATGTTTAATCCTTTCTTTCGAAATCGTTAAAAAAGAGAGTGGGACAGAAATCGGTCATTCGTTAGAATTCGATTTCGTCGTCCCACCTCCGCACAGTTGAGTAGGGGCTATAAAAGCTGATGAAATCAGCGTAGTAGAGCCCACTCAACCACTGCGTCTTGCTCGACAATCCAAAGACAATTGAGAGGCTAGGACTTTTGTCCCAGCCTCTTTTTTATATTCTTAAATCTTCAAGAAACGTCTCATTGAAATCGATGAACCTAGTGCTCCAATTAAAATACCGAGACCAAACAAAGCACCGACCATAATCGGAACAAGAAGGTTTGGACTGTATAAGAACAATTTCTGATCTTGTAGGGTATTATACATGGATTTGTAGACAATATTATAGACATAATAGAGCAAGAGAGCAGGTGGAATTGCACCAATCAAGCCAATCCAGGCACCTTCCAAAAGGAAAGGAGCACGAATATAGCCACTCTTAGCACCTACCAGACGCATAATCTTGATTTCTCGACTCCGTGAAATAATGGTAATCCGAATCGTATTGGAAATCAAGAAGACTGCGATAAAGATTAGTAAACCGGCACCAATCAAACCCCAAATACGGATGAAGTTTCCGAGAGCAAAGAGACGTTGAGTATCAACTCCTCCATCTTTTACTTCAGACACCCCTTCAATTTTCTTAGCGGCCTTGGAAACTTCTTTCACATATTTAGGAGCCGTTGTCTCTACAAAATAGGCATCATAGAGAGGATTGGCATCCCCATCAAAAATTTTCCAGTTGTTACCGGCAGTCTTGATCAAGTTTTCATATTGTTCTTCCTTGCTAGAGAACTCAACCTTATCAACATTCTTCATGGCTGTCAACGCATTATAGACTTTCTTGTAGTCTTCATTATCAACCATCTGCCCTTCTTTTTCTATCTGCGGGCTTTGATCTTGGATATCCTTGCGCATATAGACAACAATTCGTACACTATTTTGAATATCATCTGATAGCTTGATCGTATTCGCAATCACTGAGGCAAAAATTGCTACTAGTCCGAGTGTAATCATCACCGAACTAACCGCAGCAATGGTCATCCAGCCATTCCGTTTTAAACTTTTAAATGATTCAATGAGATGGCGGAAAAATCTTCTAATCATCGTATCCGTACTCTCCTTCCGCTTCATCCCGTACAACACGTCCATTTTCAATGGCGATAACACGGTGACGAAGTGTATTTACAATTTGGCTATTATGAGTCGCCATCAAAACAGTGGTTCCTTGTAAATTAATTCGCTCCAAGAGGTTCATAATTTCCCAAGAATTATCTGGGTCCAAGTTCCCTGTCGGTTCGTCCGCGATCAATACTTTAGGATTGTTCACAATAGCACGCGCAATGGCGATCCGTTGTTGCTCACCACCTGAAAGCTCATTTGGAAATGAACGAACCTTGTGTTTCAAACCAACAAGATCTAGCACTTCCATAACGCGTTTCTTAATGTTGCGACGACGCTCTCCAATTACTTCCATTGCGTAGGCAATATTTTCATATACCGTCTTTTTAGGAAGCAATTTGTAGTCTTGGAAGACTACTCCAACATTTCGACGCAACATCGGAATATCGCGTTTTTTAATTTTATCTAGGTCAAAACCAGCTACTTTCAAGGTTCCTTTATCATGTTTCACCTCACGGTAAAGCAAGCGAATAAAGGTTGATTTCCCTGCACCAGAAGGTCCTACAATATAGGCAAATTCTCCTGGTTCAATATGAACGGTCACTCCACGAAGAGCTGTCGTTCCGTTGTCATACTTTTTGACAACATCTTTCATTTCAATCATTGACATGTATTGAAAATTCCTTTCCACATTTTATATAGAAGGAGGACTTTAATTGAGACGCCATTTTAAATAGGCATCAATAAAGCCATCAATATCTCCGTCCATTACTTTATCAACTTGGGCTACTTCGTAACTCGTACGATGATCCTTCACCATGGTATATGGTGTAAAGACATAGGAGCGAATCTGACTTCCCCAGGTGATTTCTTTTTTATCACCCTTTAAGGAGTCCACCTCAGCTGCCTTCTTTTCTTGCTCCAATTGATAAAGTTTTGCCTGCAACATTTTCATTGCACGGTCACGGTTTCCGTACTGAGTCCGGTCAACCGTCGAAGCCACTACAATCCCTGTTGGGATGTGGGTCAATCGAACACCTGTTGAAACCTTGTTGACATTTTGTCCACCAGCTCCACCTGAACGGAAGGTATCCATCTTGATATCATCATCTCGGACTTCCACTTCAATCGTATCATCCAATTCTGGCATGACTTCAACTGACGTGAAGGAAGTATGGCGACGCTTAGCTGAGTCGAATGGCGAGATCCGTACCAAACGGTGGACACCCATTTCTGATTTCAACAAGCCATAGGCATGCGGTCCTTCGAAGGACAGCGTCACTGATTTAATCCCAGCCTCGTCTCCTGCCTGATAGTCCAAGACTTCCACTTTGAAACCATGAGCATTTCCGAAGCGGGTATACATCCGAAGGAGCATATCTCCCCAGTCCTGAGCCTCAGTACCTCCAGATCCTGGATGGATTTCCAAGATTGCATTATTATTATCATAGGGTTCTGATAAGAGAAGCGTCATTTCATAACTGGTCATCATCTTATCCAACTCTATCAACTTCTCTTCTAGCTCTTCGTGAACGGATTCATCTTCTGAGAGAAACTCAAGAAGGATTTCGGATTCATCAAACAAGTCTGTCATTTGATGGAAATTCTCGTAGGTTTGTTTCAACTCATTTAATTCCTGAGATGTCTTTTGCGCTGCAATATTATCATCCCAAAAATCAGGTTCTGTCATTTTGTTTTCCAAAATGGCAATTTCTTCTTCCAGACCCTCTAAGTCAAAGAGACCCCCTGAAAGAAGCTAATTTTTCACGATTCGCGTCAATTTTCTGACGGATTTCTGAAATATCCATAAGTACCTCTTTCTAAGTATCAGTCTATTATACCACAAACCCCGTCATTTGCACATAGTAAGAGATAGTAGGAATCATTTATCCTACAAAAATCGTATAAAACCAAGCCGTTGTCACTTCCCTTGTTACATAATTGTTAGATTTGTTACATGTTGGTTAACTTTCTTTTTCTTATCAACTTGTGATACACTAGTGATATGACACGTATTGGTTTTATGAGTGACCTGCACCTGGATTCCAATCAGTTTGGCGAGGTCGAACGCATGCAACTCCTTCAGGTCCTACAAGAAGAACAGATTGATCACCTTCATCTAGCTGGTGACATTTCCAATAACTTTAAGCAGATGAGTCTCCCCTTTATTCAGGAGCTCCAAACCCAGCTCCCTGTTTCCTTTAATCTGGGCAATCACGATATGTTATACCTCTCAGAGGAGGAAATCCATCAGTATGATTTTCAAGTCCAGACCTTTGGAGATAGCCATTTAGTCAGTCTTGCTGGTTGGTACGATTATAGCTTTGTCCCTGAAAAGAGCAAGGAGGTCCACCTACGTACCAAAAATACTTTCTGGTTTGATCGAAGATTGGAACGTCCCTTAGACGACCCAACAATCACGCAAGAAGTTCTCTCCCAATTGGATCAGGTACTAGCTTCTTTAGATGGTAGAATCATCGTCGCTCTTCACTTTGTTCCCCACAAGGATTTTCTCGTTAGCCACCCCTACTTTCAGAAATTCAATGCCTTCTTAGGTAGTCAAGCTTTTCATGATCTCTTTGTAAAACATGGGGTAAGAGATGTGATCTTTGGTCACTTGCATCATCGCCATTCTTCCAGAGTCATCGATGGCATTCACTATCACATGCGGCCCCTTGGCTATATTCGAGAATGGCAATTGACGGAGGATTTTTTCAAGTCCTTCCCTCAGTACAAGATTTCCCAAATGTATCGCCTTCATAAACGCTACAATGCTGTGAAGGGCTTACCTGAATTTCATCAATACAAAAGACAACATTTAGCAAATGAATTTCGTCAAGCTTTAACCATCCTTGACTGCTAAAAAAAATAAAAAGATTTCGATCCCATAAGGAGTCGAAATCTTTTTTCGTTAAAATAGCTTATTCTTCTGTTTCAAGGAGATTCTTTGCAACAAGAGCTGCCAAGATACCACCAACGATTGGAGCAAGGATAAAGATCCAAATTTGTTGAAGAGCTGCACCACCTACAAAGAGAGCAGGAGCCAAGCTACGAGCTGGGTTAACAGAAAGTCCTGTAATATTCAAACCAACAAGAATGATCAAGGTCAAGCTCAAACCGATCACAAGACCAGCGATTTTACCATTTCCTTTAGAAGCTGATGTCACTGTCATAATGACCAAGATAAAGATAAAGGATGCAATCACTTCGAACAAGAAACCGCCAAATGGGGTTACTCCTTTAGCCAAGGCATTTTCACCAAGACTAGCTGTTGACATACCTGAATTGGACAAAAGGAAGAAGACAGAAGCAGTCGCAAGGAAAGCTCCCACTACTTGCGCTACAATGTAGTTGACCAAGTCTTTAGATGACAAGCGTTTGTTGACAAACATAGCAATAGAAACAGCTGGGTTCAAGTGGGCACCGGAAACAGTCCCAATAGAGTATGCAGCTGCAACAATTGACAAACCAAATGCCAAGGCAATTCCTAGATGCCCAAGACCTTCAGTTCCATTTCCAAAAACAACAGCGCCAGTCCCGATAAAGACAAGCATAAATGTGCCGATTACTTCAGCAAAAAACTTTTTCATAATATAGTTTCCTTTCTTCAAACTGTCGTCTAGTTTATCAAAAATCAATTCTGGACTCAAGAAATATGCCCAGACATTTCTGCACACAAAAAAAGCCATCCGAAGATGACTTTTCAATGCTTAAATAGCGTTTTTATCCTTACCGAGTGCACGTTGGACGGCTTTGACAATTTCAACAAGAACCACAATCATAATTGCACCTACAGCAACCACCAACCATTGCGTCAAACTCAAGTTTGAAACATGGAAGAGTTTATTAAATCCAGGTACCATAATGGTTGCCATTAAGAGAATAAAGGCTACTGGGATAGACCAGTTAAAGGTCTTGTTCTTGAAGAGTCCCACTTTAAAGATCGATTGATAGACCGATTTCACGTTAAAGGCATGGAGCAATTGGATTAAACCGAGAGTTGCAAAGGCCATAGTAAGGGCATCCGCATGGATTTCTGCGTGACTCTGGTGCTCTGGGAAAAGAATTGCCCATCCGTATACGCCAAGTACCAAGATAGTTTGGAAGATTCCTTGATATAGGATGGCTCCAAAGACCCCACCGTCAAAGAAGTTGGACTTACGTCCACGAGGTTTGTGGGTCATGACACCTGGCTCAGCTGGTTCCACACCAAGAGCGATAGCTGGTAGGGTATCTGTTACCAAGTTAATCCATAATAGATGCACTGGTTGAAGAACGTCCCAACCAAAGAGGGTTGCAAAGAAGATAGTGAAGACCTCAGCCATATTAGCAGACAAGAGGTATTGGATGGATTTTTGGATATTGGAGAAGACCTTACGTCCTTCTTCAACTGCTACGATAATGGTTGCGAAGTTATCATCGGCAAGGACCATATCAGAAGCTCCCTTAGAAACCTCTGTACCAGTAATCCCCATACCGATACCAATATCAGCAGTCTTAAGTGATGGAGCATCGTTGACCCCGTCACCAGTCATGGCAACAACCTTGCCTTCTTTTTGCCATGCTTTCACAATCCGAACCTTGTGCTCAGGCGATACACGCGCGTAAACAGAGTATTGCTTGAAGACTTTTTGGAATTCTTCATCAGTGAGTTCATTCAACTCAGCACCAGTGAAGACATGGTCTTCTGTATCATTTGGATCGATGATTCCAAGACGTTTGGCGATAGCTTCCGCTGTATCTTGGTGGTCACCAGTAATCATGATTGGACGAATGCCTGCCTCCTTAGCGACACGAACAGCTTCTGCAGCTTCTGGACGTTCAGGGTCAATCATGCCGACCAAACCAGAGAAGATAAGGTCAGATTCAACAATTTCAGATTCCAAGGTTGGAATTTCATTGCTTGTCTTATAAGCCATCATCAAGACACGAAGGGCTTGTTTGGCCAAGTCTTTGTTGGTAGCAAGGATAGCTTTCTTATCTTCCTCTGTGATTGGGCGAACTTCCCCATTGACTTCAATACGAGTCACACGTTTGAGCAATTGGTCAGGGGCACCCTTCACAGCGATAAAGTAAGAGCCATCAGCTTCCTTATGAATGGTAGACATGAGTTTCCGGTCTGAGTCAAATGGCAATTCAGCCACACGTGGCTCATCCTTCAAGACTTCACGGACGTCGAAATTGTGGTCCAAACCAAACTGTACTAAAGCAGTCTCAGTTGGATCCCCAATCAACTTACCAGCTGGGTCCACCTTGGTATCATTGGCAAAGTTCATGATACGAAGCGTATTGTTGCTAGCAGCAATTTCTGCTGCCGAGCTTTGCAATTGACCGTTGGTATAAACCTTCTCAACCGTCATTTGGTTCATCGTCAAAGTACCTGTTTTATCAGATGCGATGATTTCTGTTGAACCAAGCGTTTCAACCGCTGGTAATTTACGGACGATGGAATTCCGTTTTGCAAGGGTTGTCGTTCCCAAAGAGAGAACGATGGTGACAATAGCAGGAAGTCCTTCTGGAATAGCCGCAACCGCAAGGGCTACCGCCACCATCAAACCTTCCAATGGATGTTCTCCACGAACGAAGACGCCAACCAAGAAGGTAATCACTGCAATCACAACTATTAAGTAAGTCAAAGTCTTAGACAATTGAGTCAAGCTTTGCTTCAACGGTGTTTCCGTTTCGTCTGCATTGGCCAACATGTCCGCAATCTTACCAACTTCTGTATACATACCAGTGTTGGTTACGACACCAATACCACGACCGTAAGTTACGTTAGAGTTTTGGTAAGCCATGTTAACACGGTCCCCGATACCAGCATCTGCTTCAACAAGTCCTGTCACATCTTTTTCAACTGGAACAGACTCCCCTGTAAGAGCTGCTTCTTCAATTTTAAGGGAAGCTGCTTCAAACAAGCGCATATCAGCAGGCACCACATCTCCCGCTTCTAGCAAGACGATATCCCCAGGCACCAGTTCTTTTGAGTCAATCTCAATAACATGACCATCACGACGAACACGGGCCATGGGGCTAGACATATTTTTCAGAGCTTCAATGGCCGCTTCAGCTTGCCCCTCTTGGTAAACCCCAAAGGCAGCATTCAAGACAACAACAGCTAAGATGATAATCGCATCTGTTAAACCATCCATCCCTTCTGTAATCACAGAAAGTGCCGCTGCCGCTAGCAAGATGATAATCATCAAATCCTTAAATTGATCAAGGAATTTAGCTAGTAGGCTACGTTTCTCACCCTCTTCTAACTCATTACGACCATAAGTCGCTAAGCGTTCTTGAGCTTGAGCAGTTGACAAACCTTCGATAGATGAGTCCAATTTCTTTAGGACTTCTTCTGCGGTTTGAGTGTAAAACAAGTCTTTATTTTGTTCTTTTGACAAAACAGTCTCCTCCTTTTTTGGCCTCTTTTTACAAAAAAGAGACCTGTTTTTTAAAAAAACAAGTCTCGCTGTTTAATATAGTGCCGGAAATAATTCGTAATGACGACACTATCGCGGGAAATCCGCCAGCTACTCCCTTGAGTGGTTTCATTATACCACAACTCGTAAAAAAATCAAGAAAAACTACTGATAAACTAGTCTTCCCAAGTCAATTCTAAGTGATAGGTAGCGAATTGCTGACTTTCATCTGCCGTCAACAACTGATAGGACAAACCAAGCTTATTTTGCTCCAATACATATTCCTTGGTATCAATCACAAATTGCTGCATGCCTAGGGGAGTTGGAATGAGTGCATGACCTTTCTCTGAAGCCATAAATTTCATGATGGATTTTGGAGTTGAGAAGCGAGTCATGGTCAATTCTTGATCATGGAATTTCAAAGCTACTTTTTCTCCTTCTTCGTTGACGTAAAGCAGATAGTGATAGCCACCCTTTTCCTTCCATTCCCCTTCGTAATATTGATCCATCACTTCGAGTTGATCATCAAATTGAATCTGATTTTGTATTCTAATTTTCAAAAGTTCCCATCCTTTCCCTCTTTCCTTTATTTTACCAAAAACTTCTTTCTTTTTCCTATTGCAACCATCTCTCGATACCAATTTAAGCTGTTTTCTGCTATAATAGAGGCATGAATGAAAAAGTATTTCGGGATCCTGTGCACAACTATATCCACGTGGATCACCCAGTCATTTACAAGCTCATTAATACAAAAGAATTTCAACGACTACGTCGCATCAAACAGTTGGGAACCTCTGGGTTTACCTTTCATGGGGGCGAGCATAGTCGTTTTTCGCACTGTCTAGGAGCCTACGAAATTGCTCGTCGTATCTTATCTATCTTTGATGAGAAATATACCGACCAATGGGACTCGAGTGAATCCCTCCTTACCATGGTTGCCGCCTTGCTCCATGACATTGGACACGGGGCCTATTCACATACCTTTGAAGGACTATTTGATACAGATCATGAAAAAATGACCCAGGAAATCATTACCTGTCCTGAAACGGAAATCTACCAGATTTTAATTCAAGTAGCTCCAGATTTCCCTCAAAAGGTTGCCAGTGTTATCGACCACACCTACCCTAATAAACAAGTGGTGCAGTTAATTTCTAGTCAGATTGATGTCGATCGCATGGATTACCTTCTACGAGACGCCTACTTCACTGGTGCCTCTTACGGAAACTTTGATTTAACTCGTATTTTGCGTGTTATTCGTCCAGTAGAAAACGGGATTGCCTTTCAGGTCAATGGGATGCATGCGGTTGAAGATTATGTTGTTTCTCGTTACCAAATGTATATGCAGGTCTACTTTCACCCAGCCACTAGAGCAATGGAAGTCCTATTGCAAAACCTACTCAAGCGAGCACGTCATCTCTATGCTACGCACAAGGAGTTCTTTCACGCGACTTCACCTCGCTTGATTCCATTCTTTGAACACCAAGTGAACCTTGCCGATTACTTGGCTTTGGACGACGGCGTCATGAATACCTATTTTCAATCTTGGATGGAGAGTCCTGATTCTGTTCTCTCTGATTTGGCCCAGCGTTTTATCAATCGCAAGGTTTTCAAATCCATTCTCTTTCAAGATAAGGATGAAAAACAATTAGCTGCTCTCAAACAACTGATTCAAGAGGTTGGTTTTGATCCGATCTATTATACAGCTATCCATCGAAACTTTGACCTTCCTTACGACGTTTACCGACCAGATTCAGAAAAACCTCGTACTCAAATTGAGATCATCCAAAAGGATGGTAAATTAGCTGAGCTATCCTTACTCTCTCCTATCGTTGCTTCCTTAGCTGGTAGTAGACAAGGGGATAACCGCTTCTATTTCCCGAAAGAAATGTTGCTTGAAAATAGCTTGTTTACACCTCAACTACAATTATTCCAGTCCTATATTATTAACGATACCTTCACAGGAGAGAAACATGAACATTAAACTTGTTGCCTTGGATATCGATGGAACCCTTTTAACGTCTGACGGCCAAGTAACCCCCGAAGTTTTCCAGGCTATCCAAGATGCCAAAGCTCAAGGGGTTCATGTTGTCTTAGCAACTGGTCGTCCTCGTTCTGGTGTCCTTCGATTGTTGGAGGAACTTCATTTGGATCAACCAGGTGACCTCGTCATCACCTTCAATGGGGGACTGATTCAAGACGCCCACACTGGTGAAACTCTCTATGAAGAACACCTCTCCTACAACGATTATTTGGATATTGAAGCGCTAGCTCGTAAGTTAGCTGTTCCTATGCATGCTAGTACCAAGTCTGGCATTTATACAGCTAATCGTAACATTGGTACCTATACCGTCCATGAAGCCAAATTGGTCCACTCGGATCTTTTCTATCGGACTCCTGAAGAAATGGAGCATCATACGGTTCTCAAGTGTATGTATGTCGACGAACCGGAAGTCTTAGAAACGGTCCTCTCCGCTATTCCGGATAATTTTTACGACCGTTTTACGATTGTGCGTTCCGCACCTTTTTACCTTGAGATTTTACCTAAGACAGTAAATAAAGGTCAAGCTCTCTTACAGTTAGCGTCCAAGTTAAACCTAAGTCCAGACCAAGTGATGGCGGTCGGAGATCAAGAAAACGACCAGGCCATGCTAGAGGTTGCTGGTCTCCCTGTAGCAATGGACAATGCCAGTCCTGAATTAAAAAAGATCGCTAAAGTCATCACGCGCTCCAACGATGAGTCGGGTGTCGCTTACGCCCTTAGAAAGTGGGTACTCCATTAATGTATAGTTATAAAATCGGTATTACAGCCGAAGAACATGATGAATTCGTTAAAAATAGCCCCCAGACCAATTTGCTTCAAAGCTCAGATTGGGCAAAGATCAAAGATAACTGGGGCAATGAACGCCTTGGGATTTACCAAGATCAAAAACTAGTTGCAGTTGCAAGTATTTTAATCCAACCACTCCCACTTGGTTTTACTATGCTCTATATCCCACGTGGACCTATAATGGATTACCAAAATAGCGAATTAGTGGCCTTTATGCTCCAATCCATCAAAACATATGCTAAAAGCAAGCGAGCTGTTTTCGCCAAATTTGATCCCTCTCTTTTCCTAAGAAAAGGGTTAATTGGCCAAGAGGCAAAACATCAAGAGGCTACTTTAGCGATTATCCAATCTTTAAAAGAATGTGGAGTGGAATGGGTTGGTCGGACGGAGGACATGGGAGAAACCATTCAACCACGTTTCCAGGCCAATATCTACAAGGAATACTTCACAGAGGACCAACTGTCTAAATCCACCAAGCAAGCCATTCGGACCGCCCGAAATAAAGGAGTCGAAGTCATCTTTGGAGGCACTGAACTCTTAGACGAATTTGCAGCTCTAATGAAAAAAACAGAGGCTCGTAAAGGTATCCATCTTCGTGGAAAAGACTATTATGAGAAACTGCTAACAACCTATGCAGGGCAATCTTACATCACTCTATCAAGAATTAACTTGGCTCAACGCCTTGCTTCACTCAAAGAGCAACTTGAAAAAAATCAAGCAGAAGCTAGTCGTTTTAACGAAAAAACAAAACCAGGCAAGGTTGATAACAACCGTCAAGAAAAAGAACGTTTGGAAGAAGAAATCCAATTTCTCAATCAAGAGCTAAAAGACAGCCAAGAAATCGTTTCTCTTTCTGGAACCTTGACTCTTGAATTTGGAGGCACTTCAGAGAATGTCTATGCAGGGATGGATGAGAACTTCCGCCGTTATCAACCAGCTATTTTGACTTGGTATGAAACAGCCCAGCATGCCTTTGACCGTGGAGCTGATTGGCAAAATATGGGAGGAGTTGAGAACCATTTAGATGGAGGACTCTACCACTTCAAGTCAAAATTTAATCCAATGATCGAAGAATTTGTTGGCGAATTCAACCTCCCAACAAGTATTCTTTATCCCCTTGTTAACAAAGCCTATCAATTACGAAAAAAACTAAGAAATAAACAGTAAGGTGACCTATGACATTCAATATTATTAGTAGGGAAGAATTTTACCAACACTCTCTCACTACTTCCAATCACTCTTTTTTACAGAGTATTGAAATGGCTGATTTGCTTCAAAAAAGAGGCGCAACTATTCAATATATTGGATGGGAAGAGCAAGGAACATTAGCTATCTCTGCCATTTTATATAGCCTACCCATGACGGGAGGCTTGCATTACGAAATCAATAGTGGACCAATCGTGACGGATGCTCGCTACCTACCAGATTTTTACGAAGCATTGCAGGATTATGTAAAAGAAAATGGTGGTATCGAATTTATTTTAAAACCTTATGACCACTATCAAGTTTTCGATAGCAATGGAAACCCGACCGAAGAAGAGCAAAAACAACTTCTCCATTCATTACTGGATCTTGGCTATCAATTTGATGGCTTACAAGTAGGCTATCCAGGAGGAGAACCTGTTTGGCATTATCTGAAAGACCTAACTGATTATGATGCGAAATCTCTCCTAAAATCCTTCAACAAAAACTGTAGCCGTAATATTACGACTGCCCTTAACTATGACATTTCCATCCGAAATATTAGTAGAGATGAGATCCCTCAGTTTAAAAAAATTATTGAAGAAACTGGAAAACGTCAAGGATTTGAAGACAAGAGTCTAGACTACTACTACGATCTCTATGATACCTTTAAGGATAATGCAGAATTTCTCATTGCTGAAATCAATACAACTGATGCACTTGCTTACTTAGACCAGAAGATTTCCTTACTAAATCCTTCATCTAAACAATATGAGCAACAGCTACAAAAATTAGAGAAACAAAAGACAATTGTCCGAGAGACCTTGGCTGATGAAACTGCTGAAACTGTTCCTTTGGCCTGCGCCCTCATCATCTATAATCCATCAGAAGTGACCTATTTATTTGGTGGTTCGTATACCAAATATCAGAAATTTTCTGCCGCCTTCTTGATTCAATACCATGCAATGAAGCGCGCACTAGAAAAAGGAATCACCTTATACAATTTCCTAGGCATTCAAGGAATCTTTGACGGCTCAGACGGTGTTCTTCGTTTCAAACAAAACTTCAACGGATATATTGTCCGTAAGATGGGAACCTTCCGATATTACCCAAATCCTCTGAAATTTAAAACCTTGTCCTTGATCAAACGAATCTTAGGACGTTCATAAAAAAAAACCAGCCTTCTAGCTGGTTTTTTCATATGAAAAAGACGAGAAGTCCCTCGCCTTTTTTATTCTGCATTAGTTTACGAAGTTCAACAATGCCAAGAAGCTTTCTGGATCAAGTGATGCACCACCAACAAGAGCTCCATCAACATCTGGACAAGCCATGTATTCTGCAACGTTTTCAGGTTTCACTGAACCTCCGTATTGAACACGTACTTTATCAGCTACTTCTTGACCAAAGTCAGCTGCTACAACGTCACGAACCACTTTACACATTTTTTGTGCGTCGTCTTGTGAAGCTGATTTACCAGTACCGATAGCCCAGATTGGCTCATAAGCGATTACAGATGCAGCAACTTGCTCAGCTGTCAATCCAGCCAAAGCCGCAGATACTTGAGCACCTACGAATTCAGCAGCTTTTCCTGCTTCGTAAGTTTCAAGGCTCTCACCACAACAGATGATTGGAAGCAAACCATTAGCAAAGATTGCTTTTGCTTTTTTGTTGATATCTTCATCAGTTTCATGGAAGTAGTCACGACGTTCTGAGTGACCGATCACGACGTAATCAGTACCGATTTCTTTCAAAACTTGTGGGCTAGTTTCACCAGTGAAGGCACCAGCGTTTTCAAAGTAACAGTTTTGAGCAGCAACTTTAAGGTTTGAACCTTTAGCCGCAGCAAGAACAGTTGTCAAATCAAGGGCAGGAGCTGCAATCCCAGCTTCAACAAGGTCAGATGAAGGAAGTTTTGATGCTACAGCTTCAACGAATGCTTTTGCTTCTTCTGGGTTTTTGTTCATTTTCCAGTTACCAGCAATAAATGGTTTACGTGACATTTCACACACCTCGTTTTTCTAATTTTATATAACCTATTTTACCATAATTTTCGTCATAATGAAAGGTTGCACAAGATCATTTTGCTTTTTAGCATAATAAAAACCCCGTCTTCACGGGGTTTTTTGTCTGTCTATATAATTGTTAATCTGGGAACTAGATCGAATTAAGCTTCGATTTCAGTAACCATACCTGAACCAACAGTACGTCCACCTTCACGGATAGAGAATGTAGTACCTTTTTCAACGGCAATTGGGTGGATCAACTCAACGTCGATAGTCACGTTATCACCAGGCATTACCATTTCAGTTCCAGCAGGAAGTTCGATAGATCCAGTTACGTCAGTTGTACGGAAGTAGAACTGTGGACGGTAGTTGTTGAAGAATGGAGTGTGACGTCCACCTTCTTCTTTAGTAAGGATATAAACTTCACCTTTGAATTTAGTGTGAGGGTTGATTGAACCTGGTTTAGCAATAACTTGTCCACGTTCGATTTCATCACGTTGGATACCACGAAGAAGCACACCAACGTTGTCCCCTGCAAGACCTTCGTCAAGTTGTTTACGGAACATTTCAACACCAGTAACAACCGCTTTTTGGATTTTTTCTTTAATACCAACGATTTCGATTTCGTCGTTGACTTTAACGATACCACGGTCGATACGTCCTGATGCTACAGTACCACGTCCAGTGATTGAGAATACGTCTTCGACTGGAAGAAGCAATGGTTTGTCAGTATCGCGTTCTGGTTCTGGGATGTACTCATCAACAGTGTTCATCAAGTCCATGATGATGTCTTCGTATTTAGAATCACCTTCAAGAGCTTTAAGAGCTGAACCTTGGATAACTGGAAGGTCATCACCTGGGAAATCGTATTCTGAAAGAAGGTCACGGATTTCCATTTCAACCAATTCAAGCAATTCTTCATCGTCAACCAAGTCAACTTTGTTCATGAAGACGATCAAGTGTTTAACACCAACCTGACGTGAAAGAAGGATGTGCTCACGAGTTTGTGGCATTGGTCCATCTGTAGAAGCTACTACAAGGATAGCTCCGTCCATTTGGGCAGCACCAGTGATCATGTTTTTAACGTAGTCCGCGTGTCCTGGAGCGTCGATGTGAGCATAGTGACGTTTTTCAGTTTCGTACTCAACGTGCGCAGTGTTGATGGTGATACCGCGTTCGCGTTCTTCTGGAGCAGCATCGATAGACGCATAGTCTTTTGGTTGGTTAACTGATGAAGGCAAGCGACGTGCCAAAACAGTTGTGATAGCTGCAGTTAGGGTAGTTTTACCGTGGTCAACGTGTCCGATAGTACCAATGTTAACGTGTGGTTTACTACGATCGTATTTTTCTTTTGCCATTTGAGTAAAAGCCTCCAATAAAATATATTTTATAGATAGACAGTAGGCAATACAGTCTAACTTTCCTTACTATTTTATCAAATTTCGTCTAAATTGCAAGTGTTTTACTAGCTTTTTTTCTTATTTCTTTTTTCTTAAATGAATTTGTCCAAATGGAAGTTTGTGAATTTATACTTCCATTACTTCTTTGAAACAAACAGCTAGTTATTTCATTATTTCTCTCCTATTTTCTGTTTTTTCACAAACATTTCCAATTTATTCCAGTAAAAAACCAATCCCTCTAATTGAGATTGGTTTTTAGGGTTCACGATTAACCAGAATTACGCAATCCTGTCGCGACACCATTGATTGTGATATGAATCAACTTGTCCTGATCTGCAGGCAATTCACCACGTCTTTGGCGTTTAATTAATTCTAATTGGATATAGTTCAGAACATTAAAGTATGGCATACGATAATCTAAACTATCTTTTAGATAAGGGTTCTCAGCTAAGAGTTCATCATGCCCTTCAATTTGTAAAATAACATCCTTGGTCAGTTGCCATTCATCCAGGATAATATTGAAGATATCACGAACTTCCTCTTCTTCACACAGCTTGGCATATTCAAATGCGATGTTCATATTGGCTTTTGAGAGCACCATATCTACGTTTGAAAGAAGAGACTTGAAGAATGGCCATTTTTGGTACATATAACGCAAGGTTTCAATGTTTTCAGGGTCTGCATCAATAAATTCTTTAAAACTGGACCCTACACCGTACCAGCCAGGGAACATCACGCGGCTCTGTGACCATGAGAAGACCCAAGGAATGGCACGCAAGCCACCGATTTCTTTGATGGTCTTACGGGCTGCTGGACGCGAACCAATATTGAAACTAGAAATGGCCTTAATTGGACTGGATTCGAAGAAGTAATCATAGAAATGTTCATTGCCAAAAACCAGTTCACGATAAATATCGTAGCTACGATTGACAATCTGATCCATAATCTCATTGTACTGATCGGACATGCTCTTTTCACTCTTCTTCTTAGCAATCATCCGGTTAATCGTTGCAGAGACCAACATTTCTAAGTTGTAATAAGCTGCATCCTTGTTCCCATATTTGTTGCCAATGACCTCACCTTGCTCAGTCAAACGAATTCGGTCATTGATAGATCTCAATGGTTGTGAGGTGATCGCTTCATAGGTTGGGCCACCACCACGACCAACCGTTCCACCACGGCCATGGAAGAAGGTGATCTTGACACCAAATTCGTCACCAATCGCTGTTAATTGTTGTTGGGCTTTATAAAGAGTCCAACAAGAAGATAGATAACCACCGTCTTTATTACTATCAGAATAACCAAGCATAATTTCTTGGTAGTTGTTCTTAGAAGCAATCCAGCGTTTAGCAATTGGAAGTGACAGATACTTTCTCATCGTATCTTCAGATTGGTCCAAGTCTTCGATTGTCTCAAAGAGAGGAACAATTTGCACACGTGCGCTTTCCTTGTCAATCAGTCCCACTTCTTTCAACATGATGGCCAACTCAAGCATATCCGATACACTGGTTGCATGAGAAATAATGGTTTGACGAATGACATCTTCTCCTAAGCGGTCTTTTAATTCACGCGCTGTTTGGAAAATAGCTAATTCTTTCTCAAGCAATTCTGATTTTTCTGCATGGGTAGCAGATAAAATCCGAGGATCTTCTAACAACTCTTGTAAAAGCAACTCGCACTTTTCGTCTTCTGACAAATCACTGTAGTGATCATTAATCCCTGCTTCTTTTAATAGTTCTGCCACACAGGCTTCATGGACACTCGAATCTTGACGCATGTCAATCGAAGCCAAGAAGAATCCAAAGACCTCTACTGCTTCTAATAACTCAGCAAACTCACCTGAGATTAAAGCCTCTGCCTTATTTTCAATCAATGATTCTTGAATCAGGGTCAAATCCTGTTTAAATTCTTCAACTGTTTCGTAATAAGGAGGACGATCTTCTGCCAACTCTTGGATAGCACCACTGATACGGGTACCGATATAATCGGAAACCACTCCTTGTTGATGGGTGTGAGCACCGAGAAGACGTTCAATCGGATGACGGTCATCTACTGTTGAGCCAACTACTGACCATTCCTTAATATTCAATAAGGTTTGGACCAATTTAGATTGAATATAGTGGAAGGCCCGACGGTAAGGCTCCTTCTCTCTAAAGACAGATGTATCACTCGAACGGGCCGCCATCTCTTCAACCGCTTGACTGGTTTTTGAAAGATTGGTAGAGAGGGAGAAATTCCGATAAAGACTAGAGATTTTCTGAATATAATAGTTCAGAATGACTTCACTTTGAATGGTAGCTGATCGCTTCAAGGTCTCTGCGGTTACAAAAGGATTCCCATCCCGGTCACCACCGATCCACATTCCCATCGTAATCGGTTTAGGTTGCTGTAACTCAATCCCTTGCTCCTTGGCAAGACGTTTGTATTCCAACATTAAGTTAGGAACAGCCTGAAGGAAGGAACTATTATAGTATTCCATGACATTGGTAATCTCATTGGTTACCTTGAGTTTCTTTTCACGGATCATATCGGTTTGCATCATAATTTCAATATTTCGACGCAAATTATTGTACCATTTGGTCTCGTTCATCAAGCCTGCTTTCACATCCCGATGTTGGCGCAAAAGACTGTGAATGTGAGTGGTTAGGTCCAACATGGTTTTCCGTTGCACTTGGGTCGGATGAGCTGTCAATACTGGTACCACGTTGAGGCGTTCCAAAATTTCCTGAGCATTTTCAGTCTCAGCCACCTGGCGAATGGTTGACGATAGTTTGCCTAGATAGTCCTGTCCCACATTATTCTGATGATTGATTTCAAAAGCCAAATCGACATCTTCAGAGATATTAATCAATAAGGGGAGAATGGCAAAGTATCGAGAAATCACGATCATCTCTTCATTTGATAGCTCTCTAACAATTTGATCCAATTTTAAATAATCTTTTGAGACAGATAGTTTTTTCAATTCAAGAATCTTATCAAAGGTTTCTGGACTCACCAAATTTTTAGCAATGTCTTCTAAAATAGTGGTTAAAATCTCAACTTCTTCTTTGATAATCTCTTTGTTGGTATAGCTCTCTAGTTTTTGTAAAGTCATGATAACTCCTTTCTTTACTCACTCCGGCTTAGTAATAGCTTTGGATCTTCTGAGGCTTCTCGTATGAAGGAGCCTCTTGAATAGCCAGGGCGCGCTTTTCACTCGCATCAATATTTAAGACAAGGGCAATCGCAATGGATAAGACCCACAAACTATTTCCTCCTTGTGATAGGAAGGGGAAGGTCACCCCTGTCGAAGGAATCAACCCAGAAATCCCACCAATATTAATAAAGGTTTGAGTCAGAAGCATCCCTCCTATACCGATGGCCATCATCGAATTAAATGGATCTCTTGCCCGTATCCCCACAAGAATAATACGCAAAATTAAGAAGAACAACAAGGCTAAGATGAGACTAGCTCCCACAAAACCAAGTTCTTCAATGACGATCGAAAAGACAAAGTCTGTATGTGCTTCTGGCAAATACCCTTGCTTTTCAATCGAATTTCCAAGCCCTAAGCCAAACCAGCCCCCATTACTCATGGCGTAATAGGAATTGGCCAATTGGTGTCCAGAATCTGATAAATCATTAAAGGGATTATAAAAAGCACTGAAACGTTTCGCTACATATCCAAAGACAGGGATTTTAGAGAAACGCTCTACCCCAATTAGCTGAATGGAATAAAGAAGAACGGTTGAACCTCCTACTAGGATAGCTAATAGACTTGAGAACCAGCGGTAAGCTATCCCACTTGCACTAATCATAATTAAGGTTGTCAGTGCAAGAATGGTCGCATTTCCTAAGTCTGGCATGATGACTACAATAGCGATCAAGAAGAGCACCATCCAACGCCAATCTGCCAAATCACGAGGAATCCATTGATTATGGGTAAGTGCCTGGTAATCATATTGCTGAATCTCTTCTTGCTTTTTAGAGAAAACTAAGGCCAAATACCAAACTAGGATAATTTTCAAGTACTCAGCTGGCTGAATAGAGAAACCTCCAAAATTCAACCACCCATGCGCCCCATTCACCGTGTCTGTGATAAAACGCGATAGCAAGAGAAGGATCGTCTCCGCAATGATAACAATCCCAATGAAAGCCTTTTTCTTAAGGTTATTCAATTTCACCTTATAGATAAAGAGAATGGTAACCAAACTCAGAACAAAAAAGATTCCCTGGCTTTTGATCATCCCAAAAGGACTAACTCCTTTTTGGATGGCTAATGCACTCGTTGTCGAGTAGACAATAATCAATCCTAATATTGACAAAAGGAGGTACGGAATCAGGATTGAATAGTTTAAAAAATGACGTTTTTCTAATTTCATGTAACACCCATACTTCTAATTTTCAGTCTTCATTATATCACCTTTCAATAGTAAAAAAAAGGAAATACCAAATAAGATTCGGTTTTCACCTGTCATAGAGGATTAATCAGATCAGTCTAGCCCTTTTTTATTCCTCCTACTAGCTTAGTCCAAAAAAGTAATCCGCATCTTTACGACAATCGTTTGTTTTTGTGCTTTCAGACTCTTTGTTTTGCCTTTTTCCATCTTTTGCGGTAAAATGATTCTGTATGAGAAAAAGGATTAAACCAATTGTCCTCTTCGTCTTTTTCCTAAGCATCTTTTCCTTTCTGCTCATTTCTAAAACAGTAGCAGATATTCAAAGGAATCAACTTGCTAGAAGCAAGACTACACAAGAGGCAAAGAAAACCAATCAATCAAAAGTCCCATCTAGTTCTTCTTCTGATTCAGTAAAAGAACTAGATCAAGAATTTTTGAATCGACCAATTATTGACATCTCTGGTTGGCAATTACCAAGCGAGATTGATTATGATCTCTTAGCACAGAATGTTTCTGGAGTCATTGTTCGCGTTCATAGTGGCGCTCAAGCTAAAAAAGAAAATGCTGCGACTTATTTAAATGGAATAGACAAATCATACGAAACTCATATTAAAGAGTTTCAAAAACGAGATATTCCAGTTGCGGTATATGCTTACGTAGCTGCCAAGGACAAGAAAGAAATGGAAAAGGAAGCAGAAGAGTTCTATCAGGCATCCAAAAAATACAAACCAACCTATTATTGGCTGGATGTAGAAGAAAAAACCATGGGTGATATGAACGCTGGAGTGGAAGCCTTCCGTGCCAAGCTAGCATCATTGGGAGCCAAAAATATCGGAATCTATATTGGGACCTATTTCATGGAAGAACATAGTATCTCCACTGATAAATTTACCGCCCTCTGGATTCCAACTTATGGGTATGATGATGGCTATTACAATGCAGCTCCATCTACTGATGATGAGTATGATCTTCACCAGTACACCTCTCAGGGGCAATTGAATGGCTTCACCCACTACTTGGACTTGAACCAGATTGCACCTACACAAGATCAAGAAAAAATCTACCGAAAACTATTTACAGTAGAAAAGAATTAAAAGAGGCAGACGCCTCTTTTTCTCTTAAACTGCAACTCAAAGAGTATGATATAATATTAGAAAATTTAGAGAAAGACAACAGTAAGATGGCGAAAAAACAAAAAGTAAAAAAAACATTGGTGGAACAAATTTTGCAAAAAGCAAAAATCCCCCATATGGGATTACAAATCAATGCCCTTGAAGGAATAATTCCAGAAGGGATTAGGACTGAGCAAATTTATAAGACATTGGCTCTAACTGGCGATAAAACTGGTCCTGTTATCGGAATTGTTCCCATCTCTGCCCACTTGTCAGAGAAAAAATTGGCCAAACTATCTGGCAATAAAAAAGTCAGCATGATTCCACAGAAAGACTTAGAAAAAACAACAGGCTATGTCCACGGGGCCAATAATCCTGTCGGCATTCGACAAAAACACAACTACCCTATTTTCATTGACCAATCTGCCTTGGAACTTGATCAGATGATTGTCTCTGCAGGTGAAGTTGGTCACAGTATTCAAATCAAGGCGCAAGATTTAGCTGATTTGGTCAAGGCAAGCTTCGAGGATTTGGTTGAGTAAAGGATAAAACTACTATGAAACTATATTTTGTCCGTCATGGACGCACTGAGTGGAACGAGGAGGGCCGTATCCAAGGGGCAAACGGCGACTCCCCGCTTTTAGAATCTTCCATACAGCAGTTAGAAGCCTTGGGTCGGCATCTATCTCAAACACGCTTTGATGCAGCTTATTCAAGCGATTTGCCTAGAGCCATCCATACTGCTCAAATCCTCCTCAAGCAAAATCAGCATCCTACCTCCCTCCAAGAGACTCCTGCTCTACGGGAATGGCAGCTTGGTAGGCTAGAAGGTAGAAAAATTGTGGAGTTGAAAACTCTCTATCCTGAGGAAATGAAGGCTTTCCGACACGATCTATCACAATTCCATCACGAACTATTTGAGGCAGAATCCGTTTCTGAAACAACCAAGCGTACCTGTGATTTTGTGAAAAGCCTGAAAGGAAAAGAGTTCGATACCGTTCTTATCGTTGGACATGGGGCGAATTTAACAGCTTCCATTCGGACCCTACTTGGCTATAAACCAGAGGAACTCCGTAAAAACGGTGGCCTCAATAATGCCAGTGTGACCATTTTGACAACAGATGATTTTGAGCACTATCACTTAGAAACTTGGAATGACACCTCTTATTTGGAAGACTAAAAAACACTGATCTTGCGATCAGTGTTTTCTTTTATCTTATTTCATAGTTGGGAAGAGAAGAACATCCCGAATAGTAGTTGTGTCAGTAAGGAGCATGCAGAGACGGTCGATACCGATTCCGAGTCCTCCTGTTGGTGGCATACCATATTCAAGAGCTTCAATATAGTCGTAGTCAATACCAGTCGCTTCATCGTCTCCCAATTCTTTGGCGCGTGCCTGCGCTTTGAAGCGTTCCAATTGGTCGATTGGGTCGTTCAATTCTGTAAAGGCATTGGCATATTCCTTGGTCATGATGAAGAGCTCAAAACGATCCGTGAAACGAGGATCTTCATCATTCTTCTTGGCCAATGGAGATACAGCTACAGGGTGTCCATAGACAAAGGTTGGTTGTGTCAAGGTTTCTTCCACATATTCTTCGAAGAAGGCATTGATGATGTGACCTACTTCAGTGTAGTGTTTTTCAACTGGCACATGTTTTTCTTTGGCAAGGGCTACTGCTTCTTCAAAGCTCATTTCCTTCCAGAAATCAACGCCAGCAATTTCCTTGATGGCATCCACCATGTGAACCCGTTTAAAGGGTTCATTGATCTTGATTTCAGTTCCTTGGTAGTTAACTGGACCATCCCCATGAATGGCTTTAGCAGCGTGTTGGATAATGCCTTCTGTCAAGTCCATAATATCTTGGTAGTCAGCATAGGCTTGGTAGACTTCGATGGAGGTAAATTCAGGGTTGTGGGTAGCATCCATTCCTTCATTACGGAAGATACGTCCGATTTCATAGACGCGTTCCATTCCACCAACGATCAAGCGCTTCAAGTGAAGCTCAGTCGCAATCCGAAGGACCATATCAATGTTTTGGGCATTGTGGTGAGTGATAAATGGACGCGCAGATGCTCCACCAGCTTCGTTGTGAAGGACAGGTGTTTCTACCTCAAGGAAGCCTTGACCATCCAAGTAACGACGGATTTCTGAAATGATTTTTGAACGAGTTACAAAGCGGTTAAAGCTTTCACGGTTAGAAATCAAGTCCAAGTAGCGTTTGCGGTAGATGGTTTCCACATCTGAAAGCCCATGGAATTTTTCAGGCAAGGGACGAAGGGCTTTAGATAAATGAGTGATGTGAGTAGCTTTGATTGAAAGCTCACCCATGTCTGTCCGCATCACTTCTCCTTCTACACCAAGGAAATCTCCAAGGTCGGCCTTTTTGAAAATTTCATAATTTTCTTCGCCAACCGCGTCTTTACGAACGTAAATTTGGATTTGACCTTCACGGTCTTGAAGGTGGGCAAAACCAACCTTCCCTTTTCCACGTTTGGTCACGAGACGGCCTGCAATAATAGCTGTCTCGTTCAAGTCATGAAGTTGTTCTTTATCTAATTCTGAATATTTTTCTTTTAATTGACCAGAATCAGCAGTACGTTCGAATCGCTTTCCAAATGGGTCGATTCCTTGTTCACGAAGGGCCGCCATTTTTTCGCGACGGACAATCTGCTGGTCATTTAATTCTTCCATATGTTCAGTAGTCATTTGGAACCTCCTAAGTTATTCTCCCCTATTTTATCATATTTACCGGGGAAATACACTATTCTTGAGCAGGAAAAATGAAAAAAGGAATGGAAGGAAAGGGAGTTTGCTACCTTTCCTATCACATTCCTAGATTTCAGAAGGGAACACGACGATTGTCCCAATCCATCATTCAAGTCATTCTACCTTATTCATAGCGTAGGGCTTCAATTGGGTCTAGTTTTGATGCCTTGCTAGCTGGTAGGATACCAAAGATAATTCCGACACAAGCTGAGAAGATGATACTTCCAATAGCCACTGACATGGAGACGACTGGAGGCCCTTCTAGAGCACCTGCAGCAGCTGTGGCGATGAGAGCATTGACACCATAGGCCAATCCCAAACCGAGAATTCCTCCCATCATGGTCAAGACCATTGATTCGATGAGGAATTGAATCAAGATTTTGCTACGAGTAGCTCCAAGTGCTTTTCTTAGACCGATTTCACGTGTCCGCTCAGTCACAGAAACCAACATGATATTCATGACCCCAATCCCACCAACGAGAAGGGAAATTCCTGCAATCGCACCAATGACTGTTGTCATAATACTGAGCATTTGATTGGTCTGCTCTAAGAGACTATCCATATTAAAAATTTGGAACTCCCCTTGGCGAACTCCTGATAGCTCGGTTAATTTTTTCGCTGCTTCGATTCCAGTTGATTTAATCTGTTTGACATCAGGAATATGTACCACAATAGTGGAAATTTCTTCTGTTCCAAATTCTGAAGCTACTTGGGTATTAGCCATCAAGGCACTTCCTCCAGAAGAAGCCCCATATAATGCAGATCCAGCATTTGGATCCTTGAAGATTCCTACCACCCGATAGTTATTGTCTCCGACAGCAACCACTTGGTTGAGAGCACTTTCCGTTCCAAACAAGGTCGAAGCTAAGCCTTCATCCAGCATGATGACCCGAGAAAAACTCTGGTAATCTGAGGCATTTAGTTTTCTTCCTGAAACCAATTCAAATTTTCTAACAGAGAAATAGGTATCATTGACTCCCATAATATTCACCCCTTCAGATTTTTTCTTCTGAAAGGAGATAGTAGCATTGGCTGTATTACCAACATAGTAGCCATCAACCCCAGGAATCTTGGTCAGTTCTTTGACCCATTCTTCTTGGACAACAGGAGGGGTTTCAAGGATTGGATTATCAACATCTTCGCTAGTTTCCTCTCCATAGCCAGCTGGTGGTGACATTCCTTGGTCTTCTTCACTTGCGACGCCACCTTCCCCACCACCTTCAGCGCCGCCTTCTTCTGAGACAGGTTCTGGGCCAAGATTAAAACCAGTCATGTAGCCACTCTTTCGGGCGGAATAAGAAATCTGAACATACTGTTGATCCTTAGTAAAGGTCTTGGTCACTCCAGCTTTCATCCCATCTCCGAGAGCCATGATGACAACGACTGAGGCAACCCCGATAATAATCCCTACCATGGTTAAGAAAGATCTCATTTTATGTCCCATAATGGAACTAATGGCGAATTTCCAGTTCTGCATCAGGCCCTCCTTTCATTGCGACTATCCGATGATATCACTCCATCTCGAATGACAATCTGACGTTTGGCATAGGCAGCAATCTCCGTTTCGTGGGTTACCATGATGATGGTTTTCCCTTCTTGATTGAGTGCTGTCAAAAGCTCCATAATTTGTTCGCCGGTTTTGGAATCAAGAGCTCCTGTTGGTTCATCCGCTAAGATAATAGAAGGATGATTCACCAAAGCCCGGGCAATGGCCACCCGTTGTTTTTGCCCTCCGGACAATTCAGAAGGAAGGTGGTGCATCCGCGTATCTAGCTCAACTTTCTTTAAAAACTGTTCGGCTAATTCCTTTCGTTTGGAAGGATTCACTCCTGCATAAATTAAGGGGAGCTCGACATTTTGAAAGGCATTAAGTTTTGATAGGAGAAAAAATTGTTGAAAGACAAAGCCAATTTGCTCATTGCGAACCTGAGCCAACTTCTTCTCACTGAGGTTCCCAACCTCTTCCCCTTCTAATCTGTACTCACCACTAGTCGGACGATCGAGAAGGCCAATAATATTCATTAGAGTAGATTTCCCAGAACCAGAAGGTCCCATAATGGCTAGAAATTCTCCCTCTTCTACTTCTAAATGGATATCCTTTAATACCTGTAAGGTTTGATCTCCATTTTTATAACTTTTATTGATATTTTTCAGCTCAATCAATTTTGTCATATTTTCCGACCTCTTTCCCATCTTCCAAATCTCCAGAAGGGTTGATGATCACTTGCGCATCTTTCTTCAAGCCAGATAAGACTTCCTGATTTTCTGCATCTGCATTTCCTAAGGTAACCATAACTTTTTTAGCCTTACCAGCTTCAATGGTCCAAACATAGCTTTGCTCGCCATCCGATAGGACACTTGTCACAGGAACTAAGGGATGGATGGTTGAACTTTTTACTTCAATATTGACAGAGAAACCTTGTTTCAAATCGCCGATCTCACTCGTAATATCTACAGTAAACGGATATTTGGCTCCTCCTGTTCCTTGTCCAGAACCTGCAGCACTTGCACCTGCCTGACCTGCATCCGTCGGATAGTTAGCTACATAGCTAATCTTTCCAGTCCATTTTTTCCCAGGATAGACCTTGGAGGTTAAGGTCACTTCCTGGCCAACTGAAATGTTGGCTAGATTATATTCAGACAACTCTCCTTTTACTTGAAGGTTTCCATTGCTGACGATATGAACAAGAGTTTGGTTGGTTCCTGTTGTTGATTTTGAAACATCCTTATTAACTTCTACAACTGTCCCATCTGTACTACTTTTTACGGTTGTAGCATCCAATAAGGCCTTGGCTTTTTCCATATTGGCTACAGCATCTGCACGGGCATCGCGTAAATCACCCACTTGAGTATCCAAAGATCGTTGAGCTTGAGAGGCTGAGCTGCTATCTGCTTCCTCATCCCCTGTTGTATCAATCGTCACCCCATTGGTCAAGAGATCGTTTAATTGACGATCCGCTTTATTAACTGCACGAACAGCGGCATCATAGGCAGATTGCGCTTCTGTACTGCTATATTGAACAATGGCTTGTCCAGCAGTCACTTGATCCCCAACATTCACTAAGATGGATTGCAAATCTCCTTTCGTTCCGTCAAAGTAGATATATTGCTCCTGATTGGCAGTGACTTTCCCCGTCAACAATACTGATGAAGCAATGGAACCTTCTTTGACTGTTTGAACCATCGGAGTCATATCCACCAACTCCTCAGGACTATTGCTAGATTTTCCAAAAGCAAGCCAGCTCCCAATTCCTAGGACTGCTAGTGCAGCGCCTGTAGCTGTAACGATTTGCCATTTTTTAAATTTTTTCATTTCTTTCCTCCAGTATTCGAAAGCGTTTCAAATTATAAGTTTAGTATATCATATTTCCTCATTTTTCAATTCAAAATCATCTGTTTTGCAAGTTTTTTTTGCTATCTTGTTTTCTCCTCCTATTCAACGATGGCAATTTCTTGATTTTTGTAACCTATGTTGTTACAATGAAGGTGTAAATCAACAAAGGAGTATTAACCATGAAAGAATTTGATATTATCTCCATTGGTGGAGGTAGCGGAGGGATTGCTACTATGAACCGTGCTGGAGAACATGGAGCCCGCGCTGCTGTTATTGAAGAAAAGCAACTAGGTGGAACCTGTGTCAACAAAGGATGTGTCCCTAAAAAAATTATGTGGTATGGCGCCCAAATTGCTGAAGCCATTCGTGATTACGGTCCAGATTATGGGTTTACTTCTGAACAGACCAATTTTGATTTTGCGACATTAAGAAAAAATCGCGAAGCCTATATTGATCGGGCTCGTTCGTCTTATGACGGCAGTTTTAAACGAAATGGTGTGGAATATATCCAAGGTCGCGCTCGCTTTATCGACGCCCATACGGTTGAAGTCAACGGGGAAACCATCAAGGCTAAACACATTGTTATCGCTACAGGTGCCCATGCTTACGTCCCAGATCTACCTGGAGCAGACCTAGGAGAAACCTCTGACGATGTCTTTGCTTGGGAAGAACTACCAAAATCAGTTGCCATTATTGGAGCTGGTTACATTGCGGTAGAACTAGCCGGTGTCCTCCATGCCCTTGGTGTTCAGACAGATCTCTTCGTTCGCGGTGATCGTCCCTTAAGAAAGTTTGATTCTTACATTGTCGATGGCTTAATGGAGGAGATGGACAAACAAGGATTGTCCCTCCATCCTCACAAGGTTCCTGTTCAACTCACAAAGGAAGAAAATGGTCAAATCCGTGTCTATTTCGAAGACCAAACATCTTTTGTTGCTGATCATATTATCTGGGCGACCGGCCGAAAACCAAACGTTCAGGACCTCCATCTAGAAGCTGCAGGTGTCACCTTAAATGAAAAAGGATTCATTGCAGTAGATGAATACCAAAATACCGTTGTCCCTGGCATCTATGCTCTTGGGGACGTCACAGGAGAAAAAGAATTAACCCCTGTCGCTATCAAGGCAGGGCGTACCCTATCCGAACGTCTCTTTAATGGAAAAACCGATGCTAAAATGGACTATTCAACCATTCCTACCGTTGTCTTCTCTCATCCCGCTATTGGTACAGTCGGTCTCACTCAAGAAGAAGCCGAAAAACAATATGGAAAAGAAGCTATCAAGGTCTACACTTCTAGTTTCGCCTCTATGTATTCAGCTGTGACCCAACATCGTCAGCTGGCTAAATTTAAACTCATCACTGCAGGACCAAAAGAAACCGTCGTCGGCCTTCATGGTCTTGGATATGGTGTAGACGAAATGATTCAAGGATTTGCCGTTGCCATCAAAATGGGAGCGACAAAAGCCGATTTCGATGCCACTGTCGCCATCCATCCAACCGGTTCCGAAGAATTCGTTACCATGCGCTAATATCAGAAAAGGTTTGTTTAACAAGCCTTTTCTGATGTTTAAATTTTAACTGATCATCACTGGAGCTACCATAGTCTAATCTTTCATTTTAACTTGATTACCTTACATTTTTGTAAGATAAGAGCTTTCGAAAGAATGAAAGCTAGCTTCACTAGTCATGCTTTTAATAAATCATATAAAAAAGAGAGTGGGACAGAAATCGGTCATTCGTTAGAATTCGATTTCGTCGTCCCACCTCCGCACAGTTGAGTGGGGCTGTAAAAGCTGATGAAATCAGCCTAGTAGAGCCCACTCAACCACTGCGTCTTGCTCGACAATCCAAAGACAATTGAGAGGCTAGGATTTTTGTCCCAGCCTCTGTGTCTTCTTATGGTAAGATAGCAATAGCACGAACAGGTGAACCAGTTGCCTTGTCCCAATGAGGGAAGGCAATTGAAATCAAGGCACCGACTGCTGGTACTTGATCCAATTGGTTCAAGACTTCTACTTGATAGATATTTTGTTCCAAAAGGTAGTATTCATTGACCAAGCCATGCTCTGCAGCAGGAATACCCGCATCTGTATCGAAGGTCTCATGCCCCACCGCCTTAACATGGCGTTCATGGATCAAGAATTCCAAAGCTTCACGGCTCCATCCTGGACTTTGTTGAACCCCATTTTCATCTAGGTTGCGCATAGCATCTTGATCTGGCCAACGTTTTGACCAATCACTACGGAAGGCGACAAAAGCTCCTTCTGCAATTTGTCCATGTTCTGCTTCGAAATCCAAAATATCTTGTTTGCTCAAGATAAAGTTTGGATTGGCTGAAACTTCTTTCGATTTGTCGATGACATAAAGTGGCAAGAGGAGATCTTTGAGGTCAATCTCATCCAACCAACGGCCACCTTCTACAAAGTGAATCGGAGCATCGATATGCGTTCCGTATTGACCAACCACCGTAAATTTTTGAACATGGAAGCCATCTTTTAGTGTGAAGAGGTCTTCTTGTTGCAAGGCGGGAAGAGCTGGAAAGTGAGGACTTTCTGCATTGATTTGGTGACTCAAGTCTACCCACTTTTTAGCTTGCAATTCTTTGTAAATACTAAGTAAATCTGACATAAGGGTTCCTTTCCTATAAGTGCGACATGAAATAAACGAATAAGGTTATTATAACAGTCAATGTCAACATCCACAATGATTTGCCTTAATCTTGTTTTCTTGAATAGGATATAGTTTCAAGCTATAATTATAGAAAGCATCAAAAAAGAGGCTAGGACAAAAGTCCTAGCCTCTCAATTGTCTTTGGATTGTCGAGCAAGACGCAGTGGTTGAGTGGGCTCTACTAGGCTGATTTCATCAGCTTTCACAGCCACACTCGACTGTGCGGAGGTGGAACGACGAAATCGAATTCTAACGAATGACCGATTTCTGTCCCACTCTCTTTCTTACTCTGTCCATTACTGTTTAAATGCATCTAACAGAACTTGGAATTCTTCATTAGTGAGCGTAATCCCCTTGCCCATCTTCGTATGGTCTGGACTCCAAGTGCGGATATCATATTTAGCAGGTGCTCCATTAAAGCTCACCCGGTTTAACTCCTTGGTCCATCCCTTTTCATTTTCAGATAACACCAAGAGTTGTTCTTCAATTTCAAAACTAAAATCTGCCATGAATACTCCTTTCAATGTCTTTCACCTTAATAATTCGTAAAAAATTTTACAAAATGAATGAAATTTTCTATAATATATTGTATCAACTTATGGAGAATTATGCTATGAAAAGATTTCTTGAGCTTCTCAAGGACCGAGCGAATGAATTTTTTAACGATAAAACCTCCCAACCAGCCCCACTTGAGGATGATAAAATTATTCAGATTATTGAACTGGCCCTTCGAAAAAAACAAGGAGTCCATGTCATCTTCCAAAATAAAAGCTTTACAGGCGATATCGTGAAATATGATCAGGAACGAAAACAACTCATTGTCAAAAATTTTAAAAAGAGTATGTCAACCATTATTCGAATTTCTGATATTCAAAAGATTAGTCTTGTTCCACATACGATTCGAATCGCACAACAAAAAACACCGTAAACTTCCAAGCTAGGGAGGCATGCGGTGTTTTTTTCTTGTACTTTTTAGGCACGAACTGTTTGACTCGTTCCATCTTCTTTATAGAGATTGATCAAGCCTTCTTTGAGAGCACGGATCATATCACCTGGTTCAACTGGTGTTGGCATATGAATGGTCAATAGCTCCATCGGATTTGGTGCTCGGTCAATTTTATTGCCCTTGGCATCATGCAAATCTTCGATGACTGTTTCAAAATGACGGAAACCAGGTCCGTAGAATTCCACTTGGTCCCCTTCATTGATGACATTCCGTTGACGAATGGTCGCAATTTGCTGATCCGCATCATAGGCTACCACTTCTCCAACAAACTTGTATTCTGGAATCTTCCGACGAGCTCCAAACAGTTGCTCGTTTTCTGAAGGAGTGCCATAATAAAAACCGGTTGCTAGCTCACGTTGGGCCACTTTCCACATCTCATCAATCAAATCTTGCTTAATGGCTTCGAACTTCTCAGGGCTTTCCAAATAAGCATCAACAGCTGCCTTGTAACAGTTCGTTACGGTAGAAACATAGTGAATGGACTTCATGCGGCCTTCGATTTTAAGACTGTCCACTCCATTTTCAATCATATCAGGGATATGATCAATCATCGACATATCAACTGCTGACATCGAGAATTCTTCAGGGATTTCCCCTTTGAGACTCTTGCGTTCCTGACCGAACGGCATATCGTAGAGATCATACTTCCAACGACAAGATTGGGAACAGCCACCACGGTTAGCATCCCGCATACTCATATGATTGGATAGGGTACAACGCCCAGAGTAGGAAATACACATTGCTCCGTGAACAAAGGCTTCAATCTCAACGTCCGTCCGCTTACGAATCTCAGCTAGTTCTTCCATCGAAACTTCACGAGCCAAAACGACCCGTGTCAAGCCCAAGTCTTTCCAAAACTCAAGGGTCTCATAATTGGTAGCACTAGCTTGTGTAGAAAGGTGAATTTCCAAACCTGGCGCTTCAGTCGCTGCGATGGTAATCAAGGCAGGGTCTGAAACAATGACCGCTGCGATTCCGATATCCCGTAAACGACGGAACCATTCTCCAGCTCCTACTTCATTTCCTTCGTGCATGACCATATTGGCCGCAACATAGACCTTAGCTCCATATTTAGCCGCAAATTGGACTCCTTCTTCCATTTGCTCAAAGGTGAAGTTTCCTGCACGGCTACGAAGACCATAGGCCTGACCACCAATAAAGACAGCATCCGCACCATAGCGAACAGCGACTTTTAATTTTTCTAAAGTTCCAGCGGGGGATAAAACCTCTGGACGTTTCAATTGTTTTGTCATCATATCTCCTAGTATATTACAAGTATATTAGTTAGATTATCAATCTTGTCTATTTTATAGCAAATCCAGTCGAAAGGCAATGGTTTGGGAATTGTTTTGACAATTCTCATTCTTTACCATCATCAAAAAGGAAGGCCCGCACTCCTGGCAGGCTTTTCTCCTTTATTTAACCATGTCTGGATCGTAGTCATAAAATCCAGTATCGAGGAAGCGATTCTTGGGATGCAATTGGTGAATCTGTTCATCCAATAGGAAGGCCTGGTCCGAAGTGAAGGTTCCAGCTTCCAAGAGCTCCCGTGCTTTCACAAAACACTTGGCAATTTCCACAAAGTTTTGACCAGGTGTATAAATCCCCTCTAACTTCCAATGAGTAAATCCATGTTCAACTAACTCAGACAATTTGGTCATCAAATCCAAATCATTGTTGGCAAAAATATGAGTTCCATGTTTATCTTCAAAAATAGAGTAATGGCTATCTGGATCCCCAGGCTCTGCCAGAAAGAGATCGCGCTCTCTCGTCTTTTCGTCATCGATGTGAGTAAAATTATAATAATTCTGCAGAAGAGGTCGTTTTGAATGGTGAATTACACTAGCTCCATAGACCAATATTTCAGCAGGAATCTCTAAGATTTCTGGCATCTTGAAAAGCTCTGCAGATGGGATTTCTCGAGCAAGAACAGCTTCAGAAACACCAGCCTTTTGTCCCCAGAAATTGATTTGACGGCTACTTGTCACCATGGTAGAAGCATCATAAATGGTTTTAAAGTTGTAGCCATCCCGCTTCAAGACATAAAAGACACCTGCATCCCCCACCGTGATATAATCGACGTTAATCGATGCAAGGAAATCTAAAAATGGTTTGATATGATCCATCATATCTTGATGCATCAAGGCATTGACAGCCACTGTCAATTCTTTTCCTGCTGCATGGACTAGATCAGAAATTCGACTTAATTCGTCATACGAGAAAGTATGAGGAAGTCGTAATCCATAATCTTTTTCACCAACATAAATACGGTCTACGCCTGCTTCTAGAAGGGCTTGAACCTGTTCAATACTTTCAGCTGTAGCTGTAATAATTATCTTATTCATGAAAACTATTATACCAAAAAAGTATTTTTGCTCTCCAAATTTCTTAATTTTGTAAAAATTGTAACAGTTTTGTAACATTTCTATGCTTGAAAACGTGTTAAAATAATAGAGTACTGTTAGGAGAGAGAAATATGCCCGTAAGAAAACTTAGAGTTGTTGAAGAATACGACTATGTCGAAATTCCCCTTCAACAAGAGAATACAACAACTAATTATGATTTTAACATTGATACTGAACCAGCTCCTCAATTAAGTGAGCTACTATTTTTCCTTAATATTGCTGTGTTTTGTGTCTTAACTGTTTTATTTAGTTTCATCTTTTTATCAATGAAGATGAATACTTTCTTTGCTTTTGCCTCAGCAATCGCTTGTAGTTTGGGAAGTATCCAAGCTTTCCGCATTTTCCAGTTAAAACGGAAAAAGGACTAAGATTAATTTTTTAGCCTCCTTCGGGAGGCTTTTTGGCATTTCTCATTCTAGTTTGCCAGTTCATAAGAGAAATCCCTCACCAAATGGTGAGGGATTATTTTTATTCTTCTTCTACAGCTGTTTCTTTGAGTTCTTCTTCAACTCCTGGAAGAGCTGTTTCTTCTTCTAATTCCAGGACAATCTCTTCACTTTCTTTCTCTTGTGTCGGGTAGAAAGGAGTTGCTTGATTACCGGTCTTTTGCTGGATTTTTTCCTTAATCGTTTGGATGGCATCTTGTGAAAATTCTACCACATCTTGTGTCTTATCTTTGACCGTTTCGATGACAGTGTCTTTGTTGATCTCTCCACTTTCAACTTTTTCCTTAGTTTGTTGTATGGCGTCTGACGCTTGCTTAGATAGTTCCATTGCGGATTGTTTTACCGAATCATGAACTTCTTGTGGATTGTCTTGGTATTCCTTCACAAAATCTTTGACTTTACTAGTCCATTCTTTTCCTCTTTTTGTTGTCAGGAAGTAAGCGGCGGATGCGCCTGTGATTGTTCCAATTAATAATGATGATAAACGTCCCATAGGATACCTCTTTTCTTATTTAAATAATTTCATAGCCATGCGAGCTGCTTTTAATCCGACAGATGTTTTGACGGTTTTTCCGCCAACTACGACAGCTTTTTTGCTAATCTGACGCGCTTGATCATTCAGATCCGATACAGATACAGACAAATCTGCCACCGCAGTGAAGAGTGGATCTATGGTTGCAACTTTTTGATTCAAATCTTCTGTCAAAACATTCACTTTCGCTAACAACTCATTGGTTTGGTGTAAGGTTACATTCACATCTGATGTCAAGGTCTTAATCGTTACCTGAGTCTCATCTACAACTTTTCCAATCTTTGAAAATAAGATAATCAAGTAGATGACCAAAACGACTAAAGCTAATCCTAAAAGCCCATAGGCAATTTCAATAAACATTTCATTTCTCCTTAATCTATTTCCGTTCTATAAAACGGTGCATTCTTTTTCCGTTGATAGATCATGATTCCGATTCCAAGTAAGATCAGGAATAGGGACAGCCATTGTGATACTCGAATTCCCAAAAACATCAAGCTATCTGTTCGCATTCCTTCAATAATCATTCGACCAAAGCCATACCAGATGAGATAGAAAGCCGTAATTTCACCCTTTCTCAAAAGCTTGGGACGGCGACGTAAATAAAGAATCAGCACAAAACCAAGCAAGTTCCAACAAGATTCATATAAGAAGGTCGGTTGACGGTAATGTCCATCAATAAACATCTGATTCCGAATGAAAGAAGGTAAATAATCTAAATTCTTAACAATGGCTCCGTAGGCTTCTTGGTTAACAAAATTGCCCCAACGGCCAATACTTTGAGCAATCATGACACTCGGTGCAGCGATATCTAAAAAATCAACTGGGTCAATCAAACGACTGCGTGAAAATAGGTAGAGGACTAGAGCCCCTGCCAGGAGTCCACCATAGATAGCAATCCCACCGTTCCATACGGCAAAAATCTCTCCTGGGTGTTCCCTGTAATAAGACCATTGAAAAATAACATAGTAAAGACGGGCCCCTATGATCGCTACTGGAAAAGCAATCAGAATGAAATCAATAATATCGTCTGACTCTATCCCTTTACGAGGGGCTTCTTTCATAGACAGGATAACCGCCAAAAGGAGACCGAGGACGATACAAATCGCATACCAGCGAATGCTAAAGGGACCAAGTTGAATGGCTACTGGATTCATACTTTCACCTCATTCTGATCAATCAACTGGGTCAATCGATCTTCAAAGGTTTTAGTAGCATCATATCCCATTTCTTTGGCGCGGTAGTTCATTGCTGCTGCCTCAATGACAACGGAAATATTGCGACCTGTCTTAACAGGGATGCGAATTCTTGGAATGGTCACTCCACAGAACTCAATTTCTTCTGCATTATTGCCAAGACGATCGTAGGTTTGTTCCTTGGTGTAGTTTTCTAAATAGACCGCGATTTGAACCTGTGAAGAATCTTTCACAGCACTGGCACCATAGAGACTCATAACATCAATGATCCCTACTCCCCGAATCTCTAGCATATGACGTAGAATTTCAGCAGGCTCACCCCACAAGGTCATCTCATCACGGGCGAAGACATCTACCCGGTCATCTGCTACCAAACGATGCCCTCGTTTGACGAGCTCTAAACCAGTCTCACTCTTCCCGATTCCACTATCTCCTTGGATCAGAACCCCCATGCCATAGATATCCATCAAGACACCATGGACACTAGTTCTTTCCGCAAGGAGAGAATCTAGGTAGCTTGATAGTTCACCAGATAGGCGACTAGTTGGAACGCGACTGCTTAAAATCGCGATTTGCTTTTCCTCTGCAGCACGGAGCATTTCTTCAGGAACCTCTAGATCCCGCGCGATGATGAGTACCGGTGTTTCCGGCTGGAACATCTTTCTCAAAACTTGGTGACGATTGTGGGAGGTCATCTTGATGAGGTAAGACCACTCTTTCATCCCAACCAATTGAATTCGTTCTGGAGTATAGTAATCAAAATATCCTGTCATTTCAAGTCCAGGACGTGAAATATCTGCCGTTGTGATTTCTTTTTCAAATAGGCTTTCATTGCCGTACACAACCTTCAAACGAAGCTTATCAATTAAATCTCGGACTGTTATTGCCATAGGCTTCTCCCTTTTTGTTTTCTCTTACTATTATAGCAAATTATCCCAGGTAAGACTTGCTCAAGCATCTTTTTTTAGTATCAAAACTGATGCTATTATTCTCACACTCATTCCAGTACTCTTTGATGTTTCTCTTTATCCTTGTTATCCCATATTTCTATCGTTTCTTCATTTGAAAAAAAAGATGAGAGTGGGACAGAAATCGGTAATTCGTTAGAATTCGATTTCGTCGTCCCACCTCCGCACAGCTTCAACAGTCTGGGAGACTGTTGAAGGTTGCAGATAAAGGAAACATAGTTTCCGTCAACATAGGGCATCTTTGAAGCTTAAAAAGCGAACAAAGACTTAGGATACTTGCTTCGCAAGTTCTATCCGCCACCTCAAAGCAGTGCTTTGAGCACTCAACCACTGCGTCTTGCTCGATAATCCAAAGACAATTGAGAGGCTAGGACTTTTGTCCCAGCCTCACATTCTTATTCGATTCATGAAAATTCTTTAAAAGAATGGATCATCGTCTTTGATTACTTGTGCATCCTTCCGTTTGCGAGGTCCGAGGCCATACTTTTCTCTTTCAAGATCTTCTTTATACGGCAAGGAGAAGGCACATAGGCAATAAATAGCCAAGCCTACAAGCCCATAAGCATGAAAGATACTAAAGAGCACAAAGAGAAAACGCAATAGGTTTGCATCGAGCCCAAATCGATCCGCTAGTCCAGCAAATACTCCGAAAACGATTCTGCCTCGACGTAATTTATAAAAAGTTGGATTCAAGGGCATACCTCCTATTATTTTAGAACAGTATATCCCGAAATCAAGTCACTGTCATCCGACTCAAGGCCGATTTCCTGGATCAATTGTCCCTTGATACTTAAGTAGTCCTCGACACCGACCACAGCGGTACTTTTGCAGATCAATCTGCCGCTTTCTCCTGAATTCTTGCCCACAGCTCGTACAAACATAAATCTTATAGTTTCCCTTATCAACTGAAGGGGCATACCGCAAGCCGTCTACCTTTTTGAGTAAGGCCTTGAAATCTTGATCCTGGTGGCGATAGCCCTTTTTCATATAGTAGAGATGGTAGTGACACAACTCATGACGGACAATCTTTCGAAAAATCTCCCAGCCAAATCTTTCTAGGATTCTAGGATTGAAATCCAGATGACCATCTTTAGGAAAGAAGCGACCGCCGGTCGAACGCAAGCGAGGGTTCCAGATCGCTTGGTGAAGAAAAGGGTGACCAAAATCTTCCAGCGATACTTCTTGAACGTATTTAGTCAGATTCATGTGGTGCCAAGAGGGAAAGATTCACTTTTTCCCGTTCTAAATCAATCTTGTAGACCCAAACGGTCACTAGGTCGCCAACTGAAACAACTTGACTTGGATGCTTGATAAAGTGCTGGCTCATCTGTGAAATGTGGATCAAACCATCTTCATGAATCCCAATATCGACAAATGCTCCAAAGTCAACAACATTGCGGACAACTCCTTCTAGTTTTTGACCAATCTTCAAGTCTTTCAAATCAAGAACATCCTGGCGAAGGACAGGAGCATCAAAAGAATCACGTAAATCGCGACCTGGTTTGAGAAGATCTGCGACAATATCTTTCAAGGTTTCAGGGCCAATTTCAAGTTCCTGGGCCATAGAAACCGTGTCAATTTGTTTCAACTTGGCTTGGGCCTCTTCATCCATCTCCTTGATGCCTAGTAAGGTAAAGAGCTTCTTCACTGCAGGGTAACTTTCTGGATGGACCCCTGTCCGATCGAGGAAATTCTCACTTTCTGGGATCCGTAAGAAACCAGCTGCTTGTTCAAAAGCCTTGGCTCCCAGACGAGGAACCTTTTTAATCTGTGCCCGAGAAGTGATCAACCCTTCTTCTTCCCGGTACTTCACGATGTTCTCAGAAATGGTTTTATTGAGACCAGCCACGTGAGACAAGAGGGCTGGACTAGCAGTGTTAATATTAACTCCGACTTGGTTTACCACGGTATCGACTACGAAATCAAGGCTTTCAGATAATTTCTTCTGGCTGACATCATGCTGGTACTGGCCGACTCCGATAGATTTTGGATCAATCTTAACCAACTCAGCCAGTGGATCCTGCAAACGACGGGCAATGGAGATGGCTGAGCGCTTTTCAACTGTCAGTTCTGGAAACTCATGGCGAGCCAATTCACTAGCTGAATAGACAGATGCCCCGCTCTCGTTCACAATGACATAGCTGACATTTGGAACTTCCTTGAGAACTTCCGCAACAAAGGCTTCGCTCTCTCGACTAGCCGTCCCGTTCCCAATCGCAATGATTTCCACGCCGTATTGACGAATCAGCCGTTTCAGTTCTTCTTTGGCCGCTTCAATTTGTGCTGGTTTAGCCGGCGCAACAGGGTAAATCACCTGGGTGGTCAACATCTTTCCTGTCTGATCGACAACAGCTAATTTAGCTCCTGTCCGAAAAGCTGGGTCAAATCCCAAGACCACGCGCCCCTTGAGGGGAGCAATCAGCAAAAGGTGTCGAAGATTTTCAGAGAAAAGCTGAATGGCTCCATCTTCTGCCACTTCTGTCAGTTCTGTCCGAATTCGACGCTCCATAGCTGGTAGCATTTTCTTTTTCAGAGCCTGGTTAATAACTTCTTCGATGTAGCTATTCTTCGATTTAAATCGGGCTTCAAAGTGACGAATCAAACGGTCTACAGGATGCTCAAATCCAACCTTTAATACCCCTAATTTCTCTCCACGGTTTAAGGCCAGGGTTCGGTAGCCCTGCATATTTGCAATCTTCTCAGAAAAATCATAATAGATTTGGAAGACTTGCTTCTCGTCTTTGCTTTCATCCTTCAAGCTAGAGGTGATCAAAGAGTGTTTGCGAATCTCCTGGTAGGTAAGGTTGCGCAATTGTGGGTCTTCTGCAATGGCTTCGACTAAAATATCGATTGCTCCAGAAATGGCATCTTTTACAGTTGGAAAAGCTTCTGATAAAAATCCCTCTGCTGCTATTTCCAAATCCTTTTGATCTTGCAAAATCATCCGAGCAAGCGGGAAGAGCCCTGCCTCACGCGCAATCGTAGCCTTGGTCCGGCGTTTTTCCTTGTAGGGAAGATACAACTCTTCCACATCTGCCAATTTTTCAGCTTGCTCAATCGCTTCTTTTAGGGCTGGAGTGAGTTTCCCAAGCTCTTCAATCTTAGCTAGGACAGTTTCTTTCCGATCAGCCAAGGCTGTCAAAGACCTGTCCATATCGATAATAGCCTTGATTGCCACTTCATCTAGATTCCCCGTTGCATCTTTTCGATATCGGGCAATAAAGGGGATGGTGGATCCCTCTGCTGTTAAGGTCAAAACGGTATCAATTTGTTTGAGACTCACGCCCAATTCCTGGGCTATTTTTTCATATTTTTCCATAGCTTCTATTATACCATAGAAAGCTCTCTATTCCGCCCTTCCGTCCTCTTTTTGCACTTGATTTCCCCTCTTTTCTGAGAATTTGATATAATGAGAAAAAAAAGAAAAGGAGACCTATTCATGGCTATTAAATTTTCAAAAACAGACGATTTAGACAAACTCTTTGAGGAATTTGCCGTTTTCCCAGATCCCCCTCAAGCCACTTTCCCAGATGCGAAGAAGGAACCAACTAAAGGGCAAAAAGTGCAGAAGGATTCTGACAAATGAATTTCTTTCAGCAGTTGCCAACTAGTGTCCTTCAAGCTGGAGCAATTTTTCTTTCGATTATGATTGAAGCCCTTCCTTTTGTTCTGATTGGAAGTCTGATTTCAGGGGCAATCGATGTCTACATCACCCCTGAAAAAGTTTATCGAGCTCTCCCTAAAAATAAATGGGGAAGAATTTTGTTTGGGACCTTGATTGGTTTTATTTTCCCTTCCTGTGAGTGTGGCATCGTCCCTATTATCAATCGCTTTTTAGAAAAGAAGGTCCCTAGCTATACAGCTGTGCCCTTTCTAGTAACAGCGCCAGTTATTAACCCCATTGTGCTCTTTGCCACCTATTCCGCCTTTGGCAATTCTGTTCAAATGGCTCTCTTACGAGCTATCGGCTCTATCCTGGTAGCGACTGTTCTGGGTATTTTCCTAGGATTTTTCCAAACCGCTTCTATTCAACGGGCCAACCGCAAGGAAGTCCATATACATGACTTTTCTAAACTATCTGCTGCTCAATGCTTTTTCCAAGTATTTGTGCAGGCCATTGATGAGTTTTTCGACACTGGACGGTATCTGGTCTTTGGTTGTTTGTTTGCCAGCGTGGTTCAGGTCTATGTGCCAACTCGAGTGCTGACTTCTATTTCAGCAACACCACTCTTAGCCATTCTCCTCCTCATGCTTCTTTCCTTCCTGCTCTCATTGTGTAGTGAGGCAGATGCCTTTATTGGCTCCTCCCTCCTCTCTAGTTTTGGCTTAGCTCCTGTCCTAGCCTTCCTGGTTATCGGTCCCATGCTAGATGTCAAGAACCTCTTGATGATGAAGAATTATCTGACCAATCGCTTTATTGTCCAATTTATTAGCATCGTCAGCCTAGTTGTCTTGGTTTATGCTTGGTTTGTGGGGGTGGTCCTATGATTCGATTTCTCATTTTAGCAGGCTATTTCGAACTGACTATGTATTTGCAGCTTTCTGGTAAGCTCAACCAATACATTAATATGCATTATTCCTATTTAGCCTATATCTCTATGATTCTTTCCTTCCTTTTGGCTGTCGTCCAGCTCTATATTTGGATGAAGAATCTGCCCGTTCATAGTCACCTAACCAGTAAAAAAGCCAAAGTCATGAGTATCATTTTACTCCTGATTCCTTTGATCGTTGGAATTGGTTTCCCGACAGTGACCTTGGATTCCCAAACGGTTTCAGCCAAGGGCTATCATTTCCCCATCGCAGCTGGCTCTTCTAAGGATATTCAAAACGACGAAGGAACAACCAACCAATATCTCAAGCCTGACACAAGCAGTTATTTTACCAAGTCTGCTTATGAATCCGAGATGAGAGCTGCAGCTAAGAAGTACCTCAAGCAAGATCATATCCAGATCACGACAGAAAACTACATGGAAGTCATGGAAGTTATCTACGACTATCCAGATGAATTTGCTGGAAAAACCTTTACCCTAACCGGCTTTATTTATAAGGATCCTCAAGATCCGGGTAGCCAGTTCCTTTTCCGTTTTGGGATTATCCACTGTATCGCCGACTCAGGAGTCTATGGTCTGTTGACCAAAGGAGCCTCCCAAACCTATGACGATAATACTTGGGTCCAAGCTACTGGAACTCTAAAGATCCAATACCATAAACAGCTTGGCCAAAGTCTTCCGGTCTTAGACATAAGGGAAGCTCATCAGGTAGAAAAACCCGCCAATCCTTATGTTTATCGGGTATTCTAGGCAGTCTATCACTCTGCAGGTTGTGACCTTTTGGTCCAACCTTTTTTTGTGCTTTCTTCTCCTTTTATTTCCTATGAAAGTCAGAATACTTTTACTTTCAAAGAGAAATTTTCTGAATTTTATGGTAGAATATGGTTTATCAAGTTAGAAAATAGGTATGAACATGTCTTCAAAAGTAATTGTAACCATTTTCGGGGCTAGTGGAGATTTAGCTCACCGCAAACTCTACCCTTCCCTTTTTAGACTCTATAAAGCTGGTAATCTTTCAGAGCATTTTGCAGTGATTGGAACAGCTCGTCGTCCTTGGAGCAAAGAATACTTTGAATCAGTTGTCGTTGACTCCATTTCGGATTTAGCAGATAGTCCTGAACAGGCGCAAGAATTCGCTAGCCACTTTTACTACCAAAGCCACGATGTTAATGATACCGAGCACTACATCAAGCTTCGTGAACTCCAAAATCAGCTCAATGACACCTACCAAGCTGACCACAATAAACTCTTCTTCCTATCCATGGCACCCCAGTTCTTTGGAACCATTGCCAAACATTTGAAATCTGAAGGAATTGTGGATGGAAAAGGCTTTGAGCGTCTAATCGTAGAAAAACCATTTGGAACTGACTTAGAAACAGCCAGTCAGCTCAACAAAGAACTGGAAGAAACCTTTGAGGAAGAGCAAATTTTCCGAATTGATCATTACCTTGGTAAAGAAATGATCCAGTCTATTTTTGCCCTCCGTTTTGCCAATCTAATCTTTGAAAACATTTGGAACCATGACTATATCGACAATGTCCAAATCACCTTTGCAGAACGTCTGGGTGTGGAAGAGCGTGGTGGCTACTATGATGAATCTGGTGCCCTCCGCGACATGGTTCAAAACCATACCCTTCAATTGCTTTCTCTCTTAGCGATGGACAAACCAGCTTCCTTCACCAAGGAAGACATCCGTAAAGAGAAGGTAAAAGTTTTTGAACAATTGGTCAATCCTTCTGAAGAAGAATTAAAGAAATTGTTTATTCGAGGCCAGTATCGTTCTGGAAAAATCCAAGGGAAAAAGGACATCTCTTACCGTAGTGAACCAAATGTCAACCCTGAATCCATGACCGAAACCTTTGCTTCTGGTGCCTTCTTTGTGGATAGTGATCGCTTCCGTGGAGTACCTTTCTTCTTCCGTACAGGAAAACGTCTCACAAAAAAGGGAACCCATGTGAATGTGGTCTTTAAACAGATGGACTCTATTTTTGGTCAAGAAATTGAACCCAATGTGCTGACCATCTACATCCAACCAAACGAAGGCTTCTCTCTCTCTGTCAACGGGAAAGAAGTCGGCGAGCAATTCCAGATCGCTCCGATATCCTTGGATTATGAAACTGATGCGACAGCGACCGGTGCTTCTCCAGAGCCTTACGAAAAGTTAATCTATGATGTCTTAAATAATGACTCTACCAACTTTAGCCACTGGAACGAAGTAAAAGCATCTTGGAACTTGATTGACCGGATTGAGAAATTATGGGCAGAAAATCAAGTCCCTCTTCATGAGTACAAATCTGGAACCATGGGACCTCAAGCATCCTTCGACCTCTTGAAGGATTACAATGCTGAATGGGTCTGGCAACCAACGATTGAAGAATAATCTATCCTTCTTACTAAAAAATGCAACTTAAAAACTCATCTCTAGAGAGATGAGTTTTTTTTATATCAAGCCTTCTAACAAGCCACGCATAAAGTTCTCAGAATTGAATTCACCGATGTCATCGATTTTTTCACCAAAACCAATTAATTTTACAGGAATATCCAATTCTTCCCGGATTGCAAGGACCACTCCACCTCGAGCCGTTCCATCAATTTTAGTGAGGACGATTCCAGTAATAGGCGTGATCTTGGAGAATTCCTTGGCTTGGACCAGAGCATTCTGTCCTGTGGAAGCATCTAAGGCCAAGAAGGTTTCGTGAGGGGCTGTAGGATCCACCCTCTTGATAATGCGACCAATTTTTTCTAATTCAGCCATCAGATTGTCTTTGTTCTGAAGGCGACCAGCAGTATCAATCATCAAAACATCGACTTGCTCTGCCACGGCCCGTTCCATTCCATCAAAGACGACACTTGCAGGATCTGACTTTTCAGGACCAGTGACAACAGGCACATCCACACGGCGTCCCCATTCAGCTAACTGAGCAACGGCACCTGCCCGGAAGGTATCTGCTGCGACCAACATCACTTTTTTCCCTTCCTTCTTGTACTTATGAGCTAGTTTTCCGATAGAGGTTGTTTTCCCAACGCCATTCACTCCCACAAAGAGCATGACCGTCAAGCCATCTTTAAAGTTAATTTGCTCATTGTATTGGCCATCTTTTTCGTAGAGATCCACCAATTTTTCAATGATCACGCGACGCAAGACATCCGGTTTCTTGGCATTTTCCAAACGGGCTTCATAGCGGAGCTCTTCGGTCAGATTCGAAGCGACCTGGACCCCTACGTCACTCATAATCAAGAGTTCTTCCAACTCTTCAAAGAAATCTTCGTCGACGGAACGGAAGTTGGCAAAGAAGGCATTAAGAGCTGCTCCAAAGCCGGTCCGAGTTTTCTTCAAGCTCCGATTGTATTTTTCTTGAACCGTTTCTGTAGGTTCAGCAATCTCTGGCTCACTTGTAGTTTCTTCTACTGAAGACTCTTCCTCAACCTCTTCTGAAATCTCGGATTCGCTAGTAGCTTCCTCTACTGGCGATTCTACTTCAAGCACTTCGGTTCCTTCTTCAGAACTTTCAGGTATTTCCTCTTCAACGAAAGGTGCTTCCCTTACCACATCCAATTCTGGCACACCTTCAGGCTCTTCTTCAACTAGTTTGTCAGACTCTTGAGAAGGACTTGAAGTCTCAGATGTTGTTCCATTCTTTACAAGAACTTCCTCTTCCAGGGCTTCTTGGACAAGATCTGATGAAGAATCTGGGTGCTCCTCATCAACACCCACTTCTTGTAGGGATTCTGCATCTAAAGTCTGATCTCCAGTCACAGGGGAAGTCTCAGATACTTCCTCAGGAGAGGTTTCCTGCTCTACTTGAGAAGGTGCCTCTTCTTCGACAGCTGTTTCCTGATTTACAGGCTCTTCTAAAGGCACTTTTTCACTAGATGCTTTCGACTCTTGAGATGGTCTCGCTGATTCGGCAGCCATTCGCTCTTTTAATTCAGCGTAGTAGGCTTCCATTGCCGAAATCTTAGCCTCATCACTTTGTGAAGGCTTATTTGATACCGGCTCAGCTGGCGAGCTTACTTCTTCCTCGCTTCCCCCAATCTCTTCTGTAAGATCTTGGGTTTGTGGTTTTGTTTCTTCTTTTCTTCCAAATAGTCGGTCAAATAATCCCATTATTGACCCTCCTTCAATACATATTCTTCAATCGCTCTTCCGACTGCATCTTGATCATTGGTGTAGTCCGAGACTAGAGTGGCAATCTCCTTCACTTCATCCACCGCATTGGCCATAGCGATTCCGAGTCCTGCCCATTTTAACATGCTGGCATCATTGGCTTCATCACCGCAAGCCATGACTTGACTAGCATCGATTCCTAAATACCCTACCAAGGCCTCCAAGCCTCGATCCTTTTGAACTCCTTTGGGGCACCATTCCAAGAGCATGTCCCTCGATTTAAAAATCTCAAAACGCTCCCCTAATTCAGGAGAAATCTTTGGAATTGCGCTATCCAAATAGTCCTGATGAAAGGCTGTCACACACTTGTTATAGGAAATCTGGCTGGACAAATCTTCAATAGAAACAGGAATAAAGTTCAAGTAAGGATTATAGAGGGGATAAAGAGACTCTTGATCAGATGCAAGTGTATAAACATCCCCTTCGCTAATAGCGTCCAAGGGCAAGCCAAGGGCCTCTGTCTCTTCATAAATCCGAAGGACATCATCGCGAGAGAAAACTGTTTTGCCAATTATCTCTCCTGTATTCTTTTGTACCAAGCCCCCATTAAAGGTAATGGTGAATTCATCTGACAAGCCGGCAGTCCCAATTTCTTGGAGCAGAAAATCCATGGCCTTGAGGGGACGCCCCGTCGTCAAAACCACTTTAACCCCTTTTTCTTGTGCTGCACGAATCGCAGCCAGATTCCGAGGGGAGATTTTCTTTTCTGAGTTTAAGAGAGTGCCGTCCAAGTCTAGTGCGATAAGCTTAATATGACTCATAGTTCTTCCTCCATATAGCGAAGGACAGATCCTGTCGAATGGTGGCCTACTACTGTTTCAGCCAACTCCAAAATCTCTGGACGGGCATTTTCTGGCGCAATCGCATGACCAACTACCTGCATCATATGAAGATCATTGAGGTTATCTCCAAAAGCTAGGACTTGATCTCGACTAATGCCCAACTGATCCATGAGGGCTTGGATGGCTACTCCCTTGTCCACATAGTCCAAGACAATATCAATGCACTCATAACCAGTGGTCATGGCCTTAACCCCTTCAACATTTTGGGTAACCCAGGCCTCACCTTCTACCAACACTTCTTGGTCAAAATTAGTGGTCATCTTGAAGACAAGATCATCAATTTCTGAAAAATTCGATACCTTTTGAATGTTTTCATTGTAGTTTTGTGAAGCAGCTAGATAGTCTGGATCAACGGTCTTTAGAACATAGCTCCCGCGTTTTCCTGTTAACAAGCACTTATTTTTATCGAAATAAGGACATTCCTGCAACTTGGCAAACATGGCTTGGTAAAAATCAGGACTCATGGTTGCCTCATAGACATCCTCACCATGAAACTCAACAACACTGCCGTTTTCAGCTATAAAAATAATCTGATCCTGAACCTCTTTAAAGATTGTCTTTAAAGAGAGGAGAGGCCGACCACTTGCTGCCACAAAGTAGATCCCTTTTTCTTGAAATTTCTTTAGCACCTTTAGGAATAATGCTTGATCAAATTCATGATTTTCATCCAGAAAGGTCCCATCCATGTCTGTTGCGACTAATTTAATTTCCATTATCCATTCCTTCTATATCTTTCAGTTTTACAGATACAATCTTAGAGACTCCTGATTCTTGCATGGTCACTCCGTAGATGGAATCTGCTGCAGCCATGGTTCCCTTACGGTGGGTAACCACAATAAACTGACTTTCCTTATCAAAACGATTGAGGTAATCCCCAAACCGTTTAACATTGGCTTCGTCTAGAGCCGCTTCTACCTCATCCAAGATGACAAATGGAATGGTCTTGACACGAATGATTGAGAAGAGGAGGGCTAAGGCTGACAAAGCTTTTTCTCCACCACTCATCAAATTCAAGGATTGAATTTTCTTGCCAGGTGGTTGGACAGAAATCTCGACCCCAGCTGATAAGAGATCCCCATCCGTCAGGATGAGATCTGCCGATCCTCCGCCAAACATCTGTTTAAAGGTTACCCGGAAAGATTCACGAATTGCTTCAAATGTCGACTTAAAGCGTTCTTTCACCTCATCATTCATGTCATTAATGGTTTCAAGAAGAAGATTCTTCGCTGCCAAGACATCTTCTCGTTGACCGGAAAGGAAATCAAATCGCGTCTTGACCTCATCGTATTGTTCGATGGCATCGATGTTAACAGGTCCCAGGGCCTTAATGGCTTTTTCTAAGTCTTTCAAGGCTTGCTCAGACTGGGCTAGATTTTCGAGTTCATTAGCCTGTTTAGAAGCCTCTTCAAAACTCATCTTGAATTCGTCTGTCAGAGCCAACATCAGTTTATTCAATTTGTCTGCCAAGCGATCACGATTGGATTCTGCTTTGGCCTGTTGGCGAATCCACTCCTCGTTTTGACGACGAGCTTGCTCCATATGGCCGGCCACATCTTCTGACTGGCCTTCCAAATCCTCCAATTCAAATTGCTTGCGAATCACAGCTTGCTCCAGAGCAGTTTTCTCTTGAAGGGTTTCTTGCAGTTGTTTTTCAAGGACAGAGACGTCGATTTGCTCATGTCGGTCTTCTCCCTTCTCAATCGCGTATTGGAGGGCCTGAATTTCTCGTTCAGTAGAAGCCAACTCTTGTTGCAAACGTTCTATATCTGTCTGGTCAAAGGTCAATTGACTCTTCAGTTCTGTTTTCTGTAATTGGAGCTTGGCAATGGCTGTTCGTAGGCTTTCTACTTTCTCAACAATGACATCTTTATTGAGCTTGACTTCTTCAATCTCAGCAGTAACTTGCTCTTTTTCCTTCTCAATTTCTTTCAATCGAGCTTGCAAGAGATCTCGTTTTTGGAGGAGCTCTTGGTTACTTCCCTCATCCAGCTCTGCACGGATAACTTCTAGCAGTTCTTGGGCATCCAGGAGTTGCTGGTGAGCTTGCTCAAAAGCCAGTTGAAGACGTTGCTCTTCTAATCGAGCTCCTTCACCTTGAACTTTCAAAGATTCTAGTTTTTCTTGTGATCTGGTCACTTGTTCCTGTTGCTCTTGAACCTGGCCTTCTACTTCCCGCAAATTCTTCTGAATAGAGGCCAATTCTTGGTGCAAGCGATCCAGTTCTGGTTTGATAAAAATCGAATTATTGGTTCGATTCGCTCCCCCTGCAAAGGAACCACCTGTGCGAAGTTCGGTTCCATCCAGCGTCACCATACGAACCTGGTAGGCGACCTTACGAGCAGCCGCCTTGGCATGGTCAATGGTATCAAAAATAGCCGTAACCCCCAAGAGGTTTTGGAAAATCGACTCTAGGGAAGGATCATAATCAACCAAACTGCTAGCCATCCCAAGGAAACCGGGACAGGCTTCAATCAGTTCTTGATTCTTTCCAGCTAGGTAGCGTGGTTTAATGGTGGTCAAAGGAAGGAAGGTTGCCCGACCCGAGCGATTCTTTTTCAAATATTCGATAGCCCGTGTTGCTGCTCCTTCGTCTTCTACGATGATATGCTGACTGCTGGCTCCCAGAGCAATCTCTAAGGCAGTCTGATATTCTGGTGAGAAGGAGAGTTTTTCACTGACAGCTCCTACAATCCCGCCCAGACGAGCCGCTTCTTGCAGGACACTCTTCACACCCGCATAAAAATTGCTATGATTCTTTTGAATCGCCTCCAAACTGTTAATGCGAGCCTGTTTCTCCTTACTTTGATCCAGTAGATCAAACATCTTGGCTTGGCCTGATTGATAGGCCTGGCGAGCTTCCTCAAACTGTTTCGCTTCTAACTGATAGGTCTCAAGCAAGTGTTTGAGATGCTCTTGAGCGAGTTGATAAGCCTCTTTAGCAACTTGCTCTTTTTCCTGCAATTCTGTCACCAATTGGATTTGATTTTTGTAATCTTCCTTTTTACTTTGTGACAATTGAGCTGAAGCTTCCAATTGATTTTCAATAGTTGTTAATTCATTTGACCGCTCTGCTTCATCCTGCATCAAGGCCACGTATTTTTCACGTAGATACTCGATCACCTGATCTGGATCTTCTGAGAAGCTGGCCAACTCTTTCTCCAGACCTTCAATAGCTTCTTGGCTCTTTTGGAGTTCTTCTTGAAGACTCTTTGTATTGACTTGTTTTTCTTCCAACTGATTCCGAAGAACTTGTAGGCGTTCTTCCAGAGCATTGACCCGCTCTTGATTTTCCTGACGGCTTCGAGCGACCTGTTGCGACTCCAACCGTGCCAATTCGATTTGTTTCTCCAAATCACTTAAGAGGCGAGTTAATTCTATGAGGCTAGCCTGATCATCTGATAATTGGTGTTGAAGGGCCTGACGACTCTGTTTCAATCGGAGGCTTTCTGCCTCGTACTCTTCTCTTTTCTGGTAATAAGCCTTTAATTGCTCCTGGATAGAGGCCTCTTCTTGGACTGCTTGATCATAGTCTTTTTTATTGACTTCGATCTGAGCAATCAAAACATCCAAATAAAGGACTTGGCGTTGTTGATCCAATTCTAAGAAACGTTTGGCTACAAGAGCTTGCTTTTCTAGAGGTTTGATTTGCCCCTCTAACTCAAAAATAATGTCTTCTAAACGGTCCAAATTATCCTGGGTTTGGACCAACTTAGATTCCGTTTCCTTACGACGCGTCTTAAATTTAAGAACCCCAGCGGCTTCCTCAAAAATAGCCCGTCTCTCTTCTGGTTTCGAGTTGAAGATTTCCTCGACCTTCCCTTGGGAAATAATGGAGAAAGAGTCTCTCCCAAGTCCAGTATCCATAAAGAGATCATGGACATCTCTCAAACGGACTTTCTTGCCATCAATCTTGTACTCACTGTCACCCGAGCGATAGATATGACGTTCTACTCGAATTTCCTTAGCAGCATGTTTGATAAAGCCATCCCGATTATCCAGCACTACCGTTACACAGGCGTAATTCAAGGGTTTACGAGTCTCCGTCCCTGCAAAAATCACGTCGGGCATCTTGCCTCCACGTAGGCTCTTGACACTTGATTCCCCTAAGGCCCACCGTAGACTTTCTGTAATGTTTGATTTTCCAGATCCATTAGGGCCAACTACTGCGGTTACCCCTTGGTCAAATATGACCCGAGTCTTATCTGCAAAAGACTTAAATCCTTGAATCTCAATTTCCTTTAAATACATGAGGGATCCACCTTATTTTCCACTGCTTTTTTTGCTGCTTCTTGTTCGGCAGCCTTTTTAGACCGGCCACGTCCTTGACCGATTAGTTTCCCATTGACAGACACTTGAACTTCAAATTCCTTGGCATGAGCTGGACCTGACTCACTCGTCACCTCATAAGTAATCTGTACATCTCCGTGGATTTGAAGGATTTCTTGCAAGCGTGTCTTATAGTCAATCACTTGTTCAAATTGACCTGCCTCGACTTTAGGAATCATGACTTGCTGAATGAAATTCCGAACAGTCTCCACTCCTTTATCCAAGAGCAAGGCCCCTAAAAAAGCTTCAAATAAATCTCCCAAGATGGTATCTCGGTTACGTCCTCCAGATTTTTCCTCTCCCTTGCCAAGTTTGATAAATTGATCGAAACCACAATCACGAGAAAAACCTGCCAGGCTTTCCTCACGAACAATCATGGAGCGCATTTTTGACAAATCACCCTCTGGCTTGCTTGGGTAGAGGGCAAATAAATATTCGGAAATCACTAACTGGAGAACAGCGTCTCCTAAAAATTCCAAACGTTCATTATGTGAAATTTTTAAGAGGCGATGCTCATTCGCATATGAGGTATGTGTAAAAGCTGTTTCCAACAATTCTGTATCGTCAAAAGTCAGCCGAAATTTCTCAGCAAGAAGGTTATATAAGGCTTGCATCACGTTACTACTTTCTTTCTTCATTTATGCATCTGGATCAAATCTTATGACTCATTTCGTCCAAAAGATACACCCCTCTATTATACCAAAAAAGAGTGCGTATCGCACTCCTTTCCCTTGTTTTCACGATAGGATTTATAGGCTATTCTTTCCTTATCTCATTCTTCTTTATCCGGAATCACTTTGAACAAATAATAGCTTATAAAAATAGTTAATCCCACTAGACCTAATTTCACAAACCAGAGTGGAGCCAGGTAAATGGAAATCCCCATCAATAGGTAAATTTGTAGGATAATTCGTTTTTTCCGCTTCTTAGAGATCGACTTTGTTTCCCGATAATCTGCTACATAAGTTTGGTACAACTTGGTCCCATGTAACCATTTTTCAAAGCGTTGAGAACTTTTTGCAAAACAAGCCATGGCTAATAAAAGAAACGGGGTCGTAGGTAAAATCGGTAAAGGAATCCCAATAATCCCTAATCCTAAGGAAATAAACCCTACTGTTATATACACGTATTTCAAACTAACTGCTCCTATCCTTCCACTTATTTCAAGCTACACTACTGACCTAAAAAAGAGATGACCTCATCTCCTTTTTTATCTTTTAGATATCTACTAACGGAGTCGCTGTATCCGGAGATGTATCCAACACTTCAAAATCATGACCTACTGCCAAATCTGCTCGAGCCAATTGATTGACCATGGTCATATGGGCCAATTCCTTGATATTGTTTTCCTTAGATAAGTGGCCTAGATAAATTTTCTTGGTCTTATTGCCTAGGGTCCGAATCATGGCATCGGCACCATCTTCATTAGAGAGGTGACCCAAATCGGATAAGATCCGTTGCTTTAATCTCCAGGCGTAAGAGCCTGCCCGTAGGATTTCCACATCATGGTTGGACTCAATCAAATAGCCATCAGCATTTTCAACAATTCCTGCCATCCGATCGCTAACATAACCTGTATCTGTCAGCATGACGAAACTCTTTCCATCCTTCATGAAACGATAGAACTGTGGAGCCGCAGCATCATGGCTGACACCAAAACTTTCCACATCCAAATCCCCAAAGGTTAAGGTCTTGCCCATCTCAAAAAGATGTTTCTGGGAGTCATCGATCTTCCCAAGGTACTTGCTTCCCTCCATGGCCTTCCATGTAGCTTCATTGGCGTATAGGTCCATCCCGTATTTACGCGCTAGTACACCAACTCCATGAATGTGATCCGAATGTTCATGTGTAATCAAAATAGCATCAAGATCTTCGGGTTTGCGATCAATTTCTGCAAGCAAACCTGTAATCTTCTTCCCGGACAAGCCTGCATCTACTAGGATTTTTTTCTTAGGTGTCTCTAGGTAAAATGAGTTACCACTCGATCCTGAAGCCAAAATACTATACTTAAACCCTTTTTCATCCATTTGTTTTCTTATTCATCCTCATTATCCCATCCATCATCCCGGATAGCATCTTTATCATATGGTAGAACAATCGTGAAAGTAGAACCTTTTCCATATTCACTCTTGGCCCAAATAAATCCATTGTGCTGCTTGATAATTTCCTTCGCAATGGCAAGCCCTAAACCAGTCCCACCCTGAGCGCGACTACGGGCTTTATCCACACGATAAAAGCGGTCAAAAATACGAGGGAGGTCCTTTTTAGGAATCCCTAAGCCCTCATCCGAAATCGAAATAATCAACTGGGCATCCGTTGTTTTCATCCCCACACGAATTTCCCCACCATCTGGGGAATATTTAATGGCGTTATTTAAGATATTGTCTAAGACCTGCGTCATCTTATCTGTATCAATTTCAACCCAGACAGGAGAAATGGGATATTCACGAACAATATCATATTTCTTCTCTCCAGCCTGATTCTTCATCTTATCAAAGCGGTTCAAAATGAAGGTAATAAAGGCTGTAAAGTTGGTCAATTCAACATCCAATTGACTGGTTTCATTATCAATCCGTGAAAGACTCAATAAATCCGTCACCATCCGCATCATCCGGTTGGTCTCTGTCAAAGATACTTTAACAAATTCCGGTGCAACTGGATCAAAAATCGCTCCGTCATCCAAGGCTTCCAAGTAGGATTTGACACTGGTCAATGGAGTTCGGAGTTCATGACTAACGTTGGATACGAATAAACGACGTTCCCGTTCTTCCTTGTCCTGTTCAGTTGTGTCATGCAAAACGGCAACCAGACCAGAAATAAAACCAGACTCTCTCCGAATCAAGGCGAAGCGAACCCGTAAAGAGATGTACTCCCCATTTTCATCCTGCGAATCGATCGTCAGTTCCGGAACATTGGTAATCAAGTCACGCAGTTCATACTCTTCACTAATGCCAAGCAAATCCAGAATACTGGTGTTCATGACCTCTTCGACCACGACATTGAGTTGTTTGGCAGCCATTTCATTAACCAGGATAATCTGTCCTCGACGATTGGTCGCTAAGACCCCATCTGTCATATAGGAAAGAATACTAGTCAAGCGCTTGGTTTCTTGCTCCAAATTTTCATGCGTCAAACGGATAACTTCTGATAAATCATTGATATTGTTGGAAATCTCTGTCAATTCAGGACCTCCTTGTAAATCAATAATATCTGAATATTCTCCGGCAATCAAACTCTTAATTTTATCATTCAACAAACGTAGCTTCATGTTATCCCGGCGATTTTCTAGGATCAGCAAGGCCACCACGATAATAAATCCAAGAGTGATTAATATAAAAACAAAATTATAAGAGGTCATGACTTCTTTGATGTGATTAATCATTGTTTCTCATATAGTAACCGACACCGCGGCGCGTTAAAATATACTCCGGACGACCTGGAATATCTTCGATTTTTTCACGCAAACGTCGAATCGTTACGTCCACTGTCCGAACATCTCCAAAATAATCGTAGCCCCAGACTGTTTCCAGTAAATGCTCACGGGTCATGACTTGCCCTACATGGGTCGCCAAGTGATAGAGCAACTCAAATTCGCGATGGGTCAGCTCGAGCTCTTTGCCTTTTTTCTGAGCAAGGAAGGCATCCGGAATGATTTTCAAATCACCAATCACAATATCTGAATCTGATATAGACTCTGTCTGTGATTCTACCGTTAGTTCTGTCCGACGCAACAAAGCTTTTACGCGAGCTTGAAGCTCACGATTTGAGAATGGCTTAGTCACATAGTCATCCGCACCAATTTCAAGACCGATAACCTTATCAAATTCGGTATCTTTAGCAGATAGGACAATAATCGGTACATTACTGGTCTTTCGAATGGTACGCGCTACTTCCAAACCATCAATTTCAGGAAGCATGAGGTCCAGAATCAAAATATCTGGGTTCTCAGCTTCGAAAACAGCCAGTGCTTCTTTCCCATCGAAGGCAGTCAAGACTTCATAACCTTCTTTCGCCATATTGAATTTTATAATATCCGAAATCGGCTTTTCATCATCTACAACAAGAATTTTCTTCATACATGTACCTACTTCTATTTTTTCTTTGCTTCTTCAAATCTCTTTCCTTTCATTATAGCAAATTTCTTTTAAAAATGGGAGTTATACTTTGATTTGTAAAGAAAGAGAAAGAAAAAGGTTATGCAATGGAAAAATGATATCTAGATAATAGAAGCCACTCGAACAGCACTTAACCATACACATAAAAGAGGCTGGGACAAAAGTCCTAGCCTCTCAATTGTCTTTGGATTGTCGAGCAAGACGCAGTGGTTGAGTGGGCTCTACTACGCTGATTTCATCAGCTTTTACAGCCCTACTCAACTGTGCGGAGGTGGGACGACGAAATCGAGTTCTAACGAATGACCGATTTCTGTCCCACTCTCTTCTATCTTTTATTTTTCAACACGAGATTTATTTGCGATATCAGCAAGAATCAAGTCTACAAATGCATCTACCGGCATGGTTTCTGTTTCTTTTTGACCATAACGGCGAACGTTGACGGCTTGCTCTTCCATTTCCTTGTCACCAACGATCAATTGGTAAGGAATCTTTTGCGTTTGTGAAGCCCGGATCTTGAATTGCATTTTCTCATTGCGTTCATCCACATCGGCACGAACCCCACGGTCACGAAGTTTCTTCGCTACTTCCCATGCGTAGTCCACATGTTTTTCATTAGAAACTGGGATAAGGGTTACTTGGTGTGGTGCCAACCAAGTTGGGAAGGCACCCTTGTAGTTTTCAATCAAGATCGCTGTGAAGCGTTCCATAGTTGAGATAACCCCACGGTGGATCATAACTGGGCGGTGTTCTTCACCATCAGCTCCGATGTATTTAAGGTCGAAGCGTTCTGGAAGCAAGAAGTCAAGCTGGATAGTAGAAAGGGTTTCTTCTTTACCAAGGGCAGTCTTAACCTGGATATCCAATTTTGGTCCGTAGAAGGCAGCTTCACCTTCAGCTTCAAAGTAGTCAACGCCCATTTCATCAAGGGCAGCACGAAGCATGGTTTGGGCATTTTCCCACATTTCATCGTTATCAAAGTACTTGTGAGTATCTTGAGGGTCACGAAGAGAGAGGCGGAAACGGTATTCATTCAAGTTGAAATCTTCATAAACATCGATAATCAACTGAAGAGCACGTTGGAATTCTTCTTGGATTTGTTCTGGAGTCACAAAGAGGTGACCGTCGTTGAGAGACATTTCACGTACACGTTGAAGACCTGTAAGGGCTCCAGATTTTTCATAGCGGTGCATCATCCCGATTTCAGCGATACGGATTGGCAATTCACGGTATGAGTGAACATGGTGTTTAAAGACTTGGATGTGGTGTGGACAGTTCATTGGACGAAGAACGAATTCTTCACCATCTCCCATATCCATAGTTGGGAACATGTCCTCTTGGTAGTGATCCCAGTGACCAGAAGTCTTGTAAAGCTCTACAGAAGCAAGTGGTGGAGTGTAAACGTGTTGATAGCCAGAAGCCAACTCTTTATCGACGATGTAGCGTTCTAACTCACGACGGATAGTGGCACCATTTGGCAACCAGAATGGAAGACCTTGACCAACTTCTTGAGAAATCATAAAGAGATCCAATTCTTTACCAAGTTTACGGTGGTCACGTTCTTTGGCTTCTTCACGCATTTGAAGGTAGTTCTTCAAGTCTTTCTTGTCAAACCAGGCAGTACCGTAGATCCGTTGCATCATCGCGTTGTCACTATTTCCGCGCCAGTAAGCACCTGCTACATGGAGAAGGTGGAAGATTTGGATACGACCAGTTGATGGGACGTGTGGGCCACGGCAAAGGTCAACATATTCACCTTGACGGTAGATGGTCAAGCCACCCTCGTCTTCTGAGTGCTCTTCAATTAATTCAAGCTTGTAAGGGTCGTTCTTGAAGATTTCACGGGCCTCATCTTTGGTCACTTCTTCACGAATAGATGGGAAGTTTTCTTTCACGATTTTCTTCATTTCTTCTTCGATACGAGGAAGATCTTCGTTAGAGATTTGACCAGCTTGGTTATCAGTATCGTAGTAGAAACCATCTTCGATAGCTGGACCAACACCCAAGTGAATGTCTGGGAAGAGGCGACGAGCTGCTTGAGCGAACAAGTGAGCTGCTGAGTGACGCAAGATGTCAAGAGCGTCTTCGTGATCAGGTGTCACGATTTCAATGCTCCCATCTTCAGTGATCGCACGAGTCGTATCGATGAGTTTGCCGTTAAATTTACCAGCAAGAGCTTTTTTAGCTAGGGAATTGCTGATTGATTGAGCAATTTCAAAAGTTGTAACGCCAGATTCGAATTCACGAATAGCGCCATCTGGGAAAGTAATCTTAATCATGATGTTCTCCTTATATTGGTTATCTATTATTTCTAAAACAGAAGTGTGTCCCTATGTTGCAGTCTTAAATCAAGAAAAACAAAAAGCGACATCCAAAAAGGACGTCGCAACGTGGTTCCACCTTCATTTATGTTCCTCAAAAAAGAGGGACACCTCTGATTGGCTCTAACGTAGCCACCGTTTTATGTTTGCATAAAAGTATCTCGAGTAGTCCCAAATCTATCCTCTACGCGATTTCCAGCTCCACGCGCTCTCTATCAGATTTCCTAGATTTGATATGTCTCTGACTAGTATTATAGCACGATTGAAAATTTTTGCAAGAGAAAATAATCCCATCCAATAAGGAAGAAGCCCTTCTTTAGGCCCCTTGCTTATTGGATAAAGGCTAATCCAACAACTTGGTGATATGACGAATTTTCTTGACCTGTTTAAAAGATCCCTTCATGATTCGCACAGACCCATTCACTGGCATAGCGATGACCTTTTGTGGAATTTTCACAATGGACTTGGTTACCCGTTTGGTACGACTTTCCTCAGGATGACGCTCATTATAAAAATCTTTCGAAATAATGGCGTCTAGATAGAACTCATAGACCCTGCGACCAAAGTTTGTAGAAGAAATTTCATACAGCTTCTCCTCCCACTTAGCCTCATCCTTCTCTGGGGTGGCTATGGTCGCTTCTAAAATAGCTGCAGCCAAATCTTCTTCCTGGTCATACAAGATTCCGAACATCCGATCATTGATCACATTATCTAAATAAGGATTTTTCTGAGCAATTAAGGGGGTCCCACTAGCGATGCTCTCCAGATAAGTAAGACCTTGCGTCTCACTCGTTGAAGCAGAAATGAAGAAATCTGCCGCCTTATAGTAAAGGGCTGTTTCGTTCGGTGGAATCATCCCTGTGAAGATCACAGCCTGTTCGATGCCTAATTTTTGCACCTGTTTTTTCAAATCCCCTAAATAAGGCCCATCTCCTGCCACAATCAATTTAATATGCGCATTTTCTTCTAACACTTTAGGCAATGCCGCAATAACTGCTTGGATATTTTTTTCATAAGAAACCCGTGACAAGCTCAAGAGCATGGTTTCACCCTCTTGAATTCCTAATTTTTCACGAAGGGCTTGCGTCTCCACTTGCGTGATTTCAGGTCGTTCAAACTTTGCCAACTCAATTCCTGTTGGAATAATCCGTTTTTCAGCCTTGACCTTATATTTCAGCAAGAGGTCATAGACGATCTCACTTGGACAGATTACCCCATCCAAGTCATTCATATACCCACGGACGATGTATTTGACCATACTTGGTCGGATAACCATCCCCTTAGCAATATAACGCACATAATCCTCATACTGGGTATGATAGGTATGAATCACTGGAATCCGAAGCTCCTTAGCAATCCAAACTCCGAGTAGTCCTAAAGAAAACTCTGTCTGTGTATGGATCATATCCAGTTTGTATTGTTTGGCAATGGCCAAAGCCTTGGTAAACCCTCGATAAGCAATCCGCCGATCCTTAAAAGCAAAGAAAGGGATACTTGGAATGCGGATAATTTGCCAGTCCTCATAGCGGTTGACATCCTTATCCGTCGTCGTAAAGATAAAAACAGTATGTCCCAACTTCTCCAATTCCGTTTTTAGGGTTCGAATACTGGTCGCAACCCCCGATACTTGCGGAAAATAAGTATCTGTAAATAATCCAATACGCATATTACATCTCCAATACCTGCTGATAGGCTTTGACTAGTTGATCGGCTACCAAATCAATTGAGCGACTTTGAGCGACCCGGTCTCCCGCATCTCGCTTATCCACTTGACCAGACAAGACTTTTTCAAGAGAGTCCACAAATTCATCCACCGAATGACACAATTCTGCCGACTCTTGGTCCACCCAACCATGATAAACTGGAATATCCCGGAGGACGACATGCTGGTGAGCCGCTAAGGCCTCTAGGACAACAATCCCTTCCGTTTCCTCGTAAGATGGGAAGAAGAAGGCATCCGCACCCGTCATGGCCCCTTGGAAAACAGCTCCTTTAAAATAGCCAGGGAATTCCACGTTGCTCGGATGGTCTTTCTCTACCAAACGACGAATAGCGCGAGGGATCAACCATTTATTAATCGATCCCAACCAAATAAAGCGGACATCTGGCATCCGGCGAGCAACTTCTACAAAGTCTTCAATCCCTTTTCGTCTAAAGTAGAGACCCGCACATAGAACGACCTTCTCTCCTTCTTGGATATTAAAGTGCTTCCGAAAAACCTTTTCTTTTTTGGGATCTTTTTTATATTTAGACAAATCAATACCATTGGAAACAGCGACAATTGGAGTCTTGACCCCGTAGGATTGAATCAGCTGCTTAGAATACTCCGAAGGGGTAATAATAAAATCGGCTTTTTTATACATGTGAGCCAAGTATTTGCCAAATAAGGAAGCAAACAAATTGGACCCGATAAAGGAATTTTGGAAATCTTCCCGTGTGGAATGCCCATGCATAATGACCTTTTTCCCCCGACGTTTGGCAGCATGTAAGAGTAACAAACTCCGAGGACCATAGGTATTAATATGGACCACATCATAATCTCCTAAAATATCTGTCGTATAGGGAATCCCAGCCAAATCCAAGGCATGCATCTGATGTTGGAGGGCACGGCCAATCCCTGATTTTTGTAAAACGGATTTTCCTTCAAGATACAGTAAAACTTTCATACCCTCTATTATACCTGATTTGGCAGACCCCTTCAAGTTTTACCGGAGATTCATATAGAGACAAGAAAAAGAGAGTGGGACAGAAATCGGTAATTCGTTAGAATTCGATTTCGTCGTCCCACCTCCTCACAGTTGAGTAGGTCTGTAAAAGCTGATGAAATCAGCGTAGTAGAGCTCACTCAATCACTGAGTCTTGCTCGACAATCCAAAGACAGTTAAGAGGCTAGGACTTTTGTCCCAGCCTCTTGGTCTTTACTTTTTAGTAGTCCCACGATGATTGATGGTATGGGCAAGAAGAACTTCTCTTTCTTCCAATTCTTCTTTATGCATAATTTTGGTCAACATCCGCATACTGATAGCTCCCAAGTCATAAAGTGGTTGGCCAACAGTTGAAAGGTTTGGACGGGTGTAACGAGTAATTTGTGAATCATCACTGGTAATCAACTCAAAATCTTCAGGTACTTTCACACCTTGATCAGCTAGACCATTGAGCAAACCTGCTGCCAATTCATCCCCAGTCACAAAGGCTGCTGTTGCTTTTGACGCAATGATGCGTTCAGCCAAGTTATAGCCTTCTTCATAGCGGTATTTAGACTCAAAGACCAAGCCTTCACTATAAGACAATTTTTTGGCTTTCAAAGCCTCTTTGTAACCAGCCAAACGAATCTTACCGTTGATATCATCCACTAAGGGGCCACTTACAAAAGCAATCTTTTTATTTCGTTTAGCCAATAGTGTAACCGCGTCTATTGTCGCTTGCTTGTAATCGATATTGACACTTGGCAATTGATGTTCGACATCGACTGTCCCAGCAAGGACCACCGGCGTCCGAGAACGAGAGAATTCAGAACGAATCTTTTCTGTTAAGTGGTAGCCCATGAATATAATTCCATCGACTTGTTTTGAGAAAAGAGTGTTGACAACAGAAACTTCTTTATCATCGTCTTCATCGCTGTTGGCAAGGACGATATTGTATTTATACATTTCTGCGATATCATCAATTCCTTTAGCTAAAGTAGAGAAGTAACTATTAGTAATATTTGGAATCACAACACCTACCGTTGTGGTTTTCTTACTCGCAAGTCCACGAGCAACCGCATTCGGACGATAGTCCAAACGTTCAATGACTTCCAATACTTTTTTACGAGTATTTTCCTTAACGTTCTTATTACCGTTCACGACACGGCTAACAGTCGCCATTGAGACACCCGCTTCTCGGGCAACATCGTAAATGGTTACAGTATCGTCTGTATTCATAATACTTCCTTTCTTTATTGAAAATTTCGTTTTCAGTCTTCTATAACAACTATTTTATCACTTATTGTAAACACTTTCAAGCATTTTAACATCTTTTTGCAAACTCTTGATTTTTTAGGAAAAATTTGACAAAATATTATCAATAGAAAGAAGGTAGCTTATGTCTAAATTAGATCAAATTGTAGCATTTCTTGAAACCGAAAAAACGGATATTGCAGTAGTTTCTGACCCTGTCACTATCAACTACTTAACAGGATTCTATAGCGATCCTCACGAACGTCAGCTCTTCCTATTTGTCTATCCAGACCATGAACCACTTCTGTTTGTTCCTGCTCTTGAGGTAGAACGGGCGACTGCTGTTGTGGATTTCCAAGTGGTTGGTTATGTGGATTCTGAAAATCCTTGGGAAAAAATCAAAGGAGCTAGCGCCAACCCAGAAGCCAAAAAAGTCGCTTTGGAATTTGATAATTTGATTTTGACCAAATACCATGGACTTCGTTCAGTCTTTGAACAAGCAACATTTACCAATCTCAGCCCTCGGATTAACCGCATGCGCTTGATCAAATCTGCTGATGAGATCCAAAAAATGTTAGTTGCTGGTCAATATGCGGATAAGGCTGTCAACATGGGATTTGACGCCATCTCTCTGGAAAAAACTGAAACTGATATCGTCGCAGAGATCGACTTTGGCATCAAACGCTTGGGCTACGAAATGAGCTTTGAAACCATGGTCTTAACCGGCAACAATGCAGCCAACCCTCATGGCATCCCTGGAAGCAACAAAATTGAAAAGGATGCTCTTCTTCTCTTCGACTTGGGATGTATGGTGAACGGCTATGCTTCCGATATGACTCGTACCGTTGCGGTTGGAAAACCAGATGACTTCAAAAAAGAAATCTACCACTTAACTTTAGAAGCTCAACAAGCTGCTCTGGATATGATCAAACCTGGTGTGACGGCTCACGACGTCGATCGCGCTGCTCGCAGTGTCATTGAAAAAGCAGGTTACGGCGAATACTTCAACCATCGCCTCGGACACGGCATTGGGATGGATGTGCATGAATTCCCTTCTATCATGGAAGGAAATGACATGGTCATCGAAGAAGGCATGTGCTTCTCTGTCGAACCAGGTATCTATATTCCTGGAAAAGTCGGTGTTCGGATTGAAGACTGTGGCTATGTGACAAAAGATGGCTTTGGCCTCTTTACCGAAACTAGCAAAGACTTGCTCTATTTTGATTAAGTTAGTAATAAGGAGATTGTTTTATGATTGTTTGGCGTGGTAAAGGCTTGCTCGTTCCCCTTGCTTTCATCATCGGAGCATTTTTAGCAAATGTGATTTATTCAGTTCTGCATCTTAATATAAACGAAAAAAATGATAGCATTATTTTTGGATGTGTTTGGGGCATATTTGCTGCTGGCATTAATTATCTACTGACAAAAAAATTTGTTTCCGATCAAGTGCGGTATATGATTGATGAAGCAACAGGACAACGCATTGCTTTTCGCGATCGTTCTTCCTTCATGTTCATTCCTAATCGTTACTGGACATGGATTTTTGCAATTGGATTTACTCTAGTTAGTTTTCTAGCCAGTAAAAAATAAAAATCAGACAAACTTTAAATCATTAGTCAAACAAAACAAAAAGCCTTTCGGTCTAAACTGAAAGGCTTTTTTACATCGAGTTTCTCACAGACTCAAATCAAGAAACGGTTGCCAACTCCATTTGCTTCCTAGCTTGCTCTACCACTTCTTTGAGACTGGTCTGAGACATTTCCTTTTCCATGGCCAATTGAATCTCTTCAAGTTTTCCATCGAGTACTCCATGAATATTTTTTCCAATCGGACAGTCTGGATTTGGATGATCGTGGAAACCAAATAATTGACCAGTCTTCCCAAGGCATTCAACAGCCTGATAGATATCTAACAAACTAATTGCTTCCAATTCTTTGGCCATCTCGGCGCCACCTGTTCCACGCGCCACATGGATCAATCCTGCCTTTTTTAATTGAGACAAGGTCTTCCGAATAATGACAGGGTTCACTCCAACGCTGCCAGCAATCATATCACTGGTCACCTTGGTACAATCTCCTTTTAAAGCAATCATGACTAATACATGGGTTCCAATGGTAAAACGACTTGAAATTTGCATGGATACTCCTCTCTTCCATCTAGATAGGGATGTCTTAAACTGGATCTAAAGCCATCAGTAACTAGATACATTTACTCTTCCGACGTTAAAGTTCTTTCTTTTAGTCTATTATACCCTTATTTGTTGTAATGTCAACTGTTACACTAGTTGAAAAAATCTCTCAACCATGCGTCTACTTCTACATTGTGTCCCTCTCGCTGGGCTATTTCATGTAGAAGCTCCTGATTATGGGTATGGTGAATCCCATTGACTAAACTTTCATAGTAAACTTGGAAGTAAGGTAGTTTCAGATCCTTGGCCAGTTGGAGTTCTCTCTCAATGTCATAGGACACCCGCCGAAAGTCAACATCTTTCAAACCCGATTCATCAAACTCTAGAATAGCATACATGGCCCGGAGATCCTTTCGAAGATTGGCCTGCAAAAAGAAGGGCTGGCCGATAGAACCTGGATTCAAGATGAGCTCTCCACCACTTCCATATCGGAAAAATTGTTGGTGAATATGACCATAGACTGCTAGATCACAAGGGGGATTGGTTACGAGGCGATCAAAATCTTTCTGGTCTCCTATATGGATCAATTCTCGTCCCCAGTTTTTGTCTGGCAGATGATGGGTGATGCCCACTATTAAGCCAGAAACTTCCCGATGCACTTGCATGGGCAGACTTTGCATGGCCTCTATTTCTTCTGGACGAATTTCTTCTAAGATATACTGACAATGGCGCATCAAATAACGGTGACTAGCCCTTGATGGATCCAGCATCCCCTTCATCGCTCGCCACAAGCTATCTTCCCAATTTCCTAAAATCTGTACGGTGATAGGCAATTCTTCAAGTAGGTTCAAAAGATGTCGTCTACCAGTCCCCGGCATAAGGACATCCCCTAATAACCAGTATTCTTCTACACCTGCCCGCTTGGCATCTTTAAGCACAGCCTCTAAAGCAGTTGTATTCCCATGTATATCCGAAAGCAAAGCAATTTTTATCATGTCTCTTCTCCTTTTCTCATTATACCAAAGCTCTTAAAAACTTCCACCCTAGGGTAGAAGTTTATTTTCTATTCAACAGATTTCAAAGCCTCCAGCATGTCTACCTTGCGTAGATGGTGATTGACCAAGATTCCTAGAATAGCTAGGATCAGAATGACACCAACAATAGGATAAAGATAGACACCAAGAGCTACTCGTGGATAAAAGAGAATGGCATCTGGGGCTATCATGGCAATCAAGAAGCGATGGAGATAATAGCCTCCTACCAGGCCCAATCCTATCCCAACAAGAGATAAAAGGATGGTTTCTCGATAAATATAAAGTGTGACTTCTTGATGATGAAAACCTAATACCTTTATGGTTGATAACTCACGGATTCGTTCTGCAACATTGATATTGGTTAAATTGTATAAAATAACAATCGCCAGCAAAATAGATACTAGAACTAAAATCATCATGGTCTTATTCAACGATTGGGCTACGGAATGAAAGAGAGAAATCAAGGAAGTGTTTTGCGTGACAGCAAGCACGGCTCCATCTTCCATCATGTCCCGACTGACCTTCTGGACCGACTGATGCGAAGGTGACTGTAATCGGACCAAATAGGCATTCTTCTTAGCCTTTTTTCCATAGATTTTCTGATAGTTTGCTTGATTCATATAGACGAAATGGCCTACATAATTTTCAGTAATCGCAGCTACCCTAATCTTATGACCATCTAGCCGTAAGTCATCCCCAACTCCCACCTTAGCTAATTGCGCTAATTTACTACTAATCACCGCCCCATTGGATAGGTCGAGTCCTCCCTCTTCTGAGCGGAGACTGATAAAAGGTTCCAAGCTGTTTTTTGATGATACCATTAATGTAACTGTTTGCTTTCCAAGTCCGGATGGATAAGAAGCCTCCAGTCGTTTTGTAAAAATGGCTTCTGTTTCTTTTATATCTGCCTGCTTCAAGCGCTTCTTCAAGGATTGTTCCTCTTCGTCTGTCAGACTGGATTTGATCGAGAGAATCATATCGTATTTAAGGATTTCCCCAAACTGACGTTGGGGTACTCCACCGACAGATGATTGAATTCCCAGACCCGCAAAGAGAAGGGCTACCGAACCAGCAACACCAAAGATAGTCATAATCATCCGCTGTTTGTAACGAAAAATATTCCTTACTGTCACCTTTTGAGTGAAACTAAGACGTTTCCACACAAAACGACAGCGCTCAAGCAAAATACTGGATCCAGAAACTGGTGGTTTGGGGAGTAGGAGCAGACTGGCCTCTTCCTTCAATTCTCTTCTAGCAACCAAATAAGCTGGAAAGACACTAGAAAGGAGAGAAAGTCCTAAGGCTAACAAAGTATAGGACCAATAAAAATATTGTTGGCTTGGTCCTACGACCATCCCCTGAGTGATAATTTGCGAAATGGTCCCCGATAGAACATAATGACCGATAAGAGTTCCTAGGCCTGTCCCAACTGTTCCAGCAACAAAGCCATACAGGAGAAACTTTGCCAAGATATCTTTCGTTCGATAGCCCAAGGCTTTGAACAAGCCAGCATGGCTCCGTTCTTCATCAACAAAACGAGTCATGGTCGTAAAGGTGACCATGGCAGCGACTGCGTAGAGCACCACAGGAAATAGATTGCCTACCTCGGAGATACTGGCACTGGCATTACTATACATGAGGTAACCCTGTCCGCCTGGAATGGTTTTTCGATCGTAAACATGATAGTTTGGTAGAGCTAGATTCTCTAATTCTTCCTTTGTCTTTTCCAGGTCCTTTTGTTTAGTTGCTAGTTCTGATTCACCCGTCTGTATGTTGACCAATTCCTGATCTAGTTGCTTTTGGGCTTCTGCCAACTCGCGTCGTCTCGCTTCTAATTCTTCTTTGGGAAAGAGTGTAGAAAGCTGATTTAGTTTATTGGCTTGCTCCGTCAATTGTGTCTGTGCTTGGCCTGCCTTTTCACGCGCTTCTGCTAACCGTTTGTTTGCACCATCAAGTTCTTCTTGGCCTTTTTTGATCTTTTGTTTCCCATCAGCCTGAAGTTTTCGATAGCGCTCCTGTCCATTTCCAGCTAGGAGTTTTTCCAGCTCCTTTTGATGGGAGACCAGACGGTCTTGGTAGCTAGTTGAGAATGGATTTAGCCCCCTCAAATCATCAAACCGAATCCGAGCAAGGCTATAAACAGGACTAGTAAAGGCTCCTTTTGAGAGGACCCCATAAGCATCTAAGGAACCACTTCCACTCGTAGCTTGTCCCAAGTCTTTTTCGGACCACATCTCAGCAGACTTTATAAAGCCAACAATTCGATAATTTTTTGACTTTAGAACAGATGGACTTCCTGCCTTTGCATGGATACTTATCTGATCCCCAATCTGGTAACTATCTTTCCAAAATGCTGCTAGAGCTACCTCATCTTGTTTCTGCGGAAGTCGCCCTGAAGTCAGCTGAAAGCGCGAGATGGCTTCTGGAGTGGAAAAAAGTCGAATAGCCTTGTCCTTTCCATCTATTGTCACATCCGTCAAGTAGGAAAATTCCAAGCGAGCCCCAGTCAAGCCTCTCAGTTCCTCTTGATCAGTCTTGTCCAAACCAAAATCCCCCATTACTGCTAGGTCCAACATCTCTTGTTGGTCAATAAAGCGTTGGGCAGTCCGATGCATATTTGGGGTCGTTACTTTTAAACCGACGAGGGCTAAGGTTCCTAGCATCATCAGTGTTAAAATGGATAAAAAGCGCCCTTTGGAACTAGTAAAAGAATGGAATAAATCTTTCCAATATACTTTTCGCTTCATGACTACCCCCCCTAATACTCTAGGTTTTCGATATCTAACGGAGATTTATGGATGGTCACGGTTTTTACTTGGGCATCATGCATCTGAATGACGCGATCTGCTATTGGTGCTAAGGAAGCATTATGGGTGACGATGATCACTGTTGCTCCTTTCTTACGAGACATGTCCTGAAGAATTTTTAAAACCTGTTTGCCGGTTTGGTAATCCAAAGCCCCTGTTGGTTCATCACAAAGGAGAATCTTAGGATTCTTTGCCACTGCGCGTGCAATAGCCACCCGTTGTTGTTCCCCACCAGATAACTGGGCTGGGAAGTTGTTCATTCGCTCTCCCAATCCAACCTCTCGCAAGACTTGTTCAGGATCTAGGGCGTCAGAAACAATTTCAGATGCTAGCTCAACATTTTCCTTGGCCGTCAAATTGGGAATGAGATTATAAAACTGAAAAACAAAGCCAACATCATTTCTGCGATAATCCGTTCGTTGGTGTGATGAGAAACTTGAGATGGCTTTCCCATCCACCAGAACCTCTCCTTCATCATTGGTATCCATACCTCCCAAAATATTGAGAAGGGTTGATTTTCCTGCGCCTGATGCTCCCAAAATGATGACCAATTCGCCTTTCTCAATTTCAAAAGTAACATCTTTATTGGCAATGATGTGAGTCTCACCTGTTTGATAGCACTTGTAACTATGTTTCATCTCAATATAAGCCATATTTCTTCTCCCACTTAAACACAAGTTCCTATCTTTATTATAGTCCTTTTTCACGGGAAGACCAAGGATAATCAATCTATGAAAACGACTAAAATTCCTGGAATGAACAAGCTCTTGACAATCATAAACTTATGGAGAAATCTGGACTATAAACTAATACTTTTCTATGCAAAAATAGACAATGAATAGGCTTGATCTTATCTAGTTCAAGAGAGAGAATTCTCCAAGCATCATCTGACCTCCTTTTCTTAGTTTGTGATATAATAACAAATATATTCGAATTATTTAATTGGTTTAGATAACTGATATTTCAAGTTTTTTCTTGTTTTTTTATATAATAGCCCCTTTGAAAGTAGAGCTGGGAAAAAATTTTATAATCCTGCCAAAGTGGCTTTCACAGTATAAGAACAAGACCCGATTTTAAGCTATTTAGACTTATAGAATGATACTAAAATTTTATTCTGTTGAGGAATAAATTTGATTTCTGTATAATATGATGATTAGTGAACAATAATTTATACCAAACTACATGATAAAGGAGGAACTATGACCCGAAAAAAGAGAAAAACGAATTCTAAAAATGCTATCCGAAGTGCCCTATCACGCCTACTTCTTGAACAATCACTTGAGAGTCTTACCATTAGCCAATTAACAAAAGAAGCCGGCATTAATCGAGGGACATTCTATCTCCATTATGTAGACAAACAAGATATGTTCAACCAGCTAAAATCTGAACTATTAGGCGAGTTGGGAGAACTATTCGCTACAAGCACTGTCAATCGAGCAAATTTTCTTGCCTCCCTTCAATATATTCAAGATAATTATGATTTTATTTACGCCTTGATGCAGATGGATTACCAAGAGTTTCAGTTTCTAATGAAAAATTTCACCCTGCAACTTCTTGACGATACTCCACACGCCAAAGACCATTTGGTAAATAAATTCCAAGTTCCTTATAAGTATGCTGTTGAAATCTTTGCAGCTACGATTGAAGCAGTGATCACGAAATGGTTGTCAACTGGAGCAAAAGAAGAGCCGATCGAAATCGCAACTGTCGTATTAAGTGTTACTGACTTTACCACTTGGAACCAACCTATAACTGAATAAGAAAATGGAAAGTGGGACAGAAATCGATAATTCGTTAGAATTCGATTTCGTCGTCCCACCTCCGCACAGTTGAGTAGAGCTGTAAAAGCTAATGAAATCAGCGTAGTAGAGTCCACTCAACCACTGCGTCTTGCTCGACAATCCAAAGAAAATTAAGAGGCTAGGACTTTTGTCCCACTCTCTTTTTTATTGCTAAGGCCAACTAGATGAAACACCAAAGCTCGCACAAGAATTATTTACCCAAGCATCAGAAATCGTTTTCTTTTTCTTCTATTTTTAGCTATAATATTTAGTACGGAATAAAATAGAAAAGAGGACCGTTTATGAAAAAGAAGAAACTTCTTTTACCGATCTTATTGCTTGCTCCTGCCTTCCTAGCTTCTCAGGTAGCTGCAGATGAGCAAACAGCTCCTGAAACTAGCCTTGAAGCAGCTCCTGCTTCAACAAATGCTACGGATGCTGCAACTCCTGCTTCAACAGAAGCTAGTACTGCTACTTCCGAAGGTGCTACAGAGAGTTCAGCTGAGTTGCCTGAAGCAAATATCCTACATACCAACGACGTTCATGGTCGGATTGTCGAAGAAAAGGGTGTGATTGGAGATGCTAAATTAGCCGCCGTCATCGATGAAGAACGGGCGAAAAATCCATCTACATTGGTCGTAGATGCTGGGGATGCCTTCCAAGGACTCCCGATTTCAAATAGTTCGAAAGGGGAAGAACGGGCGAAAATTTTGAACGAAATTGGCTACGATGCTATGGCAGTCGGAAACCATGAGTTCGATTTTGGTTTGGATGAGGCTAAGAAATACAAAGAAATCTTAAACTTTCCACTTCTCAGCTCCAACACCTACATCAACGGTGCTCGCTTATTTGAAGCTTCAACCATTGTCGATAAAGATAAGAATGTAGTTGGGGATGAGTTTGTCGTTATCGGTGTAACAACTCCTGAAACAGCTACTAAAACCCACCCTAAGAATGTCCAAGGTGTCACCTTCACGGATCCTATATCAGAAGTAAACAAGGTCATTGATGAAATTGAAGCACGTGCTACTGCTGAGGGCAAGACTTACAAAAACTATGTTGTCCTTGCTCACTTGGGGGTAGATACTACTACACCAGTCGAATGGCGAGGATCTACCTTAGCTGAAGAACTTTCAAAAAATCCAAAACTGAAAGGTAAACGCGTCACCGTCATTGATGGACATTCCCATACGGTTCAATCAACCACTTATGGAGAAAACGTAACCTATAACCAAACCGGTAGCTACCTGAACAATATCGGCAAAATCACCTATCAAGCCAACCAATTGCTTGGAAATCCTCAACAAATTTCAGCTGCTTCAACAAAAAATGTAGTACCAAATGCAAAAGTAGCTGCCATGGTCCAAAAGATCAAGGAACAATACGATGCCGAGAATGCAAAAATTGTTCGTGACAATAGTCCTGTAGAACTAAATGGTCAACGGGAAAATGTCCGTGTCCGCGAGACCAACCTTGGAAATGTCGTAGCGGATGCCCTCTACGAATATGGTCAAACCGGATTTAGTCATAAGACTAACCTCGCTGTAACTAACGGTGGAGGCTTGCGCGAAACCATTGCCAAAGATAAGCCAATCACTAAAGGAAGCGTCATTGCTGTTCTCCCATTTGGGAATACCATTTCTCAAATTAAAGTAACCGGTCAGAATATTGCTGATATGTTTACGAAATCTCTTGGATCTATTTTACAAGAAAAAGATGGCAAAACAGTTCTTGATGAAAACGGTCAACCCCTCCTTGAACCAAGCGGAGGCTTCCTCCAAGTTTCTGGAGCAAAAGTTTATTACGATACTAGCCTACCAGCTGAAAAACGCGTCCTCTATGTCGAAATTAAAAATCCAGAAACCGGTCAATATGAACCTCTCAACCTTGCTAAAGACTACTACTTGACTACCAATGACTTCTTAGCAGCAGGTGGGGATGGTTACACCATGTTAGGAGGAGCTCGTGAGGAAGGTCCTTCCATGGACGTTGCCTTTGCAGATTACCTTGCTAAGGCAGATCTCACAGCTTATGCAGTGATTAATCCAAATTCTCGTACAATCTCTCTTTCTGCTAGCAAAGATTCAGATGGAGATGGTGTGGCAGATATTGAAGAAATCAAACAGGGAACAGATCCTGCTGATCCAAAGTCCTACCCAGGAAGCAATGACCAACCAGTTATCCCATCTACCGGTAAAAATGAGCAACCAACTAATCCATCTACCGGTAAAAAGGATCAAACATATATTCCAGCTCTAGTTGGTACGAATTCTCCTAATCAACTAACTCACCAAACAAAGAATACTTTACCATCTGCTAAGGATGATAAACAGGTCGATGCCAGCAACTATCACTTGTCATTGACAGTCGCTAAAACATTCACAGCAGGCTCTGCTACCCTGCCAGAAACAGGAACAACTGACTCTCCTGCTATCTATATGCTCGCTCTGTTGACATCCGTCTTAGCCTTCTTTGGTCTAAAGAAAAAAGAAGAAAGCAAATAGAATCTAGAAAAAAAGCTTAGAAACAAAAGTTTCTAAGCTTTTTAATGTATGATAGCTACTGAATCTTTCCTTAGTTTTTCTTTAAAAGGGCTAGATTCGGTTTTTTATAAGCAAAGAGAACCACCTCAATAAAGGTTCCAACTTGGAAGGCAAAGAGCAAGCCTACCAAAATATTGATCCGATGATCTGTTTCATAGAATGGGGAGTTCCATAAGAAGTGATTCGCCACCGTGGAGACCACACACCAGAGACCAAAGAGCTTTTCTTTTTGTTTGGTGCTCTGAGATAAGATGAGAAAGGCTCCAACAGAGACAACAGCCGTGTAGACTGCATGAGATGCTAAGCCACCAGAAATACGGTTCACTGCCTCCGTTACTGCTGAGAGGTCTCCAGATCGTGTTTGACGCGCCACATAACCAAGGTCTTCAATGATTTGGAATCCAAGACCAGATCCAAAACCGGCGATTAAAATCGATTTCAAATCTTTACGACCCAAAATCAAGAGAATCCAGAAGGCCACTAGAGCTTTAAAAAATTCTTCAGCAAATGGGGCTGTCAAAGCATCTGTCCATTTATTAAAGGTACTAACATCCTGAATGAGATGACTATTAAAATGGTCAATTAGGCTGTTCCCTGAAAAACTGAGCCAGCCAGCAACAAAAGCACCGCCAAACATGGTAGCCCACAAAACAAGCAGGGGAACCTCAAATCTTTTTGCAAGTCCTTTAATAAAGAGATAAAGAGGAACGACAATCACTCCTAAAACGAGCAGGTTTAAAACCAAATCTCTCCCTGCTACTTGGCTAAACTCTTGTTGAGAGAGAAAACCTAGCTCAAACTCCATACCAATCCCTGCTAAGACCAGAAATAGGAAGAGCAATATTCGTTGAAACTTATTCATCCTTCTTACCTCCCTTTGCTTTCTTTGTTTTGATGAAGAAAACTCCTACACCGATCACTGTCACAAGGGCTAGGCCAATCGTGATGATGAAGTCATAGTCAAATGGTACCAAATTGATCTCTTCTTCTTGGTTTGCATCTTCTTCATCCGTTAAATCGTCAATGGCGCCTTGTCCATATTGAGCAATCACTTTTTCTTCTGCTTCTTGACGAATTTCTTGTAGACGATCAAAGGTCTTTTGCGCACGAGCCATGCTCGTTTCTGTCGCTTTTAGACTCGCCTGCTCTGGCTGTGAAGCGAGGGCAATTTGTTCTTGGTCACTGATTTCTTGCTCAGCCATCCATTGAGATTCTAAGCGTTCCATTTCGGTACGGATTGCTCCATCTCCAAATAAATCAGGATATTTAGCAACTAAATCATTGATCCGAGACATAGTCCAATACCAAGATTGGGGATTATAGGCTGTTCCTAATTCTTGATAAGCTTGATAAGTATTGGTGATGTTTCCATAGTATGGAAGATATGGGGCATTTCGTGGGCTTCCCATCGCTAACCACATGGTTCCCCCACCAGCACTATCAGGAACATTGTCCTTTAGTTGGAAAATATGGGCTTCCATAACATTCGGATTCGAAATCGGGTATTTATAGACTTCATCAAACTTCCCTTTTTCTGGGATCCCTTTTCCATCTAACTCCATTTGATCTTGTGGTTTGAAGTCTGTTCCTTCTAATCGATTGCGTTGGAGATTCATCGCATCTCGTAGCGTCAATTTCCGATCCGTTGTATGCATCAAGTCAAAATAGTCGTCATCATAGTTCACATCTGCATCTGGATCCAGTGATTTAATACCAGACCAAACACGAGAACGGTCCGCCTCATGCAAAGGGGGATTGTAGGATTGAGATACATGGAATTGGCCATCGATTTCTTTATAGGATCCTGCATCACGGGCAACTTTTTCAACATCCTTGGAGGCAATCGTCCGTTCTGTATTTGTAAAATCTACATGTCCTAAGAAGAAGGTGTTTGGGAAGACAGCATAGCGATCTTCTGGGAAGAGAATCGCTACATACTGGTGACCAGAAAGAATCTCCATGTACCAGATTCCTTCCTTGTCCGCAATCGTCACAATATTACCTTCTGCCGCCCCTTTTTCTTCCACAATTTTTGCAATTAGCTCGACTCCTTCACGAGCCGTTTTTACACTCGGAAGAACAACACTAGTGAGAGCAGACTCAGCCAATCCGTCCTCTACATAAGGATCGACCTTTTGAATCTTGTCATTTGCAGAAGCTGAGACAGTCGCTGAAATGGACACTCCATGCTCATTAAAACCAGCTTCATCAAATACACCCTGTTCTGGTGTCACATCTGGGACAGCTGTATATTTATAACTTACTTCAGGGAGCTCATACTTAAAGCCATTGGTTGCATCTTCAAAGACATCCCCTTTCTTGTTATAAGTTCGTTCTCGCACCACAAAGTTCTTATTGTGGTTCGGTTCTAAGTCCTCTGTACGTCCGTACAAAGCATTCCCATCTGCTGTTAATTTTTTTCCGATGATAAAACCTGTACAGGCCTCTACCGGTTGGGCAAAGAGGAAGAGAGCAGTGATCAAGCCCAAGGCTGATCGAGCATATCGTTTCTTCATATTGAACTCCTTTAACTAAATATTAACCGTATAACCTCTTTTAGTATACCTTTTGGTCCAAGGTTTGGCAAGCGCTTACAACTACTGTAACCAATTAGTAATCTATCTGAAAATTGTTTGAAATTCAAATTATCATACACCTTCTCAATCTACCTGTACAATAAAAAAACTCGGAACTTCTTCCAAGCTTTTTTCTGAACACTATCATCCTTTTTAGGAAAGAATAAGGCTCGCCACAAGGGGACTTACAAAGACGTAGAAAACACCTGTTATCCCAATTGCTAAACCTCCCATAGCCCCGGCTACTTGACCATACTGAAAGGCTGTGCCAGTACCCACCGCATGACCTGTCCCTCCAAGGGCCAACCCAATGGCAACAGGATCCTCTACTTTTAGGAATTTAAGAATAGTCGGCCCCAAGACACTGGTTAGAATCCCTGTTGCCACAACGACGACCAAAGTTATTGTGGTAATCCCCTGCATTTTCTCAGCAATCCCTACTGCCATAGCTGTTGTTACAGACTTAGGAAAGAGAGAAATAGCTAGAAAGTACTTCATCCCAAAAAGCTTAGCCAGGACAGCTGTGAAAACTGTGTTGACCACTACGGCTAGAAAACTACTAAGAAGAATACTCTTAGCATGGTGCTTCATCAAATGGAAACTCTTATACAAGGGAATACCTAAGACAACCGTTGAGGGGACAATCAAATTGCTGAGGTAAGTCCCCCCAATATTATAGGCCTTATAGGAAATCCCTGTCAGTTTCAAGAAGGCGATGACCAACACCGTAGCAACTAAGAGAGGAGTCGTGATGGGATGAGGGAAGCGACGAAAAATCATCATCCCAATTAGATAGGCAAAGATGGATAAAGATATCCCAAAGAGAGGATTTGACCATAAATTTTCCATCATTTTTCCCCTCCTTCATAATTACCCTCATATCTGGTCTTGATAAATCCAACAACAAGCGCAATGAGACTAATATTGATGATGATAGCTCCCAGAATCATCAACACGATTGGAAATAAATAAGGCTGGATGACATCAAACTTATCCATAATCCCAACCGCTGGAGGTAAAAATAAAATGGTCATATTGGCTAATAGAAAAGACCCTACCAGGTTTACATGACGAAGGCGGAGCCATTTTAATTGCAAACAAAGAAATAGGATCAATAAACCAATAATACTTCCTGGAACTGGTAAATGAAATAATGTCGATATTCCCTCCCCGATTAAAGAGATGGTAAAGATAATCATCAGTTGAACATAGAGCTTCACATGTTTTACCTCAATATTGTTAAAAGATACACTACCAGTCTACTCCTTTTCTGTAAAAAATCAAGTGTTCTCAGAAAGTTTTCAAAAAAGACAAGGTGCCTCCTCAAAGGGAACCTTGTCTAGCTAATTATTTATTTTTTCTTTGCCAACATCGTCGCAAAGCGTAAGGCAATCCGATTGCCCTCTTCATCTCGTCTATGAAGATGACCTGGATTCTCATTGTATTTAATAAGTTCCCAATCTTTGTAGTAATCTGCTAGTTCACCTTCTTTAAAAGTAAAGGAGAAAGGTACCTGACAAGGATAGTCCTCTGTATCCATGGCACAAACAATCAAGTTATAGCCACCAGGATTGGTCTGGTCTTGCATATTTTGGATAATAGCTGGAATGCGATCTGCTTGTAAGAACATGAGGACTACCGTTGAAACAATCAAGTCATAGGTTTGCGTCAGGGCTGCTGAGTTAATATCATAGAGTCCCACCGTCATTTCCAAATCTTCTTGTTCCACAATACTTTGTAGGATTTCCAGAGCCAATTCATTTTGATCGACCGCCGTCACTTCAAAGCCCTGTTGGGCTAAAAATAGGGCATTGCGTCCTTGCCCACATCCCAAGTCCAGGGCCTTCCCTGGAGAAAGGGACTCCATAGCTTCTAGTACTTCTGAATGGACGGGGTTGCTATTATATTTTTTTGGGAAATAATCTTTGGGCTCACAGTAGAATTCTAAAAACCATTCCACATCATCTGTAAGGGCCTCTACACGGTGCCAAGCTTGCGGTTGTGCCATAGGATTATCCGCACCTGCTTCAAAAACATGGCTAGCTACTTCTTCCCCATCTTCTGTCAGCTCGACAAACTTCAACTTTCCTTTGAGGACGGTAATCTTTCCCCAGGTTCCTATCTTGGTATTGTGCTTTCTTTGGACTGCTTCTGGCATGGTATCCTTAGTCCACAAAGGCATCCGCTTATAGGCAATCAATTTTTTAGGCATCCGTTTCTTCTCCTTCTTTCTATCTATTCCTATCATACAAAAATTGCAAGCAAATAACAATAAAAAGAGTGGAATTGCAAGCTTCCTTTGTGAAGACTTCTATTCCACTCTCTAAGAATCCATTTGAGACAGGAGGCTTATCTATCAGTCTCTATCTTCTTATTCTTTATTTTCATTCTTTTTTGATTTTTTAAAGTAGAAACCTGCCAAGCCAAATCCTGCAAGGGCTAAAACTCCTAAGATGGCGGTTAAACTGCTATTTGAATCACTTGCCTTCGTAGAAGACTGACTAGAAGCTGTTTCTTCCTTCTTATCCGTTTCTTTTGCTGATGCTTTTTCAGCTTCAGCTGCTGCTACCAGATTAGCCTTGTTATAGCCGTCATAAACAAAGTCTGCTTCCAAACCTTTTTCCGTACGAATCTTATCTTCCATCTCGCTTTCAACTTGCTTGATTTGTTTGAAGATGGTTTCCGCACGTTTGAGAGAATCACTTGTTACTTCGTCTGCAGTAGCTTTCGCTTGATCATCAGTGAGTCCACTGTATTTTTGATCCAAAGCTGCTTGTTCCTTAATCCAACCTTTTTCCAATTCTTTCCACTTCTCTTGGATGGTGTTGCCAAAGAGGTCTGGGTACTTCATGACCATTTGGTCAATATGCCAAACAGCCCAGTACCATGAAGTTGGATCGTATTTGGCGGAGCGAACTTTGAATGGTGCATAGGTATCATTGACAATACCATAGAATGGCACATATGGGGTGTTCCGGCTTTGAGCGAGACCCAACCAAACGACACCACCAAACGGAGTTGGCAAGTCCTTCTTAATTTGGTAAACGTGGGCGTTGATGACATTTTCATTTCCCAAAGCGTATTTGTATTTATTGGTATCTACTTCTTTACCTGGTTCCACCAAGTCATCTGGAGTATATTGTTTGAGGTGTTCGAAACGGTTCCGTTGTTCAGCGAAAACATCTTCTAGACTATACTTCTTAGAAGGATCCGTTGGTTTGCGTAAGAGGTCAAAGTGCTTGTCATCATATTTGACATCCGCCTTCGGATCCATCAAGGTAATTCCTGCATAGGTCCGTGAGCGGTTGCGTTCGGTATATTCATCTGGACCATAAGAGTCTGCAATATGGAAGTTGCCATCTTTATCAGTCTTGTAGTGGTCTGCCTTTTTAGCAACTGCTTCCACATCTTTCGAAGCAATGACATTGTCCTTGTCCTTGAAATCCACATTTCCTAGATAGTAGGTATTGGCAAAGATGGCATAGCGGTCTTGAGGGAATTTAATAGCTACATATTGGTGTCCAGATAGGATTTCCATGTACCAGAGTTCATTTTTATCTGCTACGACAATAATGTTTCCTTCGGCAGATCCTTTTTCATCAAGTACCTTGGCAACCAACTCAATTCCTTCACGAGCTGTTTTGGCACGTGGAAGAACCAAGTCTACCATAGCAGCCTCAGCCAATCCATTTTTCACGAGTGGGTCTGCTTTCAAAATTTTATCGTGTGGGGTTGCCGATACTGTAGAGGTCATGGAAACACCAGCTTCGTTAAAGCCGTGTGCTCCGAAGTTCCCGTTGGAACCATCTCCATGCGCCGCATCATAAGTTGCGGTATATTTCATTTCATGACTCAAGTGCGGATAAGCAAAGCCATTGGATTCATCCTCCAACATATCCCCATCCTTATAGTCTTTGGCAGGTACCACTTCGTAAGTTTTATTGTGGCGACCACCATCGGGAGCATAAGGATAGTCTTCAGTCCGCCCGAAGAGCATGGAACCATCTGTCGTGAGCTCCTTCCCAACAATGATGGCTGAGCAAGCCTGAGCAACTTGAACTGGAATCAAGGCAAAGGCCATGAAAGCAATCATTAGTTTGACCAGTAGTTTTCTCATAGTCGATCTCCTTTATGACTACAAAAGAGGCTAGAAAAAATTTTCAAGCCGACGAAAAACAACTATACCAACGCTACCTTCAGTATACCCTTATCCAGATAGAAATGCAAGCGGTTTCAAAAAAGATCATTAAAAATAGGAACAGTTTTAAGCCTTTGCTTCAGCTGTTCCTATTTCTTGTTTTAACGTGTATTGTATTGTTTCATCACACGAGCAATATCGCGATTTTGTTCCCGCCGTTTGATGGATTCACGTTTGTCATAATCGTGCTTCCCTTTTGCTAAGCCCAGCAAGAGCTTGGCATAGCCGTCTTTAATGTAGACTTTAAGTGGGACCAGCGTCATCCCTGTTCCTTTGGTTTCTTGCTCTAATTTCTGGATTTGTTTTTTATGAAGAAGAAGTTTGCGACGGCGCTCTGGATCTTGGTTCCAGATATTGCCTTCTTCATAAGGAGCGATATGAACATTGCTCAACCAAACTTCCCCATTTTTCACTTGGGCAAACCCATCTTTCAAATTGATACGAGCTGCTCGCACACTTTTTATTTCAGTTCCTGTCAGAACCATTCCTGCTTCTAGCGTGTCTACAATTGTATAGTCATGGTGCGCCTTTTTATTTTGTGCGACGACCTTTCCCTCGCCCTTTGCCATGCTTGACTCCTTTCTTTGCTACTTCTTTGTAAAAAGGTTTCTTACTCTTTTTCTTCTTGTCTTTTGGAGAATGCTTGCGCTTGTTATCTCTAAAGCCTCCTTGCTTTCGCTCTCCTTCTTTCTTGGAAGGACGGCGTTTAGAAGATGGACCTCCTTCCTTACGCCCAGAAGCTTTATGGCCTTTTTCAATCAGATCCAGCTCACTTGGGATATAAGAAAAATCGATTTCTCCAGTCATCTTATCCGCTCTTTCAACCCTAATTCGGATCTCTTGACCAACTCGGAAGGTCACGCCTGATTTTTCCCCTCGCAAGGTCAAATCACGCTCATTAAAATGATAAAAACCAGGTAAGGTGGTGATGTGGATCAAACCTTCTACAGTATTTGGAAGTTCAACAAAGAGTCCAAACTTGACGACACTGGATACCAGAGCATCGTACTCTTCGCCAACATAGTCCTCCATATACTCTGCCTTCTTCATGGCTTCTACTTCTCGCTCCGCATCAATAGCGCGGCGTTCCCGACTAGAGGATTGGCTAGCGATATCTGGAATAACCTGTTCAAAATGACTAGCCACTTCAGAATCTTTTCCATACTCTCGCACCATACGGTGGACTAATAAGTCTGGATACCGGCGAATCGGACTGGTAAAGTGAGTATAGAACTCCGCAGCTAGCCCATAGTGACCATGGTTGTGCTCGGAATAGCGCGCCTGCTGCATGGAACGAAGCAACATCATGGACAAGACATCAGCATAAGGTTCCCCTTCTACCTTCTTCATGATATCCTGCAAGGTTTCCTGACTCATCGAACTAGCTGTCCCATAAATAGGTATGCCAAAGCTAGAGGCATAATCGATAAACTTTTGCACCTTCTCTGCTTTAGGTTCTTCGTGAACCCGGTAAATGAAGGGAAGTTTTCGTTTGGCAAAATGCTCAGCTACTGTCTCATTGGCAATTAGCATAAAGGATTCAATCATCCTTTCTGCAATTCCCCGTTGACGCAAGACGATGTCGACCGGTTTTCCTTGAGGATTGACCAGGATTTTAGCTTCACTGGTATCAAAGTTAAGGGCTCCCCGCTTTTCCCGCATTCCTTCTAAGATCTGATGAAGGCCAACCATAGCTTCAATACTTGGAACAATAGCTTGGTATTCCTCACGCTTCTCTTGGTCTCCTGCAATGATCTCATTGACATCACTATAGGTCATCCGGAAGGTCGTTTTAATAACTGTTTGGGTAATCTGGTAACGAAGGACCCGACCACGCTCGTCAATCTCCATAATGGCTGATTGGGTCAAGCGATCCACTTGAGGATTTAGGGAACAAATCCCATTGGAAAGTCGCTCTGGTAACATAGGAACGACTCGGTCTGTCACATAGACTGAGGTGGCGCGATTGAGGGCTTCCTTGTCTAGGGCAGAACCTTCAGTCACATAATATGAGACATCTGCAATGTGAACTCCAAGTTCATAGTTTCCGCCTTCCAAGCGTTTAATGTGAACCGCATCATCCAAGTCCTTGGCATCGGCACCATCAATGGTAAAGATGATTTCATCTCGAAGGTCCAAACGTCCCTCCATATCTTTCTCACTAGGCTTGTCTGGAATGCTTTCTGCTTCTTTGAGGACTGCTTCTGGAAATTCTGAGACGATATCCATGGACTCTAGGACTTCCAAGACATCGATTCCAGGATCTGTGACATGCCCAACCACATCTTGAACAGTGGCCACAAAGTAGTTGTGTTTGCGACTCGGATACTGCTCAATGGCAACCTTGAGAACTTCCGTCCCCTCCAATTGCAGGGCTGGCTTTTTCACGTAGATCCGTTGGCTAATCTTTTGATTCTTTGAAACGATGTAGCCTGCATACTTGGGCTTTTCTTCATCCAAAACAATCTGGCCGACAACTGTTTGGAGACTATGCTCCAAGACATCTATGATTTTCCCCTCTGCCGCTGTCCCCTTTTGCCGATCGGCTACCTTGGTGATCACAACCTCAACTGTATCCCCATCAATGGCGTGGTTGACATCATTTCGTCCAATAAAGAGATCCTCTTCTTCCCCCTCTAAGCTGACAAAACCAAAGCCACTCTTATGAGCATGAAAAATCCCTTTCACAGTAATAGTCCCTTTTGGTTTAGCATCAAGGAGACTTAAAAAGCCATTTTCTTCAAAGGTTAGTTGACGACGTCGCTCCATTAGCGAAATGGTCTTAATCAGTTCACGAAAACCTTTGGCATCTGTACTCCCAATGGCTTGTGCCAATTGATCAACCTGAGCTTTTCCCTCCTGTTTTAAATAATCAATAATTTTACTTTTCATATCTTGCGCTGGATAGCCAGCCTCCTTTATTTTCTTTCTTTTAGAGAGTTTTCTTTACAAGTGACAATCTCCCCATCAAACGACTCATAGATGAAAAAATAGGCAAAGACAATGTCTAAGCCTATCTTATTTACTGGATAATACCATTAAAATCATCGCAATGAGTAACCAAAGGAAAATCATTACTCCTGTTAGTCGTTGCATCACTGCTTCGAATCCACGAGCTTTTGAACGTTCAAACAAATCATTTGAACTTGCATCGAATACGTTGCTAGATTGATTTTTAGTTGGTTGCATGAAGATAGCGATAATAATTAATACAGATAGTACCAATAAAATAGTAATCAACGGTTTAGTCATAATTAAAAAACTCCTTAAAATCTTACCTATTTTACCATAAAAATCATTTCGTTTCAAGATGTAATGTCACTTTTCTCTCTTTGGGACAATACTTCAAAACTTCAATTTTTTCCGGGTGGGTCTTCATATTTTTGCTTGTCAAATAATTCTGACTGCCACAACTCGTGCAGGTTAGTTGTACTTTAATGCGCACTGATTTCTCTCACTTTCAAATACTTTCTAAAGATGAATAAAAGGAAGGCTAAATCTGTAAAAGCTAGAATAGCAGTCCCATAGAATACCCAATGGTAATTGACATGCATGGCGATACTAGAGCCCATCACGGGACCAAGAACTCCCCCTACATAAAAGAAGAGTTGATTGTAACTAAAAATCCGAGAGATCCCTTCTTTGGGAGTCATACGGTTTAAGAGGGCGGTCACACCTGGCATCAAGGCCCCTGTTCCAATACCAAATAAGAATCGAAAAATACCTAATTGAAAAGGGGTCTGCGCAAGGGCGCAGAAGATATAGAGGATCCCACTATAGAGAAGGGCCAAGAGCAAAAGGCGGTGATTGCCAATTCTATCTCCTAGCTTACCCATCCAACCAGAGGTAAGAATACTGGAAATCCCCATCGCTGATACAATCAAGCCGGAGACAAAGATAATATTGTTACTCTGGCCTAACTCCCGCACATACAAAGGAAGAATGGGAGAAATGGACTGGCCAATCATCTGGATGGTCATACTGGTCAAAAAGAGACCCAGTAAAATGTCCTTATGCTGGATAGAAGCCAGTAAAGTCCAGCTTGAAATGTGCTCCTCCTTCGAAATTTGTTGGTAGTCTTCCTCAATGCCCCACCAGGTCAAAACAGAGACGAGAAAGAGGAAAAAACCAACGAGGAGAAAGACATTACGCATACCAAATTGCTCAGCAATCAATCCCCCCAACAGGGGTCCCATCAAGGTACCTGCAATGGTTCCTGTCGATAAGGTCCCTAAAGCATACCCAGATTGATTCTTTGGCACCTGACTAGCAATGAGGGCCGTGCTGTTAGGAACAAAGCCTGAAAAGACACCATTTAATAAGCGTAGGAGCAATAACCAAAAGACGGAAGGGACAAAAGCGATTCCTCCCATGGTCAAGGTCATGGCAATCGAGGCTCTCAGCATCATGGGTTTACGACCATAGCGGTCTGCCAAACTCCCCCAGATTGGGGCCATCAGGGCAGATGTCAAGGAGGAGGAGGCAACAGCAATCCCTGCATAAAAAGGAACGGCCGGACCTCTCACTCCCAACTCCTCCACAAATAGGGCCATAAAGGGGACCACTAATGAAAGACTGGCCCCTACAAAAAAACAACCAATCCAGGCAATGAAAAGATTTCTACGCCATTTTATTTCCTGTGAAATAGGATCATCTTCTTTCTATTTGTTCTAAAGCCCTATCGATTTGCTGATAGAGGTGATCACGCTTGCTATTGTTATCAATCACGAGATCCACAAGAGCTTTTTTCTCATCCAGAGACATCTGGGCCGCCAACCGATCGCGCGCCTGGTCCTCTGTCAAAGCATTTCTTTCCATCAAACGTTCTAACTGAGTATCCTCCGTCACATAGACCAGCCAGACTTGGTCAAACCAGTCCAGATATCCCTGCTCGATTAACAAGGGGATATCCATGAAAAAGAGGTCTTCTGCTTCAATTAACCGATCCCGTTCTCGCGCCAGGGCTTTGCGAATCATTTCGCCTTGTATCTGGTTGGACCAGGCGATCTCATTCTGGCTTGAAAAAATGCGTTCAGCCAGGGCAGGACGATTCAAATCTCCAGTATCTAGGAGTATTTCTGTCCCAAAATGCTCCACTAAAGCTTGATAGAGCTCTCCACCTTGTGCCTGTAAGTCATGGACCACACGATCAGCATCAATAACAGCATAGCCTTTTTCTCTCAAATAGGAGGTCACAGTCGACTTACCAGAGGCAATTCCTCCTGTTAATCCAATAATCTTTCCCATTTACTTTACCTTTTGACAATGGGGACAAAAATGAGTCCCCCGTCCCCCAAGTTGGATTTTCTCGATTGGAGAGCCACAACGACTACAAGGCTGACCCGTTTTCCCATAGACTTGGTGTTCTTCCTGCATAGTGCCATCTTCTCCGAAGGCATTGCTGTAGGAGCGAATGGTGGAGCCTCCCTTTTCGACAGCCTGAGCTAATACGGCAATTGTTTCTTTGCGAACGGCTCTGGCTTCTGTAGCAGTCAAACTTTGCCCCAAACGGGCTGGATGAACCTTGGCTCGATAGAGCACCTCGTCCACATAGATATTGCCCAGACCAGCCACCAATTTTTGATCCAAAAGGGCTGATTTAATGGGTTTCTTTGATTTTTTCAGAGCTGCTTGGAAGGCAGGCCATTTAAATTCCGCTTCTGTCGGCTCTGGACCAATTTTTTTATTCACAAAATAGCTGTCTACAAGCTCAGGCACTAGGACTTCCATGGTCCCAAACTTGCGGACATCTTCATAGACCAGGGTGCTACCATCTGTAAAATGAAAGAAGACATGGGCGTGCTTGCGAAAAGGGACTTCGTCTGGATAAAAGAAATACTTGCCTTCCATCCGCAAATGCGAGATCAAAACCAAATCCGTCAGATGAAACAAGAGGTATTTCCCACGACGCCCCATGGATCGAATCTCTTGACCTGGAAGATCTTGACGAAAAGCATCCAGATCTGTCTGAATCATCTTAGGATACTTTACTTCCACGGATTGGATGGTTTTCCCTAGAATTAATTTCTCAAGACCACGTCGGACGGTCTCAACTTCTGGTAACTCGGGCATAGAACTCCTTTCAAAAACAAGAAGCAGGCTTCTGCCCACCTCTTCTTAATATTCTTTTTCGTTGTATCCGAAATCGGCAAGGTCTAATTTCTTATCCCGCCAATTTTTCTTAACCTTGACCCAGGTTTCTAGGAAGACTTTGTCCCCTAGCATCAGTTCAATATCCTTACGCGCAAGGGTTCCAATCTTCTTGAGCATGGCACCGCCTTTTCCGATGATAATCCCTTTTTGGCTATCACGTTCCACCATGATGGTCGCACGGATATGGACTTTATCGGTCTCCTCATCCCGCTTCATGGAATCCACGACTACTGCAACAGAATGGGGAATTTCTTCCCGCGTCAAGTGCAAGACCTTTTCCCGAATCATTTCAGAAACCAAGAAACGCTCTGGATGGTCCGTAATCTGATCAGCAGGGAAATATTGGAAACCTTCTTCCAAGTTTTCGCTCAAAATATCAATCAAATGCGAAACATTATTTCCTTGCAGGGCTGAAATCGGCACAATTTCCATGAAGTCCATTTGACTACGGAAATCATCGATTTGTGCCAAAAGTTGGTCTGGGTGTACCTTGTCGATCTTATTCACCACAAGGATAACGGGCACCTTGGCTGCTTTGAGGCGTTCGATAATCATATCGTCACCCTTCCCACGTGGTTCATCTGCCGGCACCATAAAGAGAACCGTATCGACTTCCCGAAGTGTACTATAGGCAGACTCTACCATGAAGTCTCCAAGGGCTGTCTTAGGTTTATGAATCCCTGGCGTATCGATAAAGACAATCTGTTCCTTATCGGTCGTGTAGATTCCCATAATCTTGTTGCGCGTTGTCTGCGCCTTATCACTCATGATGGCAATTTTTTGCCCCATGACGTGGTTCAAAAAAGTTGACTTTCCAACATTGGGACGTCCTAAAATAGCTACAAAGCCTGATTTAAATGTCATAGTTTCCTTTCATGAGGGAAATATCCCCCTTATCCAAATACTAGAGCCCATAATTTGGGCACAAATATCATGAGACCTGTCACCAAGGCAAAGCCTGAAATAACGAGAACTGCTCCTGCCGCCATATCCTTGGCATTTTTGGCCAGCATGGAGAAATGGTAATCACTCGCCAAATCCACTACATTTTCAAGAGCAGAATTCATGATTTCAAAGGCAATAACCAAAGAAACACTTAAGAGTAGAAAGAGCCACTCTGTTGCTGAAATGCGAAAAAGGAAGCCGGCAACAATCGCTAAGATAGCTGAAAGAGCATGCTTGCGCATATTTCTTTCTTCTTTAAAGGCTGTAAAAATCCCTGTTAAAGCAAATTCAAGACTGGCAATCAGTTCTCGATTTTTCCATTTTCGTTTATTGTCTTGTGAGTCCATAGGCTGTCAAAATCTCTTCCTGTAAGCCAAACATTTCCTTCTCTTCTTCCGGAGTGTAGTGATCATAACCGTTGATATGAAGGAAGCCATGCACTGCTAAAAAGCCCATCTCGCGCTCAAAGCTATGGCCATACTCAGCCGCTTGCTCACGCGCCTTATCTACAGAAATAAAGAGTTCTCCAATATAGGTATCAAACTCTGCCATCATTTCTGCTAATTCTGGATGGTCTTCTAAATCTTCTTCTGAAAAAGCAATGTCCATCTCTGGTTTGTATTCCAGACTAATCACATCCGTTGGGCGATCCGTATCACGGTATTCCAAGTTCAATTCATGGCTGCGTTCGTTGGTTACAAAGGTCACTGCCATTTCCTTGTCTTCTTTGCCCAATTTTTTTGCAGCAAATTCTAAAATTTCCTGGGTTTGTTTGATCATTTCTTGAGAGACTTGACCGGTCTCATCAACCATTTCGATATACATCTTGGATCACCTCACTATCATTTCAATTATAGCATAAAAATAGCGCATATACTAGAATACACGCTACTTTTACTATTTGAAGACTGACATTCATAGCCACACTTATTCAACCGTTTGTTGGATGGCATGCATCTGGGCATAAATGCCACCATGGGCAATTAAGTCTGCATATTGCCCACGTTCGACAATACGTCCTTCTGATAGAACCAGGATCTGATCCGCATCTTGAATAGTCGATAAGCGGTGGGCAATGATAAAAGTGGTCCGACCTTTCTGTAGGACTGCCATGGCCTGTTGAATAATCTCCTCTGTCTCCGTATCAATGTGAGAGGTCGCTTCATCCAGAATCAAAATTTTCGGATTCATATAGAGGGTTCGAGCAAAGGAAATCAATTGACGCTCCCCACTTGAGAAGGCGGAGCCCTTTTCAACCACTGGATGGTCGATTCCCTTTTCAAGGCGCTCTACAAAAGGCCAAGCCCCGACTTTTTTCAGCGCATCTTTGATCGCATCCCGGTCAATATGATCCTGACTCATGGCCACATTACTGGCAATGGTTCCTGTAAATAGATAAGGATCTTGCAGAACAATGCCCATGTGGCTTCGCAGGCTCTCACGAGAGACTTGGCGAATATCTTGCCCATCGATCAAAATCACTCCATCTTGAGGATCATAGAAACGATAGAGCAGGTTCATAATGGAAGACTTACCTGACCCAGTATGGCCCACAAGGGCGATGGTTTCCCCAGGGCTCGCCTGAAAGGCAATATCCTGTAAAATTGGCTTGCCTTCTTCATAAGCAAATTGAACATCATCAAACACGACTTGAGCCTTTTCTATCTTCAGCTCCAATACACCATCGGCCTCTAAGGGTTGATCCAAGAAGGCAAGGACACGACTCCCCGTCTCTAGTGATCGCCGAATATTCGGAAATTGACGACTAAGGGCAGCCATTAGTTCAAAGAGGTTCATGACATAGTTGATATTGATAAACAAGAAACCAGCCGTCACACCAATATTCCCTTTTAAGTAAGACATGCCAGCGATGGTCAAAATACCTGCAATGACCAAATACTTGAGCAATTCCGTCAAGGTCCAAGAAGCGATTGAATCAGCTAAAAGGATCCGGTCATTAGCCCATAGCATCTTCTGGGTAGTGGCTTCAAACTCCTCGATAACATGGGGCTCTTGCCCGTAGAGTTGGATCATGCTGGCACCATGCAAGAGTTCATTGACCTGGGTATTGACCTCGCTTCTCGCATCAAAGAAATCCTTCATTGGCTGGTCCGTCATGACCTTGTAGAGATACTGGATCCCGTAGAAAATCGGAAAGACCAAACACAAGAGAAGGCCCATCATAGGGCTCAGGTAAAAGAGAATCCCTAGAACAAAGAGAAAACGTACTAAAAAGATAATCAACACCATACAGGAGTTATAAAACTGAGTCCGCAAGGTTTCCGTATCATTGACAATTCTTGTCGCGATCTTTCCAGCCGGCTTATCATCAAAATAAGAAATCGGTAGACCTTGCATGACTTGAAAGGCTTGGTCTCTTAGGTTAGCCGTCACTTGATTGCTTCCGTGTAGCAAGATCCGATTCCCTAGGTAGCTAATCAGCTGTCCAATGCTTAAGACCAAGAGATAAAAACCTCCCATCTGGAGTAGCTGACCTTGCTCTCCACTATGGGTCAGTGCGGTCAAAGGCCCATCAATCATCTTTTGAAGAATGAATGGAGACAACTCAGAAAAGATGGTCGCTAATAAGAGACAAATAAAGCCAACAAGAAAGACTGTAGGATAAAGCGTGATCCTAGATAATAATCGTTTCAATACTTTCATCTTATTCTCCTTCCTGTTTTTGTTGCCGTTGGTATTGTTCGTAGTACCAACCCTCTTGAGCCAGCAGATCACTAGCTCTGCCTTCTTCGACAATCTGTCCTTGATCCAAGACAATGATCCAATCCGCCTGATGGACAGCAGACAAGCGATGAGAAACAATGATGGTCGTCTTGCCTTTCCGCTCTGTTTGAATGCTGTCAATAATGGCCTGTTCGGTCTTGGCATCCACTGCAGAAAGGGAATCATCTAACAACAAGAGATCTGCATCCCTTAAAAAGGCACGCGCCAGAGAGATCCGTTGTTTTTGACCTCCTGATACAGAGACCCCTTTTTCACCGATCATGGTGTCCATTCCCTGAGACATCCGCTCGAGATCATCCGCAAAAGCAGCTTGGGCTACCGCTTCCACTAAATCCTCTTCACTAGCACCATTTTTACCCAGAGCAATATTGTCACGAATGGATTTCGAGAATAAAATATGTTCTTGGGAAACATAGCCAATTTTATCTTCAATGGAGCGCCGGTTGTAGGCAACGATCGGTTGCTGGTTGACCAAGAATTCTCCCTCACCAACTGGGTACTGCCGCAAGAATTGTCGAACCAGACTAGTCTTTCCTGATCCGGTACGACCAACAATCCCTACTGTTTGGCCTTTCTGAACGGTCCAATCAATACCTGACAGGCTCTCTCGTTCAGCACCAGGATAGCGGAAGGAATAATCCTTAAACTCTACCGAATCAATTTGTTCCAAGAAATGCGGACCATCTGGCTCTAAATCATCTGTTTCATCAATCACTTCTTTTAACTTCTTAAAGGACATTTGCCCAGTCTGGTAGACCAAGATAAAATCTGATAGCATCCACATAGGCTCAACCAAGAAGACCAAATACAGTTGCAAGGCCAAGAGTTTTCCTAAGCTCAATTGCCCACTAGCTAAGGATTGACCTCCAAATACCAAGAGTAAGACAGTCGAAACTCCAATAAACAAAAGGGCTAAAGGGCCAAAAGAATATTGAATAGAGGCGATTTTATCTCCTGTTTTAGCAAGACTAGCTGTTTTTGTTTGGAACTGTTTGACCTGCTGGTCCCGTCTACTATAGGCACGCATGACCCGAATCCCTTCGATAGACTCCAAGACCTCATCGTTTAACTGCGCGACTGCTTCCCTGTTTTGCTCAATGTAATCCTCCTGCTTTTTACTCAAAAAATAGGTGGATACGACAAGAAATATCATGGGGATAAAACAAATCAAAGTCAATTGCCAAGAAAGGAAAAACATGGCCAATATAATAAAGGTAAATAAACCGCCACCATAAAGGATGATCATCATTCCGTAACCAGCCATATCGGCCATGCCATCGACATCTGTCGTAAAGCGCGTCAAGAGATCTCCTGAGCGGAATTTCTCAAAAAAGGGACGCCGCATGGCTACTAGCTTACGAAATGCTTGCTCCTGAAGGGTCGACTTAAAATGAATGGACGACTGAAAAAGGCGCAACTGCCAATAAAAAGCCGTCAGGTAATTGAGGATGGCTGATCCTACCAAGAGGACCATATCCCATACAAAGTTGGATTGCGTCAGCGTCTGCTGACTCAAATGATCCACTAAACGCTGAATAACTTGCGTCGGGATCAATAAGGTATAATCATAAAGAATCAGGACCACAGCAATGCTAATATAGCGCCACTTGCGCTCTCTGATATACTCCCAAATAGCTCTTATCATCTACTCTCCTTTTCAAAATGGCACAGAAAAAACCCAAGTAAGGAGCTGAGTAGGTGCTCAGTCCATACTTGGGCCTTCTGATGCCTATCACCAATTCAGTTAAGGCAGGCAAAAATGCATACAAAAAACCCAAGACAGACTCCTCCATCTTGGGTTTCATTCATTTTTTAAATCGAACTCAACTGAGATTGGAGAAGTTGTGTATTCAATTGTGTCATCAAAACATCTACTTTGTTCATGACGGTTTTCTCCTTTCTCTTTGTTGCTATAACTTTACCACGTATTTCTATGCTTGTCAACGTTTTTTTGAAAATTGTTGAAAAAGAGTCTGCAAATAGACTCCCAGTTAGAAGATAAAGACAAAAAAGAAGCCTAGATCCTCTCTAAGCTTCTCTCTTCTACTATGCTAGTTGCCGGGATTGAACCGGCGACCTCATCCTTACCATGGATGCGCTCTACCGACTGAGCTAAACCAGCAGTACCTATCTACTATATCATGGAGATAGGCCTTTTGTCAATATCCTGACTCATTTTTCTGCCAAATATTCTTCCTTCGTGAGGACATAATGGACTCTCGTCACCATTCGCCCTTTTTCATGCGGGTCTAGCATCGCATAAGCTTCTTCGTGGGAAAATTGCATCCCTGCTTTGGCCATCACCCGTCCAGAAGCTGGGTTTTCCTTATCATGAACGGCAATGAGCTTGTTCATCCCTAACTGTTCAAAAGCTAGGGCAATCACTGTCTTGGTAGCTTCTGTCGCAAGACCTTGGTTCCAATAGTCTTTATTCAGAACATAGCCGATACTCCCCTTCTTCAGAGAAAGATCCAAATCCAGTAAATCAATCGTCCCGATAAATTTTCCATTTTCTTTGAGCTCGATCCCCCATCTTCCAAGTGGGCTAGCTAGGTAAAAGAGGGCAATGTTATTCCGCGTCTCTTCAAGACTTTGATTGGTTGTAAAAGTATAGCGCGTAACAGCCTCATCAGAAGCGTACTCAAACATAGCCGGTGCATCCTCAAGAGTGACCGGACGCAAACGTAAACGCTCTGTCTCCATTTCACGATAAGCCGCTAACTTCACATATAAATTTTCCATTAGACACTCCTTCTTTAGGGATTAGTTTAGCAGAAAACATAAAGGAAGGCAATTTAAAATTTTTTCTTGATTTTTAACTAGCTTTTATATAAAATAAAACCATTCGGTTAAAAAAATGGGATGAGGAGTGAAAAGGTCATTGAGTTAGGAGAGCAATCTCACACCAATGGCCTTTTTACACCTATATCTAAGCAAGGAGGAGAAAATAATGTTAATTGGTATTCCAAAAGAAATAAAAAACAACGAAAATCGGGTCGGTTTGACACCAGCTGGCGTACACAGCTTGGTGGGCAAGGGCCATCAAGTTTTGGTGGAAACCAACGCTGGACTTGGTTCTGGCTTTGCGGATGAAGATTACACCAAACAAGGGGCAACTATCGTTGCCACTGCTGCAGAGGCTTGGGCAGCTGAATTGGTCGTCAAAGTAAAGGAACCCCTCGCTGAAGAATACGGCTTCCTTCGTGAAGACCTCTTGCTCTTCACCTACTTGCACATGGCTGCCGCTCCTGAGTTAGCAGATGCCATGGTCGCTGCAAAGACAACTGGGGTAGCTTACGAAACAGTGCGAGACCTTGAAGGACAATTACCACTCTTGGTCCCAATGAGTGAAGTTGCTGGACGGATGGCCGTGCAAATCGGCGCTCACTTCCTCACCAAACAAGAAGGAGGATCAGGCGTTCTCTTAGGTGGTGTACCTGGTGTTCCTAAAGGAAAAGTCACCATTATCGGAGGTGGGGTCGTTGGAACCCATGCAGCTCGTATCGCTCTTGGACTCGGTGCCCAAGTCACCATCTTGGATATCAGTGCCAAACGTTTGTCAGTTCTAGAAGATGTCTTCGGTCACCAAATCCAAACCCTCATGTCCAACCCATTTAACATTGAAGCCAGCGTCCGTGATGCCGATGTTGTCATCGGGGCTGTCTTGATTCCTGGTGCAAAAGCTCCAAAATTAGTGACGGACGATATGGTCAAACAAATGCGTCCAGGTTCTGTGATCGTCGACGTTGCAGTTGACCAAGGTGGGGTTATTGAGACAGCAGACCGTGTGACTACTCATACGGAGCCTGTTTACGAAAAACATGGTGTGCTCCACTATGCCGTTGCCAATATTCCAGGTGCTGTCGCTCGCACTTCTACCATCGCCCTTACCAACGTAACCCTTCCTTATGTGGAAGCTTTAGCTGACAAAGGGTTCCATAAGGCTATCGCCCTTGATGAAGGCTTACGCCAAGGGGTTACTACTTATCAAGGCCACATCACTAGCCAACCGGTTGCAGAAGGCCTAGAGCGCGACTTCACACCAATCGACGAATTAATATAATTTCTGACATTTAAAAGGCAAAGATCACAAGATCTTTGCCTTTTTATTCTGCTTCTTCTTCCACATCCAGGTTTTCTTTGAGCACTGGATTTGGGATTGGCTCGTAGGCCCGAATAATTTCTGCTACAACAGGATGGCGAACAACATCCTTAGCAGAGAAATGCACAAAGTCGATCTGAGAAATATTTTTTAATTTCTCCTGGGCATCAATCAAGCCGGATTTGACATTTCGCGGAAGGTCGATCTGGCTAGTATCCCCATTGACAATCATCTTGGAGTTAAAACCAAGACGGGTCAAGAACATCTTCATCTGCATGATGGTGGTATTTTGCGCTTCATCGAGAATGACAAAGGCATCGTCCAAGGTCCGGCCCCGCATATAGGCCAGAGGGGCAATCTCGATAATTTCTCGTTCCATCATCCGAGTAGTCTGGTCTTTCCCTAAAATCTGGTAAAGAGCATCATAGACCGGTCGTAGATAAGGGTCTACTTTTTCCTTGAGGTCACCCGGAAGGAAACCAAGGCTCTCTCCAGCTTCTACAGCAGGACGGGTCAAAATGATCCGCTTGACCTGACCACGCTTGAGGGCGGTGACGGCCAAGGTCACCGCTAAGAAGGTTTTCCCTGTCCCGGCTGGTCCAATCCCGAAGGTCACATCATGGTGCTTGACACTATCTACATAAATCTTTTGCCCCAGCGTTTTGACCCGAATGGGCTTGCCGTAGCTATCCTTGATGATTTCTTCTTCATACAAGGCGACGAACTTATCCAACTCATCATTACGAACCATTTGAATAGCTGTTACGACATCCGGCGTCCCGATGGTCATACCACGATTCACCAAGATCAGCAAAGCCTCAATAACTTGTCTAGCTTTCTCACAATCTTCTTCTTGCCCAATGACCTGGACAATTTCTGTTCGAGCATGTATGATCACATCCAACTCTTGCTCCATCAAACGCAAATGACGCTCATTGGATCCAAACAGATGGAAGAGATCATCTGGATGACTTAATTGAATATCAATTGAATGTTCTTTCAAATAAAGAACCTCTCTATTTCTGTAAGTTTTCTCTATTATAACAAAGTGACCGAGAATTGACCATCCCCGGCTCACCACTATCTCCTGTTACTAATGACCTAAGTATTCTTCCCAGATCGCATCAAATTCTCCTAGATTAAAGGAGAAACTGGCATGCTCTTCCAGAAAGCGGCTGACCTCATCAAAATCATCTGTATGTTTTGGAAAGGCAGACTCATGAAAAGCTAGATCAGCTAGCAAGGCTTTCGGAGCATTGCTTTTGGGATTGCGCTCTGTCATCAGCCAAGTGTAAAATGATTTTCGCATAAGGCTCCTCTTAGATTAGTTCCGTTCCAAACTGGTCTTGCTTGATTTTTTTCGCTTTCATCAAGCCACCTAGAGCCTTTTTGAACTGCCCCTTGGAAATCCCAAAGGTAGCCTTAATCTCTTCTGGGGAGGACTTGTCATTCAAGGTCATAAAGCCACCATTCCCCTCCAAGTAGGCCAAAATCATCTGCGCATCGTTTTCAAGCATTTCAAACGAGCGTGGTTTCAAGGACAAATTCAAGGTCCGATCCACCTCTCGGAAACCGATGACCCGAGCATCTAGGACTTGTCCCAAACGGGGTTCGGCATAGCGCTCACTTGGATGGATAAAGCCCAGCATATTATTCTCAGGCAGGTAAACAAAGGTCCCTGAAAGTTTTAAGCGATAGACGATGGCCGGCCAGTTCTGGTTTTGCATATTGTTGTAGGCTGGACGAGCAATTCGTTGGAAGTCTTCTTGGTAAGCCAAGACACCCCAGATCCGATCTTTTTTATCAACTTCTAGGCGAACAAAGAGTTTATCGCCTTTTTTCGGCCACAGATCCTTGATTTCTGGCAAAATATCCAGAGAGACGACAATCTCCTTATCGGGTAGACCCGTATCGACAAATACACCCAGATCCTTGCGAACTTCAGTCACTGTCCCCCAGCCAAATTGGTCCTGACGGGCTGTGACTTCTAGGGTGGTCAGACGCAAACGTTGCTTCATATCCGTATAGGCAAAGCCCTTGACGGATTCTCCAAGTGCATGCTCTCCTTCAGACTTGTCCAAGGCATAAGTCTGCCCATCCTTCTGGACAAAGTAAAAGCGATCATTCTCATCCGTTACAAGGCCCACGATATCATGTGCGAGGTTGGTATTCATTTTTTCCTTCTTTCTGGCTAAAGCTCATCAATAGCCCCTTAATGGAAACAAAACTCAGCCAGCAGTGCCAACTGAGTTCATTTCCTCTGTAAACTGCTGGAAATGATTAAACTTCAAGCAATTCTTTTTCTTTGTGTGCTGTCATTTCATCAACATGCTTCACAGCATCATCGGTTACTTTTTGGATCTCTTTCTCAAGATTCTTCAATTCATCTTCAGTGATTTCTTTAGCTTTTTCTTGCTTCTTGGCTTCATCCATCGCATCACGGCGGATGTTACGGATGGCTACTTTAGCATTTTCACCAACTTTTTTTACTTCTTTGGCCAAGTCACGACGAGTTTCTTCTGTCAAAGCTGGGATGACCAAGCGGATAACCGAACCATCGTTGGCTGGAGTAATGCCAAGATCAGAAGCATTCAAAGCGTGCTCGATATCTTTCAATGAAGACTTGTCAAAAGGTGTGATCAACATCACACGAGCTTCTGGAATGGTGATCGATGCGATTTGATTCAATGGAGTATCAACTCCGTAATATTGAACATAGATCCGATCCAAGAGACTTGCATTCGCACGGCCTGCACGGATACTTCCAAATTCACGTCCCAAACTTTGGTGAGACTGAGTCATTCTTTCTTTAGCTTTTTCTACGATTGGATTTGCCATTTTATTCCTCTAACTTCCTTATTTTTCTACATTATTAGAAACGGTAGTACCGATATTTTCTCCAAAGACAACGCGTTTGATGTTCCCTGGCTCATTCATGTTGAAAACGACTAAGTCAATATCATTGTCCATTGAGATGGTCGATGCTGTCGAATCCATGATACGAAGGCCTTTATTGATGACATCACGGTGAGTTAATTCTTCAAACTTCACAGCTGTCTTGTCTTTCTTTGGATCAGCATTATAAACGCCGTCAACACCATTCTTAGCCATCAAGATTGCGTCTGCTTCAATTTCAGCGGCACGAAGAGCAGCCGTTGTATCCGTTGAGAAGTATGGAGAACCAATGCCTGCACCAAAGATAACAATACGCTCTTTTTCCAAGTGACGAAGGGCGCGGCCACGGATATAAGGCTCAGCGACTTGTTGCATGGCAATCGCTGTTTGGACACGCGTATCTACTCCAACCTGTTGAAGAGAATCCGCCATCACCAAGGCATTCATAACTGTTCCAAGCATTCCAGTGTAATCTGCTTGAACGCGATCCATACCTGCTTCCGCCGCAGGTTCTCCACGCCAGAGATTTCCTCCACCGATAACGAGAGCAATTTCAATTCCAAGGTCATGAACTTCTTTGATTTCAAGGGCCATCTTTTGAACCGTTTTGATATCAATTCCGACACCCCGTTCACCGGCTAACGCTTCACCTGATAACTTAATTAAAATACGTTTATACTTAGGTTCTACCATTTTGTCACTCCTTTTATGATCTGTATTATTTTACCACAAAAAGCGTTTTTTATATAGTGATATCTATCAAAAAAATTCTATCTTGTCGTCTTAAAATCGATTATTTTACCTCATACTTTTCTATTGACCATTTCTGAGTATGCCAGCTCGTATGGATAGGTGATTCCCCCAAAAGTAGAACTTCCTTTCCACATTCCAAATTAATGAAGTTGTATAACTCTCTTGCCTATCAAAAAGAGCCTCTTGAAACAAACAGGTTGTAGCTTTTAACCTGTTTAGAACTTGAGGCTCCTATTATAAAAATCTCATTGTGATAACTGAAGTGATTGACTGGTCTAAAAAAGGGGATGCATCATCCCCTTTTTCAAGGCCATAAAACCTTTTCTAGTCATCGAGTAGACCTTGCTATTTGGAATTCAGCAAAATCAATCTTTCACCAAAGAAAGAAGAATTATTTTTCGTCTTCTTTTTTTCGACGACCAAATGCCACGAATCCTACAAGGCCTGCAACTAGTCCGAGTACAGTTGATCCTACAGATGTAGTTTCACCAGTATTTGGAAGTTGTCCTTTAGCTGGTGTTGACTCTACTGGTTTACCTGATGTTGGGTCCACTGGTTTACCTGGGGTTGGATTCACTGGTTTACCTGGTGTTGGATCCACTGGCTTATCTGGGGTTGGATTCACTGGTTTACCTGGTGTTGGATCCACTGGCTTATCTGGGGTTGGATTCACTGGTTTACCTGGTGTTGGATCCACTGGCTTATCTGGGGTTGGATTCACTGGTTTACCTGGTGTTGGATCCACTGGCTTATCTGGGGTTGGCTCTACAGGCTTATCTGGGGTTGGTTCTACAGGCTTGTCTGGAGTTGGCTCTACTGGTTTATCTGGAGTTGGCTCTACAGGCTTATCTGGAGTTGGCTCTACAGGCTTGTCTGGAGTTGGTTCTACAGGTTTGTCTGGAGTTGGCTCTACAGGCTTATCTGGAGTTGGTTCTACAGGTTTGTCTGGAGTTGGTTCTACAGGCTTATCTGGAGTTGGCTCTACAGGCTTGTCTGGAGTTGGTTCTACAGGCTTATCTGGAGTTGGTTCTACAGGCTTGTCTGG
>NZ_QTND01000001.1:0-344 GCF_003603405.1 Streptococcus sp. AM43-2AT | reverse complement strand
TCTACAGGCTTATCTGGAGTTGGCTCTACAGGCTTGTCTGGAGTTGGTTCTACAGGCTTGTCTGGAGTTGGCTCTACAGGCTTATCTGGAGTTGGTTCTACAGGCTTGTCTGGAGTTGGTTCTACAGGCTTGTCTGGAGTTGGTTCTACAGGTTTGTCTGGAGTTTCCTTCAGTTTGTAAACATAAGTGACATTCTTATCGCCTTCAATTACTTTACCTGTAGTAGGGTCTGTTGACTTCAAGTGACCATCTTTATCAACTTCACCAACTGTGTAGTTACCAGCTGGTACCAATTCGTAAGTCTTACCTTCGAATTCAATCTCTTGTGGACGGTTGTCTACAAC